>NZ_CP114289.2:2573513-3216891 GCF_027111315.2 Flavobacterium limnophilum | reverse complement strand
CGCACACACACAATATTTAAACTAACTTATTTAACCACAAATTTTATGAACACATTACAATTAGCAGATTACCTGGTCTTTCTGGTCTATTTCTTTATAGTTGCTGGATATGGCTATTCCGTTTACATTCGCAAAAAAACGAAATCGATTTCGGCATCCCACGATTACTTTTTGGCAGAGGGATCCTTGACTTGGTGGGCTATTGGGACATCATTGATTGCTTCCAATATTTCGTCCGAACAATTTATTGCCATGTCTGGAAACGGATTCAAGATGGGACTGGCCATTGCTACCTACGAATGGATGGCGGCCTTGACCCTGATTATCGTGGCCGTATTTTTTATTCCGGTTTATTTGAAGAACAAGATTTATACGATGCCCCAGTTTTTGAGCGAAAGATACAACGGAAACGTGGCGATGATTATGGCTGTTTTTTGGTTGTTGCTTTACGTAATCGTGAATTTGACTTCAATCCTTTATTTGGGAGCTTTGGCCATCAACGGGATTTCGGGAATCGAAATTAATTTATGCATGTACGGTTTGGCGTTTTTTGCCATTGTCATTGCATTGGGCGGAATGAAAGTAATTGGATATACCGATGTGGTGCAGGTCGTGTTCTTGATATTTGGAGGTTTGGTGACCACGTATTTGGCATTGGACAAAGTAGCCGAATTGAACGGACAACACGGAATGGTTCAAGGTTTCAATTACATGATGGATCAATCGGGAGACCATTTCCATATGATATTCAAAAAAGACAATGCCAATTTCCCAAGTTTGCCTGGATTGACGGTTTTGTTTGGAGGAATGTGGATCGTGAATTTGAATTATTGGGGTTGTAATCAATACATCACCCAAAGAGCTCTGGGAGCTGATTTAAAGACGGCAAGAAGTGGAATCTTGTTTGCGGCTTTCTTGAAATTATTAATGCCTGTAATCGTGGTTTTGCCCGGAATTGCAGCTTATGTGATTTACACAAAAGGAGGTTTGCAAACCGAAATGTTAGGTCCTGACGGAATCATAAATCCTGACAGATCTTATCCGGTATTGTTGAACTTGTTGCCAGTTGGTTTAAAAGGATTGTCTTTTGCTGCCTTGACAGCTGCTGTAGTGGCTTCGTTGGCGGGGAAAGTAAACAGTATTTCGACCATTTTTACCTTGGATATCTTCAAGAAAAAAATTGATGTAAATGCCAGCGAAAAGAAAATGGTGCAAGTTGGAAAGATTACGGTTTTGGCAGCCATGCTTATCGCAGTTATTATTGCTCCAATGTTGGGAATCGACAAAAAAGGAGGATTTGAATTCATTCAAGAATACACTGGATTTGTAAGTCCAGGAATTTTTGCGATGTTTATTTTAGGTTTCTTCTGGAAAAAAACGAGTTCCAATGCGGCCATGTTTGCCACCATCGGAGGATTTGTATTGTCAGTGTTTTTAAAATGGTTGCCTATGATTTTGAATTTAAGCTTCATGCCTAAAAATTTGAATTTAGAATTCTTGAGCAGTTCAGGATTTGCCACATTGGTAGAACAAAAAGACAAAACGATGCTTTATGAAATTCCGTTTTTGGACAGAATGGGATTTGTTTTCGCAATATGTGTTTTGCTGATGATCGTTATCAGCTTATACGATGCCAAGAAAGGACTTAAAGTAAAAGGATTGGAAATCGATTCCAAAATGTTTAAAGTAAGCAATGGTTTTGCCGTAGGAGCAATGATTATTTGTGGAGTGCTTGTGGCCTTGTATTCTATTTTCTGGTAGGATTATAATTCTATAACTAAACATTTATAATTAAAACCGAGATTTGGCTATTGTCAAATCTCGGTTTTCTTGTTTTTTGAAAACTCCAAAATAAAAACCATTGTAGAATTAAAACAAAAAACCCACTCGGTTGAGTGGGTTTTGGTGGTACCTCCAGGGATCGAACCAGGGACACATGGATTTTCAGTCCATTGCTCTACCATCTGAGCTAAGGTACCGTGCTAATGCGGGTGCAAATATAGGACGATTTTTAATTTATCCAAAACAATTTTAAAAAAAAATCAATTCGTATCTTCGTGCCGTTAAAGATAAATTATGATTCTAGCGATTGATGTTGGGAATACCAGAATTAAAGCGGCTGTATTTGAGGGTACTACCGTTTTGGATAACTTTGTTTTCTTGAAAACGGAACTTGAAAAAAATATTCAAAATATTTTAAAAAAACATGAAAAACTAACCCATTTGGTGGTTTCTTCGGTTTCGGATGTAGAAAAACAAGCTTTTTCAGCCTTCGAAAACCTCGTAAAAGTTCATTTTGTTTCGCACAATGATCCATTTCCGTTTGTTAACTGCTATGAAACCCCTCAAACTTTAGGAATTGACAGAATGGTGAATGCCGCTGGAGCAACTTTGCAGTTTCCAAACCAGAATCGGCTGGTTATTGATGCAGGAACTTGTGTTACCTATGATTTTATCGATGAATCCAACAATTATCAAGGTGGAGCGATTTCGCCAGGTTTGGGTTTGCGCTATGCTGCCTTGCATAATTTCACGGCAAAACTTCCGTTGCTGGAATTGGAAAAACCAGAACATTTTATGGGGAAATCCACTTCAAAATCGATTCATTCCGGTGTCGTAAATGGACTGGTCTATGAAATTGACGGTTTTATCGATGAATATAAGGCATTGTGTCCAAAATTTATAATAATTTTAACGGGTGGAGACACAGTTTTTTTGGCTAAACGATTAAAAAATACCATATTTGCCAATTCAAATTTCCTTCTCGAAAGTTTGAACCAACTATTTCAATATAAAATCAAAAATGATTAAAAAAATTATAATAAGTGCATGTTTATTTATGACACTTGTTTCTTTTTCCCAAGAAGGAACTTCATCCCCTTATTCTTTTTATGGAATTGGTGACGTAAAATTTAGCGGGACACTGGAAAACCGTTCTATGGCAGGAATATCAATGGCCCAAGACAGTACCCACATTAATTTACAAAATCCTGCAGGCTATGCCAATTTAAAATGGACTGCTTTCATAATTGGTGGTGGGAGTAATTATACCAAACAAAAATCAGGCATCGAGTCGGCAACTGCCCAAAAAACAACATTGGATTATTTGGCCTTGGGGATTCCTTTGGGGAAAAAATTCGGAGGTGCTTTCGGATTGATTCCTTATTCTTCCGTAGGATACAGAATAGCCAATATAAATCCAGATCCAGCCCAAATCAGCAAACGATTTAATGGTTGGGGAGGTTTGAACAGGGTTTTTCTAGGTTTTGGATATAAAATACTTCCAAATTTGAATGTCGGGGTAAATGGGTATTATAACTTTGGAAAAATTCAAAGTAACAGTTTGGAGTATATTGAAGAAAGTGCAATTGCGTCTCGTGAATTGAACGTGGCCAATTTGTCGGGAATGAACTTGAACATCGGGATGATGTATAAAACTAAATTAACGGATAAATTGTCGGTGTTCAGTAGTTTGTATTACACTCCGGCAAGTACTTTGAAGGCTGAAAATACAAGAAGTATCGCCGCAGTAAATTATAATTCCATTTTTGATTTGGCTGTTGTGGATGCCACAGACGAAAAAACCACAAAAACAGATTTGAAATTGCCTCAGAAATGGACTTTTGGTGCAGGAGTTGGAGATTCCAAGAAATGGCTTTTGGGAGGGGAAGTTTCCTTTCAGGATGTTGGCGAATTGGCTAATGATTACAATACCATCGATGATGTTGCTTACGAGAAAAATGAAAGATACAGTATTGGGGGATATTATACGCCCAACTCAAATCCATTTTCAAGTTATGTTCAAAGAATTACATACCGAGGAGGTTTTCGATTTGAGAAAACAGGACTAATTGTTAATTCAACTTCAATAAATGACAAAGCATTGACTTTTGGAATGGGATTGCCAATAACGGGTTCTCTTTCTAATTTGAACGTGGGAGTGGAATACGGACAAAAAGGAACTACTTCGCATGATTTGGTTCAAGAAAACTATTTCAGCTTCAGCCTAAGTTTTACATTGAATGACAAATGGTTCGTGAAACGTAAATTCTTTTAAAATTCTATTTCATATCCTGATAATCATCAACAGCTTTGTTAAGTTTAATTTATGGCTTTATTAAAAAAACACCTAATTCTTGCGCCTGTGTTGGTTATGGTTATAGCACTCCTTTTTGGATGTGAAAGTAATTTTAAGGAAGTCCAAAAAAGCAATTTTTCGGAATTTGTTCCCAGTGGCGAAGCTGATAAAATCAATTTGAAATACACTGATTCCGGTAGAATAACAGTCGTGTTGATTAGTCCAAAAATGCGGGAATTTGCCACTGTCGATTTTCCTTTTACGGAATTTCCAAAAGGGATAGATGTTACTTTATACGATAAAAACGGAAAAAAGACGTACATCAAATCGGATTATGCTACTTCCTTCAAGGCAACAAACATTATCGATCTGAAAGGAAATGTCAAAATTAATTCCCAAGACGGACAAATGCTGGAAACTGACCAGTTGTATTTTGACCAAAAGAACGAATGGTTTTTTACCGAAAAAAGCTTTAAATTTACGGATCCAAAAGGGGTTTCAAACGGAAAAGGAATCGATTTTAGCAAAGATTTTAAAGTTATCAATTCACAAAGCATAGTCGGTGAAGTTTTATCGGCAGATTAAATTTATACATTCTCAATTATGAATTACCTTAAATACACACAATACATATATCTTGTTGCAGCTATTTTCTTTACCATAAAAGCTGTCGAAATTTGGAACGAAGACAACGATCAACATTTTCTTTTTCTGGGAATTGCCGTCCTATCGGTTTTTATGTTTTTCTTTAGACGAAGATTTGCCAATAAATTTGAAGACCGAAACAAGAAGTCCTAATTTATGGAAATAGGTGTCATAATAGTATGCTTACTACTAAGTGCCTTTTTCTCTGGAATGGAAATAGCCTTCATTTCTTCCAATAAAATTTACCTTGAAATAGAAAAAAAGCAGGACAGTTTTATTTCCAACATCCTTGCGAAACTTACCCAAGAACCTTCAAAATTCATTGCGGCAATGCTCATTGGCAACACCCTTTCATTGGTGGTTTATGGGTTTTTAATGGGCGAATTGTTGATGGGTTGGTTCGAATATTTCCAGTTTCATTTTTCAGGACTGTTGAGTTTGATGATTCAAATCCTGTTGACTACAATAGTGGTGTTGCTAACGGCCATGTTTCTGTCTAAAGTCTTTTTTCAAATCTATGCCAATGCCTTGATAAAGGTTTTTGCGCTTCCGGCTTATGGGTTTTACATGTTGTTTTATTATGTATCCTCTTTCTTTATCTGGGTTTCCGATTTTGTTCTGAAAAAATTCTTCAAAACCGGAGGCGATCAATTGCCTTTGTATTTCAGCAAAGCGGAACTTGGGAACTATATCACCGAGCAAATGAGCACCGTTGAGGACAACGAAGAAATGGATTCGGAGATTCAAATGTTTCAAAATGCCCTTGATTTTTCGGGTGTGAAAGCCCGGGATGTCATGACGCCAAGAACGGAGATTGTGGCAGTTGATGTTTTTGATTCCGTTGCTGAATTGAAAACATTGTTTATAGAAACTGGCTATTCCAAGATTGTCGTGTATCAAAATTCGCTCGACGATATTATTGGCTACGTGCATTCCTTTGATTTGTTCAAAAAACCAAAAAACATCAAGTCAATCGTGATTCCAGTCGAATTTGTTCCCGAAACAATTTACATTAAAGATGCCATGAATTTGTTGACCAAAAAACGAAAAAGCGTGGCTGTTGTTCTCGACGAATATGGGGGGACTTCTGGAATCATTACCATTGAAGACATTGTCGAAGAACTTTTTGGCGAAATAGAAGACGAACACGATTCTGACGAAGAATTGACCGAAAAAGAACTGGAAGAAGATGTTTATGTTTTTTCGGCACGATTGGATGTCGAATATCTGAACTTGACCTATAAACTCAATATTCCCGAAAGCGATTCTTACGGAACTCTAGGCGGTTTTATTGTGGATTTTACCAAAGAAATTCCTCAAAAAGGCGATGTGATTACCATTGGAAACTTCCATTTTATTATCGAAGAAGCCACAAACAAGAAAATTGAATTGGTCAAAATGACAATAAAAGATTGATTTTTTTTGGGAAATCAAATTTTCTTGTAAAATATAGTGTTAGTAGTATAATTATTAATTAGATAATTGTATTTTCGCAAACTGAATATAAAATTAACAACAATAAAAATGGCAGTTTTAGCAAAAATTAGACAACGTTCCGCTTTAATGATAGTGGTTATTGCATTCGCATTATTTGCATTTCTAGTACCAAGTCTTTTTGATAAAGGAAATTTTGGTAGTACTTCTAAAGATGTGGGAAGCATAAATGGAAAAGATATTTCATTTGAAGACTTTAGGGTAAAAGTGAGCAATGTTGAAAAAAGTCAACAAGGAATTACTGCAACTGCAGCCGCCAATAGAGTTTGGGATCAAGAAGTTACCATTGCTTTGCTAACATCACAGTTTGATAAATTGGGATTGAGAGTAGGTTCAAAACACATCTTGGAAATCTTGAAAGCAGATCAAAACATTGGAAAAAACCCATTGTTTTTGAACGCTGCGGGAGGTTTTGACGAAGCAAAATTCAAGGAATACTTCAAGTCAAATCCTGAGCAAGCACAATTCTTGAAAGACAGGGAAAAAGATGCCGAGTTGAATGCCAAATATCAAATTTACGGTAATTTGATAAAAGCGGGATTATACACTACTGAAAGTGAAGGAAAATTGAAATATGAAATGGAATCAAACAAAGCAAGCTTTGCTTATGTTGCCGGATTGTATTCTACCATTAAAGACAGTGATGTAAAAGTTTCAGATGATGAAATTGTTGCGTTCATGAAGAAAAACGAGAAAAAATACAAAGCCGACGAAACTCGCGAAATCGAATATGTCTTGATCGAAGACAAAGCTTCTCCGGAAGATGTAGCTGAAGTAAAAGCCAAAGTAAGTGCTTTGTTGTCAGGAAGCGTGGTGTACAACCAAGCAACTGGAAAAAACGATACTTTGCCAGGATTCAAAGCAGCTACAAACGTGGTTGAATTCGTAAATTCAAATTCTGACGTTCCTTATGATTCTACTTATGTGGCCAAAAAAGATTTGCCAGCTGTAGATGCCGATAAATTGTACAACTTGGCTCCAGGAGAAATTTACGGGCCTTACATGTTCGGAAAATACTATTGTATTTCTAAATCATTGGGTAGAAAAGTTGGGGTAAATGCAAAAGCAAGCCACATTCTTATCGGTTACGAAGGTTCTCAAACTCCAAACACAAAAGAAAAAAGAACCAAAGAAGAAGCAAAAGCAAAAGCAGAAGCTATCTTGGCTCAAGTAAATTCAAATCCTGATAGTTTCTTGATGTTGGCTTTCACTGCATCGGATGATTCATCTGCACAACAAGGTGGTGATTTAGGATTTTTTGGTCCAAACCAAATGGTAAAACCTTTCAATGATTTTGTGTTCGGTAGCCCAATTGGAAAAGTTGGTTTGGTAGAAACTCCTTTTGGTTTCCATATCATTAAAGTAACAGACAAGCAAGACGGAGTTCGTTTGGCAACTATCGCCCAAAAAGTGGATGCTTCAGAAGCTACTTCGGATAAAGTTTTTACTCAAGCAACCAAATTCGAAATGGATGCTATCGATAAAGATTTCAATAAAACTGCAGCAGCAATGAAATTGACTGTCGCAATGCCAGTAAGTGCAAAAGCTATGGACGAATCTTTTGGGCCATTAGGAAACCAAAGAAATATCGTGAGATGGGCATTTGAAGACGGAACAGACGTTGGAGCCATCAAAAGATTTGAAGTGGCTAATTTGGGTCACGTGATTGCCAAACTTAAAAAAGTAAATGACGAAGGATTAATGGCTGTTGACGTGGTTAGATCTTATGTAGAGCCAATTCTTAAAAACAAGAAAAAAGCCGAGTTAATCAAAGCTAAAATGACTGGAAGCTCATTGGATGCCATTGCAAAAGCAGTTCGTGCACCAATTCAACAAGCTGTGGACGTTACTATGGATAACCCAGTTTTGACAGGTGGAGTGGGACAAGAGCCTAAAGTGGTTGGAAACGCATTCGCATTGGCAACAGGAAAACTGTCTGCTCCAATCGAAGGGAACACTGGAGTTTATGTAGTGTTGAACAAAAGTACTTTCAAAGCACCAGCCTTGAAAAGCCACGCAGCTTACGTGAGTAAATTAAAAGCGCAAAGCGCAGGTGATGCCAACAGAGTGGTTCCAGCTTTGAAAGATATTGCAAAAATTGAAGACAACAGAAGCAAATTCCAATACTAAATTGAACACTGTCTTAAATATAAAAATCCCGAGCAATCGGGATTTTTTTTGTTTTGGATTGTAGCTAATTGTTTTTCTGTAATGAATGATATTTTTAGTAGATTTGGTTGGTGGACAATTGAAATGGATACGGATTGGAAATCCTCGTTGTCGGGATGTAGATGTGCAAACAAATATTGCGGTAACAATACAAAAAACAGATGATGTCAACAAAACTTTTTAAATACAGTAGATTAGCGTGTTTGTTTTTACTGATAAATTGCTCTAATACGAAATTAGAAAAGAATAGACTGGTTGGTCATTGGACAGGAAAGATTCCTGAGACTTCTGCCGAATTATATTTTAATAAAGATGGAAGTGGCTCAATATTTTACTCTAATTTTAAAACCACGACTTACTTTAAGTATATTATAAAATATGACTCGATTCTATCCTTAGGTCGAGGAATTTCCAAATCTGAACATTATTTCAAAATTAAGGGTACAGAATTGCAATTACGGCCTTTAAAATCTGGTGAAGAAACAATAGACATAATAAATGAATTTACATTTTTGAAGGTGCCTAATAGTTCTGATATGCGATAAATATCTCAATTTGATTAGTCCTCCGCACCAGAGGGTTTGTATTTTATTAGTTTTGCCGTTACCCAGAAATGAATACAAATAAAATTTCCTAGAACTACAATATCATATCCTTATAAGAAACGATTGTTTTGAAACCTCTTTCCCTGAAATAATCGGTCGGGTTTTCTTTGGCGATGGCCAAAACAAAATCGCCTCCCCAAGCACCAAGACTTTTGATGATGCCGTCAAAATCGGGAAACAAGGATTCTTTTATGGTTTTCATTTCAAGAATGTTGCTCATTTCGGCTTCGTGTTCTTCCAATGCCGTGGCAAATTCCCGAAGGGTTTTGGTATTTAAAACCTCTTGTGTCAGCAAGTCAATCTTGGTGATGTTTTCGACCAAGTCTTCGTTCTTGTTGTTGTAATAAGAAGCGATGGCTGCCTTGCTGCTTTGCTTTTTGTCCAGATAAACGAAATGCAGGTTTTTGGCAAATTCAGGTTCGAAAGTTACTTTTTCGACAACAGGATTTCCGTTTTCCAAATGATACAAAATAGGATTGTTGTTTTGGGCGCAAGCAATATCATATCCGCTGCCACCAAAACTGTTGTTCAGCAACACAAAGGCGTCAATTTTCAGCCACTGCGCAATATTGTTGATCAAGGTAGAGGAAGTTCCCAAGCCCCAATTTCTGGGAAAAGTAAGTGTCGTTTTGATTTGAAAACCTTCTGATTTTGGAATTGTATCAGGATTCAATAAATGCCCTTGGTGCAGGATTTCGATTAAGGTGTTTCTTTTGGAAGTTGATGAATCGGCAATTTTTTTTTGGAAAATGTCTTCAAATGAAAGCGTTTCTTCCAGCCAAATACTTCCATCTGAATCGAAACTGGTCCATTTTATTTCTTGGTTGCCGCCTTTTTCCACAATCAGGTTTTGTCCAAATTTGGTGGGCAAGGCAAAAGCTTTCGCACCATCAAGAACCAAATATTCTCCCGTGATTAATAATTTTCCGTTACTGTAAAATTCTTTTTTCATTTAGTTTATAGGGTTCTCTTTTAACCACAAATTGCACAAATTATCACAAATTAATTCGTGATAATTTGTACAATTTGTGGTTGATATTAAATTTGTCTTCTTAAAATTTCAATATATTCCACAACGGCACTGTGCGAAACCACGTGGTGCTTGAAGTGTTTTCGAATCAAAAGTCGTTCTTCATCATTCGCGTCGAATTGGTTCAGGATGTTGTTCAGGTGCATTTTCATGTGTCCGTCTTGAATTCCCGTGGTGGTCAACGAGCGCAAGGCTGCAAAATTTTGTGCCAAGCCGGCAACCGCCACAAATTGCATCAACTCTTTCGCAGATGGATTTTCCAGCATTTCCAAACATAATTTTACCAATGGATGCAACGAAGTCAGTCCACCAACGGTTCCTAATGCCAACGGAACTTCCAGCCAAAAATTAAAAATACCGTTTTCGATTTTGGCGTGCGACAAACTTGTGTAATTTCCGTTTCGGGAAGCATAAGCGTGAATTCCGGCTTCGACTGCACGGAAATCATTGCCCGTGGCCAACACGACGGCGTCGATTCCGTTCATGATTCCCTTGTTGTGGGTTACGGCTCGAAAAGGTTCCACTTCGGCGATTTGAACGGCACGAACGAATCTTTCGGCAAAGGCTTTTGGATTCGGGATGTGTTTTTCGACCAAGTCGTCAACAGGACAGGAAACTTCTGCACGAACAATGCAGTTTGGAACATAATTTGAGAGAATGCTCATCACGACTTCGATGTCCTTTTCTTCCTCGGTAAACAAATCATAAACTTGGGCTTCTTCTTTCAAGGTTTTGGCAAATTGCTCCAAACACGAATTGATAAAATTCGCTCCCATACTGTCTTTGGTGTCGAAAGTGGCGTGCAGTTGAAAGTAGTTGGGCAATAAATTGGTTTTGTCATTCAGGGCAATATCCAGAATTCCGCCGCCGCGTTTTTGCATGTTTTTGGTGATGCTTTCGGTGTTGGTGAAGAATTTGTTTTTAATCTGGGTAAAGAACAATTCCAGTTTTGATTCGTCGCCTTTGAATATAAAATGTACCTGACCTATTTTTTCGGTGTCGATGACGGTAGCTTTAAATCCGCCACGAGTGGACCAGAATTTCGCCGATTTTGATGCTGCAGCCACCACGGAACTTTCCTCAATAGCCATGGGAATGCTGCTGTATTTGCTGTTAATCAAGAAATTGGGCGCAACGCCAAGTGGAATGTAGAAATTGCTTATTGTGTTTTCTATGAATTCATCGTGTAATTTTTGGAGTTTTTCGTCCGCATTCCAATAGTTTTTAAGGATGGAAATGGCTTCTTCGGGATTGGAAAAATATTCTTTGGCAATCCAGTTTATTTTTTCTTCTTTGGATAATTTAGAAAATCCGGCGACGGCGTTGCTCATGGTCTTTAGATAACGGTTTTTGATGCGGCAAAGATACGGTTTCCATTTAATCGGAATAGTTTTCCGTGAATTTGTTCAGGGCTTTCATTTTTAAAATTTTTTAGCCACGAATTTCACGAATGAACACGAATTCACAAAGAACAAAACAAATTAACACTAATTTTATTTTATTTAAAATGAATTTGTCTAATTTAGAAAGTCAAAATTTGTGTTCATTCGTGAAATTCGTGGCTACTTTTTTTTCTTTTTTAAAAGTGAACGTACAAGAATTTGTTGTTTCCGAAAACTAAAAATTACATTCCCGTTCTAATCGCTTCTACAGGATCCAGTTTTGAGGCTGCAATGGCGGGAAGAATTCCTGAAATCAAGCCGATTATTGCGGCAAGTCCAGTTCCTAAAAGAATGTTTCCCATTCCCAAAACGAATTCAAATTCCAAAGCTTTGGTCAAAATCATGGCGATAATCCAAACCATAAACAACCCAATAATTCCGCCAATTACCGAAAGAATAATAGCTTCGAAGAGGAATTGGAACAATATAAATCGGTTTTTGGCACCCAAAGATTTCTGGATTCCTATGAGGTTGGTTCGTTCTTTTACTGAAACAAACATGATATTGGCAATCCCAAAACCGCCCACAAGCAAGGAAAATCCACTGATTATCCATCCTACAAGATTCATTTTGGAAATAATTCCGTCTATCAAATCCGTGAATCCCGAGAAAACGTTGATGAAAAAGTTGTCGATTTCGCCAGATTTCACGCCACGAAAGCTTCTTAGTTTCTGGCTAATTTCGGCTTTGTAAGCTTCCATGTCGACTCCCGCTTTGGGTTTGAAAATAATCACGTTTACGACAGACTTATTATTGTCGCCAATGAGCTGTCTGACAAAATTCACTGGAATGAAGGCAGAAGTGTCGTTGTTGTTCCCGAATGACAAGCCGCTGCCTTTCTTTTTCAAAACCCCGATGACGGTAAATCGCTGTCCGTACAATCGAACTTTTTTTCCAATGGGGTCGAAATCGCCAAACAAATTTTCTGCAATTTCTTTTCCTATGACTACAACCGGAGTGGCTGAATTGGCTTCGGATTCGGTGTAAAAGCGTCCTTCGTCAAATTCCAGACCTTGTATGTCTATAAATTCGTGGGAAACCGGAACGATATTGACGGAAGAAACCGTGTTCGATTCGTATTTGATGGATTCCCTGTTGGTAAATATTTGGTAGCCCAATTGCTCCGTATTGGTCATTGCGCCTTTCAAATAAATGTATTCATCATATTTTACATTGGGGAATTGCTCTCTTTTCCATTCCGGAATTTCGGAAGGGCCAAACGACATTTTCATTAAATAAATGGTGTTTTTGTCCAAAGAACTTAAATCCTTTGTGATTTTTCTGTCCAAAGAATCCACGGCGGCAAGCACTGCGATAATCGAGAAAATCCCTATGGTGACACCAAGTAACGACAATAGTGTGCGCAGTTTGTTGTTTCGCAAGGCATTCATCGCAAAACGGAAACTCTCTGATAACAGTCGGAAATAAACCAGCATAAAACGGTGTTTAGTGTTATTGTAAAATTCCAAAAATTTTATTCATAAACCTAATGAAAATTCACTGTTACATTGGTATTGTTTTTTAAAATATTGTTACAGAAATAGATTTGAATTTTATCGTCAAAAAAACTACTTTTGCTCCACAAAATTCTAACTACGCCATGAACACAACAAAAACAATTAAATCAGCATTAATTTCTGTCTTTTCAAAAGAAGGTCTGGAGCCAATAATAAAAAAGTTACACGAGCAAAATGTAATCTTTTATTCTACTGGAGGAACTGAAGAGTTTATCAAAAACCTAGGTATTCCAGTTGTTCCCGTAGAAGATGTTACTTCTTATCCATCCATTCTTGGTGGAAGGGTGAAAACTTTGCACCCAAAAGTTTTTGGCGGAATCTTGAATCGTCAAGACAACGAAAGCGATGTGCAACAAATGAAGGAATACGATATTCCTCAAATTGATTTGGTGATTGTTGACTTGTATCCTTTCGAAAAAACGGTTGCTTCCGGAGCCAGCGAAAGTGATATTATCGAAAAAATTGATATTGGTGGTATTTCGTTGATTCGTGCTGCCGCAAAAAATTTCAAAGATACTGTAATCGTTCCTTCGGTTGCAGAATACAGTTTGCTTTTGGATGTCATCAGCAAACAAAACGGAGCCACAACATTGGAAGATAGAAAATTGTTTGCCACAAAAGCATTCCACGTTTCTTCACATTATGATACTGCTATTTTTAATTATTTCAATACCGACGAAACCATTTTAAAAACCAGTATTGCTGAAGGACAAGTTTTGAGATATGGAGAGAATCCACACCAAAAAGGATTTTTCTTTGGTGATTTTGATGCCATGTTCAACAAAGTGCATGGAAAAGAATTGTCATACAACAATTTATTGGATGTGGATGCAGCCGTAAATTTGATTAACGAATTCAAAAATGACGGACCAACGTTCGCCATTTTGAAACACAATAATGCTTGCGGATTGGCAACTAGAGCAACCATCAGTGAAGCTTATAATGCAGCTTTGGCTTGCGATCCAACTTCTGCCTTTGGCGGTGTTTTGATTGCCAATACAAAAATTGACGTGGCTACAGCCAACGAAATAAACAAATTATTCTGCGAAGTGGTAATCGCTCCAAGTTATGATGAAGCAGCGATTGCGATTTTGCAAGAAAAGAAAAACAGAATTATTTTGGTTCAAAACGAAGTGGAATTGCCTCAAAAACAAGTGCGAACTTGCTTGAACGGACTTTTGGTTCAAGAAAGAAACAACATCACCGATACTAAAGAGGACTTAAAAACCGTTACCTTAACAGCACCAACGGCCCAAGAAGTGGAAGATTTAATTTTCGCTTCAAAAGTTTGCAAGAACACAAAATCAAACACGATTGTATTTGCCAAAAATGGCACTTTGATTTCGTCTGGAACAGGACAAACCTCAAGAGTGGATGCCTTGTTGCAGGCTATCGAAAAAGCACGTACATTTGGATTTAGCTTGGAAGGTGCTTCTATGGCCAGCGACGCATTTTTTCCTTTCCCGGATTGCGTGGAAATTGCAAAAAAGGCTGGAATAACAGCGGTTATCCAACCAGGAGGATCAATAAAAGACCAATTGAGCATCGATTATTGCAATGAAAATAAACTTGCAATGGTATTTACAGGAACACGTCATTTCAAACATTAATTTGTTTAGCTTTGTACGTCACAAATTTATAACTTTTAAACCCTTAAAAATTTATGGGATTTTTTGATTTCATGACTGAGGATATCGCGATAGACCTTGGTACCGCAAACACTTTAATCATACATAATGATAAAGTCGTAATTGACAGCCCTTCGATAGTTGCTCGTGATAGAGTATCAGGAAAAATCATTGCCGTTGGTAAAGAAGCCAATATGATGCAAGGGAAAACCCATGAAAACATTAAAACGATAAGGCCTTTGAAAGACGGTGTAATTGCCGATTTTGATGCTTCCGAAAAAATGATCAGCATGCTTATCAAAAGTATTCCGGCATTGAAAAAAAGAATGTTTACTCCAGCATTGAGAATGGTGGTTTGTATTCCTTCAGGAATTACCGAAGTGGAGATGAGAGCGGTAAAAGAATCCTGCGAAAGAGTAAATGGTAAAGAAGTATATTTGATTCACGAACCAATGGCTGCGGCAATTGGTATCGGTATTGACATCATGCAGCCAAAAGGAAACATGATTGTGGATATCGGAGGTGGAACAACAGAAATAGCCGTAATCGCTTTGGGCGGAATTGTGTGCGACAAATCGGTGAAAATTGCCGGTGACGTTTTTACCAATGACATCGTGTATTACATGCGTACCCAACACAACCTTTTTGTTGGGGAAAGTACAGCCGAGAAAATAAAAATTCAAGTAGGGGCAGCCATCGAAGATTTGGAAACTCCTCCAGAAGAAATGTCTGTTCAAGGTAGAGATTTATTGACGGGTAAACCAAAACAAGTAGCGGTTTCTTATAGAGAAATTGCCAAAGCTTTGGACAAATCCATTCAAAGAATCGAGGATGCCGTAATGGAAACCTTGTCTCAAACACCTCCAGAATTAGCAGCGGATATTTACAACACGGGAATTTATCTTGCCGGTGGAGGATCGATGTTGAGAGGACTTGACAAAAGAATTTCACAAAAAACAGATTTGCCGGTTTACATCGCCGAAGATCCATTAAGAGCGGTAGTTCGTGGTACGGGAATGGCGCTTAAAAATCTAGCGAAATTCAAAAGTGTCTTGATTAAATAGGACAAAGATTCGGTTGACGACGTTGGGTTTATAGTTTTACACATCTATTATACAGGTATAATATGCAGCAAATATTTAATTTTATTTATAAAAACAGTAATAGATTACTGTTTTTGCTGCTTTTGGGCATTTCGTTATTTCTCACCATTCAATCCCATTCGTATCATCGAAGTAAAGTGATTAGTTCTGCCAATTTTTTGAGTGGCGGAGTCTATGAACGAATCAACAACGTGAGTGAGTATTTGAATTTGAGGATCCAGAATGATGCACTTGCGCAAGAAAATGCGAAACTAAGAAGCCTGCTTTTTGATAAAAAAGATACTGCTTCTGTGCCAAAATTGGATAGTATCAGAGGATTGCATCCGACCGATATCATTGTTTCAAAAGTGATTCACAACTCCTTTAATTCACACGAAAATTATTTGACACTGAATTCAGGTAGTTTGCAAGGCGTGAAACCGGATATGGGTGTTATTAATAGTTTAGGAATTGTAGGGATAATTGACAACACTTCTTCAAATTATTCGACAGTGATCAGTATCTTGAACACAAAATCCCAAATAAACGCCAAACTTAAAAAATCAGATCATTTTGGTTCTTTGAGTTGGAATGGAAAAAGTACTGGTTTTGTACAATTGACGGACGTTCCTAGATTGGCCGCCATTCGAAAAGGTGATACTATCGTGACAGGAGGGCAATCGGTTATATTTCCCGAAAACATCAACATAGGAACTATTGACAAAGTAGAAATAGATAATGAAACCCATTATTATACTATACAAGTTAAGTTATTTAATGACATGACTAATTTGGGTCACGTGTATATCATAAAAAGTAAAGACCGCGAAGAAATTATCAATTTAGAAAAAATGAGAGAAAAAGATGAATAGTGCTTTATTCGTAAATATTTTTCGTTTTCTGCTTTTGCTGGCAGTTCAAATTATTGTGTTTAACAATATGAACTTTTTGGGCTATATCAGTCCATTTCCGTATTTACTTTTCATAATATTATATCCGGTAAACGGGAATAAATTTGGCTTGCTTTTTGCTAGTTTTCTTCTTGGAATTATTATGGACATGTTTAGCAATTCAGGAGGAATCCACACTACGGCTTGTTTGATTTTGGCTTATTATAGACCCTACCTTTTCAGGTTTTCTTTTGGACTCAGTTACGAATACCAAACCGTGAAATTGAATGATGTATTGACGCCTGAAAGGTTTTCATTCATATTACTCTCGGTAGTAATTCATCATTTCATCTTGTTTATATTGGAAGCCTTTGAAATCAGCTTTTTCTTTGATGTCTTGATTAGAACACTATTAAGCACTGTTTTTACAATAATAATCTGCATTATAATTATATATCTTATAAAGCCGAATAAACGATGAGAAAATTGCTGCTTCCTTCATTGATAATCATTGTAGCGTCTTTACTGGTATTGCGTCTTTTCTATTTGCAAATTATTGACGATTCCTTAAAATTAAAATCAGACAATAATGCCATTAAAATAAAATATGATTACCCCGAAAGAGGTTATATTTATGATAGAAATGGAAAGTTGTTAGTGGCAAACCAGCCTTCGTATGACATTATGGTCATTCCAAGAGATGTTAAGAATATTGATACCTTGGAATTATGCGAATTATTGAACATTACCAAAGAAGATTTTCTGGGAAAAATAGCTAAAGCGAAGGTTTACAGTCCTAGGTTGCCTTCCGTATTTTTGCCTCAATTGAACAAAACAGAATTTGCCGCATTTCAGGAAAAAATTAGAAAATTCGAAGGGTTTTATTTCCAAAAACGTTCACTTCGGGACTATCAAGTGAACTTTGGAGCCAATATTTTTGGTTTCATTACACAGGTCAACGAAAAATTGATTGAAAAAAATCCGTATTACAATAGTGGGGATTTGATAGGGAAACAAGGAGTTGAAGAAAGTTATGAGGAAGTCCTGCGCGGAATCAAAGGCGTGAAATATTATCAAAAAGATAAGTTCAATCGTGAAATTGGCTCTTTCAAAGACGGGAAATACGATACCATTGCCGTTCAAGGGGAAGATATCAATCTTACCATCGATATGCTGCTTCAACAATATGGCGAAGAATTGATGGTTAACAAGAGAGGAGGAATTGTTGCCATAGAACCCAAAACAGGAGAAATTTTGGCATTGGTAACCGCTCCATCTTATGACCCAGCAATTTTGGTAGGGCGTCAACGGTCTAAAAATTATACACTATTGTACCGCGATTCTATTGCAAAACCGCTTTATGACCGAGGATTGTTGGCTGAATATCCGCCAGGATCTCCGTTTAAAATTCTTACAGGTCTAATAGGTTTACAAGAGGGGGTAATTAATGAACAAACTACTTTTATGTGTAATCACGGTTTTGCTTATGCTCCCGGTAGATTTCAAAGATGCCACTGTGGTGGAGGCTCAAGAGATATGCATGTTGGAATATATAAATCGTGTAATGCTTATTTTTCCAATGTTTATTTGCGAACCATTGGCAAGTATGCAAGCGCACCTTATGCCGTGGATGTGTGGAGTAATCACGTGAAAAGTTTTGGACTGGGACAATTTATGGGTTATGATTTGCCGACAGGTAAAAGAGGAAAGATACCCAATTCAAAAACGTATAAAAAAATATATCCTGATTGGCGTTGGAGTGGAAAAACAATTATATCAAATGCCATTGGTCAAGGTGAAGTTGTAATGACTCCAATTCAGCTGGCCAATATGATGGCTACCGTTGCCAATCAAGGCTATTATTATACGCCTCATATCATCAAAAAAATCAAGGGAGAAAAAATTGATCCTAAATTCACGACAAAACATGTAACCACGATTGACAAAAAATATTTTGCGCCAATGATTAGTGGTTTGTTTGATGTTTATAATTTGGGAACTGCCGCTGGTTTGAGAGTGGAAGGAATAGATATTTGCGGAAAAACAGGAACTGCCGAAAATTTTGCCAAGATTAACGGAGTGAGAACTAAAATGGAAGACCATTCTATTTTTGTGGCTTTTGCACCGAAAGACAATCCTAAAATTGCCATAGCTGTCATGATAGAAAATGGTGGATTTGGTTCCACAATTGCGGGGCCAATTGCCAGTTTAATGATCGAGAAATACCTTAGAGGAAAGATTACCAGAACTGATTTGGAAAAAAGAACACTTGAGAGAAGTTTGCAGGGTCGTTATGCTAAATTAGGAGGTCTCTCAGAAGCGGTAAAGGCAGAAATAAGAAGAAAGGATTCTATTGCAAAATCGAAAATAATAGTTCCAAAAGTAAAAGTTGACACTACCAAGACAAATTAACAAGCGATTCATTTGAAATGAAAAATCAAAGTTTAACCAATAATATTGACTGGATTTGCATCGTCATCTATATTTTATTAGTGATAATGGGATGGCTGAACATATACTCCTCCTCATTGTCGTCTACAGAAGGTATAGCCGACAAGCAGTTGATATTTATTATTTTGACTATTCCGTTAATCTTTGTTTTGCTTTATGTAGATGGTAAATTTTACGAGAAATACGCCAGCATAATATATGGGGTTGCTCTCTTGCTATTGCTGGGATTGTTTGCGTTTGGAAAAACTATTGCAGGTCAGCGCTGTTGGTATGCCATTGGGGGTTTTACGCTTCAACCGTCGGAATTTGCAAAAGCCGCTACGGCATTGGCTTTGGCCAAATATTTAAGTGATACCCAAATCAATTTAAAGGATGTCAATCGACAAATACAGGTTTTAGCCATCTTGTTTTTGCCCGTGATGCTCATATTGCCACAGCCAGATCCGGGAAGCGCCTTGATTTACAGTGTTTTTATTATTGTTTTATACCGTGAAGGATTGCCGGCTTGGTATGTTGTGACTGGATTTTCAGCTATTGTTCTATTTGTGTTGACGCTTGTTTTAGAGCCCCAATATGTAATACTCATTGCTTTAATTGTAATTGTTTTTATTCATTTCAAATCAAGATTAGGCGATCGGAATTTGGTTTTAAGCGGAATTCTTTTTGCCCTAATATCAGGATTTGTCTTGTCTGTAAACTACGTTTTTACGCATGTTTTTAAACAACACCACCGTGATCGTTTCAATATATTGTTGGGAAAATCGGTCGATATGAAAGGTATCGGTTATAATACAAACCAATCGGAGATTGCCATTGGTTCTGGAGGCTGGTTTGGAAAAGGATTTCTTGAAGGAACACAAACCAAAGGAGGATTTGTACCCGAACAACACACGGATTACATCTTTACAACCGTAGGAGAGGAGTGGGGATTCTTGGGGTCACTACTTGTAATTGCTTTGTTTGTTGGCTTGTTTCTTCGTATAATTTATTTGGCCGAGAGACAAAAAACAAAATTTAGCCGTGTTTACGGGTATTGTGTGGCGGGGATTTTATTTATTCATTTCTTTGTGAATATTGCTATGGTAGTGGGAGTTTTTCCAACTATTGGTGTGCCGTTGCCTTTCTTTTCTTATGGAGGTTCCGGACTTTGGGGTTTCACCATTTTGCTCTTTATTTTTATAAAGATGGATGCCAACAAGGTAAATGAGTGGTAGTTTTTTAATTAAAACTCCAAGCTTTATAATCGCTGTTTTTCTCTAAACTGTTTTCGGCTTTGTCATTCAATTTTGGAAAGAAATCAATTCCCGTCATTTTTTCGACAGTGTCAACAGAAACCACGAAATCATAAATTGCCTTGTCGCTTTTTTTGCTCGGAACCAAAAACGCAATCATTCGGTATTGTCCATTGGAATTGTCCAACAAGATTTTGTAAAAATAATTGGGAACAGAAACTTTTTCTTTGCCGATTGTTTTGAGAGTAGGTTGTAAAACCCCACCAGTAATCACGTAAATTCCATCATATTTGGTTGCCCAATAACGAACTTTTTGTTCCAATCTGTTCCAGATTCCACCGTTAAAGTTATGAATTTGTGGCGAAATATTTGAAGTAAAAAAAGTGTCGTTATATGCGTTGAGAGCAAATTCCATATCTCCGGCGGGGCAGAGATGCCCTTTGTCATAACCTGATTTTTTATAATTTCGCCAGTCGGCCGAACCTGTTTTTACCTTTGGGTCTTCAATAAAATAAGGCCTTTTATAGTCACTATTTTTTACGTAACTTTTCTTCAATTCATAGGCTACCCATTCTGCCTGTTCGTGTTTTTCGCTATAGGACAAAGTGTAATAATCGTGTTTAATGATTTGGTTTGTAGTTGATGAAGGCAGGAAATCAAAAGGTTGATTTTGTTGATTTTGACTCCTCTTTTGGTTTTTAGAATCTTCAGGTAACAAATCGAAGGCCGAAACCAATCCAAAAAGGACTGCCGTAATTATGCAAAAACTAAAAACGCTCCAGAAATTTTTTCTTAATTTCTGGAGCGCAATAGCATTTGATACAGGTTTTGTTTTATTCATTAATAAAAGTAATTCCTATGATTTAACTAATTTTTGTTTTTTCATTGCTACTGGTGGAACACTTTTTTTGATGACAGGCTCGTCTTGTAAATCATCCAAGACATTTAAAGCTTCTTCAACATAGATGTCTTTAGATAAACTTTCGTGCCATCTCTCTCTCTTTTCTTTGAGAGATGCATCTTTTTTCATCGCTTCATTTTCTTGAGGCAAAGATGTAAACTTTAAGTGATAATCATAATCTGTTATCGCCTTGAATTTTTTATTGGTTTCTTCTATAGCTGATTGGTTCTTTTTAAATTCATCCATTTTTAAGCTATATACGTTTTCTTTGCTTCTTTGGTCAATCCATTTTGCATTTTCTTCGATTAATTTAAACTGTGGATTCTGTGCGATTCTTTTTTTGCTTTCGGCAATTGCTTTGTCAAAATTGGCATTGTTTTTCCAAGTGGTATATGGTGCAGGGTCTATTTTATCCCATGGCATTGCAGAATCACCATCACGTTCTCCCATTTTTAGATAGGCATATTTGTCCGGCATGACAATATCACTGCTCACGCCTTCCAGTTGGGTTGAACCTCCGTTTATTCTATAAAATTTCTGGGTAGTTGTTTTTAAGGCGCCTAAATCTCCAGTGCTGCTGCTGCGAACAAATTTATTCAAATCAATAACGTTTTGAACCGTTCCTTTACCATAAGTTTGTTTACTGCCCAAGATAATTCCTCTTTTATAGTCTTGAATGGCTGCTGCCAAAATCTCTGAAGCCGAGGCAGAAAAACTATTGACCATAATTACCAATGGCCCATTCCATTCGATTTTTTTGTCCCTGTCATACAAAACTTCTTTTTTTCTATCAGCCGATTTGATTTGTACAATTGGTCCTTGCTCGATAAATAACCCGGCGATGTCCACAACTGTCGAAAGCGAACCTCCTCCATCGTCACGAACGTCTAATACAATTCCGTTTACACCCGCTTTTTTCAAGGATTCTACTTCGGCGGCAATATCTTTTCCGGCATCTCGACCATCGGCATTTTCAAAATCAATGTAGAATTTAGGCAAATAAATCACCCCGTATTTCACTCCATTTCTTTCCACCACGCTTGATTTTGCGTAAGTTTCTTCAATTTCTACAATATCTCTTATGATAGAAATAGTTTTGATGGAACCGTCCACTTTCTTAACGGTAAGGCGAACTTCGGAGCCTTTTGGTCCTTTAATTTTTTTGACAACATCGTCCAGACGCATTCCAACAATGTCAAGAGGTTCGCCATTTCCTTGGGCTACTTTCATGATTACATCGCCTGCTTCCAGCTGTTTTCCTCTCCAGGCTGGTCCTCCGGAAATAAGTTCGGTGATTTCGGTAAAGTCATTTTTCTTTTGAAGACGCGCCCCAATTCCTTCGAATTTTCCGCTGATGCTTACATCGAAACGTTCTTTTTCTTCGGGTGGAAAATAATTGGTGTGTGGGTCAAATCTTGCCGTAATGGAGTTCACATAGATGGAAAACCAATCGTCTCGGGTTAATTCCTTCATAAAACCAAAATATTCGTTCAATGATTTCAAGGAACTTTCACGGGTTATTTTTTCTAATTCCTCATAAGTTTTTGGTTTTCCGTCTGATGATTTGTCATTTTTCGAATAGTTTAAATCATCGTTAAATTCAGCAGATTTTAACACGTCGGAACTGCTTTTGGCATCTTTGTCCACAATCCCTTTTTCTTTGTTTTCCTGGATTTTCAAGCGATCGGTCAATGAGGAAAGGGTTGACAACTTTAGTTGTTTACGCCATTTTTCTTTTAATTCCCCTATATTTTTGGCATAAGGCTCTTTTTCATAATCCGTATTGAAAGTTTCCTCAATGGTATAATCAAAAGGAGTGCTTAAAATATCTTTATATAAATTTTTGCCTTCTTCCATTCTCTTAATCAAACGGTTGTAAGTAAGATTGAAAAAAGTCAAGTCTTTGTTCAATAATTGATTGTCAAGTTGGGTTTCAAATTTTGAAAACTCGTCGATGTCTGATTGCAGGAAAAATCTTTTGGACGGATCCAATGCCTGGATATAGTCTTTATATATGCCTTTAGAAAAAGTGTCGTCAATTGCAGCTGGACTATAGTGGCCTTTCTCTATTACAAAAGTCAATAATTCCAAAAGCATTTTGTCCTTTTCAGAATTGACGCTTTGGGTGGAATTATTTCTAAATGCAAACAAGGTCGCCGAAAGTAAAACCACGGCAAGAATTATTTTATAATTTCTTTTCATAAAGTCAATAATAGTATTCATATTTGTTTTAAAATCTAAATTACGGTAAAAACTATGCCAACAAATACCGGGCTCGCATAAATTTTTGTTAAAGATATAAAAATGTTTTTTTTGTTTCGGGTTTAATCTTCGAACTAGATTAATTTTGTTTCTTTGTTTGCTGAAAATCACAACGTTTTTATTTGAAATTTAACCATCTTAATTTGAAAATTTATTCAATGCAAAAAGACAAACCTTTAATCTTGGTGACCAATGACGACGGGATTTCGGCTCCCGGAATTCGAGCATTAATTGCCGTAATGGCAGAAATAGGCAATGTTGTGGTCGTAGCTCCGGATAGTCCTCAAAGTGCAACGGGACATGCCATTACAATAAACGACACCTTGTATATCAATAAAATTTCCAAAGAAAATGATCTCATTGCCGAATACAGTTGTTCTGGAACTCCTGTTGATTCCGTAAAATTGGCAGTCAACGAAGTCATTAAACGAAAGCCTGATTTGTGCGTTTCTGGAATTAATCATGGTTCCAATTCGTCGATTAACGTGATATATTCAGGAACGATGAGTGCGGCCGTTGAAGCTGGAATTGAAGGAATTCCCGCTATTGGTTTTTCATTGCTGGATTATGATTGGAATGCCGATTTTGAACCCATCAAATCTTTTATCCGAACCATTACTTTGGAAGTTTTGGAAAAAGGACTGCCAGAAAGTGTGGTTTTGAACGTGAATTTCCCCAAATTAGGTGAAAAAGAAATTAAAGGAATAAAAATCTGCCGCCAAGCAAAAGCACTTTGGATGGAAAAATTCGACAAGCGAAAAACACCTCAAGGCAGAGATTATTATTGGTTAACGGGTGAATTTGTAAATCAAGACCATGGCGAAGATACCGATGAATGGGCACTTGCCAATGGTTATATTTCGGTAGTGCCAGTGCAGTTTGATTTAACGGCACATCACGCCATACAACAACTTAACACCTGGAAATGGAATGAGTAAAATTGATATATTGTTAGGTTTCGTGATAGGGATTTTGGCTTCGTTATTGGGCAGTTTTCTTTTCATCAAAATTTTTACCGCCTATGATTTTATGGCAGGCGTTGAATCGATGAAAGCTGAGGGGAAGCTTGGCAAATTAATTACGTTGGGGTCGATTCTTGATTTAGTGGCTTTTGGCATTTTGCTAAAAATGAATAAAGAAATTATGGCTCGTGGCGTCGTTTTGGCCGTTATTATAATTACTATTATCACTTTATTTGCATAAATTTATGCTTTAAACAAAGATTAAATAACAAAAATGAAATACTACATAATAGCAGGAGAAGCCTCGGGAGATTTACATGGTGCTAATTTGATGAAAGCTTTGTACAAAGAAGATTCCAATGCCGACATTCGGTTTTGGGGTGGAGACTTGATGCAAAAAGTGGGTGGCACTTTGGTGAAACATTATCGTGACTTGGCTTTTATGGGTTTTGTGGAAGTGTTGTTTCACTTGAAAACGATTTTGAACAACATTAAAATATGTAAGAAAGACATTAACGATTTTAAGCCGGACGTGATTGTTTTTATCGATTATCCCGGTTTCAATTTGCGTATTGCCAAATGGGCAAAAGAACAAGGAATTAAGACTCATTACTATATTTCGCCTCAAATTTGGGCTTGGAAAGAAAATCGCATCACCGAAATCAAACGCGATGTTGACAAGATGTACGTGATTCTGCCATTCGAAAAAGATTTTTATGAAGGCAAACATCATTTTCCGGTTGAATTTGTTGGTCATCCTCTGATTGATGCCATTCATAATCATCCTGCAATGGATGCTGCTGTTTTTAGAAAAGAAAATCTTTTGAATGAAAAACCAATTATTGCCATTTTGCCGGGCAGCCGCAAGCAGGAAATTACCAAAATGCTGTCGGTGATGTTGAGCGTGGTCAATGACTTTCCGGATTATCAATTCGTGATTGCCGGAGCGCCAAGCCAGGAATTTTCTTTTTACGAAGGTTTTATTACCAATGAAAACATCAAATTTGTCTCGAACAAAACCTATGATTTGTTGAGCAATGCCACGGCAGCATTGGTTACTTCTGGAACGGCAACATTAGAAACCGCACTTTTTAAAGTGCCGGAAGTGGTTTGCTACAAAGGCAGTTGGATTTCGTATCAAATTGCCAAACGCATTATTACTCTTAAATATATTTCCTTGGTCAACTTGATTATGGACAAAGAAGTCGTGACCGAATTGATTCAAGAGGATTGCAATGCAAAGCGTATTCGGGAGGAGTTGAAAAAAATAACAGAACCTAATTATCGCCAAAATCTTTTGGAAAAATACGATATTTTGGAACAAAAATTGGGAGGCATTGGCGCCAGCGAAAAGACAGCTAAATTGATTGTGGAAGATTTGAAATAATTTTTTTAATATCAGATAAATTAAAGTTATTTCCGATTAAAAATTGTTTACTTTTATAATTATGAAAGTGTTGCAGTTTCCATTGGCGAGAATAACGATTGGTTTTGTGGCCGGAATTCTGGTTGCTTATTACTTCAAACCGACTGTTTCGTTTGTTTTTTCTCTGCTTTTTGTTGTTGGTTGTGCTTTCATTATTGCTTTTTTTGTTTCGAAAAAAACTGCCGTAAACCCAATATATTTTGGACTGACAACTTATTTTCTTGCTTTTGCCATTGGAGCAAGCACCCAAGTCATCCACACGGATTCTTTTCAATCGACCAATTATATTTACGCTAAAGCAGTTTTTGAAGAGCCACATTCGGTGTCGGTCACCATTCGAGAAAAACTGCGAAGTTCCAGTTTTAACGACCGTTATGTTGTTCTTGTAAACCAAATTGATGGTGTGGTAAAGTCGGGAAGATTGCTTTTGAATGTTCGAAAAGACAGCTTGAATCATCCATTCGAAATTGGAAATCATTTGCAAATCAAAGGGAGTTTATACCAAAACGGTCCAGCCAAAAATCCGAATCAATTTGATTACGGAAAGTATCTTGAAGGCAAACAAATTTATGCGCAGATGTATGCCGATGCATCCGAAATAAAAACAGGGACCATAATTCAAAAAGATGTTTGGTATTATACTTCGAAACTGCGGACCAAAATCATTCGAAACTTGGAGAAAAGCAATTTCAACAAAGCCGAATTGAATGTTGCCATCGCCTTGATTTTGGGGCAACAACAGGATATTTCGCCGGAGATTATCAAGGATTATCAATACGCTGGAGCGGTACATATTTTATCGGTTTCGGGATTGCATATAGGGTTTATTTTGCTTTTCGTGACTTTTCTTTTAAAGCCTTTTCCTAACACTCGACGGGGTTCGTTTATCAAGTTGATTATTATTTTGTTGTCTTTGTCATTGTTCGGTTTGATAGCCGGTTTGGCTCCATCGGTGCTCCGTTCGGTTACGATGTTTTCGTTTGTCGCCATCGGAATGTATTTAAGGCGAAGTACCAATATTTTTCATACTTTGCTGGTTTCTATGTTGCTCATTTTGCTTTTTCAACCCTCATTTTTGTTTGATGTGGGATTTCAATTGAGTTATCTGGCCTTGTTTTTTATTCTTTGGTTGCAACCTTTTTTGGCACAAATTTGGACACCAAAAAATAAAATTGCTCATTATTTTTGGGAAATATTGACCGTTTCTTTAGCAGCACAAATTGGTACTTTGCCATTGAGTATTTATTATTTCCACCAATTTCCGGGTTTGTTTTTTGTGACCAATTTGGTTATTATTCCTTTTTTGAGCATGATAATGGGTTTGGGTGTTTTGGTAATGGTTTTGGCTGCATTCGATTTTGTTCCGTTGTTTTTAGTCAAATCGTTGGAGTGGAGCATTTATTTTTTGAACAAAATCATCAATTCCATTGCTTCGTTAGAGCAATTCATCTTTCGGGATATTCCGTTCAATTGGCAGTTGATGGTGGGCTTGTATTTATTGATTATTAGCACAATTATTTGGTTTAAGAAACCAAGTTTCAAAAGATTGGTTTTGGTATTGATTGGGGTGCTTATTTGTCAAATTGCCTATTTCGAAACACTTTGGACTATTGAAAACCAGAGAGAATTAGTTATTTTCAATTCTAAAAATAACACTATGATTGCAGAAAGAGAGGGGGCTGACATTACTTTGTATGCCAATGACATTCTTTTGAAAACAGTGTCAAAAAATAACACTCTAGCTTCTTATTCGATGGGGAATTTCAGTAGTTTTAAATTCAAAAAAAGATTGCGAAACTTGATTTATTTTAATGGAAATAAAATCTTGGTTGTGGATAGCTTGGGCGTTTATCCAATGGATATTCGTCCAGATATTGTGGTATTCACCCAATCTCCAAAAATTAATTTTGAACGTTTCCTGCAAACCATTAAACCCAAAATGGTTGTTGCCGATGCCTCGAATTTCAAAACGATTCAAAAATTATGGAAGGCGACTTGCCTAAAAGAGAAAATCACTTTTCACGCAACTGGCGAAAAGGGATTTTATAGATTGGATTGAAAAATTACTTCTTTTTTAGGATTCCATCGGCGACAGCTAGCCAAGCCGCAGGGCCTCCGGCAACATAACCCGTGTTTCCAATTCCGGTATAACTGGGTTTCCCGCTTTTTACATTGGCAGTGGCAAACCAAACGGTAGGGAATCCTTGAATTCCGAATGTTTGTTGTAAACCATTATTTTGATTTTTGATAACATCGGATTGTTGTTTTCCTCTAGGAAAATCCAATTCTACCAAAACAACATTTTTAGTGGCCCATTTTGCAAACTCGGGTGTTTTCAATACCTCTTTTTGCAAACGGATACACCATCCACACCAGTCGCTACCGGTAAAAAAAAGCAACATCGGTTTCTTGGTTTTATTCGAAACTTTTATGGCTTTGTTGATGTCGGTTTCCCATTTCAATTCTTGGGCTTCCACTGCGAAAGAACCCAATACGACTAATAATGTTATAAATATCTTCTTCATTTTTATATAATTTTTTTAAATTTTCGCCCAAAAACAATGCCATTATTTTACGCCGTGCATCAATTTTTTGATGACTGGTGACATAATAATAGCAAAGATGCCCACCACAATTGAAATCAGTGTCAGCATCCAAAAGAAATAACTCAATCCGTGTTCGTTGGCAATTTTGTCGATATTCTCGCCAAACATTCCCGCTCCTTTCATGCCAATTGCGACTGCAAGATACCAAACTCCGAACATAAATGCAATCATTCTGGCTGGAACCAATTTACTCACGTTAGATAGACCAACTGGTGAAATGCACAATTCGGCCATAGTGTGAAAAAGATAAACCAGAATTAGCCAAATCATGCTGACCGAAGCCGTTTTGGCTCCAGGCTCGATGTCTTTGGCTCCAAATGCCACGCAAGCCATTCCCAAGGCAAGCAACATCATTCCGATTCCGTATTTGAAATTTACGGAAGGGTTGTATTTGCTTTCCCACCATTTCGAAAACAAGGGAGCCAGCGAAATGATGAACAAGGAATTCAAGGTAGAAAACCAGGTTGCGGCCACTTCGGTCAATGGTTCGGTTACTTTGTCAATTTTTAAAAATTGTAATGTTTCATCCGACAAGGATAAATAACCAGCGGTGTAATAATCTTTGGCCAACATCCATAAGGCGATAGTCCAAATAATCACGAAACTGGCACTTAAAATTATGGCAGCCAAGGTGTATTTTTTGAAAGTTTGTTTAAATAATAAAGTCAATACCCAAGTTATAATGGCCAAAGGCAAAATGGTAATCAAGGAATTGACCACCAGAAAAATTACGCTCCAATTGCCTTCCAAAACACGATTGGTGTAATCGGCAGCAAAAATGGTCAAACTGTTTGGGGATTGTTCGAAAATGGCCCAGAAGAAAATGGTCAGAAACGCAAAAAAGGTCACTGCCATCAACTTTTCTTTCGTGATTTTGGAATATTGGGTAAATCTATAAGCAAGCAAAATAATAAACAAAACCAAAGCTGTAAGAATGGCAATTGAATTTCCGTTTTCGCCCAGAAATCCGAAAACATCTATTTTTCCTCCTGAAATTTTTGAAACCGGAGCATTCAAAATCCACAACAATCCCAAGCTGGCCATTATCGCAATTAATCCCAATTGGATTGGTGTGAAAGGGTTTCTTTTGTCGCTATCCGATACTTCTATTTTTGCCTTGCTTTCTTTGTTTGGCTTTAAGCCAATGTTGCCAAATATGTTTTGGGACAACCAAAATTGCAACATCCCGAAGAACATAAAAATTCCTGCCAATCCAAAACCGTAACTCCAGCCCACTTTTTCGCCCAAATAGCCGCAAAGCAAGATTCCAAAGAAAGCACCAGCATTCACGCCCATATAAAACAGGGTATAAGCTCCGTCTTTTTTGTCGGGTCGGTCTTTGTACATTTCGGAAATGATGGAAACCATATTGGGTTTGAAGAATCCGTTGCCAAAAACCAATAAAACCAATCCCAAATAAATGGAAAACTCGGTTTCCACGGCCATCGAGGCATGTCCCAAAGTCATCAGGCAAGCTCCAACGACAACGGCCCAACGAAAACCAATGACTTTATCGGCAAAATATCCGCCCAACATCGTGGACAAATAAACCAGTCCAACGTAAGAACCAAAAAGGGATGAAGCATTTTCGCGACTCCATTCCCAACCTCCGTCCATTGCCGATGCTGTCAGGAATAAAATAAGCAGGGAGCGCATTCCGTAGAAGGAGAATCGTTCCCACATTTCGGTAAAAAACAGCACAAATAATCCTGCTGGATGGCCTAAAACGGGGTTCTTGAAAAATTGGTCAGTGGTATTTTGAGTCATATAATTTTATTTTACTTCCTGCATTAATTTTTTTACCAAAGGCGAAATCAGTATCAATAACAATCCTGCTGCCAAGGCGTAGATTCCTAATTGTTTGTAGCCATCAGCATACACGATTAGTTTTTCGGCATTGGTGGCATTCTCTGAAGCTCCGGCAATATTGGCACCCAATAAGCCGGCGAAATATTGTCCGTAAGCACTGGCCAGAAACCACATTCCCATAATTACGGCCTGCAGCTTTTGCGGTGATAATTTGGTCATTACCGACATTCCAATTGGTGACAAACACAATTCGCCAAAAGTAATGACAAACCAACCAAAAGTGAATAAGTTTAATGACGTTTTGCCATCCGGTCCGGCAAAGAATTTAGTGTAATAGAATATCCAAAAACCAGCACCAAGCAGTAAAAATCCCAACCCAAACTTAACAACCGTATTGGGTTCTATTTTTCTTTTTGCCATCCAAATCCATAGAATTCCGAGCAATCCAGCAAAGATAATTACGAATAAAGCTCCAGAAGAATTATTTACTCCATTGGGATCAACCTCAACACCAAGAAGTTTGTTCTGTAAATTATTGGCGGCAAACAAACTTAATGATCCTCCACTTTGCTCATAGAATGCCCAAAAGAAAATGGAGAAAAGGATAAATACCAAAGCTGCCAATAATTTCTTGACCTGTACTGCTGAAAGATTTCGCATTTCATAAAACAAGTACAAGATGGAAGCCGGGCCAATTATCATCATGAAATAATCAGTGTAAACCGTATTGGCAACCATTAAAATGATAATGGGAATTAGTATTAACGAGCCAATATAGGTTAAAACTTCATATATTTTTCTTTTGGATTTTTCTATAGTCATTAAAGGAGACAATCCAATTTCTCCTAAACTTTTTTGCGTTTGTGTAAACGTCAGCAAGCTAATAAACATCAAGACTGCAGCAAATCCAAAAGCATAATTCCAACGAAGATTTTCTGGCACAAAACCTGCCCAAAGATTCCCGTTGGCAACTGCGATACAAACATAACCGCCCAATAACGCACCAAGATTAATTCCGGCATAGAAAAGAGAGAAACCTGCATCCCGCCTCACATCACCATCTTTATATAATTGTCCAACCATGGAAGAAATGTTGGGTTTGAAAAAACCTGTTCCAACAATGGTAAAACCAATTCCGGTGAAAAACAACTCTTTTGGACTAACCGCTAAAATCACGCTTCCGATAATCATTAAAATCCCTCCCCAAAAAAGTGATTTTCTAAAACCCAGAATTTTGTCTGCAAACAATCCTCCAATAAATGTGAAAGCATAAACCCAAGCTTGAGTGGCTCCGTATTGCAAGTTGGCAGTTGTTTCATCCATCTTCAGTTGGCCTACCATAAAGACGGCCAACATTCCACGCATTCCGTAGAAACTGAATCGTTCCCACATTTCGCTGAAAAACAAATGCCACAATTGTTTTGGATACTTCCCTTCAAAATTTTGAATTTGCTCTAAAGTTAAATTTTCACTCATAAATTAGTGGATTAAAAAAACAAACCTACAAGATGCTTTGTAGGTTTGAAAGATATAAAAAAATTAAACGGTTTATCTATTCTCAACTTCTAAATCAACACCTTCAACGTGGTCGTTGTGCATGCGTTTTTCTAACCAAGAACTTAATACAAATAGTATTGCAGCTGCAACTCCTGACATAATAATAAACAACACAAAAAACTCATATAGATTGGTGATTTGGAATCCTAAAAAGGAAGTTGCTCCACCTGTCCCGTCTTCTCCGCCTGGAATCAAGGCACTTAATGTTCCAGCAAATTTATTGGCGGCAGCATTGGCCAAAAACCATGTTCCCATCATTAATGAAGACAAACGCAAAGGAGCCAGTTTTGAAACCATTGACAATCCGATAGGTGACAAACACAATTCTCCAATAGTATGAATTACATATAAACCAATCAACCACCACATTGACACTTTTTCTCCTAATCCCAAACCTTTAACTGCAATTGCAATTACAACATATCCCATTGCCACTAATCCCAGACCAATTGCCATTTTTTTAGGCGATGATGGTTCTAATTTTCTGGCATATAAAAACCCCCAAACGATAGTCATAATTGGCGCAAGTGAAATAACAGCCAACGGATTGACCGATTGAAAATAAGAGGCAGGCATTTCCCAGCCAAATAATGTTCTTTCGGTTTGTCTGTCAGCAAAAAGCGTTAATGAAGCTCCGGCTTGCTCGAATGCTCCCCAAAAGAAGATTACGAAAAAGGCAAGAATAAAAATTACGGTAATTCTTTGGGTTTCAATTTTGCTTAAACTTTTGTCGCTGAAGATGAGGATTGGCATGGCTACCATGGCGCCATAAATAAAATAGCTAATGATATCTACATCGCTTTTGAACATTTGCTTGAAGTTCAGCATAAAAAAGATGATTGCAATAGAACCAATTATCATTCCTATGCTTTTTGAATCCAGTTTTTTCACTGGTAAACCAATCTCTTTTCCTTCTTCAGAAACAAGGTATTTTTTTTGACCCAGTACAAAAGCAACCAATCCAATCAACATTCCAATTCCTGCTGCCAAGAATCCCCATTTGAAATCCATTGAACCACATACTAATGGTGAAAAGAAAGCGCCAAGATTGATTCCCATGTAGAAAATGGTAAATGCGCTATCTATCCTTCTGTCATTGGCAGGGTAGAGTTGTCCAACCATTGTGGAAATATTGGGTTTGAAGAAACCATTACCAATGATTATTGCCGTTAGACCCATCCACATAAGTGAAATTCCGCCATCAGCACCAGCAGAAGCACTAAAAAACATAAAAAACTGACCAATTGCCATCAGCAAACCACCAATAATAATGCTTCGTCTGTTTCCTAAGAATTTATCGCATAAATAACCTCCCAACAAGGGCGTTAAATAAACCAATCCCGTGTAGCTTCCATAAATTTGGGAGGCATCGGCATCTTTCATCAATAATATTTTGGTCATAAATAGAATAAAGATTGCTCTCATTCCATAATAACTGAATCGTTCCCACATTTCTGTGAAGAATAAGAAATACAATCCTTTTGGATGTCCTGTTTTTACTTGAGTTTCCGACATTTTATTTATTTAGGTTAATGATTATATAGTGTGTTTTCTTATAAAAATACTGCTGATATAAGAAGTGTCAATTTTAGTGAAAAATTTGCAATTATTTCACTTTTTGAATGTTAAATGTTAGAAAAAAATCAGGTAAACGCTCTTTAGGTAACCAATACTTCTAAAAAACAAAAAGTTAAAAAGCTGCTATTCGAGAATAGGGAAGCATTTTAACTTTTCTTAATTTTGTTGAAGCCTATTTCAGAACGAGATAGGCAAAAAAAATCCCGATTGCTCGGGATTTTCATTTATCTAATATTGTTGTTTTGAATCAAATCAATATACAAATTGATGGAGTCTTTTAGTTCTTTTCGAGGTGTGATAAAATCCAGAAAGCCGTGTTCAAGAACAAATTCGGCAGTTTGGAAACCTTCCGGCAAATCTTTTCCGGTAGTGTCTTTTACAACTCGAGGTCCAGCAAAACCAATTAAGGCTCCTGGTTCCGAAATATTGATGTCGCCAAGCATGGCGTATGAAGCCGTTGTTCCTCCTGTTGTAGGGTCTGTACACAAGGAAATATAAGGGATTTTTGCTTCGGATAATTGTGCCAGTTTCACGGAAGTTTTAGCCAACTGCATTAACGAATAAGCGGCTTCCATCATTCTGGCTCCACCTGATTTTGAAATCATTACAAATGGAACATTGTTTTTGATGGAATAATCGATTCCGCGAACAATTTTTTCGCCCACAACAGCTCCCATAGATCCACCAATAAAGGCAAAATCCATGCAACAAACCACCAATTCTTTTCCTTTTGATTTTCCAACGCCTGTTCGAACCGCATCTTTCAATTTGGTTTTTGCCATAACATCTTTCAAACGATCGGAATATTTTTTGGTATCGACGAAATGCAAAGGGTCTTTTGAGGTCATTTTTGCATCCAGTTCAACGAATTCATTGTTGTCAAACAATATTTCGAAATATTCGGCACTGCCAATTCTCACATGAAAACCATCTTCCGGGCTAACCCAAAGATTTCTTGCCAATTCTTCGGCATCAATAACTTTTCCCGTAGGTGATTTGTACCAAAGTCCTTTTGGGACATCCATTTTGTCTTCGGTAGCCGTAGTAATTCCTTTCGTCGTTCTTTTAAACCAAGCCATAATTAAGTTGGAAGTTAGAGGTTAGAAGTTGGAAGTAAAATCCTTTTTCTAAATTCTTATTAATATTTTATTTCACTTCGTACTTCGTATATTGTACTTCGTACCTTATAGAGTATTCACGTTGTTCAAATCTGCAAATGCTTGTTCCAGTCTGGCGTTGAACGTGATTTCACCTTCACGCAACCATTTTCTTGGGTCGTAATATTTTTTGTTTGGAGCATCTGCACCCGTTGGGTTTCCGATTTGAGTTTTTAGATAATCAATGTTGTTTACCATAAAGTCACGAATACCTTCAGCAAAAGCAAATTGCAAGTCGGTATCAATGTTCATTTTTACAACACCATAGCTAATTCCTTCTCTAATTTCTTCCAATGTAGAACCTGAACCTCCGTGGAAAACGAAATCAACCGGGTTTAGTCCTGTGTTGAATTTGTTTTGAACGTAATCTTGGGAATTTTTCAATATTTTTGGAGTCAATTTCACGTTTCCTGGTTTGTAAACTCCGTGAACGTTTCCAAAAGAAGCCGCAATTGTAAAACGTGGGCTTACTTTTAATAATTCTTCGTAAGCATAAGATACTTCAGAAGGTTGTGTGTATAATTTTGAACTGTCAACGTCCGAGTTGTCAACACCATCTTCTTCTCCACCAGTGATTCCTAGTTCGATTTCCAATGTCATTCCCATTTTGCTCATTCTAGTCAAATATCCTTTGCAGATTTCGATGTTTTCTTCGATAGGCTCTTCGGACAAGTCAATCATGTGAGAAGAGAATAACGGTTTTCCTGTTTCGGCAAAATGCTTTTCAGAAGCATCCAATAACCCGTCAATCCAAGGCAATAGTTTCTTGGCGCAGTGGTCAGTATGTAAAATTACGGTTGCTCCATAAGCTTCCGCCATAGTGTGAATATGTAATGCTCCAGCAATACCACCAGCAATAGCAGCTTTTTCACCAGCATTAGAAAGTCCTTTTCCAGCGTTAAACTGTGCTCCTCCATTTGAAAATTGGATAATAACGGGAGCGTTTAGTTTTGCTGCAGTTTCAAGAACACCATTTATCGTGTTTGAACCCGTAACGTTTACTGCGGGAAGTGCAAAACCTTTTTCTTTTGCATATTTGAAAATTTCTTGGACTTGGTCTCCTGTAGCTACTCCTGGTTTTATATTATGTGCCATTGTAATTAATTTAGGTTATTATTTTATCAGTTAAATTTTTAGATTGCAAAAATAAGAATTAATTAGCACTTAGAATGGATAATTTATACCAAAATTAAAAACAGAATGAGCGAAATCGTAATCGTTAAACCATCTTTTATCAATTTCATTGGCTGGATTGTAAGTTTTAAACCCTAAATCAAATCGGACCACGAAAAAACTCAAATCATAACGCAAACCAAAGCCGGTTCCTAAAGCCAATTCTTTTAAATCAGCCATGCTGTTAAAGGTTGCTTTTTCATTTGTCACATTGTCAAGTACGTTCCAAATATTGCCTGCGTCGGCAAATATTGCTCCTTTTACGCTGCCTAATATCCTGAATCTAAATTCGGCACTCAAGGCAATTTTCATGTTCGCTTCATTGTAATCATTTACCGCGCCACTGCTTCCCGGACCTAAACGATAAGGTTGCCATGCCCTGTTGTCATTCGAGCCTCCAGCAAAATAACTTCGTGAAAAAGGAATATTGTTTGAATTTCCGTAAGGAATGGCGATTCCAAAAAAGCTTCTAAAAGCAATCACTTTTTCTTTGGATAAATCCCAATATTTGATAAAATCAAATTCTGTTTTTACGTATTCTGAATATTCCAAATTAAAAATTTCATAATTGCCGTTTGCGTTTTTAGGCAAGTTTGCCGCATTCGAAATCAAAGACAAAGCAGAACCCGCAGATTCTATTTTTGTTCTAAAAAGATAAAAATTATTGTCCAATAAGTCTTTTCGAGTTGTTTTTGAAAAAGTATAACTAGTGGCCATAATAAAATCGTTTTCAGTAAGCCTGATTCTTCTTTCTTCGATATTGTCGACCTCCTTGTATTCTTGGTCTTCAGGTTTCAAGGCTGTGTTGTCGGACAAAACAGCATTGGTAAATCCCGTTGTTCCTTTTTCAATTGTTAAATTTCCATTGTCGTCAACCCAGTCGGGGTTCGTATTGTAAACTTTTGCGATGTCGTTTAGGGCATCATAAGAGGATTCATAAACATTGAAATAATTTTGAGGGTTAAGATTTCGCACATATTGCATGTTTAGTAAATCAAAACGCGCCGTATTGTTTCTTTTAGGATTCCAATTATAGGACAATGAACTGGTGAAATTCTCTTTGTCCAATCCAATGTTTTTTTGTGTGGCTAATCCTGCTGAAAGCTGCGAGGAAGGAATCATGCTTTTGGGAATGATTTTCTCGGTCTTGAAAGGAAACCATATTCTGGGAATATTCAGTTTCAAATCGATTCCATATTCGGAGACATTGAAAAATTTGCTTTCTGGATTCGCCAAATCTTTCGAGGAACCAATATTTCCCCGGCCTGAAATTTCCAGTGTTTCGGCTCCGTTGAATACGTTTCTGATACTTTCCGTGATACTGCCGGCGATTCCAATATCTTGAATGTTGGAATGGGTTACATCCAGCGTGGTGCCCAAACTGTATTTTTTTCGAGGCGATAAATATACTTTTGCTATCAAGGATTGGGCGGTGGTGTCCCGTTTGTCCACTTCATATAGAATGGTTGGATAATTGAAAATTTTCAAATTATTCAAATAGCGTGTTGTCAAAACGGTTCGATAATCGGCAAATACACTTCCTTTTGTGATGAAAACGGCGTCAGTTATTGCTTTTGGTTTGTATTTTAATTTGCTGTGGCTGTATAGATTAAAATTGTTGTAGGAAGTGCTGTCCGTGATTTTTGAGTTGACGGTCGCTGCCGAATAATCGGTATAAATGTTTACATCGCTTATTTTGTATATTTTGAAAGGTTCGGTTCTGGCAGTGTCGTTTTCTTGAAAGGAATAATCGTTTATTTTTAAATTGACGTTTACCTTTTTTTCGGTGTTTAGTGTATCTAAATCAAAAGTGACATAAGTGGGTTGAAATTGGTACACGCCATGATTTCTAAAATAGGTGTTGATCCGGTTTTTTTCTTCGTCAAAATCTTTTGTTTTATATTGTTGCCCAGATTTTAAAAAGGCTTCTGATTTGATTTCTTTAAACAAGGAATCTAGTGCTGGAGTTTTAATGGTTGTTTTTAGCGAATCCAGAAAATAGGCATTTCCGGTATTTATGGTGTATTTTATTTCGGCTTTTTTAGCACTTAGGCTGTCTAATTTGTAATTGGCTTTTACTCCAAAGTAACCATTGTTGAAATAATAGTATTTCAATCTCAAAATTGATTTGTTTGTTCTTACGGTGTCGATTATCACCGGAGCTTCGCCTGTTTTCTTCAAGAAGTCATGAATTCCTTTATGCCAAAAAGATTGCCCTAGTCGATCCACTTGTTTTGCCGACAACCATTTTGACATTCGTTCGTATTTACCGGGATGTTTGGTGAACTTGGCTTGAAAAGTGGAGTCGGGATTGGGATTGGCAATATTGAACAAATTCAATCGCAATCGATAACCCAGTACGGAACTGTTGGGTTTCTGGTACAATTGATTAATAACATCGTCGTCCTTCGTGGCTTTGTCATTTACCAAGATTTCATTTTTGGTAAGAAGCAGTTTGCCGTCCGGAACACGTTTTACGGTGTCGCAAGCCGAGATAATTATTCCTATTACAATAAATGTTGCTATTTTTGTGCTAATCTTTTTCAAATGCTGGGAAATATATAATTCAAAAGTACATTTTTTATGGTTAGTAAAAACCAAATAAAACTTATAACGAGTTTACAACAAAAAAAATATCGATCTTCCAATCAATTGTTTTTTGCCGAAGGCATAAAGGTAATTCAAGAAATGTTAGAATCAAATTTTGAATTGGTTCATTTATTTACAACCCAAAACGATTTTGAGGAAGTTTCAAATGGCAAGAGAATTATAATTACGGAAAGTGATTTAAAAAAAATCAGCGCATTGGCAACACCAAATACCTGTTTGGCGGTTTTTAAAATACCTGCCGAAAAAAAAATTATCGAATCAGGATTAATTCTTGCCCTTGATTCCATTCGTGATCCCGGTAATTTAGGGACAATATTGCGATTGTGCGACTGGTTTGGCATCAGTCAATTAATTTGTTCGAAAGAAACAGTCGATATTTACAATCCAAAAGTGGTCCAGGCCACTATGGGTTCCATTGCAAGGGTCAACGTCAATTATATTGATTTGGAAAATTATGTCAGCCAAACCAAATTGCCGATTTTTGGAACTTTTATGGATGGAAACAATATTTATAAAACCGATTTACCGAAAGAGGGAATTATTATAATGGGAAATGAAGCCAATGGAATTTCGGCAGAACTTGAAAAAATAATTAAAAACAGGCTTACAATTCCTCGTTTTGGAAATATCCAAAAAACAGAAAGTCTGAATGTTGCCACTGCTACAGCTATTATATTAAGCGAGTTCCGTCGAGGATAATTTTATTTTTGACCACTCTGCAAACTAAATACTGCAAACTGATTGCTTTTTTCTAGTGAAAAGTAAAATTGATAAAAACCGCCCTGGATTTCATCGATTCTATGTTTCCTGTCCAAGGACTATCAGGATTATTGTCGCGAATTAATTCGTCATTAATTCCAAAAACTCCTCTAATGGAAGGGGAGAAAATAAAATATTCCGAAAAAATATCGATACCAAATCCTAGTTCGTAATTGGTTGTCCAAGGTTTAACCCGGAAGCGTTCCTCATAATTGTCGTCTATCGATTTTGAATTGCTCGACAAATTCAAGGTTGCCGAAACGCCTCCCAACAAATAAGGCCGAACATTTCCGGTTCTGAGCGATAAAAACTTGAGTAGCAACGGAAAATGAAGATAAGTGCTGTTTACTTGCCGAAGCATATCCGAAGGCGTAGGTGTTGTCGGGAAATAACTCGCAGGATAGTTTAGTTCTCTTGTTGTATAATGCAATCCAGGTTCAAAACGCAAACGAATGTATTCCTGAAGCTTCAAATCGGCCACTAATCCCACATTGAAACCGGTGCTTTTTTTTATGAGAATGTCTTCGCTAACCGTTTTGTAATCTATCTTGAAATCATAAGAGTTGAAGCCGAGATAAAAACCAAAATACAATCGTTGTTTCTGGAAATTTTCCAGATTAATAATCGGGTCTCTGCCGAATAATTTGTTAGGATTCTGTGCCTGTCCTTTTATGGCTATGGCTAATAAAATTAAGACGATTATTTTTCTCATATTATTTCTTGGAAGCTGAATAAATTGTTGCCACGCCAAATGTTTGCGGCAAAGCAATTACATCTATAAACCCAATTTTTTTCAAAATATTGTTTAAGGCTTCGCCATAAGGAAAAGCTGCCGCCGATTCTGATAAATAACCATAGGCAACATTGTCTTTGGAGAATAATTTTCCAATAATAGGCAAAATGTTTTTACTGTAAAAATTGTAGCCTTGTCTATAAGGTGTTTTGTCCGGTACCGAAGTTTCCAAGATGACAAAAACGCCATTTGGTTTCAAGACTCTCAAGATTTCTGCCAATCCTTTTTCCAGATTTTCGAAATTCCTGACGCCAAAAGCCACCGTGATGGCATCAAAATAATTGTCTTCAAAAGGCATGTTTTCGGAATCGGCCAAAACCATTTCTATGGTGTTGGATAAATTTTTGTCTTGAATTTTCTTTTTTCCAACTTCCAGCATTCCGGCCGAAATGTCTAATCCAATAATTTTTTCGGCCTTGGTTTGAGCCATCAAAATAGCCAAATCTCCCGTTCCTGTGGCAATGTCCAAAATGGTTTCAGGATTGGTTTTGGCCACAATTTGCAATACTTTTTTGCGCCATTTCACGTCAATTCCAAAAGAAATAACCCGATTAAGATTGTCATAATTACCGGAAATGGTATCAAACATTGAGGCGACTTGTTCTTTTTTGCTTAAAGTGGAGTCTTTATAGGGAGTTATGTTTTTTGACATTTTTTAAAATTTGAAGCAAAGGTAAACTAGATTTTTGGATAATAAATGGTTAACCGCAGATTCGCCAATTTTTTTTAAATATTTTTGATGAAATCTGCGAACTTGGGGTTGAAAGAAGTGCTTTTATTTTCTTCTGCCGAAAGTTTGAAAAGTATAATCAAAAAGGTGTTTTTCGTCTTTCGGATTGAATTTTTCGGTAGTTAATTCCCAAATTTCAAGATCAATTTCTGGGAAATAAACATCGGCATCAAAAGAATTATGAACGAGCGTGATGTCAAGTTGATCGGCAAAAAGGATGGATTGTGCGTATATTTCGCCACCGCCAATTATATAGATGTCTTCGTTTTTTGGACAAGCAGCAATGGCTTTTTCAATATCTTGTGCCACGATGCAGCCTTCGTGTTCAAAATCCTGTTGTCGGGTTACAATTACGTGAGTCCTGTTAGGTAAAGGTTTTGGGAAACTTTCGAAAGTTTTTCTTCCCATAATTATATAATGTCCTGAGGTGACTTCTTTGAAGCGTTTGAAGTCGTTGGGCAAATGCCAAAGCAAATCATTGTTTTTGCCTAAAGCGTTATTTTCGGCAACAGCCGCAATCATAATTATCATTTTCTATACGGGTTTGATTGAGGTTTCGTCGTCTACCTTCGTTTGCAATTGGTCGATTTTTCTTTGTTGTTGGGCAACCAGCCTGCTTATTTGTTCTCTTTCCCAATCTTTATTCATGAAACGATCCGTGATAAATACTTTTATAAAATGCATGATAAACAGGAAAAGCCAAGCCGTGATTACCCATACAGACCAATTCGACGTATAACCAAATACCAAAAAATAATTGGCAATCGCTAAAAAAATACTTCCCAACAAGAACAAGACAAAATGGAAATAGAGTCCTTTTTTTTGTTTTATTCTTTTTCTTGCATATTCATATAGTTCTTGTTGGTCTTTTTCCATAAGGTGAAATTTTGATTATAAAGATAAAATATATTTTCAAATACCATTATTTTTAATCCAAGATTATTTATAGAGAAAACGTTTTCTGGTTTAGGATATGTAATTTTTAGTCGATGATATTTGGGAATATGCTTAAAAATTAGGACTGTTTTTGTCATACTCACAAAACTTCATTTCAAATGTTGGATGTTCGGAAAAATACATTTTCTTTGTTACATAATTCTAAAAATGAAACAGTTATGTCAATAAAGAAACAATTTATAAAAACGAAACCAGTTTGTAAAGTTACATTTTCGGTTGAAGCCAAAGAGGCAAATCTTGCGTCGGTAGTTGGAGATTTTAATAATTGGAATCCGACAGAAGGAGAATTATCAAAATTAAAAAACGGTACTTTCAAAGGCGTTTTTGATTTACCAAAAGATGCATCTTACGAATTTAAGTATATAATTGACGGTGCTTACCTGAACGAGCCGGAAGCAGATTCTTTCAAATGGAATGATTTTGCAGGAGCAGAAAATGGAGTTTTAGAAGTCTAATCATAAGTAAAAAATCCGCTGAAAAGCGGATTTTTTGTTTTTAGGATAGATAAAGCAGATTCTATAATCCAGCTTTAATTTTCTCAATTACTTCGGCATATTCTGCGTCAGAAAGTGTGGTTTTTTGTGGGTTCATTTCGAAAATACCCCCAAAACCATATCCATCTTTATATTTAGGCACTACGTGCATATGCAAATGCGATAAAGTGTCGGCATAAGCGCCATAGTTAATTTTTGTTGGGTTGAATGCTGCTGCGATGGCTTTGGCTGTTTTGGCAACATCACGCATAAAAGCATCACGTTGGTCATCGCTCAATTCGTGAAGCTCCACGCCGTGATCTTTATAAACTACATTGCAACGGCCTGTGTACGATTGCTCTTTGAACAAGAAGAGTTGTGATACTTCTAAATCACCGATTTTGATCATTAAATTGTGTAATGTTTCGTTGTTTTGACAATACAAACATTCTGAAGCGGGTGTTGGCATACTATTATTTTTATGTTTTTTATGTGAATAATGAGTGGATAAAGATAATGAAATTATGAAAAGTTATTGTTGTTTTGAGTTGGCTTTTTAGTGTTTCCAATGTTTTAATTTGAAATCAATTAAAGTTGAATCTTTATTTAAAATCATATACAAATCTTTGCCTTCTACAGGATCAATATTCGAGCCATAATCGGTCATGATTTCATACGCAATTGTATTTGGTTTTAAATTTTCATAATTTTCTGGATTTCCCAACATTTCGATTAATTCTTTATACTTCATTCCTTTTTGTAAATGATTTTTCACAGGGTCATTCACTATTAACTCTCTGTTTTTATAAAACATATCATCCCTTTCGTTCCAAGTTAATTTATCAAATTTTATTTCACTTTTTGCGCACGAAATAGTTAATAAGCTTGAAATTAATATTATAATTTTAGTTCTTATTATGCTGATTTTTAATGTGTTGTTTTATATTGTTCAAAAAAACTGATCCCAATCCATCTAATAAATTAGCCGGATTGGGATGATAAATGTAGTTAATATCTATGAAGTAAATTACACCGCAACACTTCCTTTGATTAGGTCGTGTGGTTCGTAATTTTCTAGCGTGAAATCGTCATAAGTAAATTCGAAAATGTTTTTTATGGCAGGATTCAAAATCATTTTTGGCAATGCTTTTGGTTTGCGCGACAATTGCAATTCGAGTTGATCAAAATGGTTGTTGTAGATATGCGCATCGCCAAAAGTGTGAATGAATTCGCCCACTTTCAAATCGCAAACTTGGGCAATCATCATCGTGAACAAGGCATAAGAAGCAATGTTGAAAGGCACTCCAAGAAAAATATCGGCGCTTCTTTGGTACAGTTGACAAGATAACTTTCCGTCGGAAACATAGAACTGGAAGAAAGCGTGACAAGGAGGCAAAGCCGCTTTGTTGTTGGCCACATTGGCTGCAAATGATATTGAAGTATCTGGCAAAACACTTGGATTCCAAGCCGAAACCAGCATTCTTCTGCTATTCGGATTGGTTTTGAGTTCTTGGATAAGGTCAGCTATTTGGTCTATTTCTTCGCTGTTCCAGTTGCGCCATTGGTGTCCGTAAATTGGGCCTAAATCGCCATTTTCGTCTGCCCAGGCATCCCAGATTTTTACTCCGTTGTCCTTTAGATATTTGATATTGGTGTCGCCTTTCAAAAACCAAAGCAATTCGTGAATGATTGATTTGAGGTGTAATTTTTTGGTGGTCACCATCGGAAAACCTTCGGCCAAATCGAAACGCATTTGGTAACCAAAAACGCTTTTTGTTCCCGTTCCTGTTCGGTCTCCTTTTTGATTTCCGTTTTCTAAAACGTGTTTTACTAAGTCTAAGTATTGTTTCATAGTATTGCTAGGAACGAAGTGAGTTGTTCGTTGTTAGGTTATATACTGATTATTGATTTCTGCCTCTGATTACTGTTTACTGCCAACTGAATGCTGGTTTACTGTCTTCTCGAAATTTCGTCCCTGATTTTTGCGGCCTTTTCATAGTCTTCATGTTCTACGGCTTGATCCAGCAATTCGTTTAATTCCTGCAAACTGTGTTTCGAATAGGTTTCTCCAGATTTATTGCTTTCTTCTCCAAGTCCGAAAGTTTCAGGATTGGATAGCACATCATCTATTTCTTGGCTGCCTTTGTCAGTTTCCAATGGGTTTGCCTTTAAGTAGATACCGGCTTTGTCCAAAATGTTTTTATAGGTGAAAATAGGAGCGTTAAATCGTAAGGCCAATGCAATGGCATCAGAGGTTCTGGCATCGATTATTTCTTCGATTTTGTCTCTTTCGCAAATGATGCTCGAATAAAAAACACCATCCACTAATTTGTGAATAATGACTTGTTTCACTACAATATCAAAACGCTCGGCAAAATTCTTGAATAAATCATGGGTCAGAGGACGAGGAGGTTTTATTTCTTTTTCCAAGGCAATGGCAATGGACTGAGCTTCGAAAGCGCCAATAACGATGGGCAACTTTCTTTCGCCATCAACCTCGTTTAAAATCAAGGCATAAGCCCCGTTTTGGGTTTGACTATATGAAATTCCTTTTATGGATAATTTAACTAAGCTCATATTTGAAAAAATTGGAAAGCACATTGTGCCTTAAATTTATGGATTTTTTAATGAAAAATAAAATGCAATTTTAATCAAAAAACACGAAACAAAAAAGCTGCCTCAAGCAAAGATACGATTATCTTGTTTGTAGGCAGCTATATTTTTGGGACGAATTTTAAAATTAAGAATGTGATGCTTTAAATGCTTTTAGCTTTTCGATTAATCTCGGTACGACATCAAAAGCATCTCCAACAATTCCATAGTCGGCCACTTTAAAAAAGGGTGCTTCTGGATCGGTATTGATGACCACTTTTACTTTCGAGGAGTTGATTCCTGCTATATGTTGAATCGCTCCCGAAATTCCTATGGCAATGTATAAATTGGCGGCAACTGGTTTTCCGGTTTGTCCCACGTGTTCTCCGTGAGGTCTCCAGTCTAAATCCGATACGGGTTTCGAACAGGCAGTCGCAGCTCCAAGTACGTCAGCCAATTCTTCAATCATTCCCCAGTTTTCAGGTCCTTTTAAACCACGACCTCCTGAAACCACGATGTCGGCATCGGCAAGGGAAATTTTTCCTGAAACTTTTTCGACCGATTCCACTTTTATCCCAAAATCATTGTCGCCAATGGTTGGGTTGAAATCTTCTTCGGCTAAATTTGATGCGCTTTCGAAAATTCCGTATGAATTCTTTGCTAGACCAATAATTTTCACGTCGGTGCTAATTTCGGTGATGTTGAAAGCCTTGTTTGAAAAAGCATTTCTTTTTACTTGAAATGGCGAAGTGCTCACGGGCAATCCCACCACGTTCGAAGCAAAACCGGCTTCCAAGGAAACGGCAACAAGCGGTGCAAGGTAAATGCTGTCGGTGGTTGAAGAAAGTAGAACCACTTTTGTGGATTCTTTTTGGGCAGCTTGCTTGATGACATCGGCATAAGCTTTTGCAGAAAAACCAGCCAGTTTGTCGTTGGTCACTTTCAATACTTTATCGACTCCGTATTTTGACAATTCTGAAACATCTCCGGCATTTATGGTAACGGCCGTAACGGTTGTTCCTAATGATTCGGCTACTTTTTTTGCATAAGAAGCCAATTCGAAAGCTACTTTCCTGAATTTTCCTTCTGCGGATTCCGCATATATTAATATAGACATAATTTTTTTGTTTAAAGTTTCAAGTTGTACACTGAATACTGATTACTATATAACTTTGGCTTCGCTGTGTAATAAATTGATTAATTCGTCCAAGTTATCGGCGGCAACTAATTTCACGGCTGATTTTGGAGCCGGTTTTTCAAACTTTACTGCTTTGGTATTTATTGGAGTTTCAACCGCTTCTACTACCGTCAATGGTTTTGTTCTTGCTGTCATGATTCCTCTCATATTCGGAATTCTTAAATCTTTTTCTTCAACCAATCCTTTTTGTCCACCAATGATTAGTGGCAAAGTGGTTGAAACGGTTTCTCTTCCGCCGTCAATTTCGCGAATGGCTTTTACATTTGTCCCGTCAACGGTTATTTCGGTACAAGAATTTAGAAAATTATAGCCCAAAATTCCAGCAATCATTCCAGGAACCATTCCTCCATTGTAATCCAATGATTCTTTTCCGGCAATGACAAGGTCGTAAGCGCCGTTTTTTATCACTTCGGCCAGTTGTTTGGCAACAAAGAAGCTGTCTGTTGGATTGGCATTCACGCGAATCGCATCGTTAGCTCCAATAGCCAATGCTTTTCTCAAAGTAGGCTCGGTTTCCGGTCCGCCAACATTGACAACGGTAATCGTTGCGCCTTGTTGTTCTTGAAACCAGAGGGCACGAGTCAAACCAAATTCGTCATTCGGATTGATTACAAATGAAACACCATTGGCGTCAAATTGGGAATCACCGTTGGTAAAATTAATTTTTGAAGTAGTATCAGGAACGTGACTGATGCAAACTAATATTTTCATAATTTGGAATTTTTCTAAATTGGATTCGCAAAATTAGAATAAATAATCGGAATAATTTACTATGCATGCATAATATTAGCAAAACTATTACGATTTCGTAATTCAAATAAAACGACATATTTGTACCTGATTTTTTTTAGAAAGTAAAGATAAAGAGGGTAGAGCGATTCCCTTCTTTATTTTTATAACAAAATTTATGCTTTTAAGTGGTATAAAATATTTATTTTTGCCATTCGAAAATTACACACAAACTAATAAAACATGAGAACGATACAATTTAGAGAGGCTATTTGCGAAGCGATGAGCGAAGAAATGCGTCGCGACGAGTCAATATATTTAATGGGTGAAGAAGTTGCCGAATACAATGGTGCTTACAAAGCTTCAAAAGGAATGCTTGCCGAATTTGGCGAGAAAAGAGTAATTGACACTCCTATTGCAGAACTTGGTTTCACTGGAATTGCTGTGGGTTCGGCAATGAATGGTTGCAGACCGATTGTGGAATACATGACTTTCAACTTTGCTTTGGTTGGAATTGACCAGATTATAAATAATGCTGCCAAAATGCGTCAAATGACCGGAGGACAATTCAATGTGCCTATCGTTTTCCGTGGACCAACGGCTTCTGCAGGACAATTGGGAGCAACACACTCACAAGCTTTGGAAAACTGGTTTGCCAATACTCCGGGACTTAAAGTTGTCGTTCCATCTAATGTTTATGATGCTAAAGGACTTTTAAAAGCGGCTATTCGCGATAATGATCCGGTAATCTTCATGGAATCGGAACAAATGTACGGTGACAAAGGAGAAGTGCCGGATGGTGAATATACCATTCCACTAGGTGTTGCCGACGTGAAACGTGAAGGAACCGATGTAACCATCGTTTCTTTTGGAAAAATCATCAAAGAAGCTTTTATTGCTGCCGATGAATTGGCCAAAGAAGGAATTTCTTGCGAAATTATCGATTTAAGAACGGTTCGTCCAATGGATAATCAAACCATCCTGACTTCGGTTAAAAAAACAAACAGATTGGTAATTCTTGAAGAAGCTTGGCCTTTTGCAAGTGTTTCTTCAGAGATTACTTATATGGTTCAAGAACAAGCTTTTGATTTTCTTGATGCTCCAATTCAACGTATAACTACGGCAGATACTCCTGCTCCTTACTCGCCAGTATTGCTTAAAGAATGGTTGCCAAATTCAGCAGACGTTGTAAAAGCGGTAAAAAAAGTATTGTATAAAAAATAATTCTTGATTTTAAATTTTTTCGGTTTCGAAACTTTAAAATCTGAAAATTCCTTATTGGATTAACTATATTTGAAACTTCATCAGAATTCTAAATTCGATGAAGTTTTTTTTGATTATGGAAAAAAGCATACTACTCCGTTTATTCTTTTTATTTGTTATAACGAGCCCTCTTTTTGCGCAAACAAAAGTTAGCGGAATTGTTGTAGACAAGTCAAATCATCCTGTTCCTTTCGCAAATATAGCATTCCAAAATTCGACCGAAGGAGTTGTTTCCAACGAAGACGGAATTTTTTATTTAGAATCTCCAAAAATATATAATACCATCGTGGTTACTTCGGTAGGATTCTCGGATAAGGAGATTGTATTGGAAAAATCAGTCACTTACAAGATTACGGTTATGTTGAGCGAAATTTTGAGTTTGAATGAAGTGGTGATTTATTCAGGCAAAACGTCCAAGAAAAATAATCCGGCGCTTGATATCCTGAAAAAAATATGGGAGAGAAGACGCAAAAACGGTTTGCATTTATTTGCGCAATACCAAATGGAAAAGTACGAGAAAATTGAGTTTGACATGAATACCATCGATAGCGCTTACATGAAAAAGAAGCTGTTCAAAGGAATGGAGTTCATTTTTAAACACATAGATACCTCAAAGATTACAGGAAAGACCTATTTGCCGATTTTTATAAATGAAGCCTTGTCGGATGTGTATGGGGACAATAAATTGAAGAAGGTCAAGGTGAAGACAAAAGCCAATAAAACGTCTGGATTCAACGGAAATCAGCAAATTTTGTCTTTTGTAAACGATTTGTATTCGGAATTTGATATTTATGACAATCACATCACTTTTTTCGACAAAAGTTTTACAAGTCCCTTGTCTACAACAGGAATTGACGTTTACAATTATGTTTTAAGAGATAGTTCTTTTGTTGACGATAAATGGTGTTACAATATTGTGTTTTATCCAAGACGTAAAAACGAATTGACTTTCAAGGGCGATTTTTGGGTAAGCGATACCACTTTTGCCATAAAGAACATCAATATGGCCGCGACAAAGAGTGCCAATATCAACTGGGTAAAAGATATTTATATCGAACAGGAATTTGAAGTAATGAATGATTCGGTTTTTCTTTTGACCAAAGATTACATGATGACTGATTTTGCCCTGAATAAAAAAGACAAATCCAAAGGGGTTTATGGAAAAAGAACCACTTTTTACAGGGATCATGAATTCAATAACGAAAAACCCGAGAAATTTTACAAGGAGGAAGTCAATTATTTGGACAAAGAAGTCTATAATAAATCAGAAGAATTTTGGGAAGAAAACCGTTTCGAAAACCTGACCAAAGATGAAAAAGGTGTTTATAAAATGCTGGACACCCTGCAGACAGTGAAGAAATTCCAGCAGTTATACAGTTTGGTCGAAATTTTAGACAGCGGTTACATCAATTACAAAGGTTTGGATTTTGGTCCCATTTATGCTATGGTTGGGCAAAATTCCGTCGAAGGATTGCGATTGCGAACAGGGGCAAGAACTTATTTTGGTCCCAATGATCCTTGGCGTTTGCAATCGTATATAGCCTATGGATTTAAAGACGACAAAATCAAATATGGCGTTACCGGAAAATGGATGGTTAATGACAAGAATAGGGTTATCATTTCAGCCGGAAACCGAAGAGATGTTGAACAAATAGGGGCTTCACTCACCACAACGAATGATATATTGGGGCGAAATTACGCTTCCTCGGGGCTGCTTACATTTGGCAGTAATAATAAGTTGACCAATGTCAATTTGAGCAATGTGCAGTTGGAAATTGAACCCGTAAAAAACCTAACATTTGGAACAGGAGTGTCTTACCGAACCTTGATATCGGCCAGTCCGGAATTTAGCCTGGATTATTACACGGATTTATCCCAAACCGAGATAAAAAGTCAGGTGAAACAATCCGAAGTAAATCTTCAGGTTGAATACACGCCAAATCGAAAGCCTATCGCTTTTGGAGTGGAAAGAGACGTTGCCGACAGTCCTTATACCAGTCTTTTCGTGACCTACAGCCAAGGATTCAAGAATTTGTTTTCCAGTGATTTCGATTACAAAAAACTGCAATTGTATTACAAGCAGCCCGTAATTATTGGACCATTGGGGCGAACAAATATAACTGTCGAAATGGGGAAAACATTTGGGTACATTCCGCTGGGATTGATGAGTGTCGTGCCGGGAAACCAATCTGTTTTTGATATTTCGAACACCTTCAGCAATCTTCAATACTACGAATTTGTTGCCGATCAATATGTGACTTTCAAATGGGACCATGATTTTCATGGGCGATTTTTTGCCAGAATTCCTTTTATGCGAAAGCTGAATTGGCGCGAAAACATTGGATTTAAATCAATTTACGGAACAGTTTCAGACGAAAATAGAACCATAAATGCTTCAGGGTTGGTTTACAATGCGCCAGAAAAAGTGTATTGGGAATACAGCGCGGGAATTGGAAATATCTTCAAGTTTTTCCGCGTCGATTTCTCCTGGAGAGGAAATTATCTCGAAATGCCTGATGCCAATAAATTTGCGGTAAAAATTTCTATGGGATTTTATTTTTAGAAGCCTATCCAGCTGTCCATTACAAGCTTTCTCAAAAACAACTATTTTTGTAAGAGCAATAAAGAGCTTCCTTTGGTCGCTTTTATTGCTCAACAAAAATTAGCCGTTTTTTTCAAAAGGCTTTCCATTTCCATCAGGGCTAAAAAACGAAACTATGCAAGAAGCTATCAAATATCTTTCGGAAAAAGACACCGTTTTTAAGCTCATTGTCGAGAAATATGGAATGCCGACAATTCCTAAGCGTCCTCAAGGCTTCGAAACTTTGGTGCTCCTGATTCTGGAACAACAAGTTTCCATTGATTCGGCCAAAGCCACTTTTCTTAAATTAAAAGCCAAGGAAAAGAACTTTGAACCCGAATTTCTGCTGCATATTTCGGATGAAGAATATAGAAGCATTGGCGTAAGCCGGCAAAAAACAGCATACATCAAGGCATTGTCTCATTCGATAATTCAAAACGAAATAGATATTGAAAGTCTGGCTTCTAAATCTTCCCAACAAGTTCGGGAAGAATTAATCAAAATCAAGGGAATTGGCAACTGGACCATCGATGTATATTTGATGTTTTCGCTGCAATCGCCTGATATTATTCCGCTGGGAGATATTGCAGTCATCAATACCATTAAGGAGTTGCTTAACATTCACGACAAACAAGAAATAGAAACCTATGTGGTAAAATGGAGTCCGTATCGGTCTGCAGCAACTTTTTTACTATGGCATTATTATTTGAATAAAAGAAATAGGAGGGTAGTTTACTGATTTATAAACAATATCGAAGTCGTAATCAATGATTAAGCCAGTTTTTTATTGTGAAAACCTAAAGTTTAATTATGTTTGCAAACACAAATTTACAAAACAAAAAAACCAAAAATGGCAGCAGACAAAATAACCACTTTCGATGTATTAATCGAAATTCCAAGAGGAAGCAGAAACAAGTATGAATATGATTTTGAAATAAAAAGAATACGTTTTGACAGAATGTTGTTCTCGTCGATGATGTATCCGGCAGACTATGGGTTTTTTCCTGAAACCTTGGCCTTGGATGGTGACCCTTTGGACGTTTTGGTTTTAATTAACGAACCAACTTTTCCAGGATGTGTGATGGAAGTAAAACCAATCGGTGTGTTTCACATGGCCGACGACAAAGGTTCTGACGATAAAATAATCTGTGTTCCTGTTTCGGATCCTATCTGGAGTTCTTTGAAGGATTTGAGCGATATTAATCCACACTTGCTGAAAGAAATCGAGCATTTTTTCCAAGTTTATAAAGACCTTGAACAAAAAATAGTAGATGTAGAAGGTTGGGGAGACGTAAATGAAGCGATGTCAATCATAAAAGAATGTACCGAACGTTTTGACAAAATTGAAAATAAACCAGAAGGGTTGTTCAGTATCAAATAAAAAAAAATCAATAAAAAAAGAGAGGCTTGTTCATTCAAGCCTCTCTTTTTTATTAAAATGAGTTTAATTCAAGTTGTCATTCAAGTCGATAGTATCGGGTAATTCTTGTAACAAATTGATCTTCGATGCGGTTTATGAAATTTAAAAATACATAGTACTTGTCAAGCCATTTTCAGTATGGTCAATTGTGAAATTTTTCGTTTTAAGGTTTGCTTTTAAGTGCGCGACCGTGTTGCCATTGGACCATTTGATATCCAAGATGTCCTCTTCAGCATCATTTATTTTTACTTCACCTGAAAAGGCATTCGAAGTATTTCTTAAGCGAATGAATTCAAGCTGTTTGTTGACAACTTCTGTTTTTAACCCTTGTTCAATATCGTGCATTGACAATGTAGTGCGATTGATTTCTTTATGTCCGGCACTGCCTCCATTATCGGCCGCTTCGTAATTATTTTTGCCTGCAAAAATATCGAGATACCAAACCTGCGGAATTCCCGGCATAAACATTTGAATGGCTCTTGCCAAAAGCAACTTTTGTTCGTCTTCTCCCAATGCGCTAAAAAACGTGGCATTGATTTGATAATAAGAAATTTTATTCCCCGAAGGGTCATAGAGATTTTTCACACGACCACCACGTTCCATAATTGTGGTCATAATTTTTTCAATCTCGGCATCTTCCAGCAATCCTTTATTGTAAACGCCGTTTACTTCCTTGCCCTTCAAATCTAAAACGGGTATTCCATCGTGGCAACCGAGCATGTTTACCGTTTTATATCTTTTGGCAATAATTTCCTTAGCCCAACTGAGCAAGGCGCTACTGGTTTGATTTTCGATAGTGTGAATCGTTAAACCAGGCAAGAAAAAGTCATAGATATAATATCCTTCATTAGCTACTTCATCGTGTAAATGCAAACCATATTCTGCGTGAATTTCTGGCAACAGCATCAAATTATTTTGCTGTGCTATTTTCTTGATACGCTCAAGATAGTCCCAAGTCCCCGGTTTATTAAAAAAATTGGATTCCCCAACTTGTTTGTGCAAATAGGCAAAAGCGTCTAATCGAAGAATAGTACAACCATAATCACTTAATTTTTTTAGTGTCTCCTCATAAAATTCCCAAACCAAAGGCGATGCAGCATTGACGTCCATTTGTCCTAGATAAGAACGTTTTTGCTCTATAATTTGTAAAATTTCTGATTTTAGAGGAGTGCAATCTTCAAAATTTATTGTTGTGAAATCTTGATTATTATTTATTGCGGCATTCACTAGAGGAACAATAAACATACTTTGAGCCTCAGTCAATCCTTTTATGTTTTGTAAATCTGCTACTGCAATTGGATTGTAAGTTATTTGCTGATAAAAAGTATTCCAATAAGGCTGTTCTGTGCCATCTGGAAAACGTACTTTCAATATAGGCAAACCCGATTTCCTCATGAACAATTTTTGGAGAAACTCTGGTTTGGGGATTACAATTCCATCTTCATTTTTCAGACCGTTTCCTTCCCAGAACTCATTCCAATTGATAAAAAAATCTTTGAATTTAGATTCATTACCGTATTGCAATAGGTCTTTAAATTGTGGTGAAGCTACAGAAAGATGATTTAACACAATGTCAAATTTCAGCTTTATCTGGAGTTCATTCAAATCCTTTAAATCTTTTATGTCAACTAAATCCTTGTTTATGTCATAATCAATGATGGAAAAACCCCTGTCTAAATCACTGTTGAAAAAAGTAGGTAATACATATATAAAAGAAAAGACATCTTTAAAATCATCCCTCTTGAGCATACTTACGGTATCACTAAATTTCTCTCCTATACTATCCGGATAAACATTTAGCATTACACCATTGCTGATATTTTTATTTTTATGTTGCATCGTATTTTATAGAAGTTTAGAAAGGATATTGATGTTGTCTGGCAGCCGTCCTACATTTTGCAGTTTTAAAGCAGCTAATTTTAGAGCGATATCCAAACATTCATGGATTGATTTCTCTTTTATGTAAGCAAATAAAAATCCAGACCAAAAAGCATCACCCGCTCCTGTGGAGTCCATCACTTTATCAATTTTTATTGCCGGCATTTGTATTATTTCCTTACCCTTTTGAGATAATTTTACCCCTTTGCTGCCTAAAGTCAAACAAACCGTATCTACTCCTTGATGGTGGAAAAATTCGAATATTTCTTCATGCGGAAGTTCTTTCTCAAATAGGCGCAGCATATCATCTTCACTAATTTTTATTAATGGATTGAACTGGCAATAAGTTTTGATTACTTTGAAAGCCTTCTTTTGACTTTTCCATAGCTTACTTGCATAGTTAAGATCAATACTTAGCTTGCATCCTAAATTATGCGCTTCTTGTGCTTTCTTCAAGATAGTTTTTTGTGCTGGATTTTTACTCAATGCAAAGCAAGTGGTATGGAATATTTTGGTGCGGGATAAAATTTCACTTGAAATTTGCTCTTCATAAATACAGCAATCTGCTGAACGATAGGGTATAAAATCAGGTGTTCCCTCAGATCTTGAAACAAAAATTACGCTAGTCGACTTGTTCTCTAGCACATTAAGGTGGTTTGTATTCACTCCGACACTCGTTAAGCGCTCCGTGATATAAGAACCAAAACCGTCATTCCCCACTGTTGCAACCATAATTGTATTCAAGCCTAATCGCGTTGAATTCATAGCCACATTGGTAGGTGAGCCTCCTAAATACCTATGATAATCTCTAGTTTCATTAATCAGCACGCCTTCTTGATGCCCAATAAAATCAACCAATACTTCACCAACACAAAGGATGTCTATAGTATCCATCTTATTATTTATTATATTATTCACTTAATTTTGTGTTTTTTATTTTGATTAATAAGGTGCAGATAGCAGCAATTACTAATAATACACCCGCAAAACGAATTGCTTGACGAGGGTCGTTATCCAGAAAGTTTTTTAAAATGTAACCAAAGGACAGGTTTTGGATAATCATTGGAATAACAATCATCATATTTATAATTCCCATATAAACTCCATAACGCTCTTTTGGTACAACCGCAACGACCATCAAATAAGGAATTCCCATCATACTTGCCCAAGCAATTCCGTACCCAATAATTACCGCAAAAAACACATATTGATTTTGTACTGTTGGAAACCACAAAAAAGAAATGGCTCCAAATAGCAGACAAGCAAAATGAATCATTTTTGCACCGTGTTTTTTGGCTAATTTGGCCAAATAAAATGCAATTGAAAAAGTAACTATAAATCCAAAAGCGCCTATTAATCCATTCCATTCTACCGCTTTTTCATAACCCATCACATTCTTTGGAGTTACATTCCATACGGACAAGGCAATACTTTTCGAATTGTTTTGCCAATAGCACATCATTGCATACCACTGAAACAAATAAACCAGAAACAGTTGCCACATCACTGTTGGCATTTCTAAAACGGCTTTATAAATATCAATGAAGGGCGAAAAAACATTTAATGGTTCCGCTTTTAAAATGGCTAATTCTGCTGTTGTTGGAGGGATTTCTTTGGTTTTGCCCATACTCCACCAAATGGAAGTTACCGAAAGGATTGCTCCTAAAAAGAAGGAGGCGTAAATCCAAGTGGGTAACGATCCGGTGTAACCAACAAAAACAATTGGAAACAGGAAAAGAGAAATATAAGCCAGAAATTGTCCGAAACCAGTAAAAAAACTTTGCGCCTGAAAACCAACTGGTTGTTGTTCTTCGTCCAGCGTATCGGCAATAAAAGCTCGGTAAGGTTCCATAGCGGTATTGTTTCCTACGTCTAAAATCCAAAGCAACCCAGCCGCCATCCACAAGGAACTGCTAAATGGGAATAGAAATAAAGCGATACTACAAATTATGGCTCCAATAAAAAAGTACGGTTTGCGCCTGCCCCATCTTGGATGCCAAGTTTTATCGCTCATCGCACCAATAATGGGTTGGATCAACAAACCTGTTAAAGGTCCTGCAAGATTAAGTATCGGAATTTGATCTGGACTTGCGTGCAAAAAGTCATATATAGGATTAACAGCGCTTTGTTGCAAGCCAAAACTGTATTGAATTCCGAAAAAACCGACATTCATATTGATAATTTGCCAGAAACTGAGCTTAGGTCTTTTGAAAGTCATCGCTTATTGTATTAGTTTTTCATAAGAATTATGTTTTTTCAGAAACAATTCCCATACTTTAAAAGTACAGGAATTGTTAACTAACAAAACACCAACATCAAATTTTATTAAAATCTATAAGACAAAGCCATAGAAATAGATCTTCCCGGCATTGGTCTTGCTCTAACATAGTTTACCGCATTGTCCGTGATATTCCCTTCTTCTGATTCGGTAATTGCCAAGGTATCAAACAAATTGTTTGCAGATAAATTTAAGGATAATCCTTTTGTAACTTCAAAATCAACAAATGCATTTACGATTACAAATCCGTTCATTACTAATTGGTTTGAATCTTGTGCGAATGCTTTGGTTTGACCAATAAAACTCAATCCAACGGCATTTTTATTTTCGGAGAAGTTATAGGTTGGCATCAAATTGTACATCAATTTTGGTTGTCTTCTTGGTTCGTTTCCTTTGTTGTCACCCGATGTGATTTCAGCTTTTGTGTACGTTAAAGCACCACGAACATTGAAATTATCCATTACGTTATAAGAAGATTCCAACTCTAAACCATATGATTTATAATTGTTTTGGATGATGCTGTTTGAAGTCGCTTCATAACCACCTTGTTCGTCTGTTTTTGAATGAAAAGCAGTCGCATAAACATATCCCTTTGGGAATTTAAGTTTGTAGCCTAATTCGGCTTGTGTCAAAAAGTCCAAGGCGTTGATTTTACTTCCGTCTAAATAATCTAATCCTGAAAACAAAATACGATCTGCTTTTGCGGAAGCACCTTTGCTATATCTGGCAAAAAGTGATTGTTTTGCAGTCAATAAATAGTTGGCACCCAAAGTATAAGAAACATAATCGTAATCGTAATTCACGGCAGTTTCATTAGCCGTATTTACAGCAAAAACATTTTGTTCCGGCACTGAAATGGTTCCGTTATTATTAATGTCATAAGTCGTTGACGTACCGCCAGCAAAGGATCCTGAAACTTTACCCAAATCATATCGCAAACCACCTTCAAGAGAAAGGTTTTCAGTTGCATCCACAGAAACGTTTACATAAGGTGCGGAAACATTGTACTGCGTGTCATAGTTTCTAGCTAAATTTCCCCAAGCCGGTGTGCCATACGCATACAAACCGTTTTCTGACAATGGATTTCCTGTAGCATTGTTCACGTTTATCAAACGAGGATTATCATCTGAAACTTCCTGTAAATAGGAGTTCCACAACCATGATGTAGAGATATTTTGGATAGATTTGAAGTAACCCGCAGTAACTCCAACTTTGTCAAATTTTTTCGTCACTCTTAAATCATTCATAAAGTTGCTTAAATCATTTAATTGCGTGTCGAACATGTGAATTCTGGATACTAATCCATTTGGATTGTTAAACGGTGTTCCAGAAGCGGCATAGGTCAAAGTAGAACCTGCTCCAAAAGAAGCTGCAATTGCAGAAGCCGAACCAACTTCAGCTGGAAACGGAGCTATAAATCCGCCGCTGTTAGAGGAATAACGACCGTTTTCGGTTATTTTCCAACCATCTTCTAAATCAAATGATGCATTCACGCCAATCGATTTTGAAATTGGGTTCATTCCATCGGCAACATTTTCTCTTCTTAATTCTCCATTTGTGCCAAGACCAACATTGTGGTTCAAGTATATGGATTGTAAAGCTCCAGTTGTGGCGTCAAAACCACTGACGCTTCCCCAACTTGGATTGGCATTTGTGCCCGTAACTTTTACTGGCATTGGCATATAAGCTGCGGCTCTGTCGTTTAGGAATTTGGCATAAACTGTTACTTTTCCGTTTTGAAATTCTTTGGTAAGGTTGAATTTTACTTGACCACCATTATTGGATGTGGAACCTGTTTTTCTCACACCTTCACCAGCTCTGTAAAAACCACCTACGTGAAAATATAAACCGTCTCCGATTTTTGCTCCATAGTCAACGTCAGTTCTAAAATTGTTGTAATCCAATCCGAAACTTGTTCTTACCATTCCGCCTTCGGTTTTTCCGGTTTTGCTTATAAAGTTGATGATTCCACCCGGAGAGTTGGAAGATAGCGTAGAGGCCGATCCACCACGAATGGCTTCGATTCGGGCCACGTTTCCGTCAAATCTTGTAAAAATATCGGCTGTTGCAAATGCAATATCACCAAATAAAAGTACGGGAAGTCCGTCTTCTTGAATTTGTAAATATTTAGATCCTCCAGATGAGATAGGCACACCACGAACGGAAATATTTGAGTTTCCTTCTCCACCAGATGATTCTGAACGAATTCCTGGAATAGAACGGAAAATTTCTGCTGTAGATCTTGGAGCAGATTGCTCGATTTGCTTCACGTCCAAAGTTGTGATGGACACGCTAGACTTGATTTTAGCTTTTGGGTTTGCAACACCAGTTATGACAACATCTTCCAGTTTTGTTGTTTGTATTGAGTCACTAACTGGCGCAGTTTCATTTTGTGAAAAGGATAAGTTGAAGAGCAGTAATGCTATAAGCAATCCCAGCTTTTTCAATAATAAATTACTTTTTTTCATGGTTTAAAATTGTTTGATTAATAAATAGTTTGGTTATTTTTTATCAAAACTACTTTTATAACGGTTAAATTTAAACATATTTTTCTCGAAAACGTTTTCGAAAGTTCCGAAAACGTTTTCGATTTGTATTTCATAATTTTTTCTCATATTTGTTAAATGAAAGAGACTACTCTAAAAGAAATTGCCGAAACTTTGGGAATATCAATTACCACGGTTTCAAAAGCATTGAAAAACTATTCGGATGTAAGTGAGAAAACACGAAAAGCCGTTGTGGCTTTGGCTGAGGAACTTAACTATACACCCAATAGTTTTGCTGTAAATCTGCGAACCAAGGAATCCAAGACTATTGGGTTGATAATTCCGGAAGTGGTGCATCATTTCTTTTCGAACGTAATTAACGGTATTATTGCCGAAGCCGAGAAAAATGGTTACCTTGTTATTATTCTTCAATCGAATGAATCTTTAGAATTAGAAAAAAAGCAAGTAGCACTATTAATCAATAAAAGAGTTGACGGAATTATAATGTCGCTTTCTAACGAATCCAACAATGATTTTCATATCAAGGAAATTCTCCGAAAAGAAATTCCATTTGTCCAGTTTGATAAAATATCAAAATTAATTCCTAGTTCCAAGGTTATTATCAATGACCAAAAAGCAGCTATGGAAGCTGTTCAGCATCTAATTGATCAGGGTTGTAAAAAAATTGCGCATATTCGAGGTCTTGAAAACCCTCAAAATTCGATTGATCGTTTTATAGGCTATAAAAAGGCATTAGAAAAAAATGGAATTCCATTCGATCCAAAATTAGTTTATTCATGTAAAAGCATCACTTTTGAACAAGGAGTTGAATTTGCAAAACAAATTGTCGAAGAGAATCTGGAAATTGACGGGATTTTTGTCATTACGGATTTGGTTGCTATTGGTGTTTTGGCATATTTTAATGAAATAGGAATTCAAGTGCCTAATCAAATTGCTATAATTGGGTTTAGTAATTGGTTTGTTTCTCAGGTGATTACGCCAAAATTGAGTACCGTTGATCAACCGAACTATGAAATGGGGGTGGCCGCATTTGCTTTATTGCACGAAGAAATGATTTGTCGCAAAGATGGTAGGGCATTTACTCCAAGAACTATTGAATTGGGAACGAGTATTATAGTAAGGGATTCGACTTTAAAGGCGAATTGAAAGTCAATTTATAAAAATATTGAACTGATTTTAAACAAAAATCCCATTTCAAATTGCTTCGAAATGGGATTTTTACATTTGAGTTTAGAATAGATTAACCTAGAGTAACTCTTTTGAAACCTGTAATTTCAACTTTGAATCCTTTAACGTAATCACCTACTTTTTTACTGTCGTCTTTGATAAAGTTTTGATCTAACAAAGCTTTTTCTTGATCTAAAGTAGTGTTGTCAGAGATGAAACGTAGAATTTTTCCAGGAATAATTTTGTCCCAAATTTGTTCTGGTTTTCCTTCCGCTTTTAATTCCGCTTTAGCATCTTCTTCCGCTTGTTTTAAAACTTCTTCCGTTAATTGAGAGAAAGAAATGTATTTAGGAACATTTTTTAAAGTTTTTCCTAAACGTTTTGCTTCTTCATTTTCTTTTTCGATTATAGCAATACGAGCATCAAGTTCAGAAGCAACGAAAGCAGGGTCAAAATCTTTGTAAGATAATGTGTCGGCTCCCATAGAAGCAACTTGCATAGAGATGTCTTTGGTTAAAATATCAGCATTGTCAACAGCCGCAGAAACAGCTGTTAATGCAGCAATTTTGTTAACGTGAACATAAGATCCAACAAAAGCACCTTCTACGATTTCGAAACCACCGATTTCGATTTTTTCACCGATAACACCAGTTTGCTCGATTAGTTTTTCAGCAACAGTAATTCCGTTGAAATCAGAAGCTAAAAATTCTTCTTTAGAAGAGAAGTTGATTGCTTTTTCAACTAATTCTTTAGCTAAAGCCACGAAAGTTACATTCTTACCTACGAAATCTGTTTCACAGTTTAAAGTGATGATAGCTCCTTTAGTTTTGTCTGCATTGATAAAAGCAACAGCAGCACCTTCAGAAGACTCACGGTCAGAACGGTTATCAGCAACTTTTTGCCCTTTTTTTCTAAGGTTTTCAATAGCTTTGTCGAAATCTCCTTCAGCTTCAACTAAAGCTTTTTTACAGTCCATCATTCCGGCACCTGTAGTTTGTCTTAATTTATTTACGTCTGCAGCAGTAATTGTTGCCATTTTGTATTATTTTTTAAGGTTATATAAAAAAATTCCAAACCCCAATTTTAATCAATCAGCAACTTCATCAGTTTCTAATTTTTTTTGGAATTTGGAATTTATATTTTGATTTATTCTTCAGTCGCTGGAGCTTCTTGAACTTCAGTTTCAACAGCTGGAGCTACAACTTCAGCTACAGGAGCTGCTTCTTCAGTTGCATCAGCAGGAGCGTCAGTTTCTTTGTCAGAAGTTCTGTTAGAAAGTCCGTCAATGATTGCAGCAGTCACTAAAGTTAAAATCTTGTCGATTGATTTGGAAGCATCATCATTTGCAGGGATAACATACTCTACTTCACGTGGATCAGAGTTAGTATCAACCATTGCGAAAACTGGAATGTTTAATTTTTGAGCTTCTTTAATTGCGATGTGTTCCGCTTTAATGTCAACTACGAACAATGCTGCAGGAAGTCTAGACATGTCTGCGATTGAACCTAAGTTTTTCTCTAATTTAGCACGAAGACGATCTACTTGCAAACGCTCTTTTTTAGAAAGAGTCATGAATGTTCCGTCTTTCTTCATTTTATCGATAGTAGCCATTTTTTTAACAGCTTTACGGATAGTTACGAAGTTAGTCAACATTCCACCAGGCCATCTTTCAGTGATGTAAGGCATGTTTGCGGCAGCTGCTTTCTCGGCAACGATGTCTTTTGCTTGTTTTTTGGTAGCAACGAATAATATTTTTCTACCGGATGCAGCGATTTTTTTCAAAGCTTCGTTAGCTTCTTCAATTTTAGCTGCAGTTTTATATAGATTGATAATGTGAATACCATTACGCTCCATATAAATGTAAGGAGCCATGTTTGGATCCCATTTTCTAGTCATGTGTCCGAAGTGAACACCTGCTTCTAGTAATTCTTTTACTTCTACTTTGTTTGACATTTTTTGTTTAGTTTACGTTCTGTTGATTAGCAATGTATAAATGGCGATTGCTCGGCTGAATACATTTAGATGCTAAACTAATTTCCCGACGCATCGGGACAACAACAACATTGTTTTTAAATTTAATTATCAATATGTCTTGCGCGAATTGCACAAGACAGGCAATATTAACGTTTAGAGAATTGGAATCTCTTACGAGCTTTCTTCTGACCGAATTTCTTACGTTCAACCATTCTTGGATCTCTTGTCAATAAACCTTCTGGTTTCAAAATTCCTCTGTTTTCAGCATTTACTTCACACATAACGCGTGCCAATGCCATTCTTACAGCTTCTGCTTGACCAGTTGAACCACCTCCGTAAACGTTTACTTTTACGTCAAAGTTGTTTACATTTTCTGTCATGGACATTGGTTGTAAAACTTTGTACTGTAAAGTAGCAGTTGGGAAATAAGTTGCGAATTCTTTTTTGTTTACAGTGATAACTCCTGTTCCTTCAGAAACATAAACACGTGCAACAGCGGTTTTTCTTCTACCGATTTTGTGAATAACTCCCATTATTTAAGATCGTTAAGGTTAACTGTTTTAGGTTTTTGAGCGCCTTGTTTGTGCTCAGATCCTACAACAACATTTAAATTTCTGAAAAGTTCCGCTCCTAATTTGTTTTTAGGCAACATTCCTTTTACTGCTTTTTCTACTAATAATGCAGGGTTTTTTGCTTGCAATACTTTAGCAGTTAAAGTTCTTTGTCCTCCAGGGTAACCAGTGTGACGAACATAAGTTTTTTCGTCCATTTTGTTACCTGTAAGGTTAATTTTTTCTGAGTTGATAACAATTACGTTATCTCCACAGTCCACGTGTGGTGTATAACTTGGCTTGTACTTACCTCTCAAAATCATGGCGACTTTTGAAGCAAGACGACCTAAGTTATGACCATCAGCATCTACAACAATCCACTCTTTAGTTACTGTGGCTTTGCTAGCTGATTCTGTCTTGTAGCTTAATGCGTTCATAATATATTTTTAATTAAACATTCCATTCCCAATAAAGGGAGCGCAAAAGTACAATTATTATTTTGAAATACAAATACCTTAAAAGATTATTTTATGTTCCTTTTTATACTGATTATCAAAAGGATATTTAAAGTCAATTCATTTACATTTTATTGATTTGAACTTAATTTTAGACTTTCTATGTTTGCAATGCCTGATTTTCAAAAAAAAAATGTAAATTTCCCTCTTTAAACAAAAGGTTTGTTTTGTAAAAAAGGTCTCTGTTGCAAATAGAATGATACATTCCATTGTGATTCGAGAATCTTAATGATGATGATAAAAAGACAATAAATAAATTATGAAAGCTAAAGCAACTCTTAAACAAATTGCAAAGGAACTAAATGTATCTGTTTCAACAGTTTCAAAAGCACTCAACGACAGTCCTGAAATTAGTGAACAAACTAAAACTAGAATAAAGGAATATGCAAAACTTAAAAATTATAAACCCAATGTTATAGGTCTGAACCTCAAAAACAGAAAAACAAAAACTATTGGAGTTATCATTCCAAATATTTTGAATTCATTTTTTGCTAAAGTTTTTAGCGGAATAGAAAAAATTGCCGACGAAAGAGGTTACAATGTTATAATGTGTATCTCCAACGAATCCTTGGCAAAAGAATCCCATACCTTGGACATGTTGAGTAATGGAACAATTGACGGTTTTATTTTATCCATTTCAGAGGAAGCCCAAAAATTACAAGAATATACTCATTTTAAAGACATCATCAACGAAGGCACTCCTATAGTAATGTTTGACCGTATCTCCGACGAAGTGGCTTGCGACAAAGTGATTGTTGATGATTTTGATTCCGCATTGAACGCTACCCAACATTTGATAAACACGGGATGCAAAAACATCGCCTTGTTTTCTTCCATCGATAATTTGAGTATCGGAAAATTAAGACTGGAGGGTTATTTGCAAGCCTTGAAAAACAACAATATTGCCGTAAATCAGAACTTGATTGTCAGAACGGATTCCGAGGATGATTTAAAAGAAAAAATCGAAAAAGTTTTTGATAACAATGTTATTGACGGTATTTTTGCCTTGGACGAAAATGATTCCGTTGCCGCATTGCGAATTGGACTCAAAAAAGGCTACAAAGTTCCCGAAGAATTATCCATCATTGGTTTTGCCGACGGAATCCTGGCTTCCAGAAGATTGTCACCAAGTTTGTCAACCCTTAGTCAATACGGAGTGGAAATTGGAGAAGTGGCCGCCAATGTATTAATCAACAGATTGGAATCCAAGGAAGAAAATCTGCCTTATGAAACGACAGTTATCAAAACACAATTGAGAGAAAGAGAATCAACCAGGAAGTTGTAGTTGTTTCGTCATTGCAAGAGTAAAGCAATCGCATAACGAAGCAACACAATAAAATAGCCTTGTTCCAAGTGCAATACCGATATAAGGTTTTGCACTAATATGTTGGGTGTACTTATTGCGTTCCAGAAGTTATAGGTTCTTTGGATTTTGGCTACCGAATTTATGTCAATTGACTGTTGCAATTCCTTATTTAAACAAATAACAAAGGAGGAGACGCCTAATTTGATTGAGCTAATCCAGTTCAATTAAAGGGAAAAAGAATTTTTTTAAGCGGCCTAGTTGTAATTCCTTTTATTGACAATTGGGTAAGTATTATTGGGGGGTTGTTGCCTGGTTGCCATGTTTGCATTATTTATGCACTTGACGGGAAAATTAATAATTTTGACTTTAATTTGGGGGTACCACAACCATACTCTATCCATACTGTATCCATACTGTATCTATGCTCTATCTATGCTTTTGAGCCGTCCTTAAAATAACCGTACAGTTTAGGGTACCACAGCCTAGGCTTATCTATGGCTTTGAGTAGGTTTTGGGTGGGAGTTGACAGGGTTTTTATCGTCAAGAAAAGGTAGCCCAAAAAGAGAAGGAGAAATCGAGCCAAAAAAATTAAATGCTTGCTTTTTTCTTGTCGTCTCTCCAAGTAATGTAACCGATAATTGCATTGAAAAAATAGAAAGTATATTTGGCAACATTAGCAATATTCATCAGCATCAGGTTCTGGATGGCTTTTGTCAAGTTGTAAAATTGCCACATAAACCAATTGTCAGGATACATTCTCGCGGTGTTGAACGTGCCTCCAAAAGTTATTCCTGCAGGGATGGTTATGGCAAAAAACAACTTCCAATCAATAGGTTTTTCAGACAAGTATTTAAAGGCAATGTAGTTTAGGACAAAAGAAAAGAAAAAACCCAAAATTATGTTTCTGTAAAAGATAAAGTCGGTAGAACGCAGTACTTTGCTTTTCTTCCAAGCTTTGAAAACGATATAATTCCCAATAAACGACACGGGATAAGTGAGAATTGCTCCGGCATTTCCAAGTAAATAATCAATAGAACCGCTTAGGAAAGTATTGCAAGTGGTAATGAAATTGCCAATATTATTTTTCTTGGTCACCAATCGATTTCCCATCATCGAAAAGCCGGTGTTCAAAATAGAAATATAGCCCAAATAAAAAACGTATTCCTGTTGCTGAAACGTGAAATTGAAAACCGTTTTTTGGTATTCTAAAACAAAGGAAGCCGTGACAACAATGATTAAACCAATAATGTCCAAATAAGTGCTATTGGTTATCGATTTGATAGTTTTTATCGATTTTTCAGAAAGGGAAAGTAGGCTCATCCAATTTTGTTTGGGCAAATATAGAAAGATTATTATCCAAATTGCCTGTTTTTATTTCAATCTTAAAAGGAAATAATCAACGTTATGATACAAAAAGAATCGGCAAGGATGTTGTAGTTAAAGCTGTTTTAGAAGATATACGAAAATAATAATAATACTAAGGGTGATCCTAAAAGTTTTCTGCTGTTGTGCTTTAAGAATATATCCGTCCTTTTTTAATTCCCAAGTAAATAAAAGCTCTAATATTGTTCGTTTTGGCTTTAAAATAAAATCTGAAATTTGGTAGCTTTTAGTGGCTTTTTTTAATTTTTCAGCATCTTCATTTTCGATAGCTAACAGAATTGCATTATCAATTTCTTTTGTGTCAATTTTTCTATTTGATAATTCAGTTTTCGCTAATTTCAAAGCTTCAGGATTCCATTTTTTTGGAGAGCCTACAATTTCTAATAATTCTTCTGTTGTTCTAGTTTTAATTGGTGGTTTGAAATTGTCAATCATATAAAAAGTACTTTTTTACAACATATTTATAGAATAAGAAAAATAGAAAGAAGAATATAATTATTTGATTAAAAATTATATCGTATCTATATTTTGGTAACTTATGTTCTGGATAATCAATTTTCCACATTTTAGAATTTGCAAAATCAGTAAGCATCTTTGGAGTGATTGGAATTCGTGTTACTCTTTTATAAGGTGGTTTGAAAAACATACCTGTAATGAAAGTACTTCCTTCTTCATCACAATGAAAATACCACAAGTAGTTTGACATATCTACATTATATTTCATTTGATATTTTTCAATCAATTCGTGAGAATCATCTCCACTAACTCCACAATCATTGAAAATATCAGTGTCAGAAGTGATTGAATCTTCGTAAGTTTCTTCTTTTAAGAATTGAATTATTTCTCCTTCTGTTATCCTACTCATTATTTGTATAAGTTTTATGAGATTCCTACGGAATGACAAAATTGATCAAACTGCCAACTTATAACTGAACACTGCCAACTATTTTTTAATGCGCTTCCAACCAATTTTTTCCTGCTCCAATTTCAACATCCAAAGGAACATCCAGTATAAACGCATTTTCCATTTCGTGTTTAATCATTGGTTGAATTTTCTCCAATTCGGAGTTGTGAACGTCGAACACAAGCTCATCGTGAACTTGCAACAACATTTTCGATTTCCAGTTTTCTGAAACCAGTTTTTTGTGAATATTAATCATCGCAATCTTGATAATATCGGCTGCAGAACCTTGAATTGGGGCATTTACGGCATTTCGTTCGGCACCACTTTTGACCATCATATTGGCAGAATTAATGTCTTTCAAATAACGTCTTCTTCCCAAAACCGTTTGCACGTAACCGTGTTCTCTGGCAAAATCCACTTGATTGGCCATATAGGATTTTAGTTTTGGATACGTCGCATAATAAGCATCAATTAATTCGGCGCTTTCTTTTCGCGAAAGCGAGGTTTGATTGCTCAATCCAAAGGCGGAAACGCCATAAATAATCCCGAAATTCACGGTTTTGGCATTACTACGTTGTTCTTTGGTCACTTCTTCCAAAGGAACGTTGAATACTTTGGCAGCCGTACTTCGGTGAATATCTTCGTGGTTTTTGAAGGCTTTGATCATGTTTTCTTCGCCAGACAAAGCGGCAATGATTCGCAATTCTATTTGGGAATAATCCGCAGAAACCAAGGTGTAATTTTCGTCACGAGGAATAAAGGCTTTTCGAATCAATCGTCCTCTTTCGGTACGAACGGGAATGTTTTGCAAGTTCGGATTATTCGAACTCAAACGACCCGTTGCGGCAACGGTTTGCATATAATCAGTGTGAACTCGTCCTGTTTTCTTGTCAACTTGGTTCGGCAACGCATCAATATAAGTACTTTGCAATTTGACCATTTGTCGCCATTCGAGAATGTCGCGAACAATTTCGTTGTCATTGGCTAGGTAAGATAAAATTTCTTCGCCAGTGGCGTATTGGCCGGTTTTGGTTTTCTTTTGTTTCGCTCCGCCAATTTTCAATTTGTCAAATAAAATATCGCCAAGTTGTTTTGGTGAGGCCAAATTGAATTTCTCGCCAGCCGTTTCGTAGATTTTTTGTTCTAAAGCGGCACTTTCTTTGGCCATTTCGACAGACATTTCTTTTAGAAAAGGAACGTCAAGATTAATCCCTTCCAATTCCATAGCTGCCAAAACGGGGATCAACGGAATTTCGATTTCGTCAAATAATTTTTTGGTTTCGGCTTTGTCGAGAATCGGACTGAAATTTTGTTTCAATTGAAAGGTAATATCGGCATCTTCGGCGGCGTATTCCTTTATGTCTTCTAGAGGAACTTGTCGCATTGACAATTGATTCTTGCCTTTTTTGCCAATTAAATCTTCAATGGATTTTGGTGAATATTTCAAGTAGGTTTCACTCAAGACATCCATATTGTGGCGCATATCGGGATTAATCAAATAATGCGCAATCATCGTGTCGAACAATTTTCCCTTGATTTGGACGCCGTAATGTGACAGGATTTTCAAATCGTATTTGATGTTTTGGCCAATTTTTTCGATGCTTTCACTTTCGAAAAACGGTTTGAATTTATCCACCAAAACTTGTGCTTCTTCTCGATTTTCGGGAAAAGGAACGTAAAATGCTTTTCCTTTTTCGAAAGAGAACGACATTCCAACGAGTTCCGCATTCAAAGCGTCAATTCCCGTGGTTTCGGTGTCAAAACAAACCGAAGTTTGGTTCATCAAGTTTTGCAAGAGCAATTTCACGGCAAAATCGCCTTGGATGCTTTGGTAAAAATGCTCCGTGTTTTCCAATGTGGCATAATGCGAACTCGATTTTACTTCGCCACTTTCTTCATCCGAAAAACCAAACAAGTCAAATTGATCTTCATTCGATTTTTTTGCGGGAGCTTTTTTGGTTGGTTCTGGTATCTCGCTGTGAGTTCCATTTCCATTAGTGTCAATTTCGTCGTATTCTTTTCCAGTTCCAAAATATTTGTCAAACTGTGCTTTCATTTGGCGAAATTCGAGTTCCTGAAACAATTCGTCTGTTTTTTCAACGTCAGGTTTTGATAATTCGTAGTCTTCGGCATTGAATGTCACCGGACAATCCAGCAGGATTGCGGCTAATTTTTTGGACAATAAACCCAATTCGGCATTGGCTTCGATTTTATCTTTAATCGCGCCTTTCAATTGATGTGTGTTGGCCAAAAGATTTTCCATTGAGCCATATTCTTTCAGGAATTTCTTGGCGGTTTTTTCGCCAACACCTGGTAATCCCGGAATATTATCGGCGGCGTCGCCCATCATTCCGAGGAAATCGATTACTTGATCTGGACGTTCGATTTCGAATTTTTCCAAAACTTCGGGAATTCCCCAAATTTCGATGTCGTTCCCCATTCGAGCGGGTTTGTACATAAAAATATTTTCGGAAACCAATTGAGCAAAATCCTTGTCCGGCGTAACCATATATACCTTGAAATCTTCTTTTTCGGCTTGTTTGGCCAAAGTACCAATCAAGTCGTCGGCTTCATACCCTTTGACTTCGATAATTGGAATGTGCATCGCTTTCAATAATTCCTGAATATAAGGAAGGGCAATTTTTATGGCTTCGGGAGTGGCATCACGATGTGCTTTGTATTCTGGGTAGATTTCGTTTCTCAATTGGCTTCCACCATTGTCAAAAGCAACTGCCAAATGGTCAGGTTTCTCTCGTTTGATAACGTCCATCAAGGCATTCATGAATCCCATAATGGCGGAAGTGTCCATTCCTTTCGAATTAATTCTTGGGTTTTTAATAAAAGCAAAATAACCGCGAAAGATTAAAGCGTAAGCATCGAGCAGGAAAAGGCGTTTTTGTGACATAGTGAAATAGATTATAAAAGCGTAAAAGTAACGAAACTTTGAAACTTTCCGTGCTGTTTTTGGCAGTAGTTTTAGTTCGTTGATTAGGAATTTGTTAAGCTTTTGTGAAAATAATGCCTGAAATTGTTTTGGCATAATTTTAGTTAAAATTCAATTAATTAAAATTCGTTTCACTTAATTAATTTGTTATTTTGCACAAAATATATATCTCGATGATTTTACGCATATTAATATTGTGTCTTGTTCTTTTTGTTATTGAAACCTATGCTTATCAGGCATTAAAGACTGTGGTAAAGCCAAAATCTTTTTTGGTTTCCTATCAAATAATAAGCGCTCTTCTTTTAGTTTTTATAGTTTATTCATTCACGCAATTTGACCGTTCCGTGGGACAAACAGGTCAAAGTATGCGTGCAATGGGTTTGCTTCTTTTAGTGTATATTCCCAAAATTATTTTAACCTTGGTGCTGTTTGGCGAAGACATTTATCGAATAGGTTTTGGTTCCATAAATCATTTTGCAAAATTCAACGACAGTGTTGATTTTCTAGTTTCCAGACGAAAGTTTGTCAGCCAAATAGGATTAGGAATTGCGGCAGTCCCGTTTTTGTCCTTATTATATGGAGTGACAATGGGAAAATACAACTACAAAGTAATCAAACAACGCATATTTTTCCCTGATTTGCCGGATGCTTTTGATGGTTTGACCATAACCCATATATCCGATGTTCACAGCGGAAGCTTTGATAATCCAGATAAAATTAATTATGCCATAGACTTGATAAACGAGCAAAATTCGGACTTGATTTTGTTTACCGGTGATATTGTCAATACCGATGCCAAAGAAATGCATCCTTGGATTGATACTTTTAAAAGAATTAAAAAGCATAAATATGGTAAATATTCGGTATTGGGAAATCATGATTATGGCGAATATGTAACTTGGCCTTCGGAATCAGCCAAAGCAAAGAATTTTCAGGACATAAAAGATTTGCATCAACAAATCGACTTCAAATTAATGTTGAACGAGCATGCTTTTATTGAAAACGGAACCGATAAAATTGCCTTGGTAGGAGTGGAGAATTGGGGTGTAAAATTTAAAAAGGCAGGTGATTTGCAAAAAGCGTCGAATGGATTGTCAAAAGAAGATTTCAAAATTTTGATGAGCCACGATCCGAGTCATTGGGATGCGGAAATAAATAATCACGAGAAAAATTTCCATTTGACTTTATCGGGTCATACTCATGGAATGCAATTTGGCATAGAAATTCCCGGGGTAATTAAATGGAGTCCTATTCAATATGTTTATAAACAATGGGCTGGTCTATATGAAAATTTGGGTAGATACGTTTATGTAAATAGGGGCTTTGGTTTCCATGCGTATTCCGGAAGAGTAGGAATTATGCCTGAAATCACAGTCATTGAACTAAAAAAAGGCCTCAATGTAGCTTAATTCGTTTAAAATGCTACATTTGTAAAATAATATCTCTTTGCGATAGATTTAGAAAATTAAATTCGTTGGTTTTATGTCAAAATTTGGAGAACTTATAAGCACTCAAGTACCTGTGTTGATTGATTTTTACACAGATTGGAATGAATCATCTGTATCGATGCATCCTGTAATCAGGGATGTTGCCGCAGCTCTGGGCGATAAGGCAAAAGTGATAAAAATTGATGTTGATAAAAATCAAGAACTGGCCGATGCCTTGCGAATCAAGGGGCTTCCCACTTTGATGATTTATAAAGGAGGACAAATGATCTGGAGGCAATCCGGTGAATTGGATGCCAATACTATTATAGGTCTGGTTCAAGAACATCTTTAATCTGTCATTGCGAGGAACGAAGCAATCTTGTCTTATTTAATTGCATCGAATACAAATCCTTTTTCTTTCCAATATTTTAATGCTTTAGGTAAGGTGTATTCCAGATTTGGAAATGCTTTGACACTGTCGTGGAATACAATTATGCTTCCTGGGCTTACATTTTGCAGCACATTTTCCAGACATTTTTCTGGAGAAATAGATGTGTCATAATCAGCACTCAATACATCCCACATAATTATTTTGTATCCCATTTGTCGCAGTTTTTTGGACTGTGAAGGTTTTATTTTGCCGTAAGGCGGGCGGAAAAGTTTGCAGTGGTCAGTATTTAGTTTACAGTCTGCGGTCTGCGGTCTAATATCTGTAATCTGCTCTCTGACCACTGACCACTGAATACTGTTTTCTATATATTCCTTGGTGGAAGTTTTCCAACCGTTTAAATGGTTGAAAGTATGATTTCCGACGGAATGTCCTTCATTGATTACTTTTGCGAAAATATCGGGGTGTTTTTCAATATTGTGGGCGATGCAAAAAAAAGTGGCTTTGGCATTGTGTTTTTGTAACTCTTCGAGAACCCATTCCGTTATTTCAGGTATTGGTCCGTCGTCAAAAGTGAGATAGATTTTGTTTTCAGTATTGGGAATGTCCCAAACATAATTCGAGAATATTTTTTTAATGAGTGAGCTTGTTTTTATCCAGTAGAAACTCATGATTCAAGATTTTATCCATTAAAACAAAAAAATGTAGCGGCATTTTTCAACAGCGCTACATTTTCTAATTTTTCATCTTTTATGATTTGTTATTCTCTATCGCGACCAAAATGTTCGAAAATCTTGATATAAGTATTGAATGCTGCCCTGTTTTTATTGTAAAAAGGGATGTCTCCGTTTTCTTTCATTACTTTCAACAAACTTCTGTAACGCTCAATGTCAGTAATGATGTCAATGGCAATGTCGTTTTGGTCTGAAAGTTCAAGTTTCCCATAATAGTTAAGGTTTTCTTGATATTTCGCTACTAATTTTCCTAATAGTTCTTGCGCTTTTGCTTTTTCACCCACTTGATAATATCCTTTGGCAAAAGGTTCCACCATAGAATAGTAGCCAAATTTCTCTATTGGCATTTTTGTCAAGGCCAAGTTGATTACGTTTTTCGCCTTGTCCATTTTTCCTTCGGCAATCAATTTGTCCATTAATCGGGACAAAACTGATCGGTAGGAGATGCTGTTTTTTCTGGTTTCAGGATCATGGTAGATGTCGCCTTCGCTATTGCCCCAATCCCATTTCATGACGATAGAGTACATTTTGTCGGAGTCAATTCCTCCCATATCCATTGGACTGGTGTCTTTGTCAACCTTTGTTTTTATTGGAACTAATTTATAAACCATTCCCTCCAATTGAAGGTAGTTTTTCATCCATAAATAGTCTTCGTCTTCAAATGCGCCTGGGCTAAAATAAATGGGTCTTTTCCAATTGTTGTTGGCCAAAACATCAAGCATCATCAACCTGTTTTTGTAGAGTGCATTTCCTTTGATGTCCAGATCTATATAAGGTACGATTGAGTCGTTGAATTTTGCGGCAACCACTTTGTTCTTGATGATGGTGTTTTTGTCTATTGGAATCCTGATTTTTTTGGTTGGATAAAAATGGATGGTTTGTCCATTTTGCATTTCAACAGTTGATTGTGGATTTTTGATGAAATTGATGAAATCCTTGATGTCCCAACGGCTTTCTGTTTTTGGAATATGAGCCACATAATCTAATTTGTCACCTACATATTCATTATGAGTAAACGAAATAGGCAACGGATTTGACTCGTAGGTTTTAGTTTTCATTTGGTCAATATACCAGTCGGTCATAAATAAACTCGTGTTTACAATTTTAACGTCGGTTCGAATGTGTTCAATTTCTTGTGCATACCAAAGCGGGAAGGTGTCATTATCTCCAATGGTGTACAAAATAGCATTTGGATCGCAAGAATTTAAATAGGCTTTCGCCAATGCCGTTGCGGTATATTTGTTGGAGCGGTCATGGTCGTCCCAGTTTTGGAAAGCCATAAGAACTGGAACTGCCAGTAAAGTGGCCGCAATAATTACGGGTCCGGCGATTTTTGGAGCTAAATAATTTCGGGCGCTATCGTATAAAGCATATACTCCAAAGCCTATCCAAATGGCGAATACATAAAAAGAACCTACCAAGGCATAATCTCTTTCGCGAGGTTCAAAAGGTCTTTCGTTGAGGTAAATTTTCAGGGCAATTCCCATAAACAGGAACAGTACTAAAAGGACATAGAAACTTTTTCGATCCTTGCCGGCGTGAAACATCATGCCAATGAGTCCCAATATAAATGGTAAAAAGAAATACACATTGCGTCCTTTATTGTTCAATACGTCCGAAGGCAGATTTTGTTGGGAGCCTAAATGTAGTTCGTCTATAAATGTAATTCCGCTAAGCCAGTTGCCGTCTTGATTGTCGTATCTTCCTTGAACGTCGCTTTGGCGGCCAACAAAATTCCACATTAAATACCTGAAATACATGTAGCCAAATTGGTATTCGACCATAAATCGCAAGTTGTCTGCTGTTGCAGGTTTTTCAACAATTAAATAATCGCCATAACTGCGCAAGAATTTCACATAGCCTTCATTGTCAATTTGTTTTTGGGCATAGGCCAGTCTAAATTCGGTTACCGTTTTTTCTACTTCAGCTTTTAGTTGGGCTATGGCTTTGTTATAATCTTCTTCGGAAAGTTGGCTGGGATCGATTCCGTATTTTTGCAAATCATCTTCGTAAGGATAATCAGGATTTAATCTGAATTCTGGTGGATTTGTAAAGTTGATATAGTTTTCGATATTCTCGCCACTCCAAAGTCTTGGCAAAATAGTTTTTTGGGCATCATCGCTATTTTGTTCCGCATTCTTGAAATTATTTACAATAACGTATTTTCCGGTTTCATAATTTCTTTCGTAGTTGGGAGCCTTGTCTAAATAGGGATTGTTTTTGTCTAATCCTGCAAAAGCTTCGGTATATTGTGGGCCATAAAACAATGGATTTGAACCGTATTGTTCCCTGTTGTAATAAGCCAAAACCTCACGGGCATCCGAAGGTTTATTCTCGTTTATCACGGTGTTTGCATTGGCACGAATAGGCAGCATCATCCATGTGGAAAAACCGATCAAGATAAAAAGGATGCATAATATAAGGGTGTTGTAGTTAACATAGCCTTTATTGTGGGTGTATTTTAATCCAAAATAGAAGAAAGCAACTAGAATCAAAACCGCAAAAATAGTTCCTGAATCAAACGGCATTCCTAGATTATTGACCATAAAAACTTCGGTTTTACCAAAGAAAGCCATTGTCAGAGGCAATAATAATTTGAAAATAAACAGCAATATGGCTATCACGACCACATTGGCAATGATGAAGTTCTTGATGGTAACTTCTTTGTAATGCTTGAAATAATACAGAAAACCTATGGCGGGAATGGTCAACAATGCCATAAAGTGAACTCCAAATGTAAGTCCAACCACCAACGAAATTATCAATAACCATTTATTGCCTCTTGGTGAATCCATGTCTTGTTCCCAGCGTAAACCCAACCAAAAAAGCAAGGCTATAAACAAGGAAGCCATGGCATAAACTTCGGCTTCCACGGCACTGGCCCAAAAACTGTCGGAAAAGGTATAAGCCAAAGCGCCGACAAAAGAGCTGCCAAGAATTACGATGGAATTGTTTTTATCCAGTTCGGTAAATTGCGAAATTATTTTTTTCAAGATCATCGACGATGACCAAAACATAAATAAAATGGTAAATGCACTCGAAAAAACCGACATCATGTTTACCATCAAGGCAACATGTTTGTCGTCTATGGCAAACATGGCGAAAAAGGCGCCAATCATTTGAAATAATGGAGCTCCTGGTGGGTGTCCTACTTCAAGTTTTGCCGCTGTGGCTATATATTCGCCACAATCCCAAAAGCTCATTGTGGGTTCAACGGTAAGAGTATAGGTTAATAAAGCGATTGCAAAGACGCACCAACCGGTAATTGTATTCCATTTGTTGAAATTGAATGTTGTCATATTTTAGGTACTAAAATTTAGTTTTTTCAAGATGCAAAGAAAATGTTTTTTTATTTATGGTTGTGGTCATTAACAAAAAATTCTAAAAACAAATAGCTACAGAGCTCAAATATTTTTGGTATCGTCGTCAGTACACTTTATTGGGACACTCCACACATAAAAAAATACTGTATTTACCAAGATGAAATTAAGCGCTATCATAATTATAAAATATAAATTTCATAATCCTAAAATTGTATATTATAAGTTGTAGTTGCTTTTTGAATCTCATTTAAATGTTTTGAATGAGTTTTTTTTTGATGCTTGTCATTTTTGAACTGATAAGCTTTTTTATGTTGTATTGTTGTTTTTTTTAAAATCCTTGTTTTACTCTTTTTTTTAAGCTTTTTTTATTTAAAGATTCGATTAAAATATTTGTTTAAAAATCTTACAATTAATTAATAAAAAATATGGTTTTTTATGATGTCAGAATTCAATAAACATGTAAATTTGTGTGTGATTTTGAAAAATACTAACTTGAATTCCACTTTTTTCGCAATCGATATTATTTTCAATTAATTTTATATCTCCTTAATAATCAATTTTATGAAAAGCAAGTTTCAAAAACAAATCGTTACAAAATTAGCATTCATTGTAATTACATTTATGTATGCGTCTATTGTGTCTGCCCAACATGCTGCGCCTTGGAATGTCCCCAAATCAGCCGTGAATATGAAGAACCCTTATTCGGCAGATGCCTCTTCGCTTGAAAGAGGAAAACATTCCTATCAGTTAGATTGTGTGAGATGTCATGGAAAAGAAGGGAAAGGAGATGGTTACAAGGCAGGAAAAGTTCACAAACAAATAGCGGATTTAGGTTCTGAAGCTGTCCAAAAAGAAGCCGACGGTCAATTGTTTTGGAAAATATCTGAGGCAAGACGGCCTATGCCATTGACGGATTTGACAAATGATCAACGTTGGGACATTATTAACTATATTCGCACGTTTAGGGATAGGAGTTGATATTTGTCGGTAGTAATGTAGTTTTAAAAACCCTTTTTTTTGTTTAATAATAGAAAAAGAAGAGTTGTTAAACGACTAGAAATTTTCAAGTCTTCCCTATCAGAAGGGTATTTTACAGTTTTAAATGCATAAACTTACAATTGAATATATACTGGAAGGCGCATTGTGCAAGTTGTCTTATGAAATCTTTTTATGTTTGTTGTTGTTTGCTATATGTGTCAACTTCAGGTGTTTATTTTTGTTTTAAAGCTGTGATTAAACTCTCGTCGGTGATTAAACTGGTTTGAAAATTTTCAAACTATCTGGGTGGAGAAAATTTTTTTTAATAAAAAGGGATTAAAAGTTTGTACAAATTAAAATTTGTATTAAATTTGCACTCGCTTAACAGCAATGGAATTGGTCTATGGTGTAATGGTAACACAACTGTTTTTGGTGCAGTCTTTCAAGGTTCGAGTCCTTGTAGACCAACGAAAAAAACCTCTCAATATTTGAGAGGTTTTTTTATGCAAAATTGCGAACGTTTTTTTTGTGTAATTTAGATTTTGAAAGTTATCACGGGCTTTGTGGCGTGGTTTACTAATTCTTCCCCAATGCTTCCGTTAAAGAAATGAGCTAAACCTGTTCTGCCATGTGTGCATATTCCAATTAAATCGGCATTGACACTATTGGCAAAATTAATAATGCCGTTTTCTATATTGGTGTCGTTATAGATGTGCGAGGAATAGTTTTCTATGTCATAATTGGCTATAAAATTGTGCATGATTTTTTCGGCAGCATGTGTTGTTTTGAAACTATTGGGTGTGCAAACCATCACCAAAAATAGATTTGAATCGAAAATTTTTGCAAATTCAATCATTTTTCGGAATGGTTTTCGTGTTTCTTTTGAAAAATCTGAAGCGAAAACAAAATTCCTTGCTTTGAAATCTTTGGCTTCTTTTTTTACAACCAAAACAGGTATTTTTGATAATCGAACTACTTTTTCGGCATTGGAGCCCACTAATAATTCGTCAAACCCAGATGTTCCGTGTGATCCCATAATTATTAAATCCACATTATTTTTTTCACAGGCGTCTAAAACGCCTTCGGCTACTTTTTTGAACTCAATAGCCTCGGAAACATTGATTCCTTTTAAATATTTCGAATCCATTAATTTTTCTAGATTGCTAATGGCTTTGTTCTTGTAAGACATAATCTCGGGAATACTTTTTCCGCCGCCCATGATGTCGCTAGCCTCATGTGGTAATTCCAGCATGTGTAACAAGATGATTTCGCTGTCGTATTTTCGGGCAATTTGTGCCGCTACTTTTAAGGCTTCCTCGGAATATTTGGAAAAGTCGGTTGGTATTAAAATCCGTTTCATAATTAAAAGAGTATTAAATTATTTGGTAAACTGGGTGAGAAATTAGAAAGATTAAATTTACAAAAAAATTAAACAAAAAACAATCATTTTTGATTTATAAAAAAAACACTATATTTGCACTGTTATTTATTAAAAAACTAGATAATGAGGCACGCATTGCGTGCCTCTTTTTATAAAAATTATGACATTTAAAGATAAAGTTAACGATTTACTAACTCAGGTATTACTTGAAAAACCTTCTATTTTCCTGATAGATTTGACGATAACCGATAGTTTTAAAATCATCGTAAACATAGATGGCGATAATGGTGTTGTTTTGCAGGATTGTATTGATGTCAGTCGAGCAATCGAAAATAATTTGGATAGAGAAGAGCAGGATTTTTCTTTAGAAGTGGCTTCGGTGGGAGTAGGTTCTCCATTAAAAATGGTGAGGCAATACAAGAAAAACGTTGGTAGAACACTAATAGTAAAATTAGAAACTCAAACAATTGAGGCAGAATTGGTTGAAGCTAATGATAATTTTATAATTTTGTCGTGGGAAGCCAGAGAGCCGAAAAAAATTGGAAAAGGCAAGGAAACTGTCCAGAAAAGGCAAGAAATACCTTATACGGAAATAAAAGAAGCAATTGTTACAGTAACATTTTAATTAAATAGTTGGCATGGAAAATTTAGCATTAATCGATTCATTTTCAGAGTTTAAAGATGATAAACTTATTGATCGTGTAACGCTTATGGCGATATTAGAAGATGTATTCAGAAATGCATTGAAGAAAAAATTTGGGTCTGATGATAATTTTGACATTATTATCAATCCAGATAAGGGGGATATGGAAATCTGGCAAAGAAGGGTTATTGTTGCTGATGATGATTTAGATTTAGATCACCTGGAAATTACATTGACAGAAGCTAGAAAAATTGAACCTGATTTCGAAATTGGAGAAGAAGTTTCTGAAGAAGTGAAGTTGGTAGATTTAGGAAGAAGAGCTATTTTGGCCTTGCGTCAAAACTTGATTTCCAAGATCCATGAACATGACAACACCAATCTTTACAAGCAATTTAAAGATTTAATAGGTGAGATTTATACTGCCGAAGTGCATCACGTTCGTCCAAGAGTCGTAATTTTGGTGGATGATGAAGGAAATGAAATTGTTTTGCCAAAAGAAAAACAAATTCCATCGGATTTCTTTAGAAAAGGAGATAACGTTCGCGGAATCATTGAAAGTGTTGAATTAAAAGGAAATAAACCTCAAATTATTATGTCCAGAACTTCTGAAAAGTTCTTGGAAAAATTATTCGAGCAAGAAATCCCAGAGGTTTTCGACGGACTGATAATGGTTAAAAATGTAGTTAGAATTCCTGGCGAAAAAGCAAAAGTAGCCGTAGATTCTTATGATGACCGAATTGACCCAGTTGGAGCTTGCGTTGGAATGAAAGGTTCTCGTATTCACGGTATCGTTCGTGAATTAGGAAATGAAAATATTGATGTCATCAATTATACAAGCAATATTCAATTGTATATTACAAGAGCATTAAGTCCTGCAAAAGTTTCTTCCATCAAGATTAATGAAGAAACAAAAAGAGCAGAGGTTTTCTTGAAATTGGAAGAAGTTTCTAAAGCAATTGGTAGAGGTGGGCACAATATTAAATTGGCTGGACAATTAACTGGTTATGAACTTGACGTTATTCGTGAAGGTGATGTTGCCGGGACTGTTGCAGATGATGATGATGTTGAATTAACAGAGTTTTCAGATGAAATCGAAGAATGGGTAATCGAAGAATTTGCAAAAATTGGTTTAGATACAGCAAAAAGTATCTTGAAACAAGACGTGAATGATTTGGTTAGAAGAACAGATCTTGAAGAAGAAACGATTCTAGATGTAATGAGAATATTAAAAGAAGAATTTGACAGTTAGTCAATTTTAAAATAAAAATTAATTTTCAACCTTATTTTTCCTCTCCTATTCGAGAGTTAGTGTGAGGAAGAAAAACAAAAATTCATCTTTATTTCCTCTTATATTGAGAGGATGTAGGGTGAGAAAATAAGGTAATATTAAAAAGGTTTTATGTCTGAAGAGAAAATTATTAGAATAAACAAGGTTTTAAGGGAGTTGAATATTTCTTTAGAAAGAGCTGTGGATTATCTAAAAGATAAAGGGATTGTTGTTGAATCCAACCCCAACACAAAAATTTCTGACGACGTATACAATGTTTTGTGCGGTCAGTTTGCGGGCGATAAGGGCAATAAAGAAGCTTCAAAAGAGGTTGGAGAAGAGAAAAGAAAAGAGAAAGAAGCTTTGCGTATTGAACGTGAAAAAGAAATCGAAGACAAACGCAAACAAGACGAAGAAAGGTTAAGAAGCCAAGAAGTTATTAAAGCTAGAGCTACTGTGACTGGGCCAACTCTTGTTGGAAATATTGATCTTAATCCTAAAAAACCAGTAGTAGTTCCTCCTCCGGCAGCTGTTGAGAAAAAGGAGATTCCTGTTGAAAAAATTCAGCAAGAAATACCTGTTCAGCAAGAGAAACCAGTGCAAAATGTGCCTGCTCAAGAGAAAATTGTTGTTGAAAGTAAAGAGGTTGAAAAACCTGTTGTTGAGATTAAAGAAACTAAAGTTGAAGCTGTGGTTCCAGAACCAAAAGTTGAAACTCCAAAAGCGGTAGCAACTCCAGTTGTTGATGCGCCACCTGTTGAAGAATCGATAACTACACAATATCAAAAACTTTCTGGAGCTACTTTGACAGGTCAAGTAATTGATTTATCTCAATTCAACAAACCGAAAAAGAAGAAAGAAGAGCCTAAAATTACGCCAAACAAACCTGGAGCTCCTGGAGCTCCCGGCAGTGCGGCCAACAATGCCAACAAGAATAAAAGAAAAAGGATTGCTCCAAAACCAGGTGCGCCAAGGCCACCTGCTACTCCTGGAGTTCCGGGTGCGCCAAATCCAAACAAAATTACTCCAAACACTAAAGGTGGAGGGTTCAATGCCAACAGAGGTGCTAGGCCAGGTTTCGTAAAAGGAGCCAGACCTGCTATTGTTGCCAAAGTGGAGCCTACGGAAGAGGAAGTAAAAAATCAAATTAGAGAGACTTTAGAAAAACTGCAAGGAAAAGGTGGTAAATCTAAAGCTGCTAAATATAGAAGAGACAAAAGAGACACGCACCGTCAAAAATCGGATGATGAACAAAGAGCTTTGGACGAAGGTAGCAAAACCATCAAAGTTACCGAGTTTGTAACCGTTGGTGAAATTGCCATCATGATGGATGTGCCAATTACCAAAGTGATTGGAACTTGTATGTCACTTGGAATCATGGTTACGCAAAACCAACGTTTGGATGCGGAAACACTAACCATTGTTGCCGATGAATTTGGATATGAAGTAGAGTTTATTACCGTTGATATTGAAGAAGCTATTCAAGTTGTTGAGGACAAAGAAGAAGATTTAGTTTTCAGGGCGCCTATCGTAACTGTAATGGGTCACGTCGATCACGGTAAAACCTCTTTGCTGGATTATATTCGTAAAGAAAATGTTATCGCTGGTGAATCTGGAGGAATTACCCAACATATTGGTGCTTACGGAGTGACATTGGATAACGGTCAAAAGATAGCTTTCTTGGATACACCGGGTCACGAAGCGTTTACCGCGATGCGTGCTCGTGGAGCTCAAGTTACGGATATTGCCATTATTGTAGTTGCGGCTGATGATGACATCATGCCACAAACCAAAGAAGCCATTTCCCACGCACAAGCTGCTGGGGTGCCAATTATATTTGCCATTAACAAAGTGGATAAGCCTAATGCCAATGTTGAGAAAATCAAAGAGCGTTTGGCAAGTATGAATTTATTGGTTGAAGATTGGGGTGGAAAAATTCAATCTCACGATATTTCTGCAAAATTTGGTACAGGTGTAAAAGAATTATTGGAAAAAGTATTATTGGAAGCAGAACTTCTTGATCTTAAATCAAATCCAAACAAAGCAGCTCAAGGAACTGTTGTGGAAGCATTCTTGGATAAAGGAAAAGGATATGTTTCTACCATATTAGTACAACACGGAACCTTAAAAATAGGTGATTATATGTTGGCTGGAAAACACCATGGCAAGATTAAAGCCATGCATGATGAAAGAGGAAATATTGTTAAAGAAGCCGGCCCTTCAACTCCAGTATCTGTTTTAGGTTTAGATGGAGCTGCAACAGCGGGTGACAAGTTCAATGTTTTTGAAGACGAAAAAGAAGCAAAACAAATTGCCGCCAAACGTTCTCAATTGATGCGTGAACAATCAGTTCGTACACAACGTCATATTACGTTGGATGAAATTGGACGTCGTATTGCATTAGGTCAATTTAAAGAATTGAACATTATCCTTAAAGGGGATGTGGATGGTTCTGTTGAAGCCTTGTCCGATTCGTTCTCTAAGTTATCTACCGAAGAAATTCAAATCAACATTATCCATAAAGGTGTTGGGGCCATTACTGAAACCGACGTTATGTTGGCTTCTGCTTCGGATGCCATCATCATCGGATTTAATGTTCGTCCTGCCGGTAATGCAAGACAATTGGCCGACAAAGAAGAAATCGATATCCGTTACTATTCCATCATTTACGCCGCAATCGACGACTTGAAAGATGCGATGGAGGGAATGCTTGCTCCTGAGATGAAAGAAGAAGTGCTGGGAACTGCCGAAGTTAGAGAGTTATTCAAAATCTCTAAAGTGGGTACAATTGCAGGATGTATGGTTATGGATGGTAAAATTGCCAGAAATGCCAAAATCAGGATTATTCGTGAAGGTGTGGTAGTTCACACAGGTGAGCTAATCGCCTTGAAACGTTTCAAAGACGACGTGAAAGAAGTAGCCAAAGGATACGATTGTGGTATTCAAATAAAAGGATACAACGACATTGAGGAAAGAGATGTTATCGAAGCTTTCCACGAGGTAGCCATCAAAAAGAAATTGAAATAGAATTTCGATATAGTTTATATAGAAAATCCCGAGCAATCGGGATTTTTTTTGTTTTTGGATGGTTGCTAATTGTTTTTCTCAAATGGTAAGAATTTTTAGTAGATTTGTTTTGTTCAGCTTTAGATAAATTTTAAAATAAATTAAATGTTTAAAATAGAAAATCCAAAACACAAAAGTGCTTTTTTGACAATGTTATTTTACGTAATATTATGGTTTTTGATTGTTATTAGATATAGAATATTTCCATCAGGGGCAGGTCTAATGATATTAGAAACAATAGCTCCGATAATTTTACCATTACTAAGTTTGATCTTTCTGGTAATAAATATTTGGAAATATTATAACAAAGAAAAAATAAATATAATTTCGATTATAATTCATTCGATAGTAATTTTATTATATCTAATTTTCATTATAAAATTTTTATAAGAAATTCATAGTCCTTGATATATGTAATAAATATATCGTGCTCTGTTAACTAGATTGCTCGGATATGTAGTAAATATCTTGTGTGGGATAGTGTCCGGTTTTGTAAACCGTACCCGTCAAATAGGGCAAACAAAACAATTCCAAAACAAAAAAAGCAACCCAATTGGGTTGCTTTTTTTTGTTTAAAATGTAAAAAAAAAATTATCTACTCGGCTTTATCAAAAGCACATTTTTGTATCTATCCTTGATATTTGTCAAATTTCTTTCGGCTTCGATGCGAGTTTTAAAATTCCCAACCCAAACTTTGTAATTAGGCGTGTTGAAAACAATTGTGGCGTCGATAGTTGTAAATTCTTGTCGGAATTCGTTCAGTGTTTTTTTTGCGTTTTCGCTTCCTCCGCTATAAATTTGAATTTTATACGAGTCATTTACGGTAAGAGAAGTGTTTATTTTTCTCTTTTCGTTTAATAATTGTTCGAATTTTGGGTCTTGACTAACTGTGATATTTTGGTCTTGAGCCTTCATTTTTGGTGCCAAAACAACTAATAACAAAGAGGATAAAAAGATTTTTTTGTATGCTATAATTCTCATAATCTGAATGTTTTTATACAAAAATAGTGTTTAAACGTTAAAACTAAAATGTAATAATTATTTAGAATGAATATAAATTATATTTAAGACTATTTTAAGGTTTTGAGAATAGTTCTTAAAGTGTATTTTTGTCCAATATTTTTTAAAAAGTGATTTTTATCATATTTTACATTTGAAAAAAGTCATATCAAATATCAATACTGTAGATAATTACTATACTATATGAAAAAGATGGGTAACCATAATTCGATTACAAGGAAATTATATTTAAGCTTAGCGTTGATGCTGGCTTTATCCTTGAGTTCATTTGCACAAGATGCAGCTCCGGCAGCAACTCCAGCCCCTGCAGAAGCAACTGCGGCACCAGCAGCCACAACAGGCGGTGATGCCGTGAAAGGGAAAGAGATTTTCAATACAAATTGTGCTGCATGTCATAAATTGGATGCAAAAGCAACAGGTCCTGCTCTTAGAGGTGTTGGTGCCAAGTATGACAAAGCGTGGCTTTATAAATGGATTCACAATAGTGGCGATTTGATAAAATCAGGTGATGCCCAAGCGGTTAAAGTGTTTGAAGCTAACAACAAGGTTCCAATGACTGCGTTTCCGCAATTGTCTGAGGCTGATATTGATAATATCATTGCTTATACAATGGAGGAGAAAGCGGCAGCGGCAGCTCCGGCTGCAGGAGAAAAACTTCCTGGTGCAGATGTCAATGAAGGAGGGATTTCAAATAATGTTATTCTAGGTGCTTTGTCATTGATAATGGCAATACTAATCGTGATGTTGTTCTTGGTGAACAATGTTTTAAGAAAAGTAGCTGCTGCAAATGGAATTAATGTTGCTCCAAAAGAACCGACTTTACCTATATGGAAAGCATTCGTTAAAAACCAATTCTTGGTATTGGTAACTTCAATATTCTTGTTGTTGGCCAGCGGATTTTTTGTCTATGGGTATTTAATGCAAGTTGGTGTTGACCAAGATTATGCGCCAATTCAGCCAATACATTATTCTCATAGAATTCACGCAGGAAGCAATGGAATCGACTGTAACTACTGTCACTCGGCAGCAAGAGTTGGGAAATCAGCCGGGATTCCTTCCTTGAATGTTTGTATGAACTGTCACAAAAATATTTCTGAGGTTTCAGATACAACTGCCACTGCTGAATATTCTAAAGATTTCTACGACAAGGAGATTGCAAAATTATACAAAGCCGTTGGTTGGGATAAAGATGCCCAGAAATATACAGGTAAAACACAGCCTGTTAAATGGGTTCGTATCCACAATTTGCAAAGTTTTGTGTACTTCAATCACTCACAACACGTAAATGTTGCAGGCGTTGAATGTCAAACTTGTCACGGACCAGTTCAAACTTATGAAATTCAAAAACAATTTGCTCCATTAACAATGAAATGGTGCGTGGATTGCCACAGAAAAACCGAAGTCAAAACCGAAGGAAACGACTATTACAAAAAAATTCACGAACAGCTTTCCAAAAAATACGGTGTAGACAAATTGACTGCAGCGCAAATGGGAGGATTGGAATGTGGTAAATGCCACTATTAAAAAAGTTTCAAGTTTAAAGTTTCAGGTTGTTGAAACTCTAAACTTGAAACAAAAGAAACTTGAAACAAAAAATTAAGAAGCTAATATTTATATAGAATATGTCATCAAACAAAAAATACTGGAAAAGTGTTGAAGAACTAGACGGAAATAGTTCTATTGTTGAGGCGCTTAAAAATAACGAATTTGTTGAAGAAATTCCTACTGACGCGTTTTTAGGAAACGGTGGTGCTTTGTCATCTTCATCAACATCACGTCGTGATTTTTTAAAGTACGTTGGATTCAGTACTGCGGCGGCCACGCTTGCGGCTTGCGAAGGTCCTGTGCACATGTCGATACCTTATGTAGTACAGCCAGAACAAATCATTCCTGGAGTTGCAGATTATTATGCGACTTCGGTTTTTGATGGTTTTGATTTTGCCAACCTTTTAGTAAAAACACGTGAAGGTCGTCCTATCAAGATAGACAACAACACGATTGCAGGTGCCAAATTTTCGGCAAATGCCAGAATTCATGCCTCGGTATTGTCATTATATGACAGTATGCGTTTGAAAGAACCAAAGATTGCCGGTAAAAAAGCTTCTTGGTCTGAGGTTGATTCGAAAATTAAATCAGGTTTGGCTGATGCCAAAGCCAAAGGAGGACAAGTTGTTCTTTTGACAGGTACATTGGCAAGTCCATCAACTGAAAAGTTGATTGCCGAGTTCTTGGGAAAAAATCCAAATGCAAAACACGTTATCTACGATGCAGTTTCTGAATCGGAAACTTTGGATGCATTCGAAACGGTTTACGGTGAAAGAGCTTTGGTTGATTACGACTTTTCAAAAGCATCAACCATTGTTTCCGTTGGAGCGGATTTCCTTGGAGACTGGCAAGGTGGAAGCTATGATTCCGGTTATGCCAAAGGAAGAATTCCACAAGGACCACAAGGAAACAAAAAAATATCTCGTCATTTCCAATTCGAAGCGAATATGACTTTGTCTGGTGCTGCTGCCGACAAACGTGTTGCAATGTCAACCGCCAATCAAAAGCAAGCATTGGTGCATATATATAATGTAGTTGTTGGAGCTTCGGTTCCGGTGACTTTAGATGCCAAATATAAAGCTGAAGTTGCCAAAGCTGCCCAACAGTTGAAAGCTGCTGGAAGCAAAGGGGTTTTGGTTTCCGGTATTCAAGATAAAAATGCACAATTGTTGGTTTTGGCCATCAATCAAGTGTTGTCTAGTGAATCTTTTTCTACTGTTGGAACAAGACAAATCAGAAAAGGATCTAGCCAAAAAGTAGCCCAGTTGGTTAATGACATGAAAGCAGGAAGCGTTCATACATTGATCATGAGTGGCGTGAATCCAGTTTATACTTTGCCAAATTCAAAAGATTTTGTTGAAGGATTGAAAAAAGTAAGTCTTTCGGCCAGCTTTTCTTTGAAAGAAGACGAAACTGCTTCAATTACTACGATAGCTGCTGCAGCCCCTCACTATTTAGAATCTTGGGGAGATGTGAGCATCACGAAAGGGACTTATGGTTTGACTCAACCTACTATTCGTCCTTTATTCGATACCAAGCAATTTCAAGACGTTTTATTGTCTTTGAATGGTATTCCAGGAACATTCTACGATTATTTAAAAGCAAATTCGGCGTCAATCATTTCAGGTTCTACTTGGAATAAAGTATTGCACGACGGAGTTTATGTTGGAGCAATACCTTCGACCGCAGGTGGAACAGCTGATTATACAGGTGCTGCAAATGCATTGGCACAATCAAAAGCTGCACAAGGACTTGAATTGGTTTTATATACCAAAACTGGTTTGGGTGACGGTCAACAAGCGAACAACCCTTGGTTGCAAGAATTCCCGGATCCAATCACGAGAGTTTCTTGGGATAATTATGTTACTGTTTCGGCTGCCGATGCCAATAAATTGGAATTGTCAAACGAAATTGTTGCTGATGGAGGCTTAGACGGAAGTTATGCCACCATTACTACTGCCGATGGAGCGAAACTAGAAAACGTGCCAGTAATTGTTCAACCAGGACAAGCTGCTGGAACTGTTGGTTTGGCTTTCGGTTATGGTAAAAAAGCAGCGTTAAAAGAAGAAATGCAAGTAGGTGTAAATGCTTACTCATTATATAAAGGTTTCAACAATGTACAATCAGTTACATTGGCAAAAGCAGATGGAGTTCATCAATTTGCTTGTGTTCAAGGTCAAAAAACATTGATGGGAAGAGGGGATATTATTAAAGAAACTACTTTAGAAATATTCAATACCCAAGGTGCCGAATTCTGGAATGAACAACCAAAAGTGTCTTTGGATCACAAAGAAGTAAATGCTACAACGGTAGATTTATGGGATTCATTTGATCGTTCTGTTGGACATCATTTCAATCTTTCCATCGACTTGAATGCTTGTACTGGTTGTGGATCTTGCGTTATTGCTTGCCACGCCGAAAACAACGTTCCTGTTGTTGGTAAATCCGAAGTAAGAAGAAGTCGTGACATGCACTGGTTGCGTATCGACAGATACTATTCTTCTGAAGAAACTTTTGCCGCTGACAATGAAGAGAAAGAAAATCTTTCTGGAGTTGGAGTTGGAGATTATGTTTTTGGAGACAGAGAAGGGAATGGTTCTTTATCTGGATTTGATAGATTGCAAGTTGCATCAGAAAATCCACAAGTTGCTTTCCAACCTGTAATGTGTCAACACTGTAATCACGCACCTTGTGAAACAGTTTGTCCTGTTGCTGCAACTTCTCACAGCCGTCAAGGTCAAAACCACATGGCTTACAACAGATGTGTTGGTACTCGTTACTGTGCAAACAACTGTCCTTATAAAGTACGTCGTTTTAACTGGTTCTTGTACAACAAAAACAGCGAATTTGATTTCCACATGAATGACGACTTGGGTCGCATGGTGTTGAATCCAGATGTAAGTGTTCGTTCTCGTGGGGTAATGGAAAAATGTTCTATGTGTATTCAAAAAACACAAGCGACTATTTTGGCTGCCAAAAACGAAGGAAGAGTAATAGTTGACGGTGAATTCCAAACAGCTTGTTCTAGTGCCTGTACTACTGGAGCGATGGTTTTTGGTGATGTTAATGATAAAGAAAGTCAAGTTGCCAAATTGTTGGAAGACGAAAGAATGTATCATTTGTTGGAGCATGTTGGAACAAAACCAAATGTGATTTACCACGTAAAAGTTAGAAATACTTAAGATAAATTAAAAATCAATTTAAAGGATTATGTCTCATATATACGACGCACCCATTAGAAAACCTTTAATCATAGGTGATAAATCTTATCACGATGTAACAGTAGATGTTGCTGCACCTGTCGAAGGTAAAGCCAACAAGCAATGGTGGATTGTGTTTTCAATCGCATTAATAGCCTTCCTTTGGGGATTGGGCTGTATTATTTACACCATTTCTACCGGTATCGGAACTTGGGGATTAAACAAAACAGTAGGTTGGGCTTGGGATATTACCAACTTCGTTTGGTGGGTTGGTATTGGTCACGCAGGAACCTTGATTTCAGCGGTACTTTTATTGTTCCGTCAGCGATGGAGAATGGCAATTAACCGTTCTGCGGAAGCGATGACCATCTTCTCTGTAATTCAAGCAGGTTTGTTTCCAATCATCCACATGGGTCGTCCATGGTTGGCTTACTGGGTTGTTCCAATTCCGAATCAATTTGGTTCACTTTGGGTAAACTTTAACTCGCCATTACTTTGGGACGTATTTGCAATCTCTACTTACCTTTCTGTGTCATTGGTTTTCTGGTGGACAGGTTTGTTACCTGATTTTGCAATGCTTAGGGACAGGGCAATAACTCCTTTCAATAAAAGAATATATTCTATTTTGAGTTTTGGATGGAGCGGTAGAGCAAAAGACTGGCAACGTTTTGAGGAAGTTTCCTTGGTTCTTGCAGGTTTGGCAACGCCACTTGTACTTTCTGTACACACGATTGTATCGATGGACTTTGCCACTTCCGTTATTCCAGGATGGCATACCACAATTTTCCCTCCATACTTTGTTGCTGGAGCCGTTTTCTCTGGATTTGCAATGGTAAACACCTTGCTTATCATTATGAGAAAAGTTTCCAATCTTGAAGCTTACATTACCATTCAGCACATCGAATTGATGAACATCATCATCATGATTACAGGTTCTATCGTTGGTGTTGCTTATATCACGGAACTTTTCGTTGCATGGTATTCAGGTGTTGAATACGAACAATATGCATTTTTGAACAGAGCTACCGGGCCTTACTGGTGGGCTTACTGGTCAATGATGACTTGCAACGTTTTCTCTCCACAATTTATGTGGTTCAAAAAATTAAGAACAAGTATTATGTTCTCTTTCATTATCTCCATTGTTGTAAATATTGGAATGTGGTTCGAAAGGTTTGTAATTATCGTAACTTCGTTACACAGAGATTACCTTCCTTCCTCATGGACAATGTTCTCGCCAACATTTGTAGATATTGGAATATTCATTGGAACAATAGGTTTCTTCTTTGTGTTATTCTTGTTGTATGCTAGAACATTCCCAGTGATAGCCCAAGCCGAGGTTAAAACAATATTGAAAGGAACAGGAGATAATTACATTAGAGAAAGAGCAGCAAATAAAGATTCACACCATGAGTAATAAAGTAATACACGCCATTTATAATGACGATGATATATTGATGGATGCCGTAAAGAAAACACGCGCAGCCCATCATCATATTGAAGAAGTTTTTACTCCATTTCCGGTTCACGGATTGGATAAAGCAATGGGACTTGCGCCAACACGATTAGCTATTTGTGCTTTCATTTACGGTTTGTGCGGTTTGTCTTTTGGAACTTGGATGATGAATTACATCATGATTCAAGATTGGCCACAAGACATTGGAGGAAAACCAAGTTTCAGTTACATAGAAAACATGCCTTCTTTCGTGCCAATCATGTTTGAAGAAACCGTGTTTTTTGCGGCTCACTTAATGGTTATCACTTTTTACATGAGAAGTAGATTATGGCCTTTCAAAGAAGCAGAAAACCCGGATGTGCGTACTACCGATGACCATTTCTTGATGGAAGTTGCAGTAAACAACAACGAAGAAGAACTTGTTTCTTTTTTCGAAAAAACAGGAGCAGTAGAAGTTAAAGTAATTGAAAAGCATTAATAAGTGGATATGAAAAGCATATATAAAATAACACTTTTAGTAGGTATTACTATTTTAGTTTCGTCTTGTAAGGACAACCTGAAACCAAATTATCAATACATGCCTAATATGTATGAGCCAGTAAGTTATGGTACTTATTCTCAAGCGGATGTTTTTAAGGGTGGAAAAGAAGGACAGCTTCCTGCAGAAGGCAGCATAAACAGAGGTTTTGAAGTTTATGAATATCCTGATACTCCTGAAGCTTTGCTTGCCGTGAAAGCCGCAAATCTGCCTTCGCCTCTTGGTGCATTGTCTGAAAAAGACATGGAAAAAGCAAAAGGTCTTTTTAATATTTATTGTGGCATTTGTCACGGTGAAACTGGAGATGGTCAAGGAAAATTGGTTAAACAAGGAAAGTTCTTGGGTGTTCCTAATTACAAAGACAGGGTAATCAATGAAGGAAGTGTTTTTCATGTTGAAACTTATGGTCTAAACATGATGGGTTCACACGCCAATCAATTGAGCAAACATGAGCGTTGGTTAGTGGCGTCTTATGTTATGGATCTAAAAAGCAAATTATAATTGTAGAACAAAATCATCGTAATAGATATGTATACATTTTCAAGTAAATTAAAAACATTTTCTTTCATCTTAATGGCTGTAGGTCTTTTAGGAATTGGATATGGTTTTTTATCTGCACCCAAAGATATTCAAGCAGTAGAGGCAATTCTGGCAGCTGATGCTCACGGAAGCGCCCATGGTGTTCCTGCCGAAGCACAAGCTGCAACTGAAGAAAGTCATGTTGCAACAGAAGTGGCTCATGAAGTTGCTCAAGCTCCAGTTGCAAACAAAGTAGCTGATACTGCAACAGAAGCACATGATTCAATTCAAGCTCCAGTTGCTGCCGAACCAGCTCACACTTCAACCGAAGCTCAAGCTGACTCTGCCGAGCACAAAGTAGATGCTCATACAGAACACCAAGAGCATTTAGAGCATGTGTTGCACCAATTACAAAATAAACCTTGGGCTGCATTGTATGTTGCTTGTATCTTCTTTATGTTGGTTTCTCTTGGGGTTTTGGCATTTTATGCCATTCAGCAAGTGGCTCAATCAGGATGGTCTCCAGTATTGTTTAGAGTGATGCAAGGAATTACGGCTTATTTGCCTGTTGGTTCTGTCATTTTCTTCATAATATTGGTTCTTTGCGGTTTACACTTTAATCATTTATTTGTTTGGTTGGGTGAAGGTGTTACAAAACCTGGACACGCAAATTATGATGAAATTATTGCTGGAAAAAGCGGTTACTTGAATTTTCCTTTCTGGATTATTAGGGCAGCGATATTCTTGGGTGGATGGAATCTTTACAGGTATTATTCCAGAAAAAATTGTTTGGCTCAAGACGAGTCTAGTGATGATAGTTTCTACAAAAAGAATTTTAAAATCTCTGCAGGTTTCTTGGTGTTCTTTATCGTAACCGAATCTATTATGTCTTGGGATTGGATTATGTCGGTTGATCCACACTGGTTCAGTACTTTGTTTGGGTGGTATGTATTTGCCAGTTTCTTGGTAAGTGGAGTTACAATTATATGTTTGGTTTCCCTTTATTTGAAATCAAAAGGATATTTGGAACACGTGAACACTAGCCACATTCACGATTTGGCAAAATTCATGTTTGGTTTCAGTGTATTTTGGACGTACTTATGGTTCTCCCAATTTATGTTGATATGGTATGCCAATATCCCGGAAGAGGTTACTTATTTCGTGACAAGAATACAATTGTATAATTTGCCATTCTTTGGTGCAGTTGTCATGAATTTCTTGTTCCCGGTATTGATTTTAATAAATACTGATTTCAAAAGAATTAGTTGGGTATTGGTTATGGCTGGAATAGTTATTCTATTGGGTCATTATATTGATTTCTTCAACATGATTATGCCTGGAACTGTAGGAGACCAATGGTTTATTGGAGTTTCGGAAATTGCATCGGTTCTTTTCTTCCTTGGATTGTTTATTTATGTTGTTTTCACGGCATTGACTAAAGCTCCTTTGTTGCCGAAGAGAAACCCGTTTATTGAAGAAAGTAAACATTTTCATTATTAATATTTAAAAACAATTAGATGACAAGTTTGTTGATAATTATAGTTTTAGTTCTGTTGGCTATTGCATTATGGCAATTGACTAAGATATTTGATTTAACTCAAGTAGGCGAAGTTGATGATTCGCAAATTGCTAATGATAAGGACAATAATATCCAGGGTTATTTGATGTTTGGATTCTTGGCGTTCCTTTATATTTTTACAATTTACGGATTGATTAAATGGGGTTCTTTGGTATTGCACACACCTGCATCTGCCCATGGTTCGGATATCGATAATTTAATGAATGTTACTTGGGTTTTGATTTTTATTGTTCAAGCCATCACACAAGTATTGGTGCATTATTTTTCTTTTAAATACAGAGGTAAACAAGGTCAAAAGGCATTGTTCTTTTCAGACAGTACTAAATTAGAAGTAATTTGGAGTGGAATTCCAGCTGTTGTTTTGGCAGTTTTAATTCTTTTCGGATTGTATGCTTGGACTAATATTATGTTTGTTGACGAAGAAGAAGAAACTATCGTAGTGGAAGTTTATGCCCAACAATTCAAATGGACTGCTAGATATGCCGGTCCCGACAACGTACTTGGAAAAGCAAACGTTAGACTTATTGATGGTGTAAATACGCTTGGAGTTGATATGTCTGATCCAAACGCACAAGATGACATCGTGGTTTCTGAATTGCATATTCCAAAAGGAAAAAAGGTACATTTCAAATTCCGTTCGCAAGATGTTTTGCATTCTGCTTATTTCCCTCATTTTAGGGCGCAAATGAACTGTGTTCCAGGGATGGTTACCGAATTCGCTTTCGAACCAATTTATACTTCTGCCGAATACAGGGAATTGCCTTATATGGTGAAAAAGGTTGAGACTATCAATGCAATAAGAACCAAGAAAAGTGCTGAACTTGTTGCAAATGGTCAACCTGCATTAGATCCTTACACTTTTGACTATTTATTACTTTGCAATAAAATATGCGGTGCTTCTCATTACAATATGCAAATGAAGGTTGTTGTTGATACTCCTGAAGATTATAAAAAATGGTTAAGCGACAAGCCTACATTGGTTCAAGAAGTTAAAGCCGCCAACGCACCGAAACCAGTTGAAGGAGGAGTGGAAACAGATTCCACTAAAGCTAAAGATACTGCCGCTATTGCTAAAATAGCCATGAAATAATTATTTAAGAAAAATTTAAAGTAAACAAATATGTCAGCAGAAGGTCACGATCACACACAAGATCACGAACACGAACACCACCATAAAGACACTTTTATCACTAAATATATTTTTAGTATAGATCACAAAATGATTGCTAAACAATACTTGATTACTGGTATTGTTATGGGTGTAATTGGGGTTATGATGTCTTTGCTTTTTAGAATGCAATTGGCATGGCCAGAAGAATCATTCAAAATATTTAATGTATTATTGGGAGATAAATGGGCTCCGAACGGAGTTATGGCCAATGATATATATCTAGCATTGGTTACTATTCACGGAACCATAATGGTTTTCTTTGTGTTGACTGCCGGATTGAGCGGTACATTTAGTAACTTGTTGATACCTCTTCAAATTGGAGCAAGAGATATGGCTTCAGGTTTTCTAAACATGATTTCCTATTGGTTGTTCTTTTTGTCTAGTGTTATTATGCTTAGTTCCTTATTTGTAGAATCTGGACCTGCAAATGCTGGTTGGACTATATATCCACCTTTAAGTGCATTGCCTCAAGCTATTTCAGGTTCGGGAGCAGGAATGACTTTATGGTTGGTTTCTATGGCTATATTCATTGCGGCTTCATTAATGGGTTCATTAAATTATATTGTTACCGTAATTAATTTAAGAACGAAAGGAATGTCTATGACAAGATTGCCTCTTACTATTTGGGCTTTCTTTGTTACCGCTATCATTGGGGTAATTTCTTTCCCGGTATTATTGTCGGCAGCTTTATTGTTGATTTTTGACAGAAGTTTTGGAACTTCTTTCTTCCTTTCCGATATTTATTTAGCTGGTGAAGTATTGCATTACCAAGGTGGTTCGCCTGTGTTGTTCGAGCATTTGTTTTGGTTTTTAGGTCATCCTGAAGTATATATCATCATATTACCTGCTTTGGGTATTACATCCGAAATTATTGCTACCAACTCACGAAAACCAATTTTTGGGTATAGAGCGATGATTATGTCTATTTTGGCAATTGCATTTTTATCTACCATAGTTTGGGGTCACCATATGTTTATCTCGGGTATGAATCCATTCCTTGGTTCGGTATTTACATTTACCACTTTGTTGATCGCGATTCCTTCTGCAGTAAAAGCTTTTAATTACATCACGACGCTTTGGAAAGGTAATTTGCAGTTAAATCCTGCAATGTTGTTCTCTATCGGATTGGTTTCTACCTTTATTACTGGAGGTTTGACAGGAATTATTCTTGGAGACAGTACTTTGGATATTAATGTTCACGATACTTATTTCGTTGTTGCACACTTCCACTTGGTAATGGGTATTTCCGCTCTTTACGGAATGTTTGCCGGAATCTATCACTGGTTTCCAAAAATGTTTGGAAGAATGTTGAACAAAAACTTGGGATATGTTCACTTTTGGGTAACTGCAGTTTGTGCTTATGGTGTATTTTTTCCAATGCACTTTATTGGATTGGCGGGTTTGCCAAGGCGTTATTATACCAACACCAACTTCCCATTGTTTGATGATTTGCAAAACGTAAACGTTCTTATAACTACTTTCGCTTTAATTGGTGGAGCTTTCCAATTGGTATTCTTGTACAATTTCTTTAGCAGTATTTTCTATGGAAAGAAAGCAGTTCAAAACCCATGGAAATCCAATACATTAGAATGGACAACTCCAGTGGAACATATTCATGGAAACTGGCCGGGAGAAATCCCAGAAGTACACCGTTGGCCTTATGATTACAGTAATCCAGGTCACGATGAGGATTTCGTTCCACAAAACGTACCAATGAAAGAAGGAGAAGTAATATTGCATCACTAATCTCTTTTCAGAAAATATACTTAAATGCCTTTCGTTTCGAAAGGCATTTTTTTTGAGTTGGTTTTGAATGAGACCTATTCCAAATATGAAATAATACCATTTAGAAATATATAATAATCCAATTCTTGTTCCCTCTCCTTCGGTTAGGGTGAGGATAAACAAAAAAACTATTTTATATTTATAAATGATATAAATTATATAAATGATATAAATTATGAAATTGTTTCTAAATTTCGTATATTAGATTATTATTATTATTTAGTCCTGTATCCGAAAATTAAAACCTACAAAAATGCAAGTTTTTACTACAAAATTTAAAAACACCTTATTGGTGTTTTTATTCCTAATATTTCTCATTACTTATTCCAGCAATGCCCAAGTTGGAATTGGCACCACAGATCCTAAATCTACTTTTGAAGTAAACGGTTCTGTAGGTCAAAAAGTAAATACAGTAAGTTCCAGTGTCACTTTAGACGACACTTATGGTATTATTATTTGTAATAATGGCTCCGCTGCAATTACGCTAACTTTACCCGATGTAACCTTATGTACAGGTCGTGTTTATACCATTAAACGAAATGCTTCAAGTACTGCCAATGTAACAATCGCCGGCACAATTGATGGTGTGGCAAATTTAATTATGGCAAAAGCAGGTGAAGCTGTGACACTCTTCAGTAACGGTATAGAATGGAAAGCAGTAAGTACTAATAATTCATCCTCTTCATCAGACTGGAATCTTACTGGAAACGCAGGGACAAATGCAGGAACAAATTTTTTAGGAACTACTGATGCAAAAGATTTGGTTTTAAAAACAAACAATGTATCAAGGGTTACTGTTTCTAGTGATGGTGTTACTAAAATTGGAGATGTTATGGGTGGCAATGATACTAAATTTGAAGCCGATGGAACTATTGTTATGGAAGGTGCCGCAACAGTTTGGGATGATTTGAGAGTTTCTTTAGATAAGGGTTCTAGTTCTGCTTCTTTAGAGTATGTTTGGGGTTCGACTGGACCACAAATTTGGTATTTTCGTGATAATAATGGTCTTGAGGCAATGTCCTTTGTGGTTCAATTGCCACATAGTTGGAAAGAAGGAACTGCTATTTACCCACACATACATTGGATGCCAAAAGCTTCTGAATCTGGAACCGTAGAATGGAATCTTGATTATAGTTGGCAAAATTATGATCCAACGACTCCATTGGCCTTTCCTACATTTACCGCTAGTACTGTTACAGTTGCAGGTCCTTTTGTGGCAAATACACATAGGATTACCTCTTTGACTGGCGGTACAGGATTAGATGGTACAGGTAAGAAAATATCAAGTATATTGATATGCCGTATTTGGAGAAATTCATCCAATGCTGCTGATACTTACGCAGATGATGCTGGTCTTTTGTCACTCGACTTTCATTACCAAATTGATACTGTAGGAAGCCGTGCGGAATATGTAAAATAAAATAATATCCATTTTAATATTTCAAATGCCTTTCCTTTCGAAAGGCATTTTTATTGGCGCATAACTTTGTTATATTTGTAAAATGAATGAAAATTTAGACCCAACAACCAACGGCTATAATCCCGAAGAACTTGATCTCGAAAAAAAATTGAGACCACTGTCGTTTGACGATTTTGCTGGTCAGGATCAAATACTCGAAAATCTAAAAGTTTTTGTTCAAGCCGCTAATCAAAGAAATGAAGCCCTTGATCATACCCTTTTTCACGGGCCACCGGGATTAGGAAAAACTACCTTGGCAAACATTTTGGCCAATGAATTGCAAGTGGGAATAAAAATAACTTCAGGGCCTGTTTTGGACAAGCCTGGAGATTTGGCAGGTTTGTTGACCAATCTCGAAGAAAGGGATGTCTTGTTTATTGACGAAATTCATCGGTTAAGCCCTATTGTCGAAGAATATCTGTACTCGGCGATGGAGGATTTCAAGATTGACATCATGATAGAATCGGGTCCAAATGCTCGTACTGTTCAAATCAATTTAAATCCGTTTACCTTAATAGGCGCCACAACGCGTTCCGGTTTGTTGACCGCTCCAATGCGAGCCCGTTTCGGAATTTCATCCCGATTACAATATTATACCACCGAACTTTTGACGACTATTGTCGAAAGAAGTGCTTCCATTTTAAAAATGCCCATTTCCCTGGAAGCCGCCATCGAAATTGCGGGTCGAAGCAGGGGAACGCCCCGTATTGCCAATGCCTTGTTGCGTCGTGTTCGTGACTTTGCACAAATAAAAGGAAATGGAACCATCGATATAGAAATAGCCCGATATGCGTTAAAAGCGTTAAATGTAGATGCCCACGGTTTGGACGAAATGGACAATAAAATCCTGAATACCATTATTGATAAATTCAAGGGAGGGCCAGTAGGTTTGTCTACTTTGGCGACAGCCGTATCCGAAAGTAGCGAAACCATTGAAGAAGTATACGAACCTTTTCTAATTCAAGAAGGATTCATTATGCGAACCCCAAGAGGAAGAGAAGTAACCGAAAAAGCATATAAACATCTGGGGAAAGTAAGAACAAATGTTCAAGGGGGACTGTTTTAGGATAAAAGTTGGAAGCGGGAAGTTGGAAGTTGGAAGAAGGAAGCTGGAAGAGGTTTGCTTAATTTTGCTTCCCACTCCCAACTCCCTTCTTCCAACAATTAATATAAATATAAACCTATGAGTTTTAAATTCGAAAAGTTAATTATCTGGCAGAAATCAATGGATTTTGGAGAAGATATAAACACTATTATTAAAGAATTTCCAAAACACGAAATGCATAATCTTTCCTCTCAACTTTTAAGAGCATCAGATTCAGTGGCTTTAAATATTTCTGAGGGTTCAATTGAGCAATCCAATGCTGAGTTCAATCGGTTTTTAGGTTATTCTGTCAGGTCGTTAGCCGAGGTTGTTACTTGTTTGTATAAAGCAAAGAGAAGAAATTACATAAACGATACTGTTTTTGATAAACTTTATAAAGATTCATTTGATGAATATGACTATTGCATTTAAAACTAAATTGAAGTAACGATGGCAACTTCCAGCTCCCAGCTCCCAACTCCCAGCTCCCATCTTCCCGCTTCCCGCTACACCTCTTTCATAAAATCCGAAGTCAAACGCCTCGGGTTTTTGTCTTGTGGAATATCCAAAGCAGGATTTTTGGAAGAAGAAGCACCTCGATTGGAGCATTGGCTGAACAATCAAATGAACGGTCAAATGTCCTATATGGAAAATAATTTTGACAAACGTTTGAATCCAACTTTGCTGGTTGATGATGCCAAAAGCGTTGTTTCCCTTTTGTTGAATTATTATCCTTCCGAATTTCAAAATGAAGATTCCTATAAAATTTCAAAATACGCTTACGGACAGGATTACCATTTTGTCATCAAGGAAAAACTCAAGGAATTGCTTTTTTCGATTCAGTCAACTATCGGAGAAGTTTCGGGTCGTGCTTTTGTGGATTCTGCACCAGTTCTTGATAAAGCTTGGGCTGCCAAAAGCGGTTTGGGCTGGATTGGCAAAAACAGCAATTTGTTGACCCAAAAAGTGGGTTCTTTTTATTTCATAGCCGAACTCATTATCGATTTGGATTTAGAATATGACGATGCTACGACCGATCATTGTGGTTCTTGCACTGCCTGTATTGATGCGTGTCCAACGGAAGCTATTGTTGCGCCTTATGTCGTGGACGGCAGCAAATGTATTTCCTATTTCACCATCGAGCTCAAAGAGAATATTCCACTGGAAATGAAAGGTAAATTCGACGATTGGGCTTTTGGGTGCGATGTTTGTCAAGACGTTTGTCCTTGGAACCGATTTTCGAAAGCGCATAAAGAGCCCCTTTTTAATCCCAATCCAGAATTATTGTCAATGTCAAAAAAGGATTGGATAGAAATCACCGAAGAAACCTTTAAAACTGTTTTTAAAAATTCTCCGATTAAAAGAGCCAAGTTTGAAGGGTTGAAGCGGAATATAGATTTTTTGAAAGAGTAAAACAATACACGAAATTTCAGCAAATGTGTTTTGGTATAATCTTGTTTTTTTATCCGTATAATGTTTGTGCCAAAAAAAATAATTTTGAAAAAACGCACACAAATTGGTGATCAAATATTTTTTTTTGAAAAAATAATCACAACTTTGTGATCAAATATTATTTTTTGAAAAAATAATCACAAAATGAAAACAACACAATTATATAGAGCACAACTTGGACTCTCGCAAGAAGCGATGTCGCAGTATTTGGGCGTAACTAAAAGCCAGTTGGCGATGTACGAAGCAGGAAAACGCGAATTACCTACAGCTGCTTTAATAAAACTTGCCGAAATTACCCAGTTCTTTGGACTAAATATAGTGACAGAAGAAGAACAGATCGATCTATTGAATAAGCAAGAATTAGATGTAAAAGTACTATTGACTCATCAAGTCAAAGAGTTGGAATATAAACAAATGAAAGAACAACGGTTGCTGGATGCTATTCAAAAAAAATACCATCAAAACCTAGAGTTGCATTCACTGGCACTGCATTTGCAAAAAAGCAAATTGCCATTGGCTAACGTGCTATTGCAACAAGCTATAAGAGGAATCGAAGCGAATGGGCTGGCAAAACAAGTCCAACAACAGTTAAAACTGGAAAGTATTCAGGGGCAACAAGCATATATTAAAAGCCTTCAAAAAAGTAAATAAATTTCTATTAATGTGTATACTAAATAAGAATAAAGAGACGTTATAGAGGGATTATTAACTTTTAATTGTTTTTTATGTCGTATTCAATTGATAAAATCACAACGGTAGCCGATTGTGATTTATTATTGGCTTGGGCTGCAAAAGAAAAAGCAGACCTAAATTTTAAAAAGCTTTCTGAGGAAAGATTGACCAACAACTACAGCAACGCCTCAATCGAGATTGATGCTGAATTGCAATCGGTGCTTACCGAAATTGCTGCAACCGAAACTATTATTGCAACTTTACCCGCTGGCAATAGTAAAGAAGATGCCGTAAAGAAAAAAGTAAGGCTAGAGTATAAAAAGTTTTTGCTCGAAAACCGAAAAGAAAGCTATGGTGTTGTAGCACTTCTTGAAAAAGAACTCGACTTGACCAAAGTCACTTTGGAGCTAGCGGAAATAGATGCTTTTACAGATGCCATTACCACTCGAAAAGGGGTGTTGTAGTTTTGTAATACCGCAATTATTAAAGGTTGTTCGTGATGGGCAACCTTTTTTTTATGATGAAAAGTGGACACAAACGAGAGCAGGTAAAACAAATCAAAAGAAGCTATACCCATAAACAGGTATAGCTTTTTTTGTATCTTTAAAACAAAAAATGTCGACAAAATACAAAGCCACAACAACGGACGAAGCCTATTTTATAACCATAACAACAGTAGGTTGGATTGATTTTTTACAAGATTGAATCAGAAATACGTTATTACCAACGCATTGAAACATTGCCAAGAAAAGAAAGGTTTAGGAATTTATGCCTATTGTTTAATGTCAAGTCATTTGCATTTGTTGTGCAAAGGCACAGATGGTTTTATTTTGTCGGATATTATGCGTGATTTCAAGAAATTTACTTCCAAACAAATTGTAAAAACCATACAAGAAGAGCCAGAGAGTAGAAGAGAATGGATGTTGGAATATTTTCAAAAATCTTGCGAACATCTCAAAAAAGAGCAAAAACACAAAGTTTGGCAAGGCGGTTATCATGCCGAAATTGTTCAAAGTAATTGGTTTATCAGACAAAAAATAAATTACATTCACAACAATCCCGTAAAAGAAAAAATTGTAACACTTCCTGAAGATTATTATTTTAGTTCAGCAAGAAATTATGCAGGATTAGAATGTGAATTAGAGGTGATTTTGTTAGATTTGTTTTAAATGGCTCATTGGAGTAGGCACGGATTGCAAATCCGCGCTATCCTCATCGAGAGATATTTTGCATATCCGAGCGATCGGGTGCTATCCTCATCGAGAGATATTTTGCATATCCGAGCGATCGGGGTTTCAATGAACAAAAGCTTTATAAAACTTGGTCATGAGTTAGCTCACGCTTATGATAATGACAGAGGTTTTGATATGTCTAAAACAATTTTAGGTGGGTTAAAAGAAACAGAATTAAATGCAGTACGATTTGAAAATTATTTGAGAGCTAATGATGGCGAATCCACTATGAGAACCAGATATTCAAAATATAACTTAGGCTCAAGGATGTCAGATACATCTCCAGATTTTTTCAAAACTTATGTAACTCCATTAGGCAAATATGAGAGATATAAATCAATATATGCGCCATCAACTTTAAATACAGTAGATAATACCCGTGTTTACCGACCATCAAAAATTATCATAAGATATGATACACGTGATACTATTTTTAAAAACTAAAATATGAAAAAAGTATGTTTAATAATCTTGATTTTTACAATTATTAGTTGTTCCAAAGAATTAGTGTTTTATAAAGATTCTGTTGAAGCACATAATTATTTAAGTGTAGGTAATAATTCTCATTTATTGGAAGATAAAAGTTATGTTGAGTTAGAAGGTATCTTTAATATGGATTTTGAAAATGTCTATTTAGAACATCCTTCTGAAAGAATATGGTTAGAATTTGACTTTTTTAATAAACTCAAGAATTCAGAGGGGAAAAAACTTGACGGAAAAATGCTCAAAGAGTTTAATGGAAAAAAAATAAAAATAAAAGGGAAATTGTCATTTGGAAATACTGGTCATTTATCAGCATATAAAATGAAATTAACTGAAATAGTGTTTTTAAAAACGATGTACCCAGATGGTGCAGAAATGAAGTAAATATCCTTGTGCGGATAGCGCAGTTTTGCAAACTGTGCCAACAAACGAGAGCAAGTGAAACAAGTCAAGACAACAAGAAAACCGAGCAATTGCTCGGTTTTTTTTTATAAAGAAAACTTTTCTAAATCCTGATAATTATTCCACTGCTGCTAACACGATTCTCTGCTACTAACACGATTCTTTTATAATAAATCGTTCCATTTAAGGAATTGTTGTTAATAATGAGGATGTTACGGCAAAGTCAAAACACTAAATTTAATTCATAAAAAGAAAGAGACAGTTTAATAGACTGTCTTTTTCTTTTATAAATATTTTTATAAATTTCGGAATAACTCTGAAATTTCAACATTTAAAGCTTTACTAATACGGATAAGCTTATCAATCCCCATAATTTGCTTTCCTAAAATATAACGTCTCAATGCTTCAATATCTAAATCTGAATCGTGAGCAACGTTTCTTACTTTGAGATTTTTCTCTTTAATAATCGCTATTATATTACCCCTAGATTGCAGAGGATTTGACTTTCTTTTGAATCTTTTTTGCATAGGGAATAAATCAGAAAGAGTATTTAGAAAGATTTTATATTAGAAAATTTATAAAAAAAAGTAAACGGTATTGATTATTTTTTTTAAATTTATGACGCATTAAATTTATTCTGAATATGAAAGTAGATCTAATATTAGCCAAAAAAGGGAAAGAAGTGTACTCGGTACCGCCAACAATTACGGTATTTGAAGCTTTGGGTGTCATGAGTGAAAAAAATATTGGAGCCATTCTGATAATTGAAGACACTGTATTGAAAGGTATTTTGTCCGAAAGAGATTATGCCAGAAAAATTGCATTGAAAGCAAAATCTTCTAAAAAGACATTGGTAAAAGAAATTATGGAAGAAAATGTGGTTACTGTAAAACCAACGGACAACTTGGATTATTGTATGGAATTGATGGATACAAAAAGAGTAAGACATTTGCCGGTTATTGAAAACGACATAATAATAGGTATTATTTCCATAAGTGACGTGGTAAAAGCCATAATCGAAATGCAAAAAGAAACCATCAAACATTTGGATTCTTATATTTCACAATAAAGAAAAAAATAAAGAAAAAAATAGCTGCAAATAGTGCAGCTATTTTTTTTGTGCGCAATTGGGTGTTTTTTTTGTAAAGCAATTGTAACAAAAGCCCCCTTTTTTAATCAATTCACATATCTTTGTAATACTGAATAATAATTAAAATAATGGATAAAGAGAGTAAAAGAAGAGAAGCGTTATTGTATCATGCAAAACCAACACCGGGAAAAATTCAAGTTGTTCCAACCAAAAATTATGCGACCCAAAGAGATTTGTCTTTGGCTTATTCACCAGGTGTGGCCGAGCCGTGTTTAGAAATAGCAAAGGACGTCAATAATGTATATAAATATACGGCTAAAGGCAATTTAGTTGCTGTAATATCCAATGGAACAGCGGTTTTAGGATTGGGTGATATTGGGCCGGAAGCATCAAAGCCGGTAATGGAAGGGAAAGGACTGTTGTTCAAAATCTTTGCCGGAATCGATGTTTTCGATATTGAAATTGGAACTAAAAATGTTGAAGAATTTATTCAGACAGTAAAAAATATTGCGCCAACTTTTGGTGGAATTAATTTGGAAGACATCAAAGCGCCAGAATCTTTTGAAATTGAAAGAAGATTGGTCGAAGAATTGAATATTCCGGTAATGCATGACGACCAGCACGGAACGGCAATTATATCATCGGCAGCATTGCTGAACGCATTGGAATTGGCAGGCAAAAAAGCCGAAGATTTAAAAATGGTGGTTTCAGGAGCAGGCTCTGCCGCATTGGCTTGTGCCGATATGTATATTTTATTGGGAGTTAAACTGGAAAATATTTTGATGTTCAACAGCAAGGGTGTTTTGACAAAAGACAATCCTTCATTATCAGTTTTGCAGCAAAAATATGCCACAGACAAAAAACCAATGAGCTTGGAAGAAGCCTTGGTAGGAGCGGATATTTTCTTGGGATTGTCTTCAGGAAATATCATGACTCCCCAAATGTTGTTGGGAATGGCTGAAAATCCAATCGTTTTTGCTATGGCAAACCCGAACCCGGAAATTGCTTATAATCTTGCCATCGAAACTCGAAAAGATGTTATCATGGCAACAGGACGTTCCGATCATCCTAATCAAGTAAATAATGTACTTGGATTTCCTTATATTTTTCGTGGTGCTTTAGACGTTCGTGCTACAAAAATCAACGAAGCGATGAAAATGGCGGCCGTCAGAGCCTTGGCAGCTTTGGCAAAAGAAAGCGTTCCTGAACAAGTAAATATTGCCAATGGTGTTACCAAACTGACTTTTGGACGTGAGTATATAATTCCATCTCCTTTTGATCCTAGGCTAATTTCTGTTGTTGCTTCGGCCGTGGCAAAAGCGGCCATGGATTCTGGTGTGGCACAAAATCCAATTTTAGATTGGAAAAAATATGAAGAAGAACTATTAGGACGTTTAGGAACCGACAATAAAATGCTCAGATTTATTACTAATAGAGCTAAAATGAATCCTAAAAGAATTGTTTTTCCAGAAGCCGAACATTTGGATGTGCTTAAAGCAGCCCAAATTGTGTCTGAAGAAGGAATTGGTATTCCAATTTTGTTGGGGAAAAAGGAAATTATTTTGGAATTAAAAAATGAACTTGGTTTTGATGCCGATGTTCAAATTATTGATCCTAAAGTTAAAGAGGAGGAAGAAAGAAGAAATAAATTTGCCAAAGCATTTTGGAATACTAGACAAAGAAGCGGAATCTCATTGTATGATGCCCAAAACTTGATGCGCGAAAGAAACTATTTTGGTGCCATGATGGTCAATGAAGGTGAAGCGGATGCATTGGTAACTGGACAAACCAGAAGTTATCCGTCGGTGGTTAAGCCTATGTTGCAACTTATAGAAAAAGAACCAGGGGTTTCCCTCGTGTCCACTACAAACTTGATGTTGACCAATCGCGGGCCAATGTTCTTGTCTGATACGGCCATAAATATCAATCCATCGGCAGAAGATTTGGCTAAAATTGCCATTATGACGGCAAGAACAGCTAAAATATTTGGAGTTGAACCTGTAATTGCAATGGTTTCTTTTTCTAATTTTGGATCTTCCCACAATGCGGGAGCTGCAAAAGTGAGAGAAGCAGTGGCTTATTTGCATAAACACCATCCAGATATTGTGGTAGATGGTGAAATTCAAGCTGATTTTGCTTTAAATCCAGAAATGTTGAAAGCCAAGTTTCCGTTTTCTAAATTAGCCGGAAAAGAGGTGAATGTCTTGATTTTTCCTAATCTTGAAGCGGCTAATATAACTTATAAATTGTTGAAAGAATTAAACAAAGTTGGTTCAATTGGGCCAATTATGTTGGGGATGGGAAAACCTGTTCATATCTTTCAATTAGGTGCAAGTGTGGAAGAAATGGTGCATATGTCGGCAATTGCCGTAATTGATGCCCAAGAAAATGAAAAGAAAGTAATTCAAAAATAAAATATTTTTTCTTCAGTAACAGGACTTATATAAATTTGGCGAGAATTTATATAAGTTTTGTTATATTTGGGCGATATAAAATTCATACATGATAGCACATTTGCAAGGAAAATTAGTAGAAAAATCGCCCACAGAAGTTGTCATAGATTGCGGAGGCGTTGGGTATCACGTGAATATTTCTTTGCACACTTATTCCTTGCTTCCAACGACTGATTTCATCAAATTATTTACACATCTTCAAATCAAGGAAGATGCACATACTTTGTTTGGTTTTGTTGAAAAATCAGAAAGAGAAATTTTTAAATTATTATTGTCTGTTTCTGGAATTGGCGCCAGCATTGCCAGAACCATGTTGTCTTCGTTGGATCCAAAACAAATTACCAATGCAATTGCATCAGGAGATGTGTCCACAATCCAATCCATAAAAGGAATTGGTAGCAAAACAGCTCAAAGGGTAATACTCGATTTGAAGGAAAAAGTGTTAAAACTGTACGATTTAGATGAAGTTTCGATGTCTCAAAACAATACTAATAGAGATGAAGCGTTATCTGCTTTGGAGGTGTTGGGTTTTGTTCGAAAAACTTCAGAAAGGGTAGTGGAAAAGATTGTAAAAGAGGCCCCAGATAGTTCGGTTGAATATATTATTAAGCAAGCTTTAAAAAACTTATAAAAGTTGAAAATACAGTATTTAAAAAAGAACCAATTCGTGCGTAAAATTTGTACCCTTTTTTTAGTTGTTTTTGGTTGTTTTGTGTCCAGGGCCCAAGTTGCTCCAGTGGCTCAAGACACGACCAATACTGGATTTTCCACAGGAAAAATTCAAATTAAAGACCCGCAAAGTATTCTAAAATCATACACTTTTGACCCTGTTACCGGGATGTATGTTTACACTAAGACCATTGATGGATTTCCAACTAATTACCCCACTATTTTAAGTCCAAAAGAATACGAAGATTTGGTCAGAAAAGAATCGATGCGCAACTATTTTAAACAAAAATTGGATGCCATTGACGGGAAAAAAGACGGAAGTGAAGCTGCAAAAAAAGATTTATTGCCAAGATATTACGTAAAATCAGGACTATTCGAATCTATTTTTGGAAGCAATACCATCGACGTGAAACCTACGGGATCCATAGAAATGGACTTTGGACTTCGTTACACCAAACAAGACAATCCGGCATTTTCTCCAAGAAACAGGTCGACAACCGCTTTTGATTTTAATCAAAGAATAAGCATGAGTTTGATGGGGAAAGTGGGTACTCGATTGAACGTAAATGTCAATTACGACACCCAATCCACCTTTGCATTCCAGAACCTGATCAAGTTGGAGTATACACCTTCGGAAGATGATATTATCCAAAAAATTGAAGTAGGTAACGTGAGTATGCCTTTGAATAGTTCCTTGATTAAAGGGCCTCAAAGTTTATTTGGTGTAAAAACTAAACTCCAGTTTGGTAAAACATCCATCACGGGAGTTTTCTCGGAACAAAAATCACAAACCAAAACGGTGGTTGCCGAAGGTGGCGGAACGGTACAGGACTTTGAAATGTTTGCGCTTGATTATGACAATGACAGACACTTTTTCCTTTCGCAATATTTTAGAAATAAATACGATGCAGCCTTAAAAAATTATCCTTTCATTGATAGCAGGGTCCAAATTACGAGACTGGAAATTTGGGTTACCAATAAGCAAAATCGAGTAAATACTACTACTGGAAACAATCTAAGAAATATTATAGCCCTTCAGGATTTGGGTGAAGCGCAATTAACAGGTTTGCAGGACAGCGAAGTGGTGGTTTTGAATCAATCATCAGGAATGTTTACAGCATCTATTGATTCCCCTTCGAATAATAAAAACAATAAGTACAATCCAGAATTAATCACGACGGGAGGAGGGTATTTAAATTCGAATATTAGGGAAATTGTAACAGCGAATGCTGGATTTAATGTGTCTAGTATGCCAGTAGGCGCAGAGATAAATGAAGGGTCTGATTATTCCAAATTAGAGAATGCCAGAAAATTGACTTCAAACGAATACACCTTTCATCCTCAATTGGGGTATATTTCCTTGCAGCAAAGATTGGCCAATGACGAAGTTTTGGCAGTAGCCTATCAATACACCATTGGAGACCAAGTCTATCAAGTGGGGGAATTTGGTAATGACGGTGTGGATGCAACTTTGGTGTCGGGAACAACTCCATCTGACCAAGCCATCATAACACAAAGTTTAGTGTTGAAAATGTTGAAAAGTAATTTGACCAATGTCAAAAACCCGGTTTGGAACCTGATGATGAAAAATATTTATCAAATCCCTGGGGCTTATCAATTAAAACAAGAGAACTTTAGATTCAATATTCTTTATACCGATCCGTCTGCTGTAAATTATATTACTCCTGTATCAGGCAGTACTTTTCCTCCCAATCCAATTGCAGGAAATGAAGTTGCCGAAACGCCTTTGTTGAAAGTATTCAATTTGGATAAATTGAATTACAACAATGATCCACAAACTGGAGGTGACGGTTTCTTCGATTTTATGCAAGGCATGACCGTTGATACCCAGAATGGTAGAATCATATTTACCACCAAGGAGCCATTTGGAGAATTGTTGTTTTCTAAATTATCGAATGGCGCTGGAGAAAATTACAAAGATTCTAGTACTTACAATCCAAATCAAAAGAAATATGTTTTCCAAAACATGTATGTCGAGACGCAGGCCAAAGCATTGCAAGATAGTGACAAAAACAAATTTCTTTTGCGAGGAAAATACAAATCTTCGGGTGGCGATGGAATTCCTATCGGGGCATTCAACGTTCCAAGAGGTTCGGTAGTGGTCACGGCAGGAGGAAGAGTTTTGGTCGAAGGAATCGATTACAGCGTGAATTACCAACTGGGAAGAGTTCAAATCCTGGATCCTTCGCTTCAAGCTTCGAATACGCCAATCAATGTTTCATTGGAAAACAACTCTGTTTTTGGACAACAAACCAAACGTTTTTTCGGGGTTTATGCTGAGCATCAAATTTCGGAAAAATTTTTGGTTGGAGCCACTTTCTTGAAATTAAACGAAAGACCATTTACCCAAAAATCGAGTTTTGGACAGGAATCCGTAAACAATAATATTTTTGGATTCAATACCAATTATTCATCGGAAGTTCCGTTTTTGACGCGATTGGTCAATAAGTTGCCCAATATGGACACCGATGTGCCTTCCAATATTTCGGTAAGGGGAGAAATTGCATTTTTGCAGCCAGAAACTCCAAAAGGAGACAGTTTTCAAGGCGAATCGACCATTTATGTCGATGATTTTGAAGGTTCGCAATCCACTATCGACATGCGCTCGGCTTATGCTTGGAGTTTGGCATCGACACCATTAAACGATGCCGAAAGTCAATATGATTTTAATGCATCCGCCAACGACTTGAGTTATGGTTTCAAAAGAGCCAAATTAGCTTGGTACACCATCGATCCCATATTTTACACCCAAAAACCATCTGGGATTTCAAACGACGATTTGTCTTTGAATAGCACCAGAAGAATTTTCAGTGAAGAACTTTACCCATTAACCGATATTGCGGCAGGACAATCGCAGGTAATAAACACATTGGATTTAACTTATTTTCCTTCAGAAAGAGGAGCCTATAACAATGCTTCAAATATAGCCACAAATCCAAAGGATAATTTTGGTGGAATCATGCGTTCCTTGAATTCGACCAATTTTGAACAGGGTAATGTGGAATATATCCAGTTTTGGGTATTGGATCCTTATGTTGGAGCTGGCCAAGTTTCTGGCACAAATACGGGTAAGATTTATTTCAATTTAGGGGAAATATCAGAAGATGTCCTGAAAGATGGAAGAAAACAATATGAAAACGGTTTGGGAGCCGATCAAATATTGGTAAAACCACAGCCACTTTGGGGAGATGTGCCGGCTTCGCAATCCCTGATTTATGCTTTTGACACCAATACCGCCAATAGAACCAACCAAGACATAGGACTGGACGGTTTGCCTAATGCAAAAGAAGCTACAATTTATACTAATTATGCGTCCCAGCCCGATCCTGCAGCAGACGATTATAGGTATTATTTAAATGCCTCCGGAGGGGTTGTCGATCGATATAAAAATTATAATGGTGTAGACGGAAATTCTGCCGTCGATATTAATGATGCCAACAGGGCTTCTACTTCTAATCCTGACGTGGAAGACATCAACAGGGACAACACCATGAATACAATCAATGCGTATTATGAATACAGCATCGACATGAAACCCGACATGGTTGTTGGTCAAAATTACATTACCGATATTAGAATTACAAAGCAACCTATGGATAACGGACAAGTGACCGATGCCAGATGGATCCAGTTTAAAATTCCTGTTTCGCAACCCGAAAACACCATTGGAAACATATCCGATTTTAGATCCATTCGTTTCATGAGAATGTTCATGACTGGTTTCAGTGATGAAGTGACGGTTCGTTTTGGTGCTTTGGATTTGGTGCGAGGTGATTGGAGAAGATATACAAGTGCACTCGATTCAAATGATTCAAATGTGGCTGATGACGGTACGGCTTTGGATGTGCTGGCAGTAAATCTTCAAGAGAACAACGATAGATGTCCGGTTAATTACGTTGTTCCTCCGGGAGTGGAACAAGAACAATTGTACAACAACAATACCGTTATCAACCAAAATGAGCAATCGCTGTCCTTGAGGGTTTCAGGCGATGGATTGGAACCATTAGATTCAAGAGCGGTTTTCAAAAACGTGAGTGTGGACATGCGTCAGTTCAAGAAACTGAAAATGTTTTTGCATGCGGAATCGTTGGCAGGAAAAGAAAATAGTTTGGAAGATGACCAAATGATTGGGTTTGTCCGTTTTGGAAATGATTTTACCCAGAATTTCTATCAAATAGAAATACCTTTGAAGGTAACTCCAACTATTGATAATCCAAAACCTAATCCTGATCTTCCGGCAACAGTCGTGACAAGTTGCGATATAAAAGCAGAAGATGTATGGCCTGCAGAAAATGAAATTGATCTTTCGTTGGCATTGCTTACTGCCATGAAGATTGGTGCACCCAAAGCGGGTTTGGCAAATGGAGCTATTTACTATCCTGATGACCATCTTGATGTATTCCCTAATGGGGATGGAGATGCTAAATTGAGATTGGGAATTAGGGGAAATCCAAATTTTGGATTAGTCCGTAATTTGATGTTGGGAGTAAAAAGCAATGAACCCCATGAAGATATAAAAGGAGAAGTCTGGTTCAATGAGCTTCGTGTGGCCGATATGGACAATAGCAGAGGAATGGCTGCCGTGCTGAATGTGGATACGAATCTTGCCGATTTTGCCACTGTTTCGGCAACGGGTAGAATGAGCACTATTGGTTTTGGTGCATTGGAAGAAGGTCCCAATGAAAGAAGTCGCGAAGATATCCAGCAATATAATATTGTGACCAATTTGAGTCTTGGTAAATTGTTGCCGCCAAAATGGAAAATCACTTTGCCGTTTAATTACGCCATTGGAGAAGAAACCATAACACCGGAATACGATCCATTCAATCAAGACATCAAATTGAAACAGCTTTTGGACAATACCACCGATGCTGCCGAAAGAGACAACATCAAGAACAGGGCAGTAGATTACACCAAAAGAAAGAGCATCAATTTTATTGGGGTAAGAAAAGAAAGAGGCGAGGAACAAAAAACACATGTTTACGATCCGGAAAACTTTACCTTTTCACAATCCTATAATGAGGTAGAACGACACGATTTCGAAATTGAGGATTATGTAGATCAACAAGCCAATACGGCGGTGGACTATGCTTATAGTTTTCAACCTAAATCCGTGGAGCCGTTCAAGAAAACGAAATTCATGAAAAAAAGTAATTATTGGAAATTGCTGAGCGATTTCAATTTTAATTTCTTGCCTTCCAACATCAATTTCAACACGAATATCATTAGGCAATACAACCGTCAGCAATTCAGGCAGGTAGATGTTGAAGGGATAGGTCTTGATGCAATGTACAGAAGGAATTTTGGCTTTAATTATCAATACGGCTTCAATTTTAACTTGACAAAATCTTTGAAATTAAATTACACGGCTTCTTCCAGCAATATTGTTAAAAATTATATGGGTGATGATAATGTGCCAATAGATAGTTTTACCATTTGGGACAGCTATTGGGACGTCGGTGATGCTAACCAACACATGCAACAATTGGTATTGAACTACCAAATACCAATTGACAAAATTCCTGTATTTAGTTTCATAAAAGCGAATTATTCCTATACCGGAGATTATAGCTGGCAAAGAGCTTCGGTATTAATGTCAGATCTTGTTGTTGATAATGTTCATTATAATTTGGGGAACACGATTCAAAATGCGAGCTCCCATAATTTGAATGCTACCTTTACCATGGATACTTTTTACAAGTATATCGGATTGACGAAAAAATCAGCTTTGAAGGCAAACCCAAAAGCAGTGGCTCCTAAACCCGGAGAAAAGGTGGCCAATACAAATGTGTTGGTTCCAAAAGAGAATAATTTTTTAAATGGATTGATAGGTGTTTTGACAAGCGTCAAAAACATTCAATCGAGTTATGTTAAAAACAGTGGAACTGTTTTGCCGGGATATACGCCAGGTTTAGGTTTCTTTGGTTCTTCAAAACCTACTCTTGGATTTACTTTTGGAAGCCAAGACGACGTGAGATATGAAGCGGCCAAAAATGGTTGGTTGACTACTTATCAAGATTTCAACCAGAACTATACCCAAGTGAACAATGAAGTTTTCAAGACTACGGCAAACATCGATTTGTTCCCGGACATGAAAATTGATTTGACATTGGACAGGGCTTATTCCGAGAATTTTTCGGAACAATATGATGTTGCCAATGGTGTTTACAATGCTAGGTCGCCTTATAGTTATGGTCTTTTTTCCATTTCTACCATTTTAATCAAAACCTCGTTTTCTGCCAGCGATGAAAATACATCAGCGGCATTCGACGAGTTCAGGAGTAACAGGATTACGGTTGCCAACAGACTGGCGACAGAAAAAGGAATTGATCTTACGAATCCTGCCAATCTAGATGCGGATGGATTCCCGAAAGGATTCGGAAAAAACAATCAAGCCGTGTTGTTGCCATCCTTTTTGGCCGCTTATTCAGGAGGAGATGCATCCAGTACTTCTCTTGGAATTTTCAAAAGTTTTCCAATACCCAACTGGTCGATTAAATACAATGGGTTGATGCGTTATGCTTTTTTCAAAAAGAATTTCAAACGTTTCTCTTTGCAACAAAATTATAGGGCTTCTTATACTGTCAATGCATTCAGATCCAATTTTCAATACGACAAAGATCCTAATGGAGTGGATGCAAGCGGCAATTTTTTCAATAAAACCATTATGTCAAACGTCAATTTGGTAGAGCAATTCAACCCGCTTATCCGAATGGATTTTGAATTGATGAACTCGTTGAAGATACTGACCGAAGTGAAAAAAGACAGAGCATTGTCCATGAGTTTCGACAACAATTTATTGACCGAAGTTAAGGGAATCGAATATGTAGTCGGGATGGGATATCGTATAAAAGATGTTATTTTTTCGTCTAAATTGGCCGACAATCCCACAGGAATCATAAAGAGTGACATCATCATAAAAGCAGACATGTCGTATAGAAACAACCAGACCATTGTTCGCTACCTGGATTATGACAACAATCAATTGGCTGGTGGACAAAATGTTTGGTCGCTGAAATTGACTGCGGATTATTCTTTCAGCAAAAACCTGACGGCTATTTTCTACTATGACCATGCTTTTTCTAAAGCGTTGATTTCGACTTCTTTCCCTTTGACAAATGTTCGTTCGGGATTTACCCTGCGATATAATTTCGGGAATTAATAAAATTTTATCCCAATCAGTGCGATATTAGAATTGGAAATAATACTTTTGAAAAAAAAAATAAAATATAAAATCTGCTCCCTGTTTTCGGAGCAAAATCTTAATTAAAATGAACATACCAGCAAATTTAAAGTACACAAAAGATCACGAATGGGTTAGCATTGAAGGCGATGTTGCAACAGTTGGAATTACTCATTTCGCACAAAAAGAGCTTGGAGATATCGTATATGTTGAAGTGGAAACTTTAGACCAAACTTTGGAGAAAGACGAGGTTTTTGGAACAGTTGAAGCCGTAAAAACTGTTTCGGATTTGTTTCTTCCTTTATCTGGAGAAATCATTGCATTCAATGATGATTTGGAAAGTTCACCAGAAAGTGTAAATACCGATCCTTATGGTGCAGGCTGGATGATAAAAGTGAAAATTGCCAATGTTGCCGAAATTGATTCTTTGCTTTCGAGTGAAGCATATAAGGAATTAATAGGTGCTTAAAAAATTTTTTTTATTCTCGGCTTTATTTTGGACTGGTGTAATCCTGTTTTTTTGTTTGATAAAATCAAGCGACCTTCCAACGATTAGTGTTCTCTATCTGGATAAAGCAATTCACGCTACTTTCCATTTTGTGTTTACGGTGCTTTGGTTTTTGTTTTTAAAAAAGAAATTAGATACGTCAAACAGCTATAAGCCTTTGGTTGTTTCATTCATCTTGTCTTTTTTTTTCGGAATAGCAATAGAATTGATGCAGAAATTTTTCACGACTACAAGAAGCGCGGATATAATTGACGAATTGGCAAATTTGACCGGAGCAACTTTGGCAGTTGTTGCAATTGTTGTGCTTAATAAATGCAGCAGTATAGTGGATAGGATTTAATTAATAATTTATGAAAAAACAGATGAATATAAAGCAATATTTAGATTCTACTTATTTAAAAACTCCCGAGCAAGCTGGACTTAGCGAAGCCGAAAACACCATAATTGCCAAAGGATTTATTCAGGAAGCCATTGAGGAAAATTTCAAGCTCATCATGATTCGCCCCAATATAGTTTCCATTGCAAAAAAAATGATTACCGATGCCAATTCCCCTGTGCAAATAGGAACGGTAATCGATTTTCCGGAAGGGAAATCGGGTTTGGAAGCCAAACTTGCCGAAGCAGCACAAGCCATTAAAGATGGTGCCGACGATTTGGATTTTGTATGCAATTACGAAGCATTCAAAGAAGGAAATGTAGATTTGGTAAAAGAAGAAATTTTGATGTGTACCCAACTGGGTCTTGCCAACAACAAAGTCGTAAAATGGATTATCGAAGTGGCAGCACTTACGGATAAGCAAATTATCCAGTTGTCGGCTTTGATAAAAAATAGCGTCATCGCAAATTTCAAAGAAGAAAATTATTCCTCGGTTTTCGTGAAGTCTTCAACCGGATTTTATAAAACAGAAAATAATCTTCCCAATGGAGCAACAGTTCCAACGATACTATTGATGCTCGAAAACGCATCGCCTCTTCCGGTAAAAGCCGCTGGTGGAGTGAGAACTTATGAAGAAGCAGTCGAAATGATTCGACTTGGCGTAAAACGAATTGGTACTTCGGGAGCTAAAGCCATTGCCAACGGACAAAAAGCCCAAGGCGAGTACTAAACACAAAAAACCAATATGAAAAAAGGATTGCTTTCATTGTTTTTATCTCTTTGCAGTTTTGTCGCTTTGTCGCAAAATGTAAATACTACTCCCAAAAAAGCAGTGAGTTCTCCATCACGATTTCCTGTTTTTCCCAAATGTGAAAATTTAGAAGCTTCAACCTTGGAGAAATGTTTTTACAATGAAGTGCAGGATTTCGTTTTCGAAAATTTTGTGGTTCCCGAGAATCTAGTTCAAAATAATTTTCAGGGAAAAGTAAAAGTGCTTTTTGAAGTCGACGAAAAAGGTGTTTTCAAAGTGGTTTATGCCAATGCGGTTGACGATGCCTTAATTAAGGAAGCAAAAAGAGTTTTTGCCAAGTTTCCAAAAATCAAGCCGTCAACCTACAATGGGAATCCCGCTTTTTCCCAATACAATATCACTATTTCAATACCCTTAAAAAGTGCCGAACAACAAGCCGCCGAAGCGCTAGCTGCAGCTGCTGCAGTGGAGGCTAAAAATGCGTCAACCAAGAAATTGACGGAATTGGACAGTATTCCGTATAAGAAATTTAACAATCCCCAGTTCAAAAGTCATTTGAATATTCCGTTTTCGCACAGTTATTACGCCCATTTCGATGCTTCGATGAATCAGGTTGGAAGTAACAACCACACAGGCTCGAAGCCGTATACTTATGCAGAAGTTGCCAAATATTACGATTTCACGGCCGAAAACGAAAAAATAAAAAAAGACAAATCAGGCTGGTGGGGACGAAAATTATGGAATGAAAACTTGGTCGAAATTCAGGGTGAGGACTATTGGTTTGTCATCAATCCCATTGTTGATTTACAAGTGGGGACAGCTTCAGGGAAAAATCAGGTCAGTACATTTGTAAATACACGAGGGATAAATTTTAGTGGTGGATTGGGTTCGCAAGTAAATTTCACGACAACCATTTTTGAAAGTCAAGGACGTTTTGCCGATTATTATAATCGTTATGCCGAATTGATAAAACCAGCCGGCGGAAATCCTGCCATTATTCCCGGAATTGGAATTGCCAAAGATTTCAAGACGGATGCCTACGATTTTCCGTTGGCGGAAGCCAATATCACATTTGCTCCGGCAAAATTTATCGATTTTCAATTGGGTTATGGCAGAAATTTCATTGGTGACGGATACCGATCTATATTGGAAGGTGACGGTACAAGTCCGTATCCGTATTTTAAAATAAATACCAATTTTTGGAAAATAAAATACACCAACACTTATATGTGGCTCAAAGACGTGCGTCCGGAAGTCTCTGTCGAAAAAACCTATGCCACGAAGTTTATGGCCAACCATTATTTGAGCTGGAATATTTCGAATCGATTGAATTTGGGGCTTTTTGAATCGGTAGTTTGGTCGGATACCAATAATAGGGGATTTGACATGTATTTCGTGAATCCCATTATTTTTTATCGCGCCGTCGAGTTTGCCGCTTCCGGAAGAACAGGAAATGCACTTTTGGGCTTGACTTACAAATACAAATGGAGCAATCAGGTGAATCTTTATGGACAATTGCTGATTGACGAATTTTCGACCGATGCCATAAAGGGGGGGGGCAATAGTTGGAAAAATAAATTTGCCTATCAGTTGGGCGTGAAATATTTCAATGCTTTTAAAGTAGACAATTTATTGTTGCAGTTGGAATACAATCACGTTCGTCCTTATGTGTATTCGCACAGTGATCCACTTACCAATTATGCTCACGCCAATCAAAGTATGGGGCATCAATGGGGTGGAAATTTCGAAGAAATCGTTGCCATTGGTCGTTACCACAAAGGGCGACTTTTTGCCGATGCCAAAATGACCTATGGAATTCGCGGTTTTGATTTTGCCAGTTCAGGAGCCAATTCCAATTATGGCGGGAATATTTACAGGGATTATGATGTTGAGAGATATGCTGACACGGGCGTAAAAGTGGGTCAAGGAAATAAAACCAATGTTTTTATCACGGACTTGCAAGCGGGATATTTGATAAACCCAATGACGAACTTGAAACTTTTTGGTAGTTTTATTTACAGGAATTTTGACCCTTCAAAAGACACGGCCACAACCTTCAAGGAAAGCACTACTTGGTTTTCTTTGGGAATTCGCTCGGACGTGTTCAATTGGTATTTTGATTATTAGAGAAATGGATTTTTAAGTTTTGTTGTAATGAAATTATGAGATTTCGAGGCAAGAAACTAAGATTAGGTTGTCGTATAAAGACACTTTTTAGGATAGTGTCGGTGTCGAATCCAGGGTGAAAATGAAATTGCTTCCAATAGTTGGTTGACTTTCGACCCTAATTGTTCCGTTATTTTGATTTAAAAACTCTTTGCAAAGTATCAATCCCAAGCCTGTTCCCGTTTCGTTATTGGTTCCTTTTGACATATAGTTTTGTTCAATTTTGAAAAGTTTCTGAATATCTTCCTCTTCCATGCCTATGCCTGTATCCCTAATTTCTGTTTCGATAATTTTTTTGTCTGAAACAATCTTTTTTTCGGATGATATGGTTATTGTGCCTCCATTTGGAGTGAATTTGATTGCATTTGAAATTAAATTTCGAACTACAGTTGAAATCATTTTTTCATCTGCACAGATCAATAAGTTTTCTTGAATATTAGATTTTATCTGAATGTTTTTTGTTAATGCCTGAGGTCTGCTCCCCTCAATATTTATATCGATTAAATTTCTCAAGTCAAAATCGACTTTGACAGATTCTAAACTGCCAATTTGAATTCTGGACCACTCTAATAAGTTTTGAAGTAACTCTAAAGAGAATTTTGCCGATTGGTTTATGTATCCAACAAAAGTTTCAATATTGGTTGATTCCAATTCATTGAAATCTTCCAGTATCAAATCGGAAAATCCAATAATGCCGGCTATTGGGTTTGTTAAATCATGCGATATTATTGAAAAAAATTTGTCTTTTGTCGCGTTTTGGCGTTCCAGTTCTTCTGCTTGGTTTTTTAATTTGATATGGGTATCAATACGAGCTAAAAGTTCATTTGAATTAAATGGTTTTGTTACATAATCTACGCCTCCTGATTCAAAGGCTTTAGCGATACTTTCAGAATCTATATTCGCAGTTAGAAAAATTATTGGGATTTTTTTAGTCTTTTCGTTTGCTTTAATTCTTCTGCAGGTTTCAAATCCATCCATTTCTGGCATTTGTATGTCAAGAAGGATTAAATCGGGAGTGGTTTTTTCTAGAATGTTCAAAGCCAATTGACCGCTTTTAGCCATTCTAAAATCGTATGAGTTTTCCTTTAAGACTCCCGCTAAAACCTTTAAATTATTTATATTGTCGTCAACAATTAAAATTGTTCCTTTCGAATTTTCCATCTTTTTCTCTTATGATTCTAACCAATTTATAATCGCTTCAAATTCCATTTCATTAATACAGTCTTCAATAAATTCAAATGATTTTCCAGTTTCCTTTTCCAATGTTTCTAATAAATCTTGCAACAATGTAAAATTTCCTTCTTCGGAGGCTTCTAAAAAACGTGCTTTTAAATGCTCAGGCACATCTGAAGGAATAGAATTTTTGTTTGTTTCTTTCTTTTTCTCTTCTTTGTAAATAAATTTGACGCCTGCTTTATTGTGCATTTCGGCTAATAGCAAGTTAAATATCACTGGTTTTTTAATAAAAACGGTAGCTCCTATTTCCATAATTTCTTTTTGTTCAGACTCCAATGCACTTGCACTGACCACGAAAATTTTAACCTGGTGATTTCCTGCTATCTTTAAAATTTGCCTTGTAGCTTCAACTCCATCCATTACCGGCATTACTACGTCCATTAAAATAATATCTGGCTTCCATTCTTTGTATAACTCAACAGCTTCTTTTCCGTTCTCCGCCATTCGAGTATCAAATCCTAAAGGGTTTAATTTTTTATACAATATATCTCTGTTCTCGAATCTATCATCAACAATCGCCACTTTCAACCCTTTCATCTCAGGACTAAGAGCTGCTACTTGTAATTCTTCTTTATCACTTTTTAACATACTTTCATTTCCTTCAAAATACCTACAACTAAAAGTGAACTCGGCCCCTTTGCCATATTCGCTTTCAATGGTAATATCGCCTTCCATTAAGTTAGAAAATTTTCTGCTTATTGCTAATCCCAAACCTGTTCCTCCTTCAGTTTGACGACCATTTTGGGCCTGTTCAAATGGTTTAAATATTGCTTCCTGTTCTTCTTTTAAAATTCCCTTGCCGCTATCTTTTATTTTAATTTGCAGTTCATTGTTTTTGAGCTTTTCAACTGAAACTTTCACAAATCCTTCGGAAGTAAATTTCAAAGAGTTACCTATCAAATTGATAATTACTTGTTTTATTTTTGACTCATCGGCATAAATGACTGTAGGTACGCTTTTGTCAATATTGAAAGATAGATCAATATTTTTTTGATTTGCTTTTATTTTAAATAATTCCTCGACTTCTTTTAATAGCACAATCAAATTAAAATCGGATGGATTTAATGTAACTCTTCCTGCCTCAATTTTAGACATATCTAAAATATCATTGATTAATTCCAATAAATGTTCACCGCTTTTATTTATTGTTCTCAGGCTCTCTTGTTGTGCTTTAGTCAAATTGTCATCATCTTGCAACAGCTGTGAATATCCTAAAATGGCATTCATGGGTGTTCTAATTTCATGGCTCATATTTGACAAAAAAGTAGATTTTGAAAGATTGGCTGCAATGGCCTCTTCTGTTGCTTGTTTTAGCTTACTTTCAATTTCTATGCGTTCGGTAATGTCGTCTGAAGTACCTATAATACCTATGACCTTGTTGTTTTCATCAAAAAAAGGCAATTTACTTGTTAGAACCCATCGTTCTTGTCCCTTTTGAGTGTTTAATTCCTGATATTTTAATTTTGGCTTGCCACTTAACATTACTTTCACTTCATCTTCCCTCTTCTTTTCCGCATCTTCTCTTTCATGAATATCAAAATCTGTTTTTCCCAATATTTCATCTTCACTTTTCAAAGACAGTTCATTAATAAAAGAGGCGTTGCATCCTAAAAATTGTGACTCTCTATTTTTCCAATAAACTCTTATGGGGATATTATCGAGAATTTTTCTTAATATTTGTTTGGATACAGCCATTTCTTGTTCAACCTTCTTTCTTTGTATACTTAAACTGATATGAGACGCTACAAATTCCAACAATTCAATATCACTTTGTTGATAGGCATTTTTATCATTATAACTTTGAACTACAATAACACCTATTACTTTTTTATTTACCCTCAATGGAACTCCTAACCATGCCTTTGGAAAAGTTCCTGTCAGCTCAACTTCACCCGATTCAATTAGCTTGTTGTACTCCTTTGATTTTACTAAAAGAGGTTTATTGCTCTTTATCAAATAGCCTGTCATGGATTTTCCTATTGGGAATTCTTCATCTACATCTTCACCTGATATAAAAGGAATGCTTATTGTTTGCATATCTTCATTATATAAGGCAATGTAAAAATTAGTTGTATCAATTAATAGTCCTAATTCATTTTTTATGAATACATTAAACTCTTTTAAGTCTTGGATTTTATAACCCTCTTCAGAAATATTTAATAATACTTTTTGTGTCAAACTTGCTTTTGCCCTTTCTGAAACATTGCGTAGAATACCTTCATAATATAAAACAGTACCCTTGCTGTCTGTAATATTTTTTCCGTGATTTTCAATCCATATTGGTGATCCGTCTTTCTTGCGAACACGGAACTCTTCTATTTTACCATTATTTTGTTGAATAATATTCTTTCTGTCTTCAATATCAAAATAGAGTTCTGTCTTAATGTCAATTCCCAACAGTTCTTCTTTTGAATCATATCCCAGCATATTCACTAAAGAAGGACTAACATCAATAAATTTTCCTTCAAGTGTACTTTTGTAGACTCCATCTATAGAGTTTTCAAATAATTTTTGATAGTTTTTTTCTTCATTCTGCAGAGATTTTATAATTTCTCTTTGCTTTTTCACGAGATTTAATAACTCACTTTTTGTTAAATTATCATCAGAAAAAATCTCCTCCTTTTTATTTTCCATTATGTGCTTTTAGAAATTTTGAATTTTTTTATGTGGTTTGTTATAAAAAAACAAACAATTATTTATAAATATAAACAATCAGTTTAGATAAAAAGTTATAGGGAACAAATATTTATAAATAAATCAATTTTGTCTTAAAATGTTTTCAACGTAAACAAATTTATTGATTTTGTTTAAATCAAATATTTTAAAAAGAGAACTTCCCAGTAATAAAATTGGTTGAGGCTCAATATGCTTTTGGGAGGTTTTGTTCATTCAGTCGCAAGGATAGAGCAGAAATTCTTTCTGTGCCCATAAACGAGAGCAGGTAATCTCGGCTCTTCAAAATCTTCCGACTTCGGAAAAAATAAAAATATAGTTACAGCCCAAAATCTGTGGTTTTTTTATGCCGTATTTTTTATTTGCCAAATCGTTTTCGATAAACTACTTTTGCAAAAGTTTTAAAAAAACAAATAAACCAAACCTTGAACAGCACGCCCAATACTCTTTCCGTAAAATCAATTTACACTGATTTCAAAGCAATTACTAAAGCTGGATTGGCTATTAGTGTCGTGTTTTCTTCCATTGCGGGATTCTTGCTTGGTGTTGCCGATTTTCAAACCTTGCATTGGGTTGTTTTGTTGAAGTTGGCTTTTGGTGGTTATTGCATGGTGGGCGCGTCGAATGCCTACAACCAAGTCATCGAAAAAGACCTTGACGCCTTGATGGACAGAACCAAAAACCGTCCTGTTGCCTCGGGACGAATGAAGCCGAACGTGGCCTTGGTCGTAGCCAGTATTCTTACCATTATCGGGATTGTATTGCTTTACAGCATCAATCCAAAATCGGCTATGTTTGGTGCGATTTCCATATTTTTATACACCAGTATTTACACGCCTCTGAAAACCGTGACTTCGTTGTCGGTTTTTGTGGGTGCTTTTCCGGGAGCGATTCCGTTTATGTTGGGTTGGGTTGCCGCAACGGGAGATTTTGGCATCGAAGCCGGAACTTTGTTTCTAATTCAATTTTTCTGGCAGTTTCCCCATTTTTGGGCAATCGGTTGGTTTTTATATGAAGATTATGAAAAAGCAGGTTTCTTTATGTTGCCAACAGGCAAGAAAGACAGAGGGACGGCTTTGCAAATCATATTGTACACAGTTTGGCTAATAATTGCGTCGCTTTTGCCTTGTTTGGGTTATACGGGACAATTATTTATTTCGCCAATAGCGGCGGTCTTGGTGTTTTTGCTTGGACTTTGGATGCTTTATTATGCCGTTCAATTGTTTAAATTGAGGACGGCAAAAGCTGCAAGAACCTTGATGTTGGTTAGTGTTTCTTATATTACTTTATTGCAATTAATTTATATATTTGATAAAATCTTAAGATAGTTATGGCAACAACAATGACCGCCGAAGAGCATAAATCAAGATCGGATAGATCTTATAAATTACTGTTATTGTTCGCAATGATAAGTATGATAATGATGTTTGCAGGGCTTACCAGTGCTTTTGTAGTGAGTAAATCCAGAGTGGATTGGTTGAAGGATTTTCAATTGCCTTCTGCTTTTTATTTCAGTACCGCAGTGATTATAGGATGTAGTGTTACTTTTCATTTGGCCAAAAAAGCCATTCAAAAAGACAATCAAAAAGCGACTACAGCATTTCTTTTAGCTACTTTGGCGTTGGGAATTTTATTTGTTGTTTTACAATTTGTGGGTTTTGGACAAATAGTGGAAAGCGGATATTATTTCACCGGATCGGAGAGTTCAATCACGACAACATTCCTGTATATAGTGACTGTTGTGCACTTATTGCACCTTGCAGGAGGACTAATTTCTCTTTTGATTATTATTTACAATCAATTAAAACAAAAATACAATTCGACTCAAACCCTTGGTATTGAGCTGGGTGCGATGTATTGGCACTTTCTTGATTTATTGTGGGTATATTTATTTTTATTTTTATTTTTCTTTAAATAAGAAAAAATTGTAGATTTGGGAACTTTTTAACGAATAACTTTTATGGATACAGTTACTACTGCGAATAGTGGAGAAAAAATTTGGGGAGGCGGAGACAACCAGCCAATGGGAGCTAGTTATGGCAAATTAATGATGTGGTTTTTTATCCTGTCAGATGCTTTGACTTTCTCGGGATTTTTAGCTGCTTATGGCTTTTCTAGATTTAAATTTATTGAAACTTGGCCTTTGGCCGATGAGGTGTTTACACACTTTCCTTTTATGCATGGCGTTTCGGCACCAATGTATTATGTCGCTTTTATGACTTTTGTCTTGATTTTTTCATCTGTAACGATGGTTCTTGCTGTAGATGCTGGACATCAATTGAAAAAAGATAAAGTAGCCCTTTATCTGTTCTTGACTATCGTTGGAGGTTTAATATTCGTGGGTTCACAAGCTTGGGAATGGAAAAACTTCATCAAAGGGGAATATGGTGCAATCGAAACAAAAGGAGGAAGTTTGCTCCAGTTTGTGGATAAAGATGGTAAACGTTTGGCTCTTGCTGATTTCGCTGCTACTTTACCAGATGAAAGAGAGCAATTGACCAGAAACAAAGGAAGATGGTTTATGGACGAAGCTGCTTTGCCAAGCTATTCTGTGGCTGAAGTTCAAGCAGGTTTCAAAGCGCATCCTGAAGTGTTGATTAGAACTGAGGTTATCAATGACAAAAAACAAAAAACAATTCTTAGCAGAGAAGAATCTGAATTAAGATTGGCTCAAGCTTCTCTAGTAGTTGAAGGTGCTAACTTGACAAGAAACGAATACGGTAGCAAATTGTTTGCTGATTTCTTTTTCTTTATTACTGGTTTCCACGGTTTTCACGTATTCTCTGGAGTTGTGATCAATATTATTGTCTTCTTTAATGTTTTGCTTGGAACATACGAGAAAAGAAAAAGCTATGAAATGGTAGAAAAAGTGGGACTATATTGGCACTTTGTTGATTTGGTTTGGGTATTTGTATTCACGGTTTTCTATTTAGTTTAATTTACAAAAAGTAATTATTATGTCACACGAACACGTATCTAATACAAAAAGAATTTGGACGGTTTTTGGAATTTTATCCGTTATAACAATTGTTGAGGTAATTTTCGGGATTATAAAACCGGAGTCTTTACACATGACTAATTTCTTGGGCTTGAATTTGCTAAACTGGTTATTCATCATTTTAACATTGGTAAAAGCTTATTATATTGTGTATGCCTTTATGCATATGGAAGGCGAGAAAGCAGTATTGAGAAATTCGGTAATATGGCCGTTAATCTTTTTGGTGGTTTATCTGCTTTTTATTCTTTTGACGGAAGCACATTATATATTTGGGGTTTTTAAAGATAGCACGATTAAGTGGAATTTTTAACAAAATATTAATTCAATAAAAAGGGTGCGCATTGCGTGCCTTTTTTTATTTTTGCATATTATACTTTGGCACAATCATGAAATGAGCATAGCCGAAATTTGCTTTAAAAACGAAAGGGAATATGCGAATTACATATGACCGATAAAAAGCAATAAATATAAACATATGAAAAAAAATATTGTTCTCTTCGTTCTTTTTGTTTTGCCTATTGTTGCCTATCTTTTTTTTGCATCGGGCGTAAATGGCTTTACCACATTGCCTGTCATTACTCCAAAAACTGCTGATTTTGGTAATTGGAAATCCTTGGACAACCAAAAAATAAGTTTGAATAACAAAATAACGATTCTAGGCTTTTCAGGTTCGAATATTTTGGAGAACAGGGGGAATTTTTTTAATCTCAACCAAAAAATCTACCAACGCTACCATACTTTCAAGGATTTGCAATTTGTGGTTATTTGTCCTTTGGGAACCGAGAAGGAGGCCAAAAGTATTGTTGATGCTTTGGCGGCATTCACTGATGTTAGACAATGGCATTTCGTTTTCGCTGCGCCCGAAGAAATTGCGGCCTATTACAATCAATTAAAGCTTGTCGAAAAATTGGATGCCAATTTGGGAACACCAAACGTTTATATTCTTGACAAAGAAAGAAATCTGAGAGGGAGAAAAGAGAAAAAAGGATATAAAGAGGGTTATAACACGTTCCATCCCGCCGAATTGAGCAATGAAATGCTGGATGATTTTAAAGTTATTCTATACGAATACCGTGCAGCACTCAAAAAGAACCACAATGCCACCAAACAGCTTTAATCTTTAGAAATTATGCTTAAAAACAAATCATACATCTGGATTTCTTTTGTTGTCCTGATTTTTGGAATCTTGGTGGTTCCAGAAATAGTTAACAGAATTGAAAACAACGGAATTGTAAAAGGAGATCGGTTAAACAAATTGTCCAATTCATCAAAAGTGGATGCGAATTTGCAAACAATTGGTCCTGCTCCAAAATTCGAATTGACGAACCAAGACAATGTCAAGATTACCAATGAGACCTACAAAGGGAAAGTATATGTCCTGGAATTTTTCTTTTCGACTTGTCCAACTATTTGCCCAAAAATGAACCAAAGTATGTTGGTTATTGAAAAAAAGTTCTTCGGCAATCCTAATTTTGGAATTGTTTCCATTTCCATAGATCCTGAACACGATACGTCGGCAGTCTTGAAAGCCCACAGAGAATTATTGGGTGTAAAATCCTCTAATTGGAATTTCTTGACAGGCGATAAAACGTATATTTTCGATTTGTCCAACAAAGGATTTAATCTTTATGCGGGACAAAACAGCAAAGTTAAAGGTGGTTTTGAACATTCGGGATTGTTTGCCCTGATTGACAAAAACGGCAACATACGATGCAGAAAAGATGAATTTGGAAACCCGATTTTGTATTATGACGGTTTAGAGAAAAAAGGAGTGAGAGACATTCAACAAGATATAGCAATTTTATTAAAAGAATAATGATGGAAGATAATTCGTTAGAGCAAAAATTCAACAAGTTTATAATTGTAGTATCAATTGTAATTCCAGTTGTGGTGGCACTTCTTTTTAGTGTCAAACTAAAAGATTTTGGATTCCACGTTGAACCGCTTTCCTTTCTTCCACCTATTTATGCAACCATAAACGGGATTACTGCCGTTGTTTTGATTGCTGGAGTATTAGCCATTAAAAACGGTAAAAGGAAATTGCATAAACAATTAATGACAACTGCAATTGCTCTTTCGGTAGCTTTTTTGGTAATGTATGTTGCTTATCACATGACTTCTGAATCCACGAAATTTGGTGGCGAAGGAATGATTAGAAATGTATATTTCTTTATTTTAATATCGCACATCCTTTTGTCCATCGCCGTTATTCCGCTGGTTTTGATTACTTATGTTCGCGCCTTGGCAGAAAGATTTGATAAACACAAAAAAATAGCCAAAATTACCTTCCCAATTTGGTTGTATGTTGCCATTACCGGTGTAGTGGTTTATTTAATGATTGCGCCTTATTATGTTTACTAAAGTTAGAAGTCAGAAGTCAGAAGTTAGAAGTGGGAAGTTGGAAGTGGGAAGTAAAAGGAAAGTAAAGAGTCTTTCTTCTTTGCTCTTTGTTCTTTGTTCTTTGTTCTTTTCGCTGTCGGCAAACGCCCAATGTGCCATGTGTCGTGCCGCTTTGGAAACCGAAGGAAATGCCGTGAAGTCACAAGCCGTAAATGACGGTATCGTTTATTTGATGGTCATTCCTTATTTGTTAGTTGCTGGAATTGGTTATTATATTTATCGAATGAGAAAAAAGAAAAAGCAGGAATAGCAATTCGATTTTAATCTGCAGTCTGTAACCTGCCATCTGAATTCTACTTTATCCCATCCACCGAAACATTGACTGTTCCGGTTATTTTTATAAAAGCAATGATGGCTTTGTTTGTCAATTGAATTTTGTCGAATTGAATATCTTCCATTTTGCCGTTGACAAAGACTCCGGGCATTGGTGAATAATTTTTTAAATAAGCAGCCATGTTCTGTTTTCCTTCCTCCAAATTAGGAACTATGGAATAGCGGCAACTCTCCTGAATTTTTCTTAAAACTAGTCCTTGTGCCAGCCAGTTGGCAGTTCGCATCAATTTATTCTTGGTGTCCAAGGCATAATCTAATTTGTCGAAATAGACTTCTTTTGTTTGTTGGTTGTATTGAGGAAATCCAGTTAAATATATCGTTCCATTTACCGTTCCCAGAAGGTCTAAAGCGATGACCATCTTGTTGTTTTTATGCCAAATTCCGACATTTTGCACGGTTACTTTTTTGCTGCCGGAACCAAATTCCTGTCCGGCAAAATTCTTGGTCATTATTTTGGAAGCGTCTGCATAAGTAGAAACCGCGGCAATATTTGCAGTAATTTGGTTTGGGATTTTAGTTACCGGTTTCAGGACAATTTTTGACGCATCAAATTTTGATTCCGGTTTGTTTCCTATCAAAGTTTCCATCATGCATTTCATTCCCATTTCCATCAAAAAAGTGTCGTTTTTGAGTTTGGCATTGGTCGAATAAATTTCAACAGGAATAATTCGAAGCCAACTTTCATAAGCTTCACTCATTTGAAACGGTGTGCATATTTTATCCAAAGCCGCCAAAACATTGGGCTTGAAATCCATCGATTTTTCTATCGCTGCATCAATTTTCTTTTCGATTTTAGACCTAAAAAGCTTCACGGCAGGATTGATGAGATAGGTAACGGGAGCATTTTTTCCAAAAACAACCATTGTTGGGCTTTCGTTCCAGTCCAAGGATTTTAGTTCAGTTTTGGTTACGAGTTTCCAATTGGTCAAGCCCACGTCGCTGACGAGTGTTACCAATCCGTTTAGGTTAAACTCTTTGGTGTTGTACAATTCAACGCCCATGGTTTTTGTGCCAATTCTATATTTGACCAACGCTTTTAACGGCAATACCGTTTTTATTTTTCCGGTCGTACTTTCTTTGTCACTTTCGATGGTTATTGGAGCCAATTTCCAAATTTTCATCTCGATATTGTCGTCTTCGATGTTGTTGTCTTCATAAATCAAACCATTCAAGAGTGCATTGGTTTGATTTTCAATGTCCTTGATTTTTATGCTAATGGGTAAATTGATGAAAGAAGCCGTGTTTTCATAAACCAAGGGGTCGGCATTGTCTGGTTCTGGTTTTAATGCCGCTATTTTATTGGATGTGGAACAGCTTGAAATCAAGAAAATCATTAGAAAAACAACTAGGACGGAAAGGTATTTCATCATTTTATTTTAGGTTGACACAACAAAATTAACAAAAGAAATATATTTTAGGATAAAGCTGTAACATTTTCAATCGAAATAAGTCTTATTCACTTATACATGAAACGGTATTAACATTTCGTTATTACAATTTCTTTCGCAGAATAATTAATATTGTTTTCTAATTCAGGTAGATATGATTGAAATTAAAGATTTACACAAATCCTATAAAATGGGTAATTCCGAATTGCACGTGCTGAAAGGAATCAATTTCAATATCAAGGAAGGCGAATTGGTGGCCATTATGGGGTCGTCAGGTTCCGGAAAATCTACCTTATTAAATATTCTCGGAATTCTTGACGAAGCCGATTCGGGCGATTATGTTTTGGACAGTGTTCCCATTAAAAAACTCAATGAAACCATCGCTTCCAGATACCGAAACCAATTTCTGGGTTTTGTCTTCCAATCCTTCAATTTGATCAATTATAAAACGGCCTTGGATAATGTGGCAATGCCTTTGTATTACCAAGGAATTAAACGGAAAGAACGTACCGAAATCGCGATGCGTTATCTTGAAAAGGTGGGCTTGGCATCGCATTCGCACCATTTGCCCAACGAACTTTCCGGCGGACAAAAACAACGTGTGGCCATCGCCAGGGCATTGGCTTCGAACCCAAAAGTGTTGCTGGCCGATGAGCCAACGGGAGCTTTGGACACCGTGACTTCTTATGAAGTGATGGAACTCATTCAAGGAATAAACGACGAAGGAAAAACGATTTTGATCGTAACCCACGAGCCCGATATTGCCGCCATGTGCAAAAGAAACGTGGTCCTGAAAGATGGAGTAATCATCGATGATAAATTAGTGGAACAAGTAAGGGCTTCATCTTATGTTTAATGTAGAACGCTGGCAGGAAATATTCGAGGCTATCGCCAAAAACAAAATGAGAACCTTTCTCACGGGAATTTCCGTGGCTTCGGGGATTTTTATTTTGGTCATTCTCTTGGGGGCCGGAAAAGGGCTCGAAAACGGAATTGCCAAACAGTTCGAAAGAGATGCCGAGGGAATCATCGAGGTTTGGTCAGGAACGACAACCAAAGAATACAAAGGATTGAATCCCGGCAGACAAATCCAGTTTAGAGATAGCGATTACAAGCTTTCATTACAGAAATTCGGGGATCAATTAGAAAAAAAAGCTTCTACCTATAATCAATGGAATGGAGCGGTGGTTTACGGAAAAGAGACTGGAAATTATCAATATCGCGGTGTCAATCCAGATTATCAAGCCATAGAGAATGCGACCATGGTGGAAGGAAGATTCATCAACGAGAACGATTTGAAAAACAATGAAAAAGTAGGTGTAATTGGTCAAAAAATTAAGATGGATATATTTAAAGGCAAAAGCCCATTGGGTGAGCTAATTTCCATCAACGGAATAAATTTTAAGGTAGTCGGTGTTTTTACGGATCCTTCCGGCGAAAGAGAAGAAACCAGAATTTATCTGCCACTGACAACTACTCAAAAAACCTATGGTGCGGGAGACAAGATCAGTAATTTGTTTTACACCTTGCATAAAAAAGCCACTTATGACGAAGCATTGGCACAATCAAACAAGTTTTCGAAAGAATTAGAACAGTTGTTGAAAAGCAAGAATGTCATTGCGCCAGATGATACTGGCGGAGTTGGTGTTCATAATTCGGTTGAGGATGCCAAGAAATTTTATGATTTGAACCTTTACATCCGATTGTTTTTTTGGTGGGTGGGAATTTGTACCATCATTGCCGGTGTGGTTGGCGTAAGCAATATTATGTTGATTATTGTCAAAGAACGAACCAAGGAAATTGGCATTCGAAAAGCCTTGGGAGCTTCACCGATTTCCATTATCGGAATGATATTGCACGAGTCCATTTTCATAACGACCATCGCAGGTTTTGTGGGGCTTTTGTCTAGTTTATTGCTTTTGGAATTCGTTGGACCTTACGTTCAAAGTGAATATTTTTTGAATCCGGAAGTCGATTTTAGCATTGCCTTGACAACGCTTGCATTATTAGTGTTTGCAGGCGCTTTGGCAGGTTTTTTCCCGGCTTATCACGCTGCCAAAATAAAACCCATTGTAGCACTTAGAGACGAATAATTATGTTTGATAGAGACAATTGGAACGAAATCTTAGAGGCGCTTACCGCCAATACCTTCAGGACGATATTGACCGCTTTTGGAGTGTTTTGGGGAATTTTTATATTGGTTATCCTTCTTGCCGCAGGAAACGGGTTGGAAAATGGAGTTAAAAAAGGCTTTTCCGGCATAGCGACCAACACCATGTTTATGTGGACCCAAACCACTTCAAAACCGTATAAAGGACTACCGCAAACCCGACAATTTGACTTCAAAAACAGTGATGTCGATGCTTTGAAGCAAAATTTCCCAGACTTATTGTATGTTTCTCCCCGCAATCAATTGGGCGGTTATGAAGGAGCAAATAATGTTATTCGAGGCACTAAAACCGCTGCATACACCATTTATGGCGATTATCCAGAATTGATAAAACAGGAATCAATGGATATTACAAAAGGGCGATTTGTAAATCAACAAGACATTCTGTTGAAGCGAAAGGTTGCCGTTATTGGTCAAGGTGTAATCAAGGAGTTGTATGCCGTGAATGAAGAGGTACTTGGAACGTATGTCAAAGTCAACGGGGTAAATTTTATGGTGGTTGGGGTTTACAATTCAAAATCCAGAAATAACGGCAATGCAGAGTCGGCCCAGAAAAATATTTTTGTCCCGTTTACCACTTTTCAGCAGGCTTTCAATTATGGCGACACCGTAGGTTGGATGGCTCTTACGGCAAATGACGATGCGTCTATCACGAAGCTAAAACCAAAGATCTTGGATTTTATGAAAGCCAGACATTCCATTCATCCCCAAGATGAAAGAGCGATTGGAAAGTTTGACTTGTTTGAAGAATTCAGCAAAGTGCAAGACTTGTTTTCCATCCTTAAATTCATCGCTTATTTTGTAGGAACATTGGTCTTGATTTCTGGAGTAATAGGAATTTCAAACATTATGTTGATAGTTGTAAAGGAAAGAACCAAGGAAATCGGAATCCGAAGAGCTTTGGGAGCAACTCCCGGAGCCATTCGATCGCAAATATTGTTGGAATCCATCTTTTTGACCATCACTGCAGGAATGTTGGGCATTGCAACGGCAACGGGAATTTTGGCTCTACTCAACAAGGTTTTAGATTCCATGCCCAGTGAAGACATGATGTTTGCCAATCCAAGCGTTGATTTGTCGGTGGTGTTTTTTGCCTTAATCATATTAGTTGGCTCGGGATTATTGGCAGGATTTATTCCTGCCCAAACGGCCATAAAAGTGAAACCAGTTGACGCATTACGAACAGAATAAAAATATCAATCAATTATAATCGAATTAAACAAAGATCAAAATGAAAAAAGGAGTAACCATAACAATTTTAGTTTTTATAGCACTGATTTTTTTCGGAGCCTTGTATTATTTGTATGCCAAAAATCAGGAACCGCCAGTTGTTTTTGTAACGGAAAAAACGGAAATTAAAACAATTGTCAAAAATACCATAGCTACCGGTAATATTGTTCCGGACGAAGAAGTATTGATCAAGCCCAATATTTCCGGAATTATCGAAGCTGTGTACATCAAGGCCGGCGAAACCATCAAGGCGGGAGATTTGATTGCCAAAATAAAAGTAGTGGCCAATGTTTCGAATTTGAGCAATACTCAAAATCAGGTGCAAACGGCCAAGATTAACTTGGACAACCAAGAGAAATTGTTCCAAAGACAAAAAACCTTGTTCGACAAAGGCGTGATTTCTGCCAATGATTTTGATGCGGCACAATTGGCCTACAAACAAGCCAAACAAAATTATGCGGCTTCCAAACAAGGCTACGATATCGTGAAAACAGGTACCACTTCCGGTCTTGGAAGTTATGCCAACACTTTAATTCGTTCGACGGTAAATGGAATGGTGCTTGACGTTCCGGTAAAAGTCGGTAACCAGGTTATTGAAAGTAATAATTTCAACGAAGGAACCACCATTGCCAGTGTTGCCGACGTGGGTCGAATGATTTTCGTTGGAAAAATTGACGAATCCGAAGTGGGGAAAATTAAAGAAAACTTGCCAATCGAAATCACGGTTGGAGCCATTGAAAACAAAAAATTTGATGCCGTTTTAACCTATATAGCTCCAAAAGGAAAAACTGAAAACGGCGCCATTCAATTTGAAATAAAAGCTTCGCTAACCAATAGGGACGATACTTTTATCCGTGCAGGATTGAGTGCCAATGCCTCGATTATTTTGGAAAAAGCCGATAAAGTGATGGCCATAAAAGAATCGTTGATACAATTTGACGGAAAGACCCAAAAGCCTTACGTGGAAGTGGAAACCACAAGTCAAAAATTCGTCAGGAAAGATCTTGTTCTTGGCGTAAGCGACGGAATTTATGTGGAAATCAAAAGCGGAATCAAGGCTTCAGACAAAATAAAAGTGTGGAATCAAGGCTTGAAAACAGAAGAGCCAAAACCATAAGTTTATCCCGAAAAGAATTTCAGTTTTAAAATAAATGTTAAATATGTGTAGTATCTTTGCTACGCTTTCATTCAAAATATATGAAAAAAATTAATTGTTTCCCACTCCTATTTATCCTGCTGTTTGGTTTGTCGATTCAGGCACAAACTAAAAAATGGACTTTAGAAGAATGCGTAAAATATGCCATTGACAACAATATTTCCATCAAGCAGACCGAACTGGACACCAAAACGGCTGACATTGACAAAAAAGGAGCCATCGGAAATTTTATCCCTTCCTTGAATTCCAATGCTTCCCACTCCTGGAACGTGGGTTTAAACCAAGATCCAACCACTGGACTTTTGCGAAATCAAACTACCCAATATTCCTCAATTGGAGCTGGGCTTGGCGTTGATATTTACAAAGGGATGCAGAATCAAAATACCCTTCGAAAAGCGAATCTTTCCATTCTTGCCGCAAAGTATCAATTGACCAAAATGCAGGAAGATGTGGCTTTAAACGTTGCCAATGCCTTCTTGCAAGTGCTTTTTAACAAAGAAAATTTGAAAGTGCAACAGGAGCAAAAAGCCATCAACGAAAAACAATTGGCTCGTTCCGAAGAATTGGTGAAAGCAGGTTCCGTTCCAAGAGGTGATTTGTTGGATATAAAAGCAACCGTTGCTTCAGACAATCAAAGAGTCATCGCAGCCGAAAATGCCTTGTTGATTTCAAAATTATCTTTGGCCCAATTGCTACAATTAAAAGAGTTTTATGATTTTGACGTGACAGATGATACTTCGGTCAAAGACGAGAACAACATTTTGGCTCAAACTCCAATTGCTATTTACGACAAAGCAAAAGAGGAAAGAACCGAATTGAAAATTGCTAAAACCAATCTGGAAATTGCCGAAAAAAACGTGGCCATTGCCAAAGGAGGTTATCAACCAACATTGCAGGGCTTTTACAATTTCAACACCAGAATTTCATATGCGGACACTTATACTTTTGTAAATGGAGTAGCTGTAGCTCATCCCGCAGCGTCTTTTGGAGATCAATTTACCGACAACAAAGGACAGGCTTTTGGTGCACAATTGTCGATTCCAATCTTCAATGGATTTTCTGCGAGGAACAATGTGGAGCGTTCCAAAGTGAATTTGGAAAAATCGAAAATTGCGGTCGAACAAGAAGAATTAGCCTTGCAAAGAAATGTTTATACGGCTTTTACAGATGCCAAAGGCGGTTTGAATGCTTATGAATCTGCCCTGTCTGCTTTGGACGCCAGACAAGAAGCCTACAATTACGCCAAAGAAAAATACGCCGTGGGAATGATGAACTCTTTCGATTTCAACCAGTCGCAAACCTTGCTTTCCGTTGCCCAATCTGAAGTGTTGAGAACCAAATACGACTACATTTTCAAAATAAAAATACTGGAATTCTATTTTGGAATTCCAATCATAAAAATCTAATTCATCATGTCTAAAAAAACTATTTATATTTTAATTGGAGTCGCCGTTGCAATCATTGGATTATTAATTGTCCTTTCCAAAACGGGTGTCATTGGAAACAAAGACAAAGGAAAATCGGTGGAAATTGCCAATGTTGCCAATACAACAATCGTGGAAACGGTTTCGGCAACCGGAAAAATCCAACCCGAAATTGAAGTGAAAATTTCCTCTGAAGTTTCAGGAGAAATTATCGCTTTGAACGTGATAGAAGGGCAAGTCGTCAAAAAAGGCGATTTATTGGTAAAGATAAATCCTGATTTATACACTTCGGGATACAATCGTACGCTTTCCAATTTATCGGGAACCAAGGCAAATTTGAGCCAAGCCGATGCTTCTTTCAAGGAAGCCAAGGCTAATTACGACAGAAACAAAACCTTGTTCGAAAAAGGAATTATTTCCAAGTCGGATTGGGACAAATCGGTAGCTTCTTTTGAAGTGGCCAAAGCCAACAAACAATCCGCTTATTTCAATGTCCAAAGCGCTTCGGCGACCGTAAATGAGGCCAAGGACAATCTGGGGAGAACCACCATTTATGCGCCTGCCGATGGAACCATTTCGGTACTTAACGTGGAATTGGGAGAAAGAGTTTTGGGAACCCAACAAATGGCGGGAACCGAAATTCTTCGTGTGGCCAACCTCAATAATATGGAAGTGGAAGTCGACGTGAATGAAAACGACATCGTAAAAATAAAAGTGGGTAACGAAGCCAAAGTCGAAGTGGATGCTTATTTGAAAAAGCAATTCAAAGGAATTGTCACCAGTATTTCCAATTCGGCGAGTTCGACTTTATCGGCCGATCAAGTGACTAATTTCAAGGTAAAAGTTAGAATCTTGAAAGAATCCTACCAAGATTTATTGGAGGGAAAACCAGCAACTTATTCTCCTTTCAGACCGGGAATGACGGCGACTGTTGACATCATTACCAAAACTAGAGCGAATGTTTTGGCCGTGCCAATTAGTTCTGTAGTCGTAAAATCAGACACGACAGCCGTAAAAGGATTTAAAGTGGAAGATGAGAACGAGAAAAAAGTAGCGCCCAAAAGCGAAAAGAAACTGGAATGTGTTTTTGTGAAAGTGGGCGATAAAGCCAAAATTCGCGTCATCAAAACAGGAATTCAAGACGATACCAATATCGAAGTGCTTTCCGGGCTCAAAAAAGGAGACGTAGTCATCACCGGACCTTATTCAACGGTTTCAAAGGATTTGAATTCCGGCGATAAAGTAACGTTGGAAAAAACGGAAGATAAGAAGTAATAGTTATTTGTAATTTATAACTTTGCAGAAATTATGAACGAGCTTGTCATTTGACGAAGGAGGAATCTCATTGCGGGATTCCTCCTTTTTCGGAATGATAATTTGGAGAGTAAAAATCGTAGAATTCAAATCCTAATCCAAGATTCATTTTGTCTTATATTTTAAACATCGAAACCGCTACCAAGAATTGTTCCGTTGCCTTGGCAAAGGAAGGAAAAACAATTTTATGCAAAGAAATTGCTGAAGAAGGTTATTCCCACGCTGAACGTTTGCACGTTTTTATGGAAGAAATCATCAAGGAAGCAGGTCTCACTTTTCAAGATATATCGGCGATTGCCGTGAGTCAAGGGCCGGGTTCTTACACAGGATTGCGCATCGGTGTTTCTGCCGCCAAAGGATTGTGTTACGCCTTGGGTGTTCCCTTGATTGCCGTGGATACATTGCAAGTTTTGGCGTCGCAAGCCAAGGTTTCCAATGGATTGATAATTCCGATGCTCGATGCCCGAAGAATGGAAGTGTACAGTGCCATTTTTACTCCAAATTTCGAAAACAAAAGAACTGTTCAAGCCGAAATCATCACCGAAAACTCTTTTGAAGATTTAAAGGAAACTCTTTACTTTGTGGGTGATTGTGCCGAGAAATGCAAACCGGTTTTAACTAAGGAAAACTTCATTTTCTTGGAAGAAATTAAATACCCATCTGCAAAAGAAATGAGCTTGCTGAGTTTCGAAAAATACAAAAAAAACCACACCGTGGATGTCGCTTATTTTGAACCTTATTATTTGAAGGATTTTATGATTACCAGTTCGAAGAAATAATTGTTTATCTTTGTTTTAAATAATTTTTAAATCCTTTATTATGAACGCTATCCGACAATTTATAGAAGTAAAAAACAACTCATTTCAAGTTGTGCTTCCCGAGGGTTTTACCGCCAGTCGTGTTGAAGTAATTATTTTGCCTTCGGAGATAGAAGATGATATTCCGCAATGGCAAAAAGATATTGTTTTGGAGCGAGTAGCAGCTATTAAACAAAATCCCGAGTTGTTAATTGATGAAGAGCAATTTTGGAAAGACATAGAAGATGCGAGCTAAAATTAAGTACGCTATTTTTGTCAAAGAAGATATTTTAGAATCCGTAAATTGGTACAATCAAGCTCAAAAAGGGTTAGGGCTTAGGTTTTTAAAAGAGGTAAAAGAAAAAATAAATTACATCGCTGAAAATCCTGAAAAGATTCAAGTAAGGTATCAAGATGTTCAAATAGCAGTTGTTAAAACATTTCCATACACAGTTCATTTCCGTTTTCTAAAAGAAGAAAACACGTTATGGATTTTAGGAGTATTTCACACCTCGATAAATCCTGACAAATGGACAAAACGATTATAATTCGCCAATAGCCGAGCAATGCTCGGTTTTTTTATGCATTGTTTCGTTTGTTTGAAGAAGAGGTGTTCTGGGTTTTAAAAGACATAGCAAAACTATCGACATACGCGGATGTCGATGGTTTTGTTGTCAAAAAGAGTTGTAGTTAAAGTTGATTTATTCTTGCTATTGTCACGCTGGAAGCGTCTAGATTTTCTTGCTCTCGTGCTCTGGGACGCTTCCAACGTGACAAATGGAGTAGTTCAAATTGAAAGTACTTAAAGGAAATTGTTTAGCTATTCCTCGAAACCTCTTTCAAAAAAGGTTGAATCACGATTCCAGCTGCATCAAAAGCTATTTTACAACTTTCCAAAGTATCCGAACTAACAGCTCCAAAATCGGCATTGTTTGCCCAAGGTCTTACGGCCAGTTGAATCGAGCTGTCAGTCAAAAGCTTTACGGAAACTTCGGCTTCGGGCGTTTTCAATACTTTTGGGTTTTTGTTCAAAACTTCGGTAATGAGGTCTTTGGCTTTTTTTATGTCGGTGTCGTAAGAAATTGAAAGTGTCAAATCGGCTCTTCGAAATCCTTGCAAGGAATAATTGATAATCGTTCCGTTCGACAACGAACCGTTTGGGACAAAAATAGTTTGGTTGTTGCCATTGATTAATTTGGTCACGAATATTTGGATTTCGCTTACGGTTCCTGAAACTCCCATTGCCTCGATGGTGTCACCCACTTTGAACGGTTTGAACAAAATGATTAACATTCCTCCCGCAAAATTAGACAGCGAACCTTGAAGCGACAAACCCACGGCAAGTCCCATTGCACCCAGAATAGCTACAAATGAAGAGGTTTCGATTCCCAATTTTGAAATGAAAGTCACGAACAACAACACTCTCAAAGCCCAAAGGAAAAAGTCGGAAAGAAAGTTGGTCAAAGTGGGGTCTAATTCCCTTTTTACCATTATTTTTCGGATGAGCCTGCTGATGATTCGGATTGCATAAATTCCCACAAACAGAATCAGGAAGGCGGAAATTAGTTTTGGTGAATAATCGATTAAAACTTTGAGGAAAGTTTCGGCGTAATTGGTAACGTTTTCGGTATTGAGTGTCATTTTAATGGAATAAAAAATAAATGTTGTTTTAAATTAAATCAGAAACTATTTTCTGGAAATCATGGCTTGGTGCTTGACAAGTCTTGTTTTGGCAAACGTAAAAAAGGGTTTGACCAGCAACAAATCGATCTTTGAAGAAAGGTAGATTCGAAACTTTTTCCGTGCCCGCAAGAATTACATTTGGAAGATACAGGCCGTTTATCTTGCTGCAGTATTCCAATGCCGTTTCGCCACAAATCGCCAATTCCTTGTTTTGCTCGGAATAATTCAATGCCAAATCCAGCCAATTGGAATAAGCTGATGGATAGCTAATGGTTGGAAAAATATTTTGCAACATTCGTTGTGCCACTTTTTCGTAATACGAATTTTCAAAATAAAGTCCCAGCTGGAACAAGTTTTTCCCCATCACCGAATTGGAGGCCGGAATCACGTTGTCTTCGGTTTCGTAATGTGAGGTGATCAGGGCTTCATCCAGATTGGAAGTAAAGGCGAAAAATCCCGTTTTCGGGTCATAAAAATGCTCCAGACTATAATCCGTCAATTTTTTGGCATCACGCAGCCATTTTTCGTCGAAAGTCACTTCATACAGACTGATAAAGGCGGAAATTACCCAACTGTAATCTTCTAAATAGCCGTTGATGGTGCTTTTTTGGTTTTTGTAATTGTGGAATAAATTCCCGTCACCCGACCAAAGATTTTTGATGATGAAGTTGGCATTTTGCAAAGCCAATTCTAAATATTTGGGTTCTTCCAAAGCCTTGTAGGCATCAACAAATCCTTTGAGCATTATAGCGTTCCAGGAAGTCAGGCATTTGTCGTCCAATCTTGGTTTGGAACGTTTCTCTCTTTCGATATATAATTTTTGCTCCCAATTTTTTTTCTTGTTTTTCAATATGGAAACTGCAATGGCATTCTGTTTTGCAATTTCATCCAAGCTTTGATTTTGAATCAGGACATAATTTCCGTCTTCCCACAATCCAAATGTGTTGATATTGAATACTTGGCTGAACAACTCGAAATCGTCGCCGATAATCGTCTTTAATTCGGGAATTTTCCAAACATAAAAAGCGCCTTCCTCCAGATGGTTTTCCTCATTTAAACTATCGGCATCGAGGGCGCAATAAAAACCGCCTTCGGTATTCATTAATTCTCTTTCGACGAAAGAAAGTGTTTTTTCGATAACTTCTTTGTACAAAGGATTTCCGGTCAATTTGTAGGCATCACTGTATAGTGAAACCAATTGTCCGTTGTCGTACAGCATTTTTTCGAAATGGGGAACGTGCCATTTGTTGTCCACCGAATAACGGGAGAATGCTCCGTCAACAATGTCGAAAATCCCTCCGAAAGCCATTCTGGTCAAAGTGAGGTTTACGAATTCAAGTAGTTGGTTGTCTTTTTTTTGGTAGGCAAAACGCATCAAAAAATGATAGTTGTTGGGCATCATGAATTTGGGAGCACTCGCCATTCCGCCAAAATCCCAATCGAAATATTCTCCCCATTTTTCGACCAAAGCAGTAATTTGGTCTTGATTAATGGACGTTTCCTTGTTCTCGTTTGGAGTAATCCCGACAGATTGAATGCCTTGATGCAGTTTTTCGGCGTAGTCCAACATTTTTTCGGGAGCGGATTGATAAATTTCCTGCAATTGACCAAGTGTTTGCATCCATTCTTCTTTCCTGAAATAGGTTCCGCCCCAAACCGGTCTTCCGTCGGGAAGCGTGACCACATTCAACGGCCAACCACCGCGACGAATCATGATTTGGATGGCTTTCATATAAACCGCATCCACATCCGGTCGTTCTTCACGATCGACTTTGATGTTGACAAAATGCGCATTCATAACATCGGCGACTTCTTGGTCTTCGAAACTTTCGTGTTCCATGACGTGACACCAATGACAAGCCGAATAACCGATGCTTATGATAATCAGCTTGTTGTTTTCTTTGGCTTCGGCCAATGAATTTTCGTTCCAAGCTTTCCAATGCACTGGATTATTGGCGTGTTGCAATAAATACGGGCTGGTTTCTTGTGAAAGTTGGTTCATATATTTTTGTGTTCAGTAATCGGTGTTCAGTTTGCAGCAACTGATTACTGAACACTAAATATACTATGATTAGGCATTTACTGCTTCCACTGTTATGGCATCGTCGTTGAGCATGCTTTTCAACATATTTTCGATACCACTTTTTAGCGTGAATGTCGAGGATGGACAACCGCTGCAAGCTCCTTGAAGGATCACTTTTGCCGTTTTGGTTGTTTCGTCATACGATTCGAAGGCAATATTTCCACCATCGGCTTGAACGGCAGGTTTTACATATTCTTCCAGTATGTTGATGATTTGCTGTGAAGTAACATCCAGATTGTCGAAGTTTTCGGTTTTGGTGTTTTCTAGCTCTTTGTGGGCAACAATCAAACTTTCGTCGAGGACAGTTCCTCCGTTTTCGATATATTGTTTGATGAACGTTCTCAGTTCCAAGGTGATTTCTTGCCAATCATTGATTTCGTATTTGGTCACTGAAATGTAATTTTCATCCATAAAAATTTCTTTTACGTAAGGAAATTTGAATAGTTCTTGTGCCAATGGAGAAGAAGCTGTTTCGTCTATATTTTTGAATTCAACCGGGGTTTTGGTCAGCATTCTGCTTACCACAAATTTTAGGGCTGCCGGATTCGGAGTGGTTTCTCCATAAACGGTAATCGGTTGTTTTTGTGTTTTATTTTCTGATGGCGTAATAATTGTTCCGCCATTGGCCACAAACAATTCTATTTGTTCTGCCACGGCATCTTTTACATCGTCCCAATCCACGATGCTGAATCTTTCGATTGCGATGAAATTCCCCGAAATATAAACGGTTTTCACGAATGGCAAGTAGAATAATTGTTGTGCCAAAGGAGAATTCTTGGTTTCGTCAATATTTTTGAACTCGAAACTTTCGTTTTGGGTAATAAAATCTTCGAATTCAAATTTTAAAATACTTGGGTTTTGTGTTTCTTTTATTGTTAATTTTGACATGATGCTTTTAATTTTTTACAAATTTAACGAAGTTATTTTCTACTAATAACTATATTTGATTTTTTAAAGAATAAATTAACTTTAATGGCGTTTTAAATCGGATATTTATTCCTTCTTTACGTCGTTAAATTGATGTCCAAGTACCATAATATAACACTTTTTGAATGTATCATAAAATCAAGTTTTTCATAGTACTTTTTCTGGTTAGCCTATATTCTTTTTCGCAAGAAGGAATTGCGGTTTATTCGGATTATTTATCGGATAATTATTATTTAATTCATCCTTCGATGGCTGGTGCGGCAAACTGTGACAAAATTAGGCTCACTGCTCGAAAACAGTGGTTTGATCAAACTGATGCTCCTGCGCTCCAAACGGTAAGTTACAACGGCAGGGTGGGCGAGAGATCTGGTGTGGGTGTTATTCTCTTTAATGATAAAAATGGATATCATTCGCAAAAAGGGATGAAGTTGACTTATGCGCATCATCTTATGTTTTCAAGGGACGAGATTGATTTGAACCAATTGTCTTTTGGTGTAAGTGCCGATTTTTTCAAAAGCGAACTCGATGAAACCGAATTTTTGCAATCAGGAGATTGGGATCCGATTATTAACGGAACCATTGTCCAAAAAGACGCTTATTTTAATCTTGATATTGGTGCTTCCTATAATTATTTGGATTTTTACGCCCATTTAACAGTGAAAAACGCCATTGAAACAAGGAGGGATATTTATACGGAATATGAAAGTGACAATTTGAGAAAACTTTTATTTAGTGCTGGTTATGTTTTTGGGGATAAGGACAGGATATTATGGGAACCTTCCATTCTATTCCAATTGGTGGATAAAACCAAGGAAAAAGCAATAGACATTAACATGAAAGCCTACAAGAGTTTTGATTTTGGAAGGCTTTGGGGCGCTTTGTCTTATCGCAGAAGTTTTGACGGTGCCGAATACCTTAGCGGAAGTGGAGTTTCTTCTCAAAAGTTGCAATACATAACACCAATTATAGGAATAAATTACAATAAATTTATGTTTGCTTATACGTATTCGCATCTTACCGGAGACGTGAAATTTGATTCGGCTGGTTTCCATCAAATTACTTTGGGAATCGATTTGTTTTGCAAGCGTGAAAAATACGAATGTAAATGTCCTGCCATTAATTAGAAATACTTATAAAACATTTCTTAAATGCTGATAAAATCTGTAAACGGAAAAACTCCCAACATACCCGAAGATTGTTATGTGGCCGAGAATGCAACCATTGTTGGCGAAGTGACTTTTGGTCATTCTTGCAGCGTTTGGTTTAATACGGTAATCAGGGGAGATGTCAATTTTATTACCATTGGAAATAAAGTAAATATTCAAGACGGGGCCATTATTCACTGTACTTATCAAAAACATCCCACAATAATTGGCAACAATGTTTCTATTGGTCACAATGCCATGGTGCATGGTTGCGTGATTCACGATAATGTGTTGATAGGAATGGGAGCCATTGTCATGGATAATTGTATTGTCGAAAGCAATTCCATCATTGCAGCAGGAGCCGTAGTTACCCAAAACACGGTGGTTGAGTCTGGAAGTATTTATGCAGGAGTCCCCGCAAAGAAGGTAAAGGAAATCAATCAATCGGATTTTGCTGGTGAAATTGAACGCATTGCAAACAATTATGTGATGTATTCCAGTTGGTATAAAAAAGAAGAATAACTACAGTTCTTTAGAAATTTTTTTCTATTATTTCATATTTGTTTCCCAGAATTTCAGAAAGCACTTTCGGGTTGGAATTGGTATAAAATACTGGTTCATTTTTTTCATTGGTTGAAAATCCCACTTTATCTTTTAGCACGTTTTGGGTTTGTTTGGCGACAGCTTCACCTGAATCGATAATCTGGATGTGTTCAGGAAGTATTTTTTTAATTTGAGGAATCAAATACGGATAATGACTACAACCCAGAACGAGATAATCAATGTTCGCTTCAATCATTGGTTCAAGATAGGAGTGGAGCAATTGCGTCATTTCGGGGGAATCGATATTTCCGCTTTCGATGAGTTGCACTAATCCGTGTCCTACCTGTTCGATTATTTTTGTGTCGCGATACATTTCGGTGGTTTTATTGAAAAGCTCGCTGTTTAAAGTGCCTTGGGTGGCCAGAATTCCTATGGTTTGTGTTTTTGAATTGGTGGCTGCCGGTTTTATGGCGGGTTCTATGCCAATAAATGGAATGCTGTATTTTTCCCTCAATTCCTGGATGGCATTCGTCGTTGCGGTATTGCAGGCAACCACGATCAATTTACAATCCATTTTGAGCAAGAACTCCGTGTTTTTTATGCTCAAAGCCACAATCTCTGCTTTTGATTTCTGGCCATAAGGAGCATTTTTACTGTCGGCTAAATAAATGGTTTTCTCGTTGGGGAGTAATTGATGAATGGCTGCCCAAATGGAAGTTCCACCAATTCCCGAGTCAAAAATTCCAATAGGTTTATTGTTCTCCATAAAAACAAAGTTAAGTGCTCGATTTTAAATATCCTAAAAATTGAAGATATAAAAAAAACCGCTCAATTCCAATTTTTGGATGAGCGGTTTTTTAATTTGTATGCGGTTTATTAGAAACCTAAATCTTTTTTTACGTCAGCAGTCAAGTTTGGGCCGTCAGCAAGTAAAAGAGTAGCTCCGTCAAGAACATATTGGAAACCTTTTGTTTTTCCTACTTTTTGGATAGAAAGTCTAACTTTTTCGTAGATTGGTTTTGTTATTTCTTCTTGTTTGGTTTGCAATTCTTTTTGTGCGTTTTGTCCGTAATCTTGGATTCTTTTTTGCATGTCTTGAACTTCTTTTTGACGTTCAGCATTTACAGCATCAGTTACTTTTCCTGGAGTATTAGCTTCTTCATCGTATTTTTTCAATTTTGCTTGAAATTCTTCAACCATTTTTTTGTATTCAGCATCATAAGTTTTGCTTAATGTTTCAAGTTGCTTTTGAGCGTCAAGCATGGCAGGCATTTTTGTCATAATTTCACTTACATCAACATGGGCTGTTTTTGCTTGTGCATTAATAGTCTGGCTGGCTCCTAAAACTAGTATTGCAGCAATTAGTAAAGTTTTGATTTGTTTCATCGTTTTAAATATTAATTAATTATTGTTTGTATTTATTTTGTTGTATTTAATTTTTCTTCATTCGCTTTTTTGGCCGCTTCTCTATCTTCGAGTATTTTTTTTCTTTTTTCTTCCAATTCTTTTTTGCGGTCTTCAATCACCTTTTTGCGATCTTCCAATGCTTTTGCTCTTGCGTCTATTTGCTTTTGTTTGGCTTCTTCTGTAGGGGATTTTGTTGTTTCTTTAGTAGGTTCAACAGCAGTAGTTTCTTTTGTTTTTACCTCTTCTTTTGTTGTGCTTTCAGAAACCGTGCCAGTTTTTTTGGTTTCTTTTTCTTCCAGTGCTTGTTTTCTTTTTTCTTCTTGTGCTTTTTTATTTTCTTCTGCTACTTTTTTGCGGTCTTCCAAAGTTTTTGCCCTGGCATCTATTTGTTTTTGTTTTGCTTCGGCAGCTGCTGTTTTTGCGGCTTCTTTTTCTGCGTCAGTATTAGTTGTAGTAGCAGTACTTGAAGGTTCTGGAGTAACTGCTCCTGTTTTCTTGGTTTCTCTTTCGGCCAAGATTTGTTTTCTTTTTTCTTCTTGCGCCTTTTTGTTGTCCTCAACCGCTTTTTTACGTGCTTCAAGAGTAGCGGCTCTCTCGTCCATTATTTTTTGTTTTGCTTCTGCCGCAGCTGTTTTTGAAGCTTCTTTGTCTACCGTGTTGCCAGTATTGGGACTCACTGTAGCTGATTTTGATGCTGGTGATGTTCCAGTCTTCTTAGCTTCTCTGTCGGCTAGAATTTGTGCTTTTCGTTCTTCTTGTTGTACTTTTCGATCAGCAATAACTTTGTCTCGGGCTGCTTTTTTTGCATCCAATGCTTTTTGTCTGTCTGCAATCGCAGGATTTTCATCCATTGCCTCTTCTTTGGCTTCTTTTGCTTCTTCCTCTTTGAGTTGTTTTTTGGTCAACTGCTCTCTTTTTTCGGTTCGATTCAAAACGCGAATAATCTGGTCGCTGATGTCAAATCTTTTTGCTGCAAAAAGCATGGTTAAATCGGAAGTTTTGTCAAATATGAAATCATATTTTTTTGTTTCGGCAATGTCTTGTACCGCAGTGAAAACTTGGTCTTGTATTGGTTTTGTCAAACCTGCTTTTTGCCTCATCAAATCACCGTCAGGTCCAAATCTTTTTTGTTGATAATCCAAAGTTTCATTTTCAAGAAACGTGATTTCTGAAATTCTTTCTTCAATTAGCCCTTTGGTCAACAAGGCTTTCTCGGCTTTTAAGGCTTCTTTCAGTTTATTGATTTCAATTTTCTTGGCTTCAATTTCTTGCTTCCATTTTTGGGCTTTTTGTTCTAATTGATTTTGGGCTTCAGTGTAATCGGGTACATTTTGCAAAATGTATTCCATATCGATATAGCCCACTTTTGTTCCCCTGGTTTGTGCCTGGAATGTACTGGATACAATCAGGACTAAAAATAGAATTAAAAATTGTTTTTTCATAACTTTTACAATATTAGAAAAAAATTAGACCAAATTCTTAAAATTGTTGCCCAATGATAAAATGTGTTTCCCAACCATTTGGTGTTGATCCCAGTGTGCCGTTTGCTTGTGGCAATCCGTCGAAACCATAACCAAAATCAATTCCCAATAATCCAAATGCCGGCATAAATACCCTTAATCCAACACCTGCCGAACGGCTTAATGCAAATGGATTGTAATTTTTGAACGTGTCAAATGACGAACCTGCCTCCAAGAATGTAAGAGCATAAATAGATGCTGCTGCTTTCAACGTGATTGGATATCGCAATTCCAATGAATATTTGTTGTAAATAGTGGCTCCAATAGGCTCTCCTTTATCATTTATAGGAGTCAATGAACTGTTTGGATATCCTCTCAATGCAATTGTTTCCCTGCCATCCATAGAATAATTGGCCATACCGTCTCCACCCAAAAAGTATCTTTCGAAAGGAATGATTCCTCTGTCTTTATTGTAGGCACCCAGGAATCCGTATTCCACTAAAGATCGGAGTACTAATTTACCATAAACTTTGGTGTACCAATCCGCTTTGAATTTTATTTTGTAATATTCTAGCCAATTGTATTTCTTTTGATCCACTTTTCCAATATCCGTGGTTGCAGTAGAATAATCCGATCCAACTCCGATGTCTCCACCGGTCGCTGTTTTTTGGATGTATTCACCAGTTGATATTTCGTAGCCATCGACACCAGAATATGCCGCTCCATTGTTGCGGTATTTGTATTCTGCCTGATCGCTAAGTGTTGCATAATCCACTCCGTTAAACCAAGAGTAAGGAAGTGTGAATTTACCAGTTAAACTGAATTCTGCACCATAAGTCGGGAATATCGGGTTGACCCCTTTATTGCTTCTGGAGAATCCTACAGTGTAAGCTAGGTTTCTTGAGGCACCATCACCAAATGTAAACAAACCAGTATTGTAATTGTGCAAATCATAATGTTGGTAACTGATGGTTTGTGACAATCCAAAATAATCATCCGGAACGCTAAGTCTTTTGTATATACCGGCTGACAACGTCAAGATGTTGAAACTCTTGCTTTTGTCCACTTTTTGGGTTTGATAATTATTGTAAAACTGGCTTGTGTAAGAAACAGAAGTAGTAAGATTCACGGGTTTTTGTCTACCAAACCAAGGTTCTGAAAACGAAGCACTATAAGTTCTATAATAAGAACTGGCTTGCAATCTCAAGGATACTTTTTGTCCGTCTCCCATTGGAAGTGGTTTGTAGGCTTCTTTCTTGAATAGATTTCTGGCCGAGAAATTGTTGAACGACAATCCTAGGGTTCCGATAAAACCGCCACCGCCATAACCTCCTTGAAGCTCGATTTGGCTGGCTCCTTTTTCGGTCAACGGATATTCGATGTCAACTGTTCCTGCGGCTGCATCCACGTTTTTGAATTTTGGCTCAATGGTTTCTGGGTCAAAAAATCCTAATTGTCCAATTTCACGAATGGTTCTTATCAATAATTCTTTGTTGTATTTTTCTCCCGGTTTGGTTCTTAATTCCCTGTAGATTACGTGGTCATTGGTCTTGTCGTTTCCGGTAACCGTAATTTTGTTGAAATAAGCAATAGGGCCTTCCGTAATTCTAATTTCAAAGTCGATGGAGTCGTTGGCTGTTTTTGTTTCCACCGCATTGATGGTAGAGAACAAATAACCGTTGTTTTGATATAAATTGGTAATGTCTTCGCCGTCCGGTTTTGATTTGTCCGCAATTCTTTTCTCAAGAAGTACGCCATTATAAGTGTCTCCTTTTTTGATACCGAGCATTCCAGTAAGTCCCTCATCTGAATAGACTGTATTTCCAAGGAATTTGATGTTTCCAAAACGGTATTTGTTGCCTTCTTCGACTTTTATCTTGATCATCAAAGCTTTCAAATCGGTGTTGTAAGCAACGGAATCCGAGATGATTCTGGCGTCTCGATAACCTTTTTCTTTATAGGCAGCAATCACTTTTTCTAAATCGTCTTCGTATTTTTCCTTGATGAATTTTGATGCTTTTAAGCTAACCAATGTTTTTCGCTTGGTATCCTTCATAGCGGCACGCAAGGTTTCGTCTTTCAACTCCTTGTTGCCAACAAAATCAATGTCCTTGATTTTTACTTTTGCTCCTTTGTCGATTTTTACAACCATGTTAACCATGTTAACTTCTGCTGTGTCTATAACGGTATTAATGGTTACCTTGGTATTGAAGAAACCGTCTTTTTTGTATTTGTTTTCGATGTAGTTTTTGGTGGTCGTAATCAAGTTTTCATTGACCACTTTGGTTTTGGTAAGGCCATTGTCTTTTATCAAACCTTCAATCTTGCTTTTTGAAACACCAACAATCTTGACTTCATTTAATTTGGGTAGTTCTTCCACGTGTAAATCAAGGAAAATACTATCATTTTCAATTCTATTTACATAAAAAGAGATCTCGTCAAAGAGACCTAATTTTCCTAATTTTTTTATCGCATTGCTTATTTGTTCTCCGGGAACGATAATTTCTTGTCCTTTTTCAAGTCCGGCAAAAGTTACCACTGTATTGGCGTTGAAACTTATTTTGCCAACTACGTCAACTTTGGCAAGAATGTATGTTTTTCCTTGATCAAAAGGGATTCTTTCTTGGGCTTTAATTTGAGAAAAACTTCCAAAAATCAAAAGGCTAAGGACTATCTTTATGCTTTTTTGTAACACTAAAAAATTATTTAATTTGTTCACTTGTTTTTCCAAATCTACGCTCTCTTTTTTGATAACTAATGATAGCCTCATACAAATCTTGTTCTTTAAAGTCTGGCCATAATATATCAGTAAAATATAATTCTGCATAGGCAATTTGCCATAGCAAAAAATTACTTATTCTATGCTCTCCACTTGTTCGTATTAATAAATCTACCTCCGGTAAATTTTGCGTGTAAAGATGCTCATTTATAATTGAATCGTCAATAGAGTCTATTGAAATTATATTATTTTTAACTTTATCGGCAATGTTTCTTACAGCATTTACGATTTCTTCTCTCGAACCATAACTCAACGCCAATGTCAAGGTCATTCTAGTGTTGTTTTTGGTCTTGTCAATAACATCCAGAAGCTCTTTTTGGGCTGATTTTGGTAATTTGTCCAAATTGCCAATAGCGTTTAATTTGATGTTGTTGTCTTGAAGGGTTTTGAGCTCTTTTTTTAGTGCCCTAATCAAGATTTTCATCAAAGTTTCAACCTCTATTTTCGGTCTGTTCCAGTTTTCGGTGGAGAATGCATATAGGGTAAGAAATTCTATGCCTAATTTAGCGCAAGTTTTTATGTTTTCCTTTACGGATTTTGTTCCGCTTTCGTGGCCTAAAGTGCGTAAAAGTCCTTGTTTTTTTGCCCAACGACCATTGCCGTCCATGATGATGGCTAGATGTTTGGGTAAATTGGTGGTGTCTATTTTATCTAGTAAATTCATTTTTTATTCTGCACAATAACAGGGTTTGTTTCCAAAGGTATAGGTTAGTGTTAGCCCTGAAAAAACGTACCAGTCATTATTATTAATATTTCCAAATTTTAACAAATTTTCGTCCTTGGGATTGCTTCCGTCCAAATTATCCGTAAATGTATATCTGGCTCCAACCTCCAACCCTATTACAATTCGAGGCGAAACATTTGATTTTATTCCTAAAATCATCGGAATTGCGAAAGAGCCAGTGCCTGAATCTTTTAGCGTTTCTCCTGATGAAACATACAGTTCGTCATACCTGAAATAACTTATTCCAGAATATACATAAGGGGTGATTTTTCTTTTGACTTCGTGTAAATTAAAGTCGAAAAAATTAAATTCAAGGCCTAAAGATACTTCTTTTATGCTATTTTCAAAACGATAACCTCTTTGATTTCTGCCTGGCTCTTTTGAATCAAGGTCATCGCCGGAAATTTTGGATTGCGTGTACGAAAATCGATAGGAATGTCTCGGGCTTTTATTCCATTTGTATAGAATTCCAAGGGCAGGTTCGTTTGGCGCAATATAGGTGGTAAGTCCAACATCGCCCACATAGTTGCTTCCGCCTGCAAAAACACCCAGCTCGTGGATTTGGGCATTCATCGTGAAAAAAAACAATAAGGACAGGAGTTGAAATAGTTTATACATTTAATCAAAAATTGCGTGCAAATATAATAATTATAGACTCGAATCAATACGCCTTGGATTAAATGTGCTTTTTATTAAAAAAATGACACTAAAAAGAAGTGAATTATTGATCCAGAAATACTTAAACGGGTAAAATAAGGCTAATCGTATAGTGAACGATAAAAAATGATTTAATTTCTTCGGTCTTCACCCCAGAATAATTTAGTTCGCAGGGTTTTCAAGAAAGTCTCTTTTGGAATTTCTACCATATTGATTTGAAAAGGGGTTTTCTTGATGATCAATCTGGTTTCGTTTTTCACGGATGTAATCCTGGAATCCAGCGAAACCAAATAGTTTTCTTCCCTTCCGGAAACTTTTAATCTAATTTCTGTTTCGTCTGGAACCACTAATGGTCTTGCGTTGAGATTATGTGGTGCAATTGGAGTGATGACAAAGCTTCTGACATCGGGAGTCAATATTGGTCCGCCGCAACTCATGGAATATCCTGTAGATCCTGTGGGAGTGGCAATAATTAAACCGTCGGCCCAATAGGAATTCAAGAATTCGTTGTTCAAGTAGGTTTCTATCGTTATCATCGAAGTGGTGTCTTTTCGGCTAACGGAAATTTCATTCATCGCAAAATTGATTTCTTCAATCGCTTCATTTGTTGGAGTGCAGGTAAGACTCAGTAAAGTCCTTTTGGAAATGGTGTATTTTTTGTCAATGATAAATTGCATGAACTCGTCGATATTCTCTTTTTGCACCGTTGCCAAAAAACCCAATCTTCCTGCATTTATTCCTAAAATGGGAACGCCGGAATTTCGGACTAATGCTGCGGCTCTTAAAATGGTGCCGTCACCACCAATGCTGATGAGCATATCAAAACTGCTGTTTAATTCGGTATGTGAAGAAAAAGTCTTGTAATCTTTTTGGATGATTTTTTTTTCGTGTAATATCTTTAAAAATTCAGCCTCAATAATCATTTCAACATTGTTGTTGAGGAAAAAAACAAAAATGTCTTTTATTATGGGCTCGGTGCTATTAAGATAGTATTTCCCGTAAATGGCTACTTTCATCAAGTTTGTTTGTTAGATATTAAGATATTTGTCCAAATAATCGGAGCGCTCCTTTAATGTGTTGATGTAATTGTCTTCGTTGTGTTCAGAAATAATTTCGTAATCATATCTTCTGAAGGTTTGGATGATTTCATTTATGGGGCCAATGCTTATTTTGAGGGTGACTTCTATGTTTTCTGCGTCGGTTCCAGATATGAATAATCCAAGTAATTTGCCATTGTTGCTTTCGACAATTTGGGTAGTTTGGCTTAACGAATAATCAACTTCTCTTTTTTTGACGACAATGATTTTTCCTTGTTCGGTTAAAAAGGGTGTTTCGTTAAAAAACCTCATAATGTCACCAATTTCATAATAGCCGATATACTTGTTTTTTTCGTCCAAAACGGGAACTAAATTGGTGTTGTTTTTTGCAAAAACCTCCAAAACCTCCAGCCAAACCATGGTGCTTCTTGCAAAAAAACCTTCGAGTGAATACCTGTAATCTAATACTTTTTTGTTGTTTTCAAAGGTTTCAATGTCATTGGACGAGATGCTGCCAATGTAGATTTCTTCTTCAACCACAGGAAAATGGGAAAAAGTTAATTCGTCAAAAAACTCTTGAACAACCGCTATAGTGTCGTGGCTGTCAATCGCTTTGAAATCATTGGTTATATAGTTTGTTATTTCCGTCATAAATCAATCCAAAATATTTCTTGCAAAATAATCAAAATTATACAAAACAGCTACTTTTACTTTGTATTTTTGCATTCTAATTTTTAATAAATACTCGCAAAAAAGTTTTCCAATGACAAAGTTAAGTGTAAATATTAACAAAATAGCTACTTTGCGAAATGCTCGTGGAGGAAATGTTCCAGATTTGTTAAAAGTGGCTGCCGATATCCAGAAATTTGGAGCCCAAGGAATCACCATTCATCCAAGGCCGGATGAAAGACACATTCGTTATCAAGACGCCCGCGATTTGAAATCGATAGTTCACACCGAATATAATATCGAAGGAAATCCCGAAAAAAGTTTCATCGATTTGGTTCTCGAAATCAAACCCGAGCAAGTCACTTTAGTGCCCGATGCTGTCGATGCGATAACCTCAAATGCGGGTTGGGACACGATCAAAAACAAGGATTTTCTAACTGAAATGGTGCAAGAATTTCAACGAAACGGAATCAGGACTTCCATTTTTGTCGATCCCGTTCTCGAAATGATCGAAGGTGCCAAGATTATTGGAACAGAAAGAATCGAATTATACACAGAAGCTTTTGCGCATCAATACGGGTTGGGAAATAAAAACGGAATTGATCCTTATGTGAAATCGGCAATTTTGGCCAATGAATTGGGATTGGGAATCAATGCCGGTCACGATTTGAGTTTGGACAACATCCAGTTTTTTCATCAAAACATCCCCGGATTATTAGAAGTTTCTATCGGTCACGCACTCATTTCCGAAGCCATTTATCTCGGATTGGACAATGTGGTCAATATGTATTTGCAAAAATTAAAATAAAAGTTACACACGAATTCCACTAATTTGCACGAATTGAAATTTGTGATAATTTGTGGAATTTGTGGTTAAAAAAGTAGTGATATGATTTATTCAAAAATAGAAGGCGAAGGCAAACCACTGCTAATTATCCACGGATTTCTAGGAATGTCCGACAACTGGAAAACAATTGGAACGCAATTTGCTGCCGATGGATTTCAGGTGCATTTACTTGATTTGCGCAATCACGGCAAAAGCTTCCATTCTGAAGAATTCAATTATGAAATAATGGCTCGTGATGTTTTCGATTATTGTCAAGCCAATAATTTAGAAAAAGTCAGCATCATTGGTCATTCGATGGGTGGAAAAACGGCGATGCTTTTTGCAACAAAACATCCAGAAATGGTTGAAAAATTGATAGTTGCTGACATTGGTCCAAAATTTTACCCACAGCATCATCAAATTATTTTTGAAGCTTTGAATGCCGTTGATTTTTCATTGAAACCAAGCCGAAACGAGGTGGAAGAAATTTTGTCCAAATACATTCCTGATTTTGGAACTCGTCAATTCCTGCTGAAAAGTTTGTATTGGCAAGAGCCGGGACAATTGGCATTTCGATTCAACTTGGCTGTTTTCAATGTCAATATGGACGAAATTGGGAAACCGCTTCCCGAAAATGCTGTTTTTAACAAACCAACACTTTTCATCCGCGGCGGAAATTCGAATTATATTCTCGACGAAGATTTTGAGACAATAAAAAAACATTTCCCGGATTACAGAATAGAAACCATTCCAAATGCAGGTCATTGGCTTCACGCCGAAAACCCGAAACTCTTTCATGAAATAACGAGTTCGTTTTTAAAATAATTTTTTTGAGGTCGGCATTTAATTTCATATCTTTAAGGTCAATAAAAACAGTGTAAAATGGAAATTTTCAAAGGTCAAAACCTCATAGAGTTTGCTGAACGATTCAAAAGTGATCAAGATTGTAGAGAATACCTCTCAAATATCAAATGGTCAGAGGGCTATATTTGCAGAAAATGCAAGCATAGTAAGAGTCAAATTCGTAAAGATTATGCTCGAACTTGCAATATATGTAGCGACACCGAATCTGCTATGGCTAATACATTGTTCCATAAAGTAAAATTCGGATTAAGAAAAGCATTTTTCATCTGTTTTGAAATGTCAACCAGTACAAAAAGTCTTTCTGCCTCTCAAACAGCTGTTCGCTTTGGAGTTCATGAAAGAACCGCTAGAATGTTTATGCAAAAAGTTCGTGAAGCCATGAAATCGAGTGAAGATTTTCCAATGAAGGGCGTTGTTAATGTTGATGAATATGTAGTGGGCAGTTATGAAGAAGGCAAGCCTGGCAGGAGTTATGATAGCAATAAGAAAAAAGCGGTATGTGCTGTAGAACTTACCGATGATGGGAAAGTTAAACGTTTTTATACTTTTCAAATCCCTGACTATTCTGCAAAATCATTAAAAAAAATGTTTGTAAAACATATAGACATAACCGCAAAAGTTACTACCGACAAATGGAAAGGTTACAATCCAATTGCAAAAGATTATGATTTAACGCAAATATTAAGCGACAAAGGTTCTAAATTCAAAGCATTACACGTAATGATCCATCAGGTCAAATCTTGGATAAGAACAACCTATTCGTGGGTAAGTGAAAAGAATATTAATCGATACTTTGATGAGTTTTGTTACAGGATTAACCGTTCTCAAAGTAAAGACACGATATTCAATAATTTAATCAAGAGGATGGTAAAAGCGGATAATATTACTCACGAAAAAATAATATGCGCTTAAATGCCGACCTCAATAATTTTTTATACTTTTGAAATAAAAAACAAATATGAAATTACTTACCAGAATTCTCCTTACTTCAGTTTTGGTGTTGCTTATAGCTCATTTTATGAAGGGTGTTCACGTTGCAGGTTTTGTTACGGCATTGCTTGTTGCGGTTGTTTTGGGATTGCTCAATATATTTATAAAACCAATATTTGTATTGTTGACTCTGCCGTTTACCATTGTTACTTTAGGGTTGTTTTTGCTGGTTATCAATGCCATAATTATTTTGTTGTGTACCAATATTGTCGGCGGATTTAGTGTAGATACTTTTTGGACGGCATTGCTTTTTAGCGTTGTATTGTCTCTTTCCCAGTCTATTTTGTTTGCAATTGTGGGCAAAGACTAATAAAAAAGCATCTGAATTGAAGTGCAAATAATGAACTAAAATTCAATAGATTAAAAACTTGTTTGGGTTGCAAAATTTTTATAATTTTGCAACCCAATTTTATTATGTAAATTAACGAAGAAGATGGATATTAAAAGAGTAGCATTAGACGCAGTAAACGAAACAATTGTAATGACAGTTGTTCATATGGATTACAAAGGTCAAGTAGCAAAAAGAATAAACGAAAAAATGCCCTTGGCAACCGTAAAAGGTTTTAGAAAAGGGGCTGTGCCAAAAGACCTTGTTGAAAAACAATACGGAAAAGCCATCAAACAAGAAGAAGTTAAAAAAGTGGTTGATTTGGCATTGGAGCGTTACCTAGCATCAGAAAGATTGAACCTTTTGGGAACTCCTTTGGCTAAAGTAAACGAGAACTTCAACTGGGATGACGAAGAATTGGTTTTTGAATATGAAATTGGTTTGGTTCCAACTTTCGAAATTGATTTAGATGCCAAAAACGAAATCATAAAATATGTCGTAACAGCCGACGATAAATTAATTGACGGTCAAGTGGCTCGTATCCAAAAACAATTTGGTACTCCAGTTCCTCAAGATGCTGTAACGGCTGATTCTGATATTACTGGAACTTTCACTAACGAAGCTGAAGGAATCAACAATACAACGACTATTGCTTTGTCAATTTTCAAAGATAAAGCGACTGCCGATAAATTCATTGGTAAAAAAGTAGGTGATGTAGTTACTGTAAACACAAGCGGTTTATTCGAAGACGATCACCAATTGATGGATTATTTGAAAGTAGGTCACGATAATGTTCACGGTTTAGCTATTGATGTTGATTTCACAATCGAAGCAATCAACGTAGCCGAATTGGCTGAATTGAATCAAGAATTGTTCGACAAACTTTTCGGACCTGGAAATGTAGCTTCATTGGAAGATTTGAAGGCAAAAATCAAGGAAGATGCCGAATCTCAATTTGCCCAACAAGCAGACCAAAAATTATTGGGTGATGTAACTGAGTTCTTAATCGAAAATACAAAATTCGATTTGCCAGCTGAATTCCTTAAAAAATGGTTGCAAACCGTTGGCGAGAAAAAATTATCTCCAGAAGAAGCCGAAGTAGAATATGCGCGTTCTGAAAAAGGTTTGCGTTTTCAATTAATCGAAGGAAAAGCATTGGCGCAAAGCAATATCCAAATCACTTTCGAAGATTTGAAATCATTTACGTCAAAAAATATCCGTCAGCAAATGGCACAATTCGGGCAAACAAATCCTACTGACGAAGAAGTTCAAGGAATTGTGGCTAGAGTTTTGTCTAACCAAGAAGAAGTAAAAAGACTTTCAGACCAAGTGGTTGCCGAAAAATTATTGGAATTGTTCAAAGAAAAAGCAAATCCAACAACTAAAGAAGTGACTTACGAAGAATTTATTGCTGCGTCTTACGGGGAATAAGTTTTAGAAAAAAAATAAGTATATTTGAGCGTCAAAAAATATCTTTTTTTGACGCTCTTTTTTTTGAAGTTCTTGTAAAACTTTGAATTAAGACATATTGGCATCATTTGTAAAGAGGTATGACCTTTGATGAAATGAAACAGACAAGTATATTACGTAAAAACTTAGAACAAATAGATATGAACTACGGTAAAGAATTTAAAAAGTTTGCTACAAAACACCAAGGTGTAAACGCAATGTACTACGACAAAATCGTGGCAGCAATGAATCCAACCAATATGACGCCTTATATTATTGAGGAACGTCAGTTGAATATTTCCCAATTGGATGTTTTTTCTAGATTAATGATGGACCGAATTATTTTCTTGGGAACAGGAATCGATGATCAAATCGCCAACATCGTTCAAGCACAATTGTTGTTTCTTGAAAGTGCCGATGCCTCAAAAGACATTCAAATTTATTTGAATTCTCCAGGAGGAAGTGTTTATGCAGGATTGGGAATTTATGATACGATGCAATACATCAAACCAGACGTTGCAACGATTTGTACCGGAATGGCCGCTTCTATGGGAGCCGTTCTTTTGTGTGCTGGAGCAGCAGGAAAACGTTCGGCATTGCCACATTCAAGAGTAATGATTCACCAACCATCAGGCGGAGCACAAGGTGTTGCAACAGATATGGAAATCAACTTGCGTGAAATGTTGAAATTAAAAGATGAATTGTACAAAATCATTTCGCATCATTCGGGACAAACTTTTGAAAAAGTGCATAACGACAGCGAGCGCGATTATTGGATGATTGCCGATGAAGCCAAAGAATACGGAATGATTGATGAAGTGTTAAGAAGATAAATAAAGATGGAAGTTGGAAGCTGGAAGCTGGAAGCGGGGAAAGTCCCCAACTCCTAACTTCCATCTTCCAACTTCCATCTTCCAACTCAAAAAGATGGCAAAACCAAAATTAGAATGTTCATTCTGTGGAAGAAAAAAACCGGAAACCAATTTATTGATTGCCGGAATCGATGCGCATATTTGTGATAAATGTATCGAACAAGCCCACGGAATTGTATTAGAAGAATTAAAATCAAGCGGAAAGGTAAATTTGCCAACCGACTTGGTGTTGAGAAAACCCAAAGAAATCAGGGCTTTCTTGGATCAATATGTTATTGGTCAAGACCAGACTAAAAAAGTAATGGCCGTTGCGGTTTACAATCACTACAAACGTTTGATGCAACATGAGTTGAACGATGAAGTAGAGATTGAAAAAAGCAACATCATTATGGTCGGTCAAACCGGAACCGGGAAAACTTTGGTGGCCAAAACCATTGCCAAAATGCTCGACGTTCCATTGGCAATTGTCGATGCGACGGTATTGACCGAAGCGGGTTATGTGGGAGAAGATGTCGAAAGTATTTTGACGCGTCTTTTGCAAGCCGCCGATTATGACGTGACCAAAGCCGAAAGAGGAATTGTTTTCATTGACGAAATTGACAAAATTGCCCGAAAAAGCGACAATCCATCCATCACCCGTGATGTTTCAGGAGAAGGAGTGCAACAAGCGTTGTTGAAATTATTGGAAGGAACGGTTGTAAATGTTCCGCCAAAAGGAGGAAGAAAACATCCAGACCAGAAATTTGTTGAGGTAAACACCCAGAATATTTTGTTTATTGCCGGTGGTGCCTTCGACGGGGTGGAACGAATCATTTCCAAACGATTGAATCGTCAAGCTGTTGGATATTCGACGTCTAAAAATGCGGACAATATCGACAAAGACAATTTATTGCAATACATTATTCCAAAAGACATCAAAGATTTTGGATTGATTCCCGAAATTATTGGTCGTTTGCCGGTGTTGACTCACATGGACCCATTGGACAGGGAAACTTTGAGAGCGATTTTGACACAGCCTAAAAATGCCTTAATCAAACAATACCAAAAGTTGTTTTTGATGGATGAAGTGGAATTCAGCATCACGGACGAAGCCTTGGATTTTATTGTGGACAAAGCTTTGGAATACAAACTCGGAGCTCGTGGATTACGTTCTTTATGTGAAGCCATCTTGACCGATGCTATGTATGAATTACCAAGTTCTGATGATAAAACATTAGAAATCGACGTGGATTACGCCAAAGAAACCTTGAACAGGAATTTATTGAAACGATTGGAAATCGCTTCTTAATTTTTGGTTTGTAGAATTTCAAACCCGACAAGTTTTAAAAAACCTGTCGGGTTTTCTATTTATTCCTGTTTGTGAAAAAATATGGGATATCCTTTTTTATCTACAATAGATTGTCGATTTTTGCCCATCGCAAATTAATATATTAAAAATGGCAACAGTAGATAAAGAGATTATTTTGTTAAAAGTTTCTGGTCAGGATAAATTGGGGGTAACCGCTGGGTTGACATCCATATTGGCCACTTATGATGCGATTATTTTAGATATTGGTCAAGCCGATATTCACGATACATTGTCATTAGGGATTTTATTTGAAATAAAAGCAGGCTCTAGTTCGGCAGCGGTTTTGAAAGATTTATTGTTCAAAGCATATGAGTTGGGCATCAATGTCAAGTTTATTCCAATTACCATTCCTGATTATGAAATTTGGGTAAAAGGACAGCGCAAGCAACGTTATATTATCAATGTTTTGGGAGAAACCTTGACGGCAGTACAATTGGCGGCCGTGACCAAAATAATGTCGGATCAAAAACTGAATATCGATTCCATTATAAGATTAACCGGTAGAACTTCGGTGGTGGAGAAAGAAGAATATCCTCGTTCTTGCGTGCAATTATCCGTAACAGGTGAAATTAAAGACAAGAGCCTGATGACCGCCAGTTTTATGGAAATTTCAAGAGAGTTTGATGTCGATATTTCTTTTCAAGAAGATAATATTTACAGAAGAAACCGTCGTTTAGTGTGTTTTGACATGGATTCGACCTTGATTCAAACCGAAGTAATCGATGAATTAGCCGAGTTGGCAGGCGTTGGTGAACAAGTTAGAGCCATCACGGAATCAGCGATGCAAGGCGAAATTGATTTTAGCGAAAGCTTCAAGAAACGCATGGCTTTGTTGGAAGGTTTGAGCGAAGACGTTTTGCATAATGTTGCCGTAAATTTACCAATAACCAAAGGAGCACATCGTTTGATGAAAGCCTTGAAATATTACGGCTATAAGACCGCTATTTTGTCTGGAGGATTTACCTATTTTGGTGATTATTTGCAAAAAGAATTAGGAATCGATTACGTTTATGCCAACCAATTGGAAATTAAAGACGGTAAACTAACTGGTAAATATTTGGGCGAAATCGTGGATGGTCAAAAGAAAGCCGAATACCTGAAAGCAATCGCCGAAAAAGAAGGGATACACATCAACCAAACCATTGCCGTGGGTGATGGTGCCAATGATTTGCCTATGTTGAACTTGGCAGGCTTGGGGATTGCTTTTCACGCCAAACCAAAAGTAAAAGAAAATGCGGCTACTTCCATTTCAAGTCTAGGTCTAGACGGTATTTTATACTTGTTGGGCTATCACGACCGACATATTGACATGATGCAGGAGTAAAATCTTGTAAGCTATAATTGAAAAAGCCTTAATTCTTGTTGGAGTTAAGGCTTTTTTATGATATCGATTCTGTTTCATTGATGCACAATCACCTGCATACTTTTCAATTGTTCCAAATAATCTCTTTCGTTGGACAATCTCGGAATTTTGTGCTGACCGCCTAATTTATGTTTGTCTTTTAGCCAATCGTAAAATAAATGGGGTCGTGCAATGTTGATGATTAAAGGATTTAGGGTCATATTGTTGTAGCGCTTGGCTTCGTAATCCGAATTCAAGGATTGCAAAGTTTCGTCCAACACTTTTTGGAAAAGGGTAATATCCGTCGGGTTTTTCTTGAATTCGATAATCCATTCGTGGGCGCCTTTTTCCTTGTCTTTCATAAAAATGGGCGCAACGGTATAATCCACCATTTCGGTTCCGGTAATCTGGCACGCTTTGGCAATGGCTTGATCGGTATTTTCGACCATCAATTCTTCGCCAAAAACATTGATGTGGTGCTTCGTTCTTCCGGTTACCCGAATTCGATACGGATTCAAGGAAGTAAAACGAACCGTGTCACCAATCATGTATCGCCACAAACCAGAATTTGTCGTGATGATTATGGCATAATTTTTAAAAAGTTCCACATCTGATAATCGGATGGTTTTTTGGTTGGGTGTTCCAAAAGTATCCATTGGAATGAATTCGTAGAAAATGCCGTAATCCAGCATCAACAGTAAATCGCTGGAATAATTCAAATCCTGGATGGCAAAAAATCCTTCGGAGGCATTGTATATTTCGTAATATTTGAAATCTTTTTTCGGCAATATTTTTTGGTATTGGTCCCTGTAAGGCTCGAAATTCACGCCGCCATGAAAATACACTTCGAGATTGGGCCATAATTCAAGCAAATTTCCTTTTCCTGTTTCTGTAAGTAATTTATTCATTAAAACCAGCATCCATGAAGGAACTCCTGCAAAGCTGGTTACGTTTTCGTTTTTGACTTCATTGATTATCGCAGGAAGTTTGGTTTCCCAGTCACTCATCAGCGAAATTCCCTTGTTTGGAGTGCTGCTAAAATCAGCCCAAAGCGGCATGTTTTCAATCAAGATGGCCGACAAATCACCAAACAAAGTATTGTTGTCTTCATAAATTTGTGCACTTCCTCCAAGGCGAAGGCTTTTGCCCAAAAACATTTCGGAATTTTCGTTGTTGTTCAAATACATGCACAGTAAATCCTTGCCCGCTTTGTAATGGCAATCTTCCAATGCTTCTGGACTTACTGGGATAAATTTACTTTTGGCATTGGTCGTTCCGCTGGATTTGGCAAACCATTTTATGGGCGTTTCCCACAGGACATTTTGTTCGCCTTTTCTCGTGCGTTCTATCAAAGGTTGCAATTCTTCGTAGGTCGAAACGGGAATTCTTTCTGAGAAAGTAGCGTAGGAATGGATGGATTCGTAGTCGTATTGCTTGCCAATAATTGTGTTTTCTGAAGCTCGAATCAAATTCATCAGTAATTCTTCCTGAACTTCGTTCGGATACTTCAAGAAAAGTTCTATTTGATGAATTCGTTGTTTGAGAACCCAAGACGCAAACGAATTGATTACAGTTATAGGCATTTTTATATGCGATTTACGATATTAGATATACGATGTTTTTGATATTCTATACTCGATACCAGATTTTGTATATTTGAATTGAATATTGAATTGCAAATACTAACTTTACAACGTTATCAAAAATAGTATTTTTTTTTAACTTTCTTACTTTTAAATCTAATATAAAATATCGTATATCTAATATAATATACCGTAAATCGTATATCTAATATCGTAAATAAAAAATGACCTACGAAGGAACGCTTACCAAAATGCAAACCGAATTTGTGAACCCCATTCAATATTATCTGGTTTTTGAGAATAGTTTTTTAAATGTGAATCAATTACTTAACAAGAATATTGAAATTTCATTTCAGGGTTACCAATGCTTGAATTGCGGTAAAAAGAAGAAAATTTTCCGTCAAGGATTTTGTTACGACTGTTTTTATTCCAGTCCGGCTGTTGGTGATTGGATTATGAAGCCCGAATTAAGTACAGCTCATCTTGGTATTCAAGACAGAGATTTGGTCTATGAAGAAAAAGTGCAATTGCAACCCCATATCGTTTATTTGGCTTTGTCGAGCGAGGTAAAAGTAGGAGTGACCAGAAAAACCCAAATGCCTACAAGATGGATTGATCAAGGTGCAACACAAGCGATTTCCATTGTGGAAGTGCCAAATCGCTATCTGGCAGGAATTACCGAAGTGGCCTTGAAAAATCATTTTGCCGATAAAACCAATTGGCGTAAAATGCTTCAAAATGATGTCGTGCAAGTAGATTTAATCGCCGAAAGATTGAAGGTAGAAAACCTGATTCCCGCCGAAGTTCAGGAATATTTCTACTCGGAGAAAAATGATTTATACGAAATGCATTTCCCCGTTTTGGAATATCCCAAAAAAATAAACAGTTTGAGTTTGGATAAAACGCCCAATTTTCAAGGGAAATTGACCGGAATAAAAGGACAATATTTGATTTTTGAAGACGGCACTGTTTTCAATGTCCGCAGCTCGGAAGGGTATGTGGTTCGAATAGAAATATAAAACGTCATTGCGAGGAACGAAGCAATCACACTAACAAGAGCCACATAAGTTGAGCAACTTAGTGTGATTGCTTCGTTCCTAGCAATGATATTAAGGCGTTTTAGGTTCTTCCGTTTTTTTCTTTTTGTTAAACAAGCCATTCAACAATTCAGTTGCTTTTGTTTTTACGTCTTCTTTAGTTGTTGGAGCGGCAGTTTTAGTAGTGTCACTTGACTTTTTGGTGTTTTTGTTAAGATAATCCGTCAATGCCGAAGTGCCTTGTTTTATTGCTTTTTCTTTTTGCTGTTTCACCAATTGATTGGTCAAATTGGTAACGGCGCCTTTCATATCGGTCGAAATTTTCGGGCTGGTAAAACTTCCCGTCATCAAGGCATTTATCGGGATATTCTCCAATTTTGCGGCATCGGCTGGAGATAATTTTGCTATTAAAGCATTCGCTTCCGTTCCAAGATATTTGGCGGGAACATCAAATTTCAGATTGTAATTCATGCTTTGATCAAAACCGTGGCTTCCGCCAATTGTCGCCTTGATGTCTTTGTATTTGATGTCAAATGGTTTTACGTTCACTTTTCCGTCCTTGAAAGTCACGGCAGCTTTCAAATCATTCAGATTGATTTTGCTCATATCGATGAACTTTAAATTTGAACCCAATGCGTTTAACAAAGTCGAATTTTGGGCACTTACGGTAGTGGAAAGTAATTGTCCCAACAAATCCCCGGTAAGCGAATTCAAGTCGGGAGTCAATTCCATTGCGTCAAGATTTCCGTTGAATTTCATAGTCGAATTGATTTTTCCATTGACGATTCCGGCGATTGGCGCAATTTTTTTCAACATGTCGAGTTGGGTAAACGATTGTGCAATATCCACCTGGTTCAAATTCAAATCCATATTGAAAACCGGTACTTTTCCTTTGGTGGAAACGGCACCGTTTACGCCAATTGTTCCTCCAAAAATGGAAGATTTCACGTTTTGCAAAGTGACTTTTTCATCCTTGACAATTAGTTTTCCCGAAACATCTTTCAAGGTTAAATTGTCATATAAAACCGTGTTTGCTTTTGCGGTAAGCGTGCAATTCAAGAAAGCGGGAATCTTCATGGCTTCGGCTTTCTTAGCTTGCTTCGGCTGTTCGCTGTCGCTTGGATTGGTTTTGGTTTTTTCTTCAGTCGTCATAAAATCACTCACGGCCAATTGATTGGAAGTCATGTTAAAGTTTCCTTTCAATTCTTGGTTTTTGAACATAAAACCATAGAAGTTTTCCAAAACTCCCGTCACGCTCAAGTCGCTTTTTCCGGTTGTTGCGTTGAATTGTTTCAAATGGACTTGACTTGGATTGAACTGTACCAATGCATTGCTTACGGTCATTGTCTTTCCGTTTTCGTCCGCATATTTAAAGCCCGACAAGCTCATTGTTCCTGCATTGTTGATGTTCTGGTATTGACTTTTTTCAACGGATTGCATGTCAAATTTTGTGGTTACGTCGGCTTTTAGGATTCCGGATAAAGGTTTACTTAATTTTATCGGATAAGCTTTCGACAAGTTTCCCAAATTAATGGTTCCTTTCAAGGCGGCATCTACCAAGGCATTTTCGGTAATGTTTCTAATGTTGGCTTTGGCATTGAAAACGTCTTGGTCTATGGCGAAAGACAATTTGTCGAGATTAACATAAGTGTCGTTCAAAATCCCTGTTTCATTGATGATTTTGGTGTCGATTACAATGTTTCGAACTGATTTTGGAAGATTTGGATATTGGAACGAAGCGTTGTTGGATGCAATTTTAATATTGAATTTCGGAACGGTTTTGTCGGAATACAATCCTTTGGCAAAGCCCACGACTGTAAAATCCCCAGTCGTTTTTACATTGTCCAAACTCGAAGAATAGGCTGCGGGAATAAGTCCCAAGAAGTTTTTGAAGGAAGAAGTTGGCGTCTTGAATTTCAAATCATATTCCTGTCCGCCATCAACCATTTGGATAAAACCGTCAAATTCTAATGGCAATTGATTGATTAAAGCCTTGTTTTGCTTGAAAGTGTATTTGCTGTTTTTTAGATCGATTCCCAAAACGGCATCCAAACTAATGGAAACATTTTTCATGTAATTGACTTTATCCATCGAAAGCACAATTTTGGCGGTCGATTTGGTGTCTAAATCCAGTTTTTGGGCGGCAAAATCTCCGGTTCCTTCGTGGTTTAAACTGTCAATAACCATTTTTATTTTCGATTTTTCGTCAGAATATCTGAATTGGAAATTTTCGATTTTATATTCTTGGATTTTCAGCGATAAAGGCTTGCTTTTTCCATCGGCTGCAGGTTTGTCATCTTTCAAGGCAATATCGTAATTGGCCAATCCGTCTTTGTTGAAAATGATGTTAATCAATCCGTTTTTGGATGAAATTCCGTCAATATTCATCGTTTCTTTTTCTCCTTTGAAAAGTTCCTTGATGGATAGTTGCAAATTCAATTCGCCCAAGGAAACCAAGGTGTCGCCTTCAAAAGGCGCCTTGTTGATGATGACTAATTTTTCGATAGTCACATTCGCATTGGGAAAATTTTTGAACAAACTCAAATCAGCGTCTGCAAAAGATACTTTGGCATCCACTTTCTCGTTAATGGCTTGAGCTATTTTGGCTTTTATTTGATCTTTAAATAGGTAAGGAGCCGCGAATAATGTTCCAATAATTAGGGTGATTACAATTCCGACTGTTATTAGGATTTTCTTTGTCATAATTTAATTTCTTTAGATTCTATGAGCTGGGCAAAAATAGTGCCTCGAAATTTTTTTTCAAAAATAGTGTTTTTATAATCTAGTGTTTTTTGGAATGTTTTTTTTAAGCAATACTTTAACTTTATAATGCCGAAAATCCGTTTAAACACTTGCTCAAACGGATTTTCAGTAAACTATTATTGTCTTCTAATTGATTTTAATCTCGAACGGCATCATTGCTTGAACTCCTTTTTGAGATTGCATTCTTTTTATCTGTTCCATCATTCGATAGGTTTCCTCGCCTAATTCTTCTTTGATGAATGATTCTTTCGATTTTGCGAATGGCAAATGTTCAAAAATATCATTGATGTCTTTTTCGAATTCCGGGAAGTTTTGAGTGCTGTAGTCCTTTATTTTGGCAAGTTTTGCTGCTTCTTTCAAGGCATCATCCAAACCTCCAATTTTATCCACAAGCCCTACTTTCAGTGCTTGTTCTCCTGACCAAACTCTTCCTTGACCTATTGAATCTACTTGCGCAAAAGTCATTTTTCGTCCTGTGGCTACGTGTGAAACAAATGTTTTGTAGATACGTTCGACACTTTCTTGAGTTACACTTTTAAATTTTTCGTCCATCGGTAAAAAAGGACTATATTCAGCGGCATTTTCATTGGTTTTTACTTGTTCGGTGTGAATGCCAATTTTTGTTGTCAATTGCGTGAAATTAGGCAATACTCCAAAAACTCCTATGGAACCCGTAATGGTGTTGTTCTCGGCAAAAATGGTATTGGCATTACAGGCAATATAATAACCGCCCGAAGCGGCATAATTCCCCATCGAAACTACAATTGGCTTCACTTTTTTTGTCAATTCTATTTCTCTCCAGATTAAATCCGATGTCAAAGCATTTCCACCTGGGCTATTAATTCGAAGTACAATTGCTTTTACATTTTTGTCTTTTCGAGCTTCAATCAACGAACGACGCATCGAACCTTCGCCAATGGTGTTGACGTCGCCTTCTCCACTCATAATGGTTCCTTGAGCATAAATAATGGCAATTTTGTCCTTGGTTTCAATGTCTATTGAAGTTGTTACTGTTTTTCGGGTATAATCCATAAGATTTACTTTGTTGTAGTCTTCCTCTTTGTCAACTTTCAACGCTTTTCTGATGGCATCATGATAAATGTCTTCATAAGCCACGACATCAATCAGTTTTTCTGCTTTCGCCATTTGGGGAGTTCGAGCCAGAAGTCCATTGGCAATTTCGTTTAATTTTGCTACAGAAATGTTTCTGCTTTTCGAAATGTCTGCCGTAACGGAATTCCAAACGGAATTCAATAATGCCAAAGTTTGTTCCCTGTTGGCATCACTCATTTTATTGTCCAAGAAAGGTTCCACGGCACTTTTGTATTTTCCGTGGCGGATGACTTCCATTTGAATGCCTGATTTATCTTGAAGATCTTTGAAAAACATGATTTCGGCCGATAGTCCCTTGAAATCCATATCCCCTTCCGGATTCAGGTAAATGGTGTTGGCTACGGAGTTCAAGTAATATTCTTTTTGGGAAAAGGAATTGGCATAAGCCATAATGAATTTTCCTGATTTCTTGAAGTCTTGCAATGCGTCTCGAAGGGATTTTCTTTGCGCCATTCCCAATTCGGATTCATTGTTCAAAATTGAAATTCCCTTGATGTCAGTGTCTGTTTTGGCGCTTTCGATGGCATTGATAACATCCGAAAGTCCCACTTTTTCACCGTCGGACAAAATGGACATCCACGGGTCTTTGTATTTTCCGGCATAGTCGTTTTCAATATGCCTCAAATCCAATTCGATAACCGAATTGCTTTTGACTTCAACAACCTCTGGCTCACCGCCAAAAACGGTTGCAATTAGAATTATTCCGAAAAAGAACAGCATTGAAAAAACAAATAGGCCTACTATGGTTGCCAAAACATTTCCTAAAAATTTCATAATCATATTTTTTTTATAAGTAGCAAAAAGGGTCGATGTGTTACAAATTTAAGTTTAAAAAAAGGATAAATTTAGTTATCAACACCTGCGCAAATATAGTTCTATTCTAAAATTGTTTTAGTTAATTTGTGCTTAATATGAAATCACAACATCAGGTCGTTTTATCTTTAGGCAGCAATCAAGGCGATCGTCTTCGGAATATCGAACTTTGCCTGCAATTGATACATCAGGAAATTGGAACAATAATCAGGGTTTCAAAGTTATACGAAACACCGTCTTGGGGTTTTGACAGCGATGCTTTTTATAATTGTGCCTTGCTCATTCATACTTTTGCTTCGGCAGAAAAAATATTGAATCAGGTTTTGGGTATTGAAAGGCAATTGGGTCGTGTTCGTGGCGAAACCTTAAGCTATCAATCCCGAATAATTGATATTGATTTAATTACTTTCGACGAAGAAATAATTGAGACCGAAGAACTTCAAATTCCGCATCCTTTGATGCAAAACAGAAAGTTTGTTTTGTTACCAATGCTGGACTTGGATTTAAACTGGATTCATCCCGTTTTTCATAAAAAAATCGCCGAATTAGTAGAAATTTCGCCAGACAAAAGTGGTTGTACAATGGTGCAGAAATTAGAAGATCCATTGGGAAGCATTCCTTTGGAACAGTTTAATTATATTGCTTTCGAAGGGAATATTGGAGCGGGAAAAACTACTTTGACCACAAAAATTGCCGAAGATTTTAATGCCAAAACAGTATTGGAACGCTTTGCCGACAATCCATTTTTGCCCAAATTTTATGAAGACCAAAACCGGTATGCTTTTCCTTTAGAAATGTCGTTTCTTGCCGACAGATACAAACAACTTTCAGACGATTTAGCCCAATTCGACTTGTTCAAGGATTTTATCGTGGCCGATTATCATATTTTTAAATCGCTGATTTTTGCCAAAGTCACGCTTCAAGAAGATGAGTTTAGGTTGTATAAAACTATGTTTGACATAGTTTACAGGGAAATGCCCAAGCCGGATTTGTATGTTTATTTATATCAAAACACGGAGCGATTGCTGGAAAACATCAAGAAAAGAGGGCGAAGTTACGAGCAAAATATTCCTGCCGAATATCTGGATAAAATCAACAGTGGTTATTTGGATTACATCAAATCGCAAACGAATTTGAATATTTTGATTGTTGACGTTTCAGACAGGGATTTCGTGAAAAACCAGGAAGATTACCTTTATATTTTGGAGGAAATCCAACGGAAAATTACTTAAAAAAATTACCGTTTAAGCGAAAAATGACCTTTTGCTTCTCTCCCGTCTTCCAGTTTTAGGGTGAACCAATAATCATCCGCAGGCAAAGGGACTCCATTGAAAGTGCCATCCCAACCTTGATTTAAAGATGGAACCCATTGTTTTAGGAGTTTTCCGTATCGGTTAAAAATGTAGATTATGGATTTTGAATTAAAAGTCGCATTCACTCCTTTTATACTCCAATAATCATTATAGCCATCACCGTTTGGTGTAAAGAATTTTGGTGCGCCCACAACTGCGATTGTAGCTTGGGTAATTGGGCCACATCCATTTTTGTCATTGACAAAGACTTCGTGAATTCCTGCCGATACATTGTCAAAGAAATTGGAGTCTTGAAAAGGTCCAAAACGGTCGTCTAAACTAAATTCGTAATCGCCTAAACTGGAAGTAGAAACATTTACGGTAATAGTGTTAGTGTCGGCCATGTCTTGTATGTCGATTGAATCAATTTTTGCAACATCGGAAGCGGTAACTTTTATAGTTCTAATCCTGCTACAGCCTAAACTATTTGCTACTTCTACGGTAAATAATCCTTCGGTATTTACATCTAATGTATAAGCTGTTTCGTCGGGAATCACTAAGCCATCTTTAGACCAAATATATGTGTAATTGCTTGTTGGTGTTCCATCTTGAATACCTGCATTGAGTTGAATATAAAAAGCTGGATCGTTTTGACATACTAAATTATCATCGCTGCCATCCAAATTCAAATCGATATTAGGAACAGGGTTGACCACAAAATGTAATGTTGTCGATGCAGAGCAGATGGTGTTTAATGGGTTTTGAACTTTAACAGTTATATTTTGTGTATTTGTCAGGAATGGATTGGGTAGTGGACTTGGTAAAAGCACATTATTCGGGTCGAAATATTGGACAATCATTCCCGTTTGTCCACCTAGAATAGTAGTTTCGAATGATGAGGTGTCAAAAGCAAATTTTCCATCTTGATTAATTGGATTTGCTTCGTCGTCACAAGTTGTTGTAAGGGTAGATGGAACGGAAAATGCTTCTGGTGTATCATCTACAATAAATGTAATTAGTGTTTCGTCATAACAGTTTTGCGGCGTATTATTGGTCACAACGGCTTTAATGGTTTGCGAAGTGGAAGTGAAAGCGGGTGGAAATGGACTTGTAATTAAAACTCCGTTGGCATCTTTCAGAGGAGTATTGGTTTGGTCGAAATAAGTAACGGTTTTGTTCAATTGTCCATTCAATACATCCGATTCTAAATTCGTAGTATTGAATGTAAATATCCCGTCAGTATTATCATCACATTGTCTCGGAATTGTAGCTGCATTCGCAAAAGGCAAAGCTTCGACATTTAAAGTCAAATAAGGGCCTAAACCGTAACAAGCATTATCCAAATCGCTATCGATTCGTATCCAGATATCTTGTGAATTGGGGCAGCCAATGTTTCTATACTTTGAAATATCGGTAATGACGTTGGTTTCCGCCAAAGCATCCGATTCATTTCTGTAGTAATTGATGTTGTAAACTTGATTTGTTGGTAATTGGGCTAATATGATTGCCTTTGTAGAAGACAAATCAAAAGTGGTAATTCCATCACGTTTGTTGTTGTTGGCGTTATTATTTCCATTTGTATCTAAAAAATCATCGCAAACAGGAGGAAAAGGAATTTTGTAGTTTGGATTAATATTGGTTGCGGGAACTTTCAATGTTATTTTGGCCACGCTATGGCATCCTGTTGCTTTGTTTGTGATTCTCGACCAAACATCCATTAAAGTTGGAGTTGTGTTTTCAAAAGCCAATTCATTCAGTATCAAATCAGCAGCAACAGTATTGTTTGCTCCGTTTGGCGAAGTATAATAAGTAAAGGTTTCATTGGCAGAGTTTGCTGAAATTTCAGTATTGTTTACCGTTAAGTTAAAAAACGTCTTCCCATCTACGACAAGGTCGGTGTCGCATTGAACAATGATAACATCTTTGACAATTGGCAATGGATTGACAACAAAATTTAGGGTTGTGGTAGCAAAACAGTTTGGGTTTAGAATGTTTTCAACTTTAGCAGTAATGTTTTGAGTATCGGTCAAAAAGGGATTGGGTAGCGGACTAGATAATGGATTTCCGTTTTTGTCAAAATAGGAAACTTTCATACCCGTTTGTCCATTTAAAATTATTGATTCGATAGTAGAGGTGTTGAATGGGAATTTCCCATCTTGACTTGCTGGAATTGGCTCGTCATCACAAGCGGTTGTTGAGGCTGTTGGAACTGAAAAAGCTTCGGGTAAGTCGTCAACGATAAAATCAATGGTTGTTTTGCTCGAACATTTTAATGCAGAATTATTTGTAAGAACAGCTTGAATTGTTTGTGATGATGTCATAAAAGTAGCTGGAAAAGGACTAGTTATCAGCGTTCCATTGGCGTCTTTCAGGGGATTGTTCGCAGCGTCTAAATAAGTAACTTTAACATTCGTTTGCCCATTCAATAAAGTGGTTTCAAGAGAAGCGGTATTAAAAGTAAAAAGGCCGTCTTGGTTATCGTCACATTGCCTGGTAACTGTTACAGGATTTGCAATTGGTAAAGATTCTACAGTTACGGTAACTGGAGTTCTGGTTATACAGCCGTAATCGATATAATATGTTGTTGTGCTGTTCAATGGTGGAGTGGTAAAATTAGTTCCAGTGAATAGTAAATTTCCTCCAGTTGGGTCATCATACCAATTGATCGTACTAGTAGTTGTAGAGCTTGCCTGAAGTGTGCTAGTTTGGGAAGCACAAACAGGATTTGGAGCAGTAACCGTTAATTGTGCCATTTTCATTGTCGTACTTGCTGAAAATTGAAGTGTTGGGTCTCCAGACATTCCGCCATATTCTACTATATATCCCTTAGGGTAATAATTGTAAACGTTAATAGGATCTCCTGTTTCTGAAAGATCATTCCAAGTTCCTGGATTTCCAACAGTTGGTGCTGTTATATGAGCATAATCTTCACCGTTTGGCTTGGTGGTATTTGTAGTGTTGTTGGGTTCGTTAGGAGAGTTCCAATTGGCATAGTAAAGTGGAGCTGTGGTAGTTCCGTTGTTTTTTCCAATCCAAAAAGTAGTTCCTGTTTCTGGTCCTGTCACCCATTTCCACGTTCCTTCAGTTTCAGCGTCACTGCCACCAATCCATCCAGTTCCTGGTGCTTGTGCTCCGGCTAATTGTGCTTCGTCAGCAGCTGTTAATGTAGCTAAATAACCTTGTAGGCCATAATAAGTTCTTGAGGCTGCTGCATCTTTTGCGGCTGTCCAATTGATGCCTAATGCAGGAACATATTCATAATAATGACCGTTTCTCGGCAAATAACTAAGTTGTCCTGTTCCTAAACTAATGGAAAAATCTCTAATTCCTGATGGAGAAACTGATATATTGCTAAATTCAATGTCCTTAATGGCAGCTATTAAATCTACATAGGAAACAGCTGTTCCGGTTGTGGGACTTGATAATGTAAGTTTTCCTGCAGTTGCATCCCAAACGGTTTTGATAGTTGGATGCAAAGCTGGATTGGCAAGTGTCAATACATCTTGTCCGTTTACATAACCGGAAGAAATTTGAACGTAAATGGCTTCTGAACTTGTATCGTCTGGATCGATAATATCAAAGGCAGTTACAATTTTTTGATTGGTTTGTGGACAATAAATTTGATTGCCCGAGGCGGTAATTATAGGAGCTACGTTTGCTGTTGTTTTGCTGCAATTTTCAGAAAAACTGGCCGTGGCGTCTTTTTTGGATGTCCAATTAGCGTCGGAATATACCTTGTTGTCAACTTGTATGCATTGTAGGTTAGGATTGGATTTTGAATTAAAACTTTTAATAATACTATTATTACCGTTTTTTAAGTTAAGTGATGTTAGTAAATTGTTATTACAACTTAAATAAGTCAAAGCCGTATTTGTAGTAACATCTAAACTACTTATTTTATTGTCATAACAATATAAATAAGTCAAAGAATTATGTGTAGCAAGATCCAAACTACTTATTTGATTAGAGTCACACTTTAAATAATTCAAAGCTGTATTTTTTGTCAAGTCCAAATTACTAATTTGATTAGAGCTACAGTCTAAAGAAGTCAAAGCTGAGTTTTTAGTAAGATCCAAACTGCTTATTTGAGTCGAGAAACAACTTAAATTAGTTAAAGCCGTGTTATTTGTAATGTCTAAATTACTTATCTTATCATAGTGACACCATAAATAATTCAAATCCAGATTTTTAGAAACATCTAAACTGCTTATTTTAATATTAAAACAGCTTAAAAAAGTTAAAGCTGTGTTTTTGGTGACATCCAAACTTGTTATTTGATTATTGCTACACTCTAAATGTGTTAAAGCCGTATTTTTTGTAACATCCAAACTACTTAATTGATTTGTATTAAAATGTAAATGAGTTAAAGCCGTATTTTTAGTAAGGTCTAAACTAATTATATGGTTATAGTTAAAACCTAAATAAATCAAAGCCGTGTTTTTAGTAACATCCAGACTGGTTAATTGATTTTGATCACAATTTAAATCAATCAAAGCCGTATTTTTAGTAACATCTAGATTGGTTAATTGATTTTCAGCACAATCTAATTTTTTTAATGATGTAAAATCCTGTATGCCTGTTAAATCAGTAATGGCCTTCTTTGAAACATCCAAACTAGTAATTCCACTCACATTTGCTATAAGAACTTTGCCATCAATAGCTCCACTATCTATTCCTAAATCAATCAACGCCTTCTCAAAATTCACGTCAGGAATTGCAGTATATTGGGCTCGTCCGAAAAAACTAGTTAATAGTATAAACAGTAATAAAAGTCTTTTCATAGTTGAATTCATTTGTGGAAAAAAAGTGAGTCAAGATATGAAATAAACCCATAATAATGATTTTTTTATGAAAAAAAAATTACAAATTCCATTTCATTTTTTTGAACAAATCCCAAACCACGATTCCAGTACTTACCGAAATATTTAACGAATGTTTGGTTCCCAATTGCGGAATTTCGATACAGCCATCACACAATGCAACAGCATCTTGCGAAACGCCATAAACTTCATTTCCGAAAACCAAGGCGTATTTTTCATCTTTTGCAATTGTAAAATCTTGCAAAAAAGTAGCACTTTCCACTTGCTCGATGGCAAGAACAGTAATATTCTGTTGTTTTAAATCTTTGATAACTTCGAGAACGTCTTTTGCGTGTTCCCAAGCTACAGTTTCTGTTGCGCCCAGAGCTGTTTTGTGAATTTCCTTGTTGGGAGGTGTGGCCGTGATACCGCACAAAACTATTTTTTCAACCAAAAAAGCATCGGCTGTTCTAAACACTGAACCGATATTGTGCAAACTGCGAATGTCATCCAGAACAATGATAATTGGAGTTTTTTCGGATTGTTTGAAATCCTCAATGGATTTTCGGTCGAGTTCGCTGTTTTCTAACTTTCTCATAAGTTTTTGGATGTGTGTTTAAATAAAAAAAGCCTCCAAAATTAAGGAAGCTTTTGTTTATTGTATAATTTTAAATTTAGCTTTTTGTTGCTGGAGCAGCTGCTAATACAGTACCTTTTATAGTAAGTACTTTTGAAGGGCTTCCTGCTGCATTTGAGGTGATTGTTACTGTTTTTGTAAACGGTTGTCCAGCTCTTGAAGTGTCATATTTCACTCCAATAACCCCTTTTGCGCCCGGAGCAATTGGCTCTTTTGAATAAGTTGGAACCGTACATCCACAAGAACCAGAGGCGTTAGTTATGATTAACGGTTTGTTGCCATTGTTGGTAAAAACAAATTCGCGTTTTCCGTCTGAATTTGCAGCAACTGTGCCATAATCAATAGTCTCGGATACAAAAACCATTCCAGCTCCTTCTACTTTAGGTAAGGCGGATGTAGCTGTTTTTGTTGTTTTTTTTGTGGTTTTTTTTGTGGTTTCTTGAGCATTAGAAAAAGAAAATGCCAAAAGTGCTATCGATAGTGTGATTAATTTTTTCATCGTAATTGATTTTTTTATTGAGAGACAAATTTATATAAAAAAACGAAATTCCATCTTAAATTTTGCTTAAAAATATTTTAAAATTTCATAGTGCTTATTTATTCGCCATAAAATATATAAATTCGCTTTCTGTTAAATTAAATCAAATAAATTTTGTCGTCAAAAGAAAAAGTAGTCAAGGAAACGCCTTTAATGAAGCAATACAACGAAATCAAAAGGAAATATCCTGATGCTTGTTTGTTGTTTAGAGTGGGAGATTTTTATGAAACATTTGGCGAAGATGCCGTTCGCGCTTCCAAAATTTTGGGGATAACATTGACCAAACGTGGCGCAGGTTCCGAGACTGAAACGGCATTGGCTGGTTTTCCGCATCATTCCATTAATACCTATTTGCCAAAACTGGTAAAAGCGGGACTTCGTGTGGCAATTTGTGACCAACTCGAAGATCCAAAAATGACCAAAACCATCGTGAAACGTGGTGTTACGGAATTAGTGACTCCAGGTGTTTCAATGAACGATGAGGTGTTGCAATCGAAGACCAATAATTTTTTGGCGGCTATTTATTTTGCCAATAAATCCATTGGCATTTCGTTTTTAGATGTTTCCACAGGCGAGTTTTTAACAGCCCAAGGGAATGCCGAGTATATAGACAAATTGTTGCAGAATTTCAATCCAAGTGAAGTTTTGGTTCCCAAAAACAATAAAAATGATTTTAGGGAAACTTTCGGGGATGATTTTCATAGTTTTTATTTGGAAGATTGGATTTATAAAGAAGATTATGCCTTTGAAATCCTGACTAAACATTTTCAAACCATTTCTCTCAAAGGATTTGGAATAGAAGAACTGAAAGAAGGAATCATTGCTTCGGGAGCGATTTTATATTATCTATCCGAAACGCAACACAATAAGGTACAACATATCACGGCGATTCAGCGCATTGCCGAAGATGCTTACGTTTGGATGGATCGATTTACGATTCGCAACCTCGAATTGTACCACAGCTACAACCCCAATGCAGTTACGCTTCTTGATGTGATTGATAAAACGCTTTCGCCAATGGGTGGTCGTTTGCTCAAACGTTGGTTGGCTTTACCTTTAAAAGATGCCAGTAAAATACAAAGCCGTCATCAAGTGGTTTCTTATTTGAAAGAGAATCAAGAAGTGTTAAAAAACATTCAAAAGCAAATCAAGCAAATTTCCGATTTGGAGCGTTTGATTTCGAAAATAGCAGCCGGAAAAGTATCGCCACGCGAAGTGGTTTATCTAAAAGAATCCTTGGATGCTATTATTCCAATAAAAAACTTGGCGTTGGAAAGTCCGCAAGAAGCCGTTAAAGTTATTGGCGACAGCCTGCACAGTTGCGATTTATTGCGCGAAAAAATTAAAACGGTATTGAATCAAGATGCGCCCGTGGCTGTTGCCAAAGGGAATGCCATTGCCAAGGGAATCAATGCAGAATTAGACGAATTGCGTGCTATATCCACTTCTGGAAAAGAATTCTTGGAAGGAATTGAAAAACGAGAATCAGAAAGAACAGGAATTTCCTCTTTGAAAATTTCCTTCAATAATGTTTTTGGGTATTATATCGAAGTTCGAAACACGCATAAAGACAAAGTGCCAACCGAGTGGATTCGGAAACAAACTTTGGTCAGTGCCGAGCGTTATATCACCGAGGAACTAAAAGAATACGAAACCAAAATCCTGGGTGCCGAAGAAAAAATCCATAAAATAGAAGTTGAATTGTTCGAGCAATTGGTCAATTGGATTGCAACTTACATCAAACCCGTTCAAATGAATGCCAATTTGGTAGCGCAACTGGATTGTTTGTGTTCTTTCACGCAATTGGCCATAGAAAATAAATACGTTTGTCCGGAACTCGACGAAACATTCGAACTGGAAATCAAAAACGGAAGGCATCCGGTTATCGAAAAACAATTGCCGGTAGGTGTACCTTATATTGCCAACGATGTTTTCTTGGATAGAGAAACGCAACAACTCATTATGATTACCGGACCGAATATGTCCGGAAAATCAGCTATTTTGCGTCAAACGGCTTTAATTGTGCTCTTGGCTCAAATGGGAAGTTTTGTTCCGGCAGATAGCGTAAGAATGGGGATTATTGATAAAATATTCACTAGGGTAGGAGCTTCTGATAATATTTCGATGGGAGAATCTACTTTTATGGTCGAAATGAACGAAACGGCTTCCATCTTGAACAATATTTCAGATCGAAGTTTGGTGTTGTTGGACGAAATTGGAAGAGGAACCAGTACGTATGACGGGATTTCCATCGCCTGGGCAATTGCCGAGTTTCTTCACGAACATCCGTCTCAACCTAAAACACTTTTCGCCACGCACTATCACGAGTTGAATGAAATGAGTGAATCCTTGCCTAGAATCCAGAATTATAATGTTTCGGTCAAAGAATTAAAAGATACGGTGCTTTTTATTCGAAAGCTGGTAAAAGGAGGAAGTGCCCACAGTTTTGGAATTCACGTGGCAAAAATGGCGGGAATGCCGCAAATCGTTATTCTGAAAGCGCAAAAGCTGTTGAAAAAATTAGAGAAAGACCATTCCAGCGAAGCGTTAAGCGGAATCAAATCGGCGAAGGACGAAATGCAGATGAGTTTCTTCAATCTTGACGACCCTTTGTTGGAAGAAATCAAAGACGAGATTTTGAGTCTCGACATCAACACGATTACCCCAATGGAAGCTTTGATGAAACTCAACGAAATCAAAAGAATGTTGACCAAAAAATAGTTTCTTTATATTTAAAGTTAGGGTTATCAGAAGGTTATGTTTTGTCTGTGTATTTTTTGCAAAAAAGGCTTGTGTAATTGAATTAATGTATTAAATTTGCATCCGCAATACAGAACAAGTGTTGCGGTTCTTTTTAGAATGAAATGCGAAAATAGCTCAGTTGGTAGAGCGCGACCTTGCCAAGGTCGAGGTCGCGGGTTCGAGCCCCGTTTTTCGCTCAAAACCATGCAATGCTCGGATGGTGCTGTATTTAATTAATTTTTTTTTTAAATTAGATATAACATCGAAAAGCAAAATGCTCGGATGGTGAAATTGGTAGACACGCTGGACTTAAAATCCAGTGAACAGCAATGTTCGTGCGGGTTCAAGTCCCGCTCTGAGTACTAGGAAGCCGTAAAGAATTAATTTTTAATTCTTTGCGGTTTTTTTTTTTTTTTTGTTTGTTTTATGGTTTTCTTCTTTTGAAAATCATGGGATCAATCCTAAAACCTGTGGAACTACAAAATTTAATCATAAATATTTGGTAGTCTAAAATTATGTCGAAAGCGGATTACTACATTTTAAAAAAAAAATAAAAAGATATAACTTTATTTCATAAAAAAAAGCCATGGCACTTTTCGGTGTATGGCTTTTTGTTTTTCCTACAAATGTCTATTTGATTGTTTGGGTGGTGTGTTTGAAAATTAATTTAAAATAGACATAAAAAAAAGCCACGCATAGCGCAGCTTATTTTTTTTCTGTAATTTAGAATTACTTAGCTTCTGGAGCAGCAACAGCAGTAGTATCAGCTACAACAGCAGCAGTATCAACAGCAACAGCAGCAGTGTCAACAGCTACAGCAGTAGTGTCTACAGCAACTTCTTCAGTAGCTGGAGTTTCTTTTTTACAAGATACAACAGTTAAAACAGCAACAACAGCTAAACTTAAAAATACTTTTTTCATCTTACTTAATTATAAAAGGTTAATTATTAATTCGGGGCAAAGATATAAATTTTTTAATAGGTAAAATATTTTTTTATATTTTTTTTGAAAAATAATATTCATTTGTAATATTCTCTTTGTTCAAACTTGTGAGTCAGAAAAGTAATCTCCTGAAATATTTCGCAATTTTTCAAAAAATAGAGTCGTGTCAAGCTTTGTCAGGGGGTGTAATTATAGCTATTAATTTGGAAGTGGGATAAAGCTGTCAGGGTTTATTTACTATTAAAATGCTGGTTTTAGGGGGTGATTATTTAATTAGGGGTGTTTTTTTTAGTCTTTAAATGAAAATTAGGACTACAAAAATTACTTAATTTAAGTTATGAAATATTCTTCATGATAATAGCCGTTGCTCCCTTGTTCATTTGCACGAAAGTACTGCAAATATGTCCTTTTTCATGTCGGATGTCGTCATTGGTGATTAAATTGGAAAAAGCATCAAATAGACTGTTTTTGTCCGAGATGGAAATACAGCCATCCATGTTTACCAATGCCGTAGCTTCTGCAAAATGTCTGAAATTTGGGCCAATAACAATCGGAACGCCGAACGTTGCGGGTTCAAGTATATTGTGAACGCCTGGGTTTCCAAAACCGCCACCAACATAAGCAATATCGGCATAACTATAAATCTTGGTCAGAATCCCGATGGTGTCTATGATGAAGACGTCAAAATCTGCCAGATTTTTGGTTTCTTTTTCTGAAAACAAGACGACTTTTTTAGAAATTGAATTTTTCAATTCTTGAATTTGCTCGGCTTTGATGTTGTGTGGAGCAATGATAAACTTTACTTTTTCGGAAGTTTGATTGATGTAATCAACCAATAGACTTTCGTCTTTTGGCCAAGAACTTCCCACGACAATGGTCAAGGTTTCGTTTTTGAACGTCTCAATAAAATCAAGGGAATTGTCTTTTTCCAAAATAGCGGCCACTCGGTCAAAACGGGTGTCGCCAGAAACGGCCACATTGGTTTTGTCTAATTGCAATAACAAATTTTTGGAACTTTCATTTTGTACAAAAAAATAAGTGAAAGTTTCCAATGCTTTTCTGTAAAATCCGCCATACCATTTGAAGAACATTTGGTTTTCCCTGAAAATTCCCGAAATTAAATAGGTCGGAGTTTTCAGTTTTTGGAGTTCATTCAAATAATTCGGCCAATATTCGTATTTGATAAAAAACACCATTTCGGGATGAAGCAGTTTCAAAAATTGTTGCGCATTTTTTTTGGTGTCCAAAGGCAGGTAGACTGTGACATCGGCAACGGTGTTGTTTTTTCGGACTTCATAACCAGAAGGAGAGAAAAAAGAAATCACGATTTTATGACTGGGATATTTTTCTTTAATTTTTTCGATAACTGGCAAACCTTGCTCATATTCGCCAAGCGAAGCGGCGTGAAACCAAATGGTTTTGTCGGTTGATTTGATTTTTGTTGCCAAAATATCAAAAACAGGTTTTCGACCGTCGATAAAAAGTTTGATTTTTGGGCTGAAGCTAGCGATGATTTTCAATGAAAAATTCGCAATTTGAACAATTATGTTGTAGAGAAAAAGCATATCAAAAAATTTCTGCGGCTAAAATACGTTTTCTTTTAAATATCTATAAAATCATTCTCCTAAAATCCCTATTTTTGTTCTGAATTTAAAACTTGATACGCCATGTGAATTTTGTTTTAAATGAACTTTAAACTTAAGATTAAATGAAAAAATTGCAAATGGTTGACTTGAAAAGTCAATATGATAAAATAAAAGATGTAGTAAATACTTCAATCCAAGAAGTTCTTGACACCAACACTTACATTAACGGACCACAAGTTCACCAATTCCAAAAAAACCTAGAAGAATATCTCGACGTAAAACACGTAATTCCTTGTGCCAACGGAACCGATGCCTTGCAAATTGCCATGATGGGATTGGATTTAAAACCAGGTGACGAAGTTATTACCGCCGATTTCACCTTTGCTGCAACGGTTGAAGTAATCGCTTTGTTGCAACTCACTCCGGTTTTGGTCGATGTTGATTTGTTTAACATGAATATTTCTATCGAAGCCATCAAGAAAGCGATTACGCCAAAAACCAAAGCCATTGTGCCAGTACATTTGTTTGGTCGTGCTGCCAATATGGAAGCGATTATGGCTATTGCCAAAGAACATAACTTGTATGTAATTGAAGACAATGCACAAGCTATTGGAGCCAATTGCAAGTTTTCAGATGGAACCAAAAAGAAAGCCGGAACTATTGGAAATGTTGGCTCAACCTCATTTTTTCCATCTAAAAATCTAGGATGTTATGGCGATGGTGGAGCTATTTTTACCAACGACGATGTTTTGGCACACAAAATTAGAGGAATCGTAAACCACGGAATGTACGAGCGTTACCATCACGATGTGGTTGGCGTAAATTCAAGATTGGACAGTATTCAAGCAGCAGTTTTGAATGCTAAATTACCTTTGTTGGACGAATACAATGCAGCGCGTCAAAATGCTGCCAGAAAATATACAGCAGCTTTTGAAGGCAACAAAAATATCATTGCTCCAAGTATTTGCGAGATATGTGATTGCCACGTTTTTCATCAATATGTATTGCGAATTATCGATGCTGACCGAGATGCATTGATGCAACACTTGCTGGACAAAGGAATTCCTTGTGCGATTTATTATCCAATTCCATTGCATTCACAAAAAGCGTATTTGGATTCTCGTTACAAAGAAGAAGATTTTCCAGTAACCAACCAATTGGCAAAAGAAGTGATTGCCTTGCCAATGCACACTGAATTAGACGATGAGCAAATCAAATTCATAACGGATTCCGTTCTAGAATTTTTAAAATAAAAAACATGAAAATATTAGTAACAGGAGGATTGGGATTTATTGGTTCCCATACCGTGGTCGAATTGCAAAATCAAGGTTTTGAAGTAGTGATTGTTGATGATCTTTCGAATTCTTCGGAAGAAGTTTTAAAAGGAATTACCGCCATTACGAATAAAAAACCACTTTTCGAAAAGTTGGATTTGCGCGAGAAAGCAAAAGTTCAGGATTTTTTCAAAAAGCACCAAGATATTTCGGGTGTCATTCATTTTGCAGCTTCGAAAGCGGTTGGCGAAAGTGTTGGAAAACCATTGGAGTATTATGAAAACAACATCAATAGCTTGATTTATTTGCTTCAAGAATTGCAAAAACTACCGGAATCCAATTTCATTTTTAGTTCGTCTTGCACGGTTTACGGTCAAGCCGAAAAAATGCCCATTACCGAAGATGCACCCATCCAAACGGCAATGTCTCCTTACGGAAATACCAAGCAAATAGGAGAAGAAATTATTACAGATGCTGCCAAAGTAACCAATATCAACGCGATTTTATTGCGTTATTTCAACCCGATTGGAGCACATCCATCGGCTGAAATTGGCGAATTGCCTTTGGGAGTTCCGCAAAATTTGGTGCCGTTTATCACTCAAACTGGATTGGGTTTACGCAAAGAATTGTCAGTTTTCGGCGATGATTATCCTACGCCTGACGGAACTTGTGTTCGCGATTACATTCACGTAGTCGATTTGGCGAAAGCCCACGTTATTGCAATGAAACGCTTATTGGATAAAAAGAATTTGGACAAAGTGGAGATTTTCAATCTAGGAACAGGAACAGGAAGCTCGGTTTTGGAAGTGATTCATTCTTTCGAGAAAGTAAGCGGACAAAAATTGCCATATAAAATTGTGCCTCGCAGAGAAGGCGATATTACCGAAGCGTATGCTAATACCGATAAAGCCAATAATGTTTTAGGCTGGAAATCAGAATTAACATTGGAAGAAGCTATGGCAAGTGCCTGGAAATGGGAACAGAAGGTTCGTTCTTAAAAAGTATTAAGATTTTAGTATCAAGTTTAAGACTAAAAAGAATCCCAAATTATCAGTTGATAGTTTGGGATTTTTTGGTTTAAAGAATTAATTGTAAATTCGTTACGTAAAACAACGGTTGTGAATCCTAAAAAATAAAATCCAAAAAGAAACAAAGCTGAAGAGCCTTCTGTGGCTTACGAAACTTCGAAAATTAAACTTCAAGGAATTGATAGAGCCACTTTTGATTTTGATGAAGAATTTAAAAATGGATTAACTCCTGAAGAATTCAAGGCTGAAATACATAAGAGAATTAGGCGTTGGTGGGGGGATAGTTTAATAAATAGTATTGTTTTTAGGGTATTTGGTAGTTTGACAAATATTCTTGTATTCTTCGATTGGAATGTTGCCTATGATATCTCTGACTACTTCTGTTATTTCATTTTTATCTTTGATACTAATGTTTTTGCCTAATATTACTTTATTAAATGCTTCTTTCGGAAGTTCAATTTGTCTCATTTCTCTTGTAGCAGGTTTTTCAAAAAAAGTATGAGTTCGATATTCATTTTCATAATCCCATTTCTTTTGTTTATAAAATACTTGCTTATTATGGATTTCATAATGTGTCATTATAGGTTCAGGTAAAATGATTGGTAAATCGTCGTAAGTAACTTTTCCGCCACCACCTAAAAATTCAAACATTATTCTTGAATTATAACCTACACAAAATCCAGTTGAGTTATTAGCATATTCATTCCACATTCTTTCAAGACAAGGAAATTCAGTTAAGCAAAGAATGCCTCTTCTTTGATCAGATTCTTTGAAATAGTGCTTTTGGAAATCATCATAAATTTTTTTGTTTTTAAGAAATTTCTGTTTTGCCCAATTCCTTGCATCTTTTCTATGTTGTTGGCGTGTAAATTCTGGATTTTCAAGCTTTGACAATCGAACTGCAAAATCGATAGTTTGTTTGGCATTCAATAAATCATATCTGACAGGAATTTTACAATCATTTTCATCTTCAAATGAACTTGCTGGAGCCATATATATTTCACGATTCTTGATGTACCTATCGTGATATTCTTTATTCCAGTCTCGATATTTATATAGAATTGATGGGTATTCACCATCGTCTAAAGTGCCGTTGTATATTTTATAACTTGTCGTCATAGTATTATGTTAGCTAGCATTGTAAATATACCAACTTCTAATTTAAAAAAAATCCCCACAAACTTAAAGTTTATGAGGATTCTATTTATAGACACACTAATCACTAAAAACTGACCACTAATTTTAAGCGTTTGCTGTCGCAGCTTCTCTGTCAATTTTTCCAATCAAACCAGCCAATACTTTTCCAGGACCTACTTCGGTAAACAAAGTTGCACCATCGGCAATCATTTGTTGCACGGATTGTGTCCATTTTACGGGAGCTGTCAATTGGATAATCAAGTTTTTCTTGATTTCGGCAGGATCGGAAACGGCAGTTGCCGTAACGTTTTGATATACTGGGCAAATAGGAGTGGAGAAAGTTGTCGCTTCAATGGCTGCGGCCAATTCTTCTCTTGCGGGTTCCATCATTGGCGAGTGAAAACCACCACCTACAGGCAATAACAAAGCGCGTTTTGCACCAGCAGCCTTCATCGCTTCACAAGCTTTTTCTACGGCTGAGGTTTCTCCAGAAATTACTAATTGTCCAGGGCAATTGTAGTTTGCTGCCACCACGATTCCGTCAATTGAAGCACAAACGTCTTCCACGATATTGTCGGCCAATCCTAGAACTGCCGCCATTGTGGATGGTTTTATTTCGCAGGCTTTTTGCATCGCCAAGGCACGTTGAGAAACCAACCGTAATCCGTCTTCAAATGACAAAACGCCATTGGCAACCAAGGCCGAAAATTCGCCCAAAGAATGTCCCGCCACCATTTCTGGTTTGAAATCTTCCAAGGTTTTGGCCAGAATAACCGAATGCAGGAAAATCGCCGGTTGGGTAACCTTGGTTTCTTTCAATTCCTCCGCTGTGCCTTCAAACATAATTTCCGTGATGCGAAAACCCAAGATTTCATTGGCTTTTTCGAAAAGTGATTTTGCTAATTCGGAATTCTCATATAAGTCTTTGCCCATTCCGGTGAATTGTGCTCCTTGACCTGGAAATACGTATGCTTTCATATTTTTGATTTAAAGATTTTAATAAATTAAAGATTAAAATATTAGTTTCAATCAGGATGCAAAAATAGTGTTTTTTTTAGGAGCAGCAATTTTTTGGGTTTAAGAACAGTTTTCCTTCCATCATACTGTTTTTTTTCTGCCGAATGGGTTTTTATTCCTTCGGGACTACAAATGTTGTTTTGTTTTTATTAGGGTTTTGAATATAAATAAAAGGTTTAATTGTCTAAAAATCAATTTTTTATGTTTTTAATTTTGTATATTTGATATTACTTTTTATACAAAAGCAATAACTTTTTTTTAAAATCCTTGTTAACCTAAACCAAATTATTTGAATCAGGTTGATAAAAATTAAACTTATTGGTCCCAAATAAGTTATAATGTCTTTTATGCAGAAGCTGAAGTGTTTTCAGCAAGTATTTCGTCAGGATTAATAAATCGATTTTTTTGTCAAAAAACTAAATGTCTTTATGTGTCATAATTAAATTTTTTTTATGAAAGTTTCCGTTACCCGAAAAAACGTAAAGTTTATGCCCGATTCCAGCAGAGTCGTAGCGCGATATTTTAACAGTGGAAATTTGCGAACCAAAGAGCTCGTCGGCCGTATATTGACAATGAGCAATCAAGATGTTACCCATACTTTGGAACAAATAAACAGGGGTTTTGCAAAACGGCATCGAAATATTTCGGCAATTTTTTGTAAACATTACGATAATATCAAGCCAATAATTGCAGAAATGCAAATCAATGAGACAGAGTTGTCAGAAGAAAAGAAAATGCTTATTGGTTCTTATCTTACCATGGAATATTCCATTGAATCATCGGCTTTTTTTAACCCTTCGATGATAGAAGATTTTGATCAATCGAATTTGGAAAAAGACGAGAAACGTGTTGTTATTTCTTTTAGAGCCACTGGAGAAGGACATGTTTCTTCCATCGTGTTTAGAAGGGGAATCATCGACAAGGATAATAATCTGAGGATGATGAAAATTGGTACTGATATTGAAAAAGCCGAGATTTTGCACAAAATGATGTATAATAAAAAAAGGATTATGTCCAAATTGGCAGAAATGCACATCTTGGATATTTATACTTCTATCCTGAATGATTTGCCTGACGTGTTCGAGTATTCAGCATTTAAAAGTGCGATAAATGCAGCATTGGCAAATTCAGTTATAAGCAAAGAGGTAAAGGAAGCTTATGAAGAAGTAATTTGGGTAATGGATTCCTTTTATGACATACAATTCAACCATGATTTCGATATCTCGGAGCGTGTTATATTTCCAATATCGGATACCGAAAGCCGAGGAATAGAGGATGCCCGATTTGTTCGTTTTGTTGACGATGACGGTTCCGAGAATGTAATGGGAACTTATACCGCCTATAACGGGCATTCCATTCTTACAAAATTAATCACGACCGAAGATTTCTATACGTTTCGAATTATGCCTTTGTATGGAGAAGGGGCGCAAGGAAAAGGGATGGCCTTGTTTCCTAAAAAAATAAACGGCAAATATGCCATGCTCGCCAGGATAGATGGAGTCAATAATTATCTGATGTATTCGGTAAGACCAAACGAATGGAAAAATCCACGGATTATTCAAAGACCCAAATATCCATGGGAATATACACAAATTGGGAATTGTGGTTCGCCTTTATGGACAGAAGAGGGTTGGCTTGTAATTACTCATGGAGTAGGAGCGATGCGGCGTTATTGCATAGGGGCATCCTTGTTTGATTTGGATGATCCCTCCAAGGAATTGGGGAGGCTTCCCGAGCCTTTGCTCAGTCCTTTAGAAGATGAACGCGAAGGATATGTTCCCAATGTGGTTTATTCCTGTGGGTCGATAATTCACAACAACAGTCTTATATTGCCTTATGCCGTTTCTGATTATTCCTCCAGTTATGCCGTGGTTGACTTGAAAGAATTGCTCGATGCTTTGAAAAATAGTAAAAATGAACTGCCATGAGGTCAAAACAAAACAAATCGATACTATTGATGAGTTCTTATCCGCCGAGAGAATGTGGATTGGCTACTTTTTCCAGTGACGTAGTCAATTCCATAAAATTAGTTTTTGGAGATTCACTCCCAATAGAAGTATGTGCTTTGCAAAAACAGGAAAATCAATTCGAATATGGTGATGATGTGCATTACACCTTAACCGTTTCCTCGATTCAGGAATACCGTCTTTTGGCCGAAAAAATTAACAATCGCGATGATATTGGAATGCTTTGCGTCGAACATGAATTTGGTCTTTTTGGAGGAGATTACGGGAATTATTTGCTCTCCTTTTTATTGGCCCTAAACAAACCCATTGCAATGGTTTTTCATACCGTATTGCCTAATCCAAATGAAAAATTGAAGAAAGTAGTGCAGGCAATTATTGATTTGTCCAATAAAATTGTGGTTCTTACCAAAAAATCCCAAGAGATTTTGATACGGGATTATGGTTGTAAAGAATCTAAAATGATGCTTATTCCGCACGGAACCCACATGGTTCTCCTGGATCAAAAAGAGAATTTAAAAAAAGAATTTCACTATTCAGACAAAATAGTATTGTCAACATTTGGGTTAATTAGCGAAAACAAGAATATCGAGACTGTTTTATATGCCTTGCCCGACATCATTGCAAAACATCCGGAAGTAATTTATCTGGTAGTTGGAAAAACCCATCCAGAAATCTTGAAAAGGGATGGCGAGAATTACCGCGAAATGCTTATTGAGATGACCAAAAAACTGAAACTGGAAAACAACGTATTCTTTGTCAATGAATTTTTGGAGTTAAAACAATTGCTCAATTATTTAATCCTGTCCGATGTTTATTTGTTTGCTTCCAAAGATCCAAATCAAGCCGTAAGTGGCACTTTTGCCTATGCAATGAGTTGTGGTTGTGCCATAATTTCAACCCCAATACCGCATGCCATCGAGGCTTTGAACTCGGGTACCGGAATTTTGTTGGATGGATTTGACAATCCCGAAGAGTTTCAAAAAGCGATATTGAAACTGGTTGAAAACAAACAAGAACGGGTGGAAATGGGACAAAATGGCTATGCTTTGACCCACGAAACCACTTGGGAGAATATTGCCCTAAAATACGGATTCCTGTTTGCTGAAGTAACGGAAAGCAAGGAAAAATTAAGATTTAATTACCCATCCATTAAATTGGACCACATCAAGGAATTAACAACCGATTATGGAATTCTTCAATTTTCGAATTTTAGCCAGCCGAATACTTCGTTTGGTTATACTTTGGATGACAATGCTCGTGCATTAATTGACATGGTGATGTATCATGATAGTAGCGCAAATCCTGTTGCCTTAAATTTGGCTTCGATTTATTTGAATTTTATTGCCGATATTCAGCAAGAAGAAGGAAAGTTTGACAATTACAAAGACTTTAATCGTCAATTGACAGAGCAAAACCAATTGGTAAATCTTGAAGATTCGAACGGAAGAGCTTTATGGAGTTTAGGATATACATTGTCCCATCAAAAAAATCTGCCAATAGATTTAGTGCAAAAAGCACAAAAATCTTGGGATAAGGCTGTCGTGCATATTGATTTCGTTACTTCTCCAAGGGCAATTGCCTATACGCTCAAAGGACTTTATTACTACTATCAGGTTAATCCTGAGGAAGAAATTAAAAACAATATAATAAGACTTGCCGATACATTACTGAATCATTATCACATTAATTCCGATGAAGAATGGTGCTGGTATGAAGATTACATGACCTATGCCAATAACGTTCTTCCTGAAGCAATGATGTATAGTTTTATGGCGACAGGGGATTTGAAATACAAAAAAATCGCAGTAATAACATTTGATTTTCTCTTGTCACATTATTTTATGAAAGGAGAACTTAGCGTAATTTCAAATCGGGGCTGGTTTGTCAAAGGCAGTCATAAAAAAACTTATGGAGAACAACCCATAGAAGTGGCAACAACCATTATTACCCTGCATTTGTTTTATGAAGTCACGGGAAATGTCAAATATAAAGAACAGTTGAATGTGGCATTTTCATGGTTTTTAGGAAATAATCACCTGAACCAGATAATTTATAACCCCGTAAATGGAGCTTCTTACGATGGGCTTGAAGAAAAAAATGTCAATATTAATCAAGGAGCCGAATCAACACTCTGTTTTTTTAAGGCACAGTTGATTATGGATTCATACAAAAACCAAAATCAAGAAAATTATAAGCACTTGGATGTCGAATTCGCGAATGCCGTTTAATTTAGGTAGGAAAGAAACAATTTTAAAACATAAAAAACCTCCATGCTTTGAAGAATGGAGGTTTGTATTTTTGCAAAAAAAAGGTAGTATCCTATAAAGTGTGTAAGTAAAAAAAGTATTAGGGTTTGTGCAAACCCTAATACTTTTTTTACTTAATTTTAATATTTTACACATTTTATGAAAAAGGAAGATTTATTATCCGATGAATTTTTGAAGCAATTCAAAACAGGCGAAGACCTTTATGGCTTCTTAGCCCAACTACAAAAGCGAGGAATAGAGAAAATGCTCGAAGGCGAATTAGACGCCCATTTAGGCTATGATAAGCACGAGAAAACTACAAAATCCAATGCTCGTAATGGTTTTTCTAACAAGAAAATAAAAACCTCATTTGGCGAATCTCAGATTCAAGTTCCCAGAGATCGAGAAGCCTCATTTAACCCTTTAATTGTGCCCAAAAGGCAAAATATGCTCGATGGTTTAGAGAACGTAATAATCTCTCTCTATGCCAAAGGAATGAGCAATAGCGACATCGAAGAACAAATAAGAGAAGTTTATAATTTTGAGGTTTCCACTAGTACTATTTCTAGGATAACCGACACGGTTTCGAGTGATATTATTGCTTGGCAAAACCGACCTTTAGAGGCTGTTTATCTGATAGTCTGGATGGACGGAATTGTTTTTAAAGTTAGAGAAAACTCAAAAATAGTCAATAAAACCATCTATTTAGCCGTTGGACTTAATAGAGAAGGTAAAAAAGAAGTCCTTGGAATGTGGCTAGGAAAGAATGAAAGTGCTAGTTTCTGGCTTGGCGTTTTAACAGATTTAAAAGCTAGAGGAGTTGAAGATATACTAATTACTGCTACTGACAATCTAAATGGTTTTACGCAAACTATCAAAAATGTATTCCCGGAATCACAAACCCAAATCTGTGTAGTACATCAAATTAGAAACTCAGCTCGTTATGTGGTTTGGAAAGATAAAAAGGAATTTTCGGCAGATATGAAGCTTATTTACAATGCTCCAACTAAAGAAGCTGCTAAAGCATCTCTGGGAGATTTTTCTAAAAAATGGAATAATAAATATCCTTATGCGATTAAATCCTGGGAAGAAAATTGGGAGGAACTTACCGTATTCTTTGACTTTCCAGTAGAAATCAGAAAGATAATTTACACCACAAATTTAATCGAAAACCTCAATGGTAAAATCAGAAAATACACTAAAAACAAATTATCATTCCCAACGGATGAAGCTGTTTTAAAATCTGTATATTTGGCTTTGAGAGAGGCAACCAAAAAATGGTCGATGCCAATCCAAAACTGGGGATTAATCCTCAACCAGTTCTTAACTATATTTGAAAAAAGGGTTCAACTTTAATTAAAAAATCAAACCCCTATATTTTTAAACTTACACACTTTTTGGGATAGTGTCAAAAAAAAAAAACGGTTTTGCGAAATTATTTATAGTTTTATTAATTGCAATTCGATGTTCAATTTCACTTCTTCGCCAACCAAAACACCGCCTGTTTCCAAAGCCGAATTCCAGTTCAATCCCCAATCTTTACGGTTGATTTTGCCGTAAATGTTCAATCCCGCTTTGGTATTTCCCCAAGGGTCTTTCATCAATCCGCTGAATTCAACAGGGAATTTCACCGATTTGGTTACCTCTTTAATACTCAAATCTCCAGTTAATTCGTAATCATCTCCATCTTTGGTAAAAGACGTTGCTTTGAAAGTTAGTTTTGGATGGTTTTCAGCGTCGAAAAAGTCGCCACTTTTCAGGTGATTGTCTCTGTCAGCATTATTAGTGTTGATAGAATCGATGTCTGCCGAGAATTCGAAGTTTGCATTCTCGAAGTTGTCGTCTTCCGTTGCGATTGTTGCATCGTAAGTTCCAAATTTTCCTGAAACGTTGGTAAACATCATGTGTTTTACTTTAAAACCAATTTCTGAGTGTGTCGGGTCAATTGCCCATTTTGTAGTTGCCATAATTTTATTTTTTAATTGTTTATTTCATTTTGATAAGGCAAATTTACGGCGACACTAACGATTGGACACTTAACCTAGATTAAGAACGAAATTAGTTGCCTGTTTTTATAGTTATTTTATCTAAAGTATTGATATATAAAGGATTGTTCTGAATAAAGTAGCTTCAATAATGCCTTCCCGAGAGCTTCTGTCGGCTTCTTTAATGCTTCTGTGTCAAGATTTAGAGCTTCCGTCAACTGATTTAATGCTTCCGTTGGTCGATTTTGATCTTCCGTCAGCTGATTTTGTGCTTCTAACAGCTGATTTTGTGCTTCAGATAGTGGATTTAAAGCTTTTGACAGCGGATTTAGAGCGTCTAAGAGCAAAGAAGGATTGTCAATTATTGTTTTTGATTTTCCAAAAAGACGAATCGCTCTTTGCTAATGACCCAGGATGGAATTGATTTATTCATTTTTGTAAAACGTCAAAGCACCCGAAGGACATTTTTGTACAGTCTCAATAATTTTTTCTGTTGAAGAACCATCAATTTTTATCCAAGGTTTTTCTTTGGGTTGAAAAACGTCGGGATTATTTCTAACACAATTGGCAGAATGAATGCATTTAGCGGATTGCCATACCACGGTCACTTCGCCGTTGGTATATTCTTTTTTTAAATTATTGGAGTCCATAATTTTTGAAATTAAATTTATAAAACATCGCTGAACTCAGGAGTTTTGTCAAACACCTTTTTCGCAAAAGGACAAAGCGGAATGATTTTGATGTTCTTTTCTCGGGCATATTCTACCGCTTTGGCGACCATTTTTTTGCCATAACCTTTTCCGTTATTGCCTGGATTCACTTCGGTGTGGTCAATGATAATCTTGTCGTTGCCAGCGAAAACAAAAGTCATTTTGCCTTCTTGTTTTCCATCAACCGAAACATAAAAGTAACCTTTCGAACCGTTTAATTCTAATCCTATTATTTCTTCGTTCATGATTTTTTAATTTTTTTATCGTTATGTTAAGGTTTCGTCTGTTCGAGTGTTTTATTAAAAATGCGATAGCTTTTTTAATAAAATGTATCGAGAACTCAACATTACAGGCTTCTCGATACAATTTCAAATAGTAAAGCTGTCGCATTACTATTTGAAATCACTCGAAGAGACGATTCAAATATCTTAACTTAAAGAAAACTATTTATTGTTTCATCGGGATTTCCATCAACAAAAATTTGGCATCGGTTGTTGCTTTGAAGTCCAATGTTTTGAAATCGGTTATTCCCAATCCATCACGGGTTTCCAATTCTTGACCATCAACGGTGATGGTTCCCGAAATTACAAAAACATAAAGTCCGTTTCCTTCTTTTTTCAATTCGTATGTTTTGGTATATCCAGCATCAAAATCGGCCAAATGAAACCAGGCATCTTGATGAATCCAAACTCCGGCATCATCAGGATTTGGAGACACTATTTGGGCAAAATTATTTTTTTGTTCCGTAGTGTCCAAAGTGATTTGTTGGTAACGAGGTTCTACATTTCTTACTTTTGGAAATACCCAAATCTGAAATAATTTAGTGCGTTGATCTGCATTTGGATTGAATTCAGAGTGTTGAATTCCAGTTCCCGCACTCATCACCTGTACGTCGCCCGTTTTTATGGTTTCGGCATTTCCCATACTGTCTTTGTGGGCCAAATCGCCTTCCAACGGAATGGTAATAATTTCCATATTATCATGCGGATGCGTGCCAAAACCCATCCCAGCAGCCACGGTGTCGTCGTTTAAAACGCGCAACATTCCGAATTGAATTCTATCCGGGTTGTACCAACTGGCAAAGCTAAAACTATGGTAAGCGTTTAGCCATCCGTGATCTGCGTGTCCTCTTGTATCTGCTTTGTGTAAAACTGTAGTTTTCATAATGTATAAATTTTGTTGTTTTTAGTTATACAAAGATAAGTTCGAAGTCAACAAAAGTCACTTAATGTAGATTAAGAAAATTAGTAACCAGTGTTCAGTCGCAGTTTGCACTTGCTTTGGCTGAAAACTGCGACTGAAAACTACTTTCGCAACATTTTGCTTTTCATTTTGCTGAAAAATTCTGGAGTCACGCCCAGATAGGAGGCAATTTGTTTTTGGGGTACTTTCTGGATCAGGTCGTTGTGTTTGTTGCAAAATTTTTCGAAACGTTCCTCGGCGGTTAAACTCAAATTATCCATCAATCGTTCCTGATGTGCCACCAATGAATTTTCGGTTAAAATCCTGAAAAAACGTTCGAGTTTGGGAATTTCTCGAAACAGTATTTCCTGGTTTTCTTTGGACAAAACCACTATTTCGGCATCTTCAATAACTTGGATGAAAAGATTGCCCGGTTTCTGCGAAAGCAGGCTGTACATATCGCTAATCCACCAACCACTACAGGCAAAACTCAAAACGTGTTCCACGATATTGTCGTTGATGTTGAAACTTCGCAACACACCCGAATTCACGAAATAGGAATTCTTGCAAATTTCGCCAGCGTTAAGCAAAACCGTTTTCGCCTTGTACTGAAGGATTTCCGTCTTGGACAAAAAAAGTTCCTGCTCTTGTGGAGTCAGGCTAATGTGTTTGGAGAGATTGTCAATTATTAGCGGCATAGTTTTTATTTAACCACAAATTACACAAATTTTCACAAACTCTTATCTGTACTAAAAATTTGTGTAATTTGTGGTGAGTTTTTTTAATAATTTACTTGTACCAATGCTGCTGCTTTTTTAGCTTTTTCAACCACTTCTTCTACTGGAGTTTCTAGACTGTCGTTTACCAATGCGACTCCCATTCGGCGATACGGACGAGAAGTTTGTTTTCCGAAGATTCTGAAATCGGTTTTGGGTAAAGCAGCAATTTTTTCGAGACCAGAATAAGTGGGATTGTTGCTGCTTTCCGAAGCGGAAATCACGGCACTGGCTCCCGTTTTTTCTAATGTAATTTCGAAAATGGGCAGGCTTAAAATAGCGCGCAAATGCAATTCGAATTCGTTGAAATTTTGCGTTCCTGCCAAAGTTACCATTCCGGTATCGTGTGGTCTTGGAGACAATTCCGAAAAATACACGCCATCATCCGTCAAGAAAAATTCGACTCCAAAAAGTCCTGCGCCACCCAAGGCTTCGGTTACTTTTTCGGCCATATCTTGCGCTTCGTATAAATCTGCGTCCGAAATTAGGGCGGGTTGCCAACTTTCCTGATAGTCGCCGCGCTCTTGTCTGTGACCAATTGGCGCGCAGAACAACGTCGGATTATTGTTTTGGGTCACGGTCAATAAAGTAATCTCGGAATTGAATTTCACGAAAGCTTCCACGATTACTTCTACCACGTCGCCACGCGAACCTTCCACGGCATAATTCCAAGCTTTTTCGATGTCAGCTTCCGTTTTGATTGTTGATTGTCCTTTTCCAGAGGAAGACATTAAAGGTTTTATCACACAAGGAATTCCAATTTCTTGAACTGCTTTTTGCAATTCTTCTGCAGTGGTGGCGTAACGGTAATTGGCCGTTTTTAGTCCAAGTTCTTTAGCAGCCAAATCCCGAATGGCTTTACGATTCATTGTGAAATTCGCCGCTTTTGCCGAAGGAACTACGGTAATGCCTTGTTTTTCGTAATCATAAAAACGTTCGGTGCGGATGGCTTCTATTTCGGGAACGATAAAGTCGGGTTGGTGTTTGGCAACGATGCGGTCCAACGCTTCGCCATCGAGCATATTGATGACTTCAAAATCGTGTGCCACTTGCATAGCAGGTGCGTTTTCATAACTATCTACTGCAATTACAGTTTGCCCGATGCGCTGTGCAGCGATTGCAAATTCTTTGCCTAATTCGCCGGAGCCGAGGAGGAGTATTTTCATTCTAAATGTTTTTTGTATTGGGTTTGCGTAAGGTAATGCTATTAAATTCCGAGAAGTCATATTACCAAACCGAGGTTGTGGTTAAGTTTTATTTATTGTTTCTTATTTGTTTGATATATTCACTTGAGTTTCCATTCCAATAACATTTTTCACATCTATTTTCTATGAAATGATGTTCGCAATTTTGATAACCATATAAAATTGATGAACACTCTGGACAAAGACTTTCCATTTCTGAAGTGTCTTTTTTAAATTCACTTTTGCATTCATCACAAATTTTTATTTTATTTTTTTCTATAATCATTTTATTTTTTAAAGGTTTTCTGTTGCAAGCTTTATCTCAATTCAAATTGACAAATGCTTAATCTGATAACGTTTTCGCGTGAGGGATTGCAGAGGAAATCCTTTTGTTTTTTTTCTTTAAAAAACAGAAGATTGCAACGGAAAGCCCGACCCTTGTGCTCACGCCCAAATTTAATAAAAAAACCGATGTCGTTTAAGTTACATCGGTTTTATATTTTAATGGAAGTGATCTTCCTCGATTTCGAATTCGGCATCTTTTTCCCAGATTTCCATTTCGCAGGGTTTACAATTGAATTTGAGTTTGTATTCTAATTCGCCTTGCTTTAAAATTAATGGTTCTTTGAGTTTGCCATCCATATTAGGATGGTATTTTGGACATTTTTCCAATTCGTATTTGATGCAATATTTGGTGGTCATCACGCGTGATTTTCCAGGATCCCATTGCAATTCGAAGGCTTTTTCAATTTCGGTAACACCGTGACGTTCGTAGAATTTGCGTGCCAATTTATTAGAAACATTGTACATAAAATCCAGTTTGGTTTCCGGATATGGATGTGATGTTTTGACCAATTGGTGTTCTTTGACCTTGTAGTTTGCTAAACGAATTTCGGACAATTGTTCGAAAACCGTTCTTCGCATTTCGTTGATTTTAGAAATGGGAAGAAACCAATTTTCGGAGAACATAATGGTTATTTCATCGGCTGTGTAAGGCGTGAAACCTGTTTTTGCCAAATTGATTTTGAAATTGGCCTCTATAGATTCGTTGTTTTTGGTTCTTTCTTTTGGATGAACCAATTGCACGCTGCTCACATTTCCGTCTTCGTCAGTGGCGATAAGTTCAAAACCATTTTCGTTTTCGGTTAGCAATAAAGTGGTGCTGATTTTTCGAACTGCACTGTCTTCGCGTTCCACGATTTTGATGAAAGCAGCGTCGTTGTTGCGGTAAATGAAAGTTCCTGGTTTTATTTCTTTCAACACATTTGGATAAGCCAAACCATTTTCGACTTTGTTGACATAAATTCCGTCGGCTTCGTTGTTTTCGTTGATGAAACAAAGTCCGTCACCATTGTTCAGGAATTCGCCGTTTTCGATTTCGTAAGCGTTTCCAACGGTTTTGATGAGTTTTCCAATGTATTGCCCTTTCGATTTTGGACTTTCCCAAGAACCAATGGATTGATGTCTTTCGTTGACAAAATAATCGGTATAACCACGGTTGAAACTTCTATCAAGCGAGGAGTCAAAAGTATAGGTGCATTTTCCGGAAGAAGCTTTGGCGTATTTGTCGCTACCTGCGCCTTCCAGAAAAGAATCCAGTTTTTGACGTAAGTAAGAAACATTGTTTTTTACGTAAACAATGTCTTTCAAACGGCCTTCGATTTTGAAAGAGCAAATTCCAGCTTCAATCAGATTCGGAAGTTGGTCGGAAACATCGAAATCCTTGATGGAAAGCAAGTGACTATTTTTGATTAAAGTATCGCCGTGACCGTCGATGAGGTTGTACGGCAAACGACAGTTTTGTGCACAAGAACCTCGATTGGCAGAGCGTTCACCATTGGCCACACTCATATAGCAATTTCCGCTGAAAGAAACGCAAAGCGCTCCCGTCACGAAAAATTCCAGTTCTACATCACTCGCTTCGCTGATTTCCTTGATTTGATGAAGGTTCAATTCACGAGCCAAAACCACACGTTTCATTCCGGCATCTTTCAGGAATTTGATTTTGTCGGCATCGCGATTGTTGGCTTGCGTACTGGCGTGCAAAACGATAGGAGGAATGTCCATTTCCATAATCGACATGTCTTGTACAATCAAGGCATCTACGCCTATGTCGTATAATTTCCAAATCATTTGACGGCAGTCTTCCAATTCGTTGTCGTACAAAATGGTGTTGACAACCACAAAAACCTGGGCGTTGAATAAATGGGCGTATTCCACCAATTTTGCAACATCCTCAATCGAATTGGTGGCATTGGAACGAGCGCCGTATAAAGGAGCTCCAATATAAACCGCATCGGCACCGCTGTTGATGGCGGCCATTCCGTGAATCAAGTCTTTGGCAGGAGCCAGTATTTCTATTTTTTTCTTCATCGAGGGGATGATAATTGTTTTGTTTTTAATGGTTTAGGTTTTTATCGGCTTTCGCCAAAAAGTTTGCAAAGGTCTTATAAATAATTCGGGATTTCTAATTCGGGAATGGATTTTTTGGAAAATTGTTGTTTGTTGTGGTTTTTTTGTTGAACACACTTACAAAAAAAGCCCCAAGAAAAATCTTGAGGCTTTTGACGTTTCGAATTTAAAGTTGATTTATTCTTTAATCAGTTTGATGGATGTGGTTCCTTTTTCGGATTTCACGGTGATAATAAATACTCCAGAAGCAGCAGAAATTTGGCCTACCTCTATTTGGTTTTCCCCTTTTCCAGTACCTAGTTCTTGTCCTATTAGATTGTGAATAGTGTAAGTGAATTTGCCCTCTGCGAGAATTGTAAAAGTTTGACTGGCAGGATTTGGGTAAAGAATTGCGTTTGCTGATTTTTTTGCATTCGAAAAATCTTCGTTAGACAAATTGACACCTGCAATAACTACATTTGGTTTTGCTTGTGCTGCCATATCGACTCCCAAGTAGAAACTTGGATGCGGCGGCTGGTTGTAACCCGAGTTTTGCCAGGCAATTGCTACTCTGTATTGTGTGTCGTGCATCAAAGAGTATAATTTATGCGTCGTAGGAATGTTGGTAGTATAAATTCTAATGGATGAGTTATCGTCTTTGCGAACGATTAGTTCTTCTCTCCAATCTCCGAAGAGGTCGGCACTCAAAGAAGGAGTTGCTTTGGTTGTATTGTTTGCAAGGTAACCTGTAGCGGTTAACATATTAGTTGTGTTTCCATTCACGTAATTCCACTTATCTATTACCGGGACATAATAAAAATTAGGATCTACTCCTGTTTTTTTTCCATCCAATAGTTCGCGGTTCAAATCTCCATCCCACCATATTGAGAAATTTTGGCTTGGTTTTTTATTGCTGACAAGGTTCCCTTTACAGTCCATTAAATAGTTTACGCCGCCTGCGCTTCCAAAACATTCGTAGCCTTTGTAGCGTGGATCAATATCTGCAGCGTTACAGCGTCCAATATCGCCTCCTGTTCCATTTATTCCCCATAAAGTGCTGCCTGTTTTGGCATCCAAAAACACCAAACCGTTGGTTTTGTATTTGGTTGGTTCTTCCAGGCATTGCCATATTTCTTGTCCCGGGCGGTCAGGATCCATGTCGCTCATGTGCAAGGCGTCTCCATGTCCTAGGGTGTTGGCATATAATTTGGTGCCGTCGTCATTAATGCCACTGGAGCCATTGAATATTTCGTCTTTGCCATCTCCGTCAACATCGCCCACGGTCATTTGGTGGTTTCCCATACCGGCATAAGCGGAATTTCCAGAAGTATTGCTGTCGAAAATCCATCGTTGGGAAAGGGTGTTGTTTCTCCAATCCCAAGCTACACGCACTAATCTTGTGTAATAACCACGACCCATCACTAAACTTGGTTTTTCACCGTCGAGATAAGCTACTGCGGCAACAAAACGTTCCGAACGGCCTCCATAACTATCACCCCAAGAGGATGCAGTTCCGCGTGCAGGCAAATAATTGGTGGTAGCCATTGCTTTTCCTGTTAGTCCGTTAAAAATAGTAAAAAATTCAGGACCAGATATAACAGCGCCATAAGTACTTGTTGAAGTTTTGCTACCAGAGGTGTTTCTGTAATCGGCATCTTTATCACCAATAACCATCCCGGTTCCATCTATCGTTCCGTCGGCTGTTCTACAAGCCATTTCGGCTTTGCCATCAGAGTCCAAGTCATATACCATAAATTGGGTATAATGGGCACCGGCACGGATGTTTTTCCCCATGTCGATTCTCCATAGACGTGTTCCGTCCAAACGATAACAATCAATGTAAACATTGCCGGTAAAACCTGGTTGAGAATTGTCTTTTGAGTTGGATGGATCCCATTTTACAAACAGTTCATATTGTCCATCGCCATCTACATCGCCCACACTGCAATCATTTACGTTATAGGTATAAACTTCTCCGTCTCGATTGGTTCCGCTGGGTGGAATTTGCATTGGAATGTCTAAATATTGGTTTGCCCAAACCGTAGCGGTTTCGGAAGCAGGTTCTTCGGTGCCGTTAATGATGGCACGAACGGTATAAGCTCCGTTGGTTGTAATGTTGTGAGTGAAATTGGTGCTTGTCGTAAAAGGGCTTCCTGTTACTTTTACGCCGTCACAATACAAATTATAGCTCACATCTGTGGGCTCTGTTCCCAACATTCTCCATCCAACATAGACTTGATTGGCATTTAAACGCATCGCGACTAATCCGCAATTGAGCTTTTCCACTGTGCGCTGTGCATATATTTGGGATGATGTGCCCAATAGTAATAAAAGTATAAGGGCGAGTTTTTTGAATAGATTGGGTTTAAGTTTCAAATTAATAACAGTATTTTTTTTATTCATAATGTTTGGTTAGTTTTTGCTAAAAATAAGTATAAAAAAAAGTCGTGCTATCCTGTACTGTACTGTTCCGGTTGTTCTTCCGTAATGGTTTGTATTTTAGGTCCTTTTTTTGAGTTAATCCAAAAAAAAACCCCAAGAAAAATCTTGAGGCCTTTGGTGTTAAAATAGCAGTTTAGCTTATCCAGCCAAAGCGTTTTTGATTCTTTTTAATGCTTCGATTAATTGCTCTTCGCTTGTTGCATAAGAGAAACGGATGCAATTTGGGTTTCCAAAAGCGTCTCCTGTTACAGTAGCCACACAAGCTTCGGCTAAAAGATACATTGCCATATCATTCGCATCTTTGATTTCAGTTCCTTTCAATGTTTTTCCGAAGAAAGAAGAAACGTCCGGAAAAACATAAAATGCGCCTTCTGGAACGTTGATTTTGATTCCTGGAATTTCTTTCAACAATCCAACTACTAAATCTCTACGGCTGTGGAAGGCTTGAACCATATGATTCAATACGCTTGGATCGGCATCTACAGCAGTAATTGTAGCACGTTGTGCCACAGAATTTGCTCCTGAAGTTACTTGACCTTGAATTTTGGTACAGGCTTTTGCGATAAATTCTGGTGCTCCAATGTAACCGATTCTGTATCCTGTCATAGCGAAAGCTTTGGCAACTCCATTTACGGTAACTGTTTTTTCCAACATTCCCGGAATAGATCCGATGCTGCAAAAAGTCCTAGAGAAATTGATGTGCTCATAGATTTCGTCTGCAACAACAATAATATTTGGATATTTTTCCAATACTTTAGCCAAAGCAGTCAATTCTTCTCTGTTGTAAACCGATCCTGATGGGTTACATGGAGAAGAGAACCACATCATTTTTGTTTTTGGCGTGATGGCAGCTTCTAATTGTTCTGGCGTGATTTTGAAATCAGTTTCTACAGAAGTTGGAACTTCTACAGGAACTCCACCTGATAATTTCACGATTTCGAAGTAAGAAACCCAGTAAGGTGCTGGCAAAATAACTTCGTCACCGTCATTTAACATTACTTGTGCGATGTTGTACAATGATTGTTTTGCTCCTGTTGAAACTACAATTTGAGATGGTTTGTAATCCAATCCGTTGTCTCTTTTGAATTTTCTGCAAATTGCTTCTTTCAAATCACCGTATCCATCAACTGGAGAATAAGTGCTGTAGTTGTCGTCGATAGCTTTTTTGGCAGCTTCTTTGATAAAATCAGGAGTATTGAAGTCTGGTTCTCCCAAACTTAAACTGATGATATCTTTTCCTTGCGCTTTTAATTCTCTGGCTAATGCAGCCATTGCCAATGTTTGTGAGGTGGCTAAATTGTTAATTCTGTCTGAAAGCAAATTGTTCATTGAAATGTAATTTTGATTTATAAAGTCTATTTTGTGTTATCTGTTTTTTATTGTTAAGCGGGACGCATTCCCAATTCTTTCAAATGTTTGAAATGAGCAATAACTGCCGCAGTCATTGTTTTGTATTCGTAATAAGGCAATTGGCATTCTTTGGCCGTTTCTTTTACGATTTTCGAAATTTTGTTATAATGTACGTGACTGATGTGCGGAAAAATATGGTGCTCAATTTGGTGGTTTAATCCTCCAGTGTACCAATTTACAATTTTGTTTTTTGGCGCAAAATTAACTGTGGTAAATAATTGATGAACTGCCCAAGTATTTTCCATTTCGCCATTTTCGTTGGGTTGTGGATTGGCAGCTTCATCGACCACGTGTGCCAATTGGAATACGATACTCAAGATTAATCCGGCTGTGTAATGCATCACGAAAAATCCAACCAAAACTTTCCACCAAGTGATTCCAATAACAATTGGCAAAACAATCCAGATGGCCAAATAAATGATTTTTGTAATGATTAATGTGGTCCAAAGTATTTTAGGGCTTTTTGGTTCGCCATAAGACAGTTTTCTTTTGAGGTAACTGCTCATTTGCTTGAAATCGGTGGTAATTGCCCAATTGAAAGTCAATAAGCCATATAAAAATACGGCATAATATTGCTGGAATTTATGGAATTTATGCCATTCGGCTTCTTTGGAAAAACGCATAATTCTTCCTGCTTCCAAGTCTTCGTCGTGACCGATGATGTTCGTGTAAGTATGGTGCAAAACGTTGTGTTGCACTTGCCAATTATGAACATTTCCCGCCAAAACATAAATCGTTCCTCCCATGAATTTATTGACCCAGCTTTTGGTTGAATAGGAGCCGTGATTGGCGTCGTGCATCACGTTCATTCCAATTCCCGCCATTCCAATTCCCATAACAATGGTCAATAAAAGATGTGCCCAAAAAGGCATAGGTAGTGTAAGTATCAAAAAATACGGAACCAAAAAAACGGTAAAAAGAATTATGGTCTTCAAATGGATTTTCCAGTTGCCGGTTTTGGGTATGTTGTTGTCTTTGAAGTAGCTGTTCACCCGAGAGTTAAGCGTTCTGAAGAACTTTAGATTGTCTTGCTTCGCAAATGTAGGGGCGACGTTGTTCATTGTTAAATTTGAATATTGCGCAAAGATAATTATTATAAATTTTCAATATGCAAAATTGCGTTAAAATTCAAAACTAAAAACTGTACTTTTGTTAAAATTTATAACGATGGACGAGATTCAAAAGTATTTTCCTTATTTAACTGATATTCAGAAAGAACAATTCGCAAAACTGGATTTTTTATACCACGATTGGAATGCCAAAATCAACGTCATTTCCCGAAAAGATATCGACGAATTATACACCAAACACATTTTGCATTCGTTAGGAATTGCCAAAGTCATCAAATTCGAACCAGGAACCTTTGTTTTGGATGTTGGAACCGGCGGAGGATTTCCCGGAATTCCCTTGGCGATTCTTTTTCCGGAAACCCGTTTTTACTTGATTGACGTCATTGCCAAAAAAATAAAAGTAGTTCAGGCTGTCGCCGAAGCATTGGAACTCAAAAACGTGAAAGCCGAACAATTGCGTGCCGAATTGGTAAAAGGCGATTTCGATTTTATCGTGAGTCGTGCCGTGACCAATATGCCCGATTTTGTGTCTTGGATAAAAGACAAAATCAAAAAGAAAAACAAACACGAACTCAAAAACGGAATTCTCTATCTAAAAGGCGGTGATTTAACCGAAGAATTAAAAGATTTCCCGAAAGCTACAGAATATAATTTATCTGATTTCTTTGAAGATGAGTTTTTTGAGACTAAGAAAGTGGTTCATTTGCCACTTAAATTTACGAATTGAGAATTAGGAGTTACGAAGGATAAAAAAAACCACAAGAACTCAATTGCCTTGGTTTTTGTGGGTTTTGTTTTAAAACAAATCGCTATGGGTTCCGGTTCTTACAAGAGTTATTAATTTAATGGTTTCGTTTTGCTCCCAAACAAGTAGCCAGTCAGGCTGAATGTGGCATTCCCAGAAACCCATATAATTTCCTTTTAATAAATGTGGTTTATTTATTGGTGGAAGTTTTCCTTCTAAGACAAGTGAAGTTACAATTGTGTCAAGCAATTGCATATTTAAACCTCTCTTTTTTGCAAGTTTTAAATCTTTTTTAAATTTTCCTGTTTGTTCTAAATTATACATTTAAGAATAAAGTTGTTTTCTTAATTCCTCTAAACTAGTAGCGTATGTTTTTCCTACACGAGCATCATCAATAGCTTTTTCTGTTTGTGTATTATAACGTTTTTTATTCGACATATTTTCAATTTCTACGAAAGGTAAATTTTTTAAATATTCAATTAACGCCTTGGCTTCTTTTTTACGTTGGTCAATTTTTAGCACTATTTCCATAATTAGCTATTTATTATTAAAGTTACCATTCTCTCCTTTTTCATCAAAATTACAAAATATATGTTTGTTTACACAATTCTCGTGAAACAACTATTATTCTTGGTTTTTTTTAGTCACTTTCAAAAAGTTGTCTTAGATTCCAAAATCAAAACCCACAAGAATTCAAACTACTTGAATTCTTGTGGGTTTTTAAATATCGTACTTCGTATATCTAACCTCGTACCTTAAAAACTATTCTCCTAAAAACGGGTATCTATAATCTTCCGGAGTTACAAAAGTTTCCTTGATGGTTCTTGGCGAAGCCCAACGCAACAAGTTCAATGCCGAACCTGCTTTGTCGTTGGTGCCGGAAGCTCTGGCACCGCCAAAAGGCTGCATTCCCACAACGGCTCCAGTTGGTTTGTCGTTGATGTAGAAATTTCCTGCGGAGTTCTGTAAAGCAATTGTAGCTTCTTCAATTGCGTAACGATCTTGGCTGAAAATTGCTCCAGTCAAGGCATATTCCGAAGTAGTGTCAACTAGTTTTAATGTAGCTTCCCATTGATCGTCTTCGTAAACGAAAAGCGTTAAGATTGGTCCGAATAATTCAGTTTCCATTGTAACGTAATGCGGATTAGTGGTCACGATTATCGTTGGTTCAACAAAATATCCCACCGATTTATCATAATTTCCACCCACAATAATTTCGGCATCGCCATCTTTTTTGGCTTGGTCAATAAAACTAGCCAATTTGTCGAATGAACCTTCGTGAATTACGGCGGTGATGAAATTGCCAAAATCTTCCGGCGAACCCATTTTCATTGATTTCACGTCGGTAATTAGTTGTTTTTTGAGTTCTGGCCACATACTTTGTGGAACATAAGCTCTCGAAGCGGCCGAACATTTTTGCCCTTGAAATTCGAAAGCGCCACGAACAATTCCGGTCGAAACTTGTTTTACGTTGGCACTTGGATGAGCTACAACAAAATCTTTTCCGCCTGTTTCGCCTACAATTCTTGGATATGTTTTATAGTGGTGAATGTTGCTTCCAATTTTTGCCCAAATATCTTTGAATACGTGAGTGGAACCCGTAAAATGTACTCCTGCAAAATCGCGACTTGCCAATACGGTATCGGTAATCATCAAGGCATCGCCAAAAACCACGTTGATGACACCATCGGGAAGTCCAGCTTCCTTGAAGATGTCGATGATGATTTTGGCAGAGAAAACTTGGCTGTCGCTGGGTTTCCAAATCACGACATTTCCCATCATGGCAGCACTTGCCGGAAGATTTCCTGCAATGGCCGTGAAGTTGAAAGGGGTAATGGCATAAACAAAACCTTCCAGCGGACGGTATTCCAATCTGTTCCAAACGTCGGAACTGGATTTGGGTTGGTCACCGTAAATTTGGGTCATAAATTCCACGTTGTAACGCAAGAAATCTATGAATTCGCAAGCAGCATCAATTTCGGCTTGGTAAATATTTTTGGATTGCGCAATCATGGTTGCAGCATTTATCTTTGCCCTGTATGGTCCGGCAATTAATTCGGCTGCTTTCAGGAAAATGGCGGCGCGTTGTTCCCAAGCCATGTTGGCCCATTTTGATTTGGCATCCAATGCATTGGCAATGGCTTTTTCGATATGCGCTTTTTCGGCAAGATGATAGGTTCCCACGATGTGTTTGTGGTCGTGTGGTGCCGTCATGTTTCGGGTGTTTCCAGTTCTAATTTCTTCGCTTCCAATGTATAGGGGGACATCTATTTTGGTATTCCACATTTGTTTGTAAGCTGCAAGAACGGCGGCTTTTTCCGGAGAATTTGGCGCATACGATTTTACGGGTTCGTTTACGGCTTTTGGCACATTGAAAAATCCTTTAAGCATATCTTTTTATTTTTGTGAATTTGAAAATTTTCACAAAAGTACAAAGGATTGTTTTAAAAAAATGTAATTGGTGCTGGAAATCGATCTGTCTAGTTTTGCATTTAGCCCAGATGGGAATGAAAACCCCGCAGTGAGAAAAGCTATTTTTTCTTGCAAGGGCAGAGCGACCAAAGGAAGCTCCTGCAATTGCAGTAGAAAAAAAGCTTTTGGAACGAGGAGTTGTAATGGACAGCTGGATTAGCTCCTGAAAATTAAATAAAAATTGTTTAATTCAACGCAAAGGGGGCTGACAAACGAAATGTCGGCACGATTACCTTGAAAGTTTTTGTGGTGGTAAAATTGACCATGTTAAAGAATCCTTTCATGGCACCATAAGGTGAGGCCAGCAAACAACCGGAATTATAGGTATGGGATTCGCCTGGTCTAAGAACTGGTTTTTTGCCAATTACGCCTTCGCCATCCACAATTTCCCTGTTGTTTAGGGAGTCGAAAATTTCCCAGTGGCGAGAAACTAGTTGCACGGAATCCTTGCTGTGGTTTTCGATGGTGATTTGATAACTGAAGGCAAAATGAATCTTGTAGTTTTTGAAGTAGGTGCCTTCAAAACTAGTCAAAACAGATATTTTTATGCCCCTTGTTATTTGTGAAACCATAGTAAGAAGGTACTAATGAGTTTAATAATCGCAAATTTACAAAAAAATGGGTTTTGTTTTGCGCTTTTAAAAAAATGTTTTTCAGTTGGTAATTACATTCGAATTAGCGGTTGCTTTACCAATAACCCGATCGTATCTAGCGGTATTTTCACGATAATAAACGAGTATGGAATAATCATTTTCGGTTTGCCAAAAATTGCCGTCTATTGCTTTTTCGGCATCCACATTTCCTTTATCGTCAGCAATTTGATATTGGTAATTGGTGAATCCTTGTTTTATTAAAATGGCTTTTTCGTAAAGATTGTTTTTGGGATTGAAATCCATTTTATACTCTGGCGACAGGCTGTAATTGTTGAACATTCCTGTAGCATAAATACCTTTCTTCGACATAAAAGCAGGAGCTGAAAGACTGAAATAAACCCAGGCGTAATCGGCTTCGATTTCATTTTTCTCGGTATTGATGTTGCGAACCACGAAATTTCCGTTGACATCCGGTATCACGGAATAGGGATAATTGGCTCTGGCATTGTTGGTGTATAAATTGGAGTTGTAAATCCCGTTGCTGGAATCTATCCGTGAAACGTTGTTGGCGGCAGACCTGATGTTGTTGTTGTCAAAATACAAAAACTCGTTTCCTGCCCAAAATTGGGTTTCGGTGTCGTATTTATAAATTAATTCGTTGCCAATGGTGTATTGAGGAGCAATGTTTTTGATAGCGGTGTTGAATTGGCCGTTTTGAAACAACACTACTTTTACGTTTTTCAAGGGATTTTGAAAGTTGAGAACGAGCGAACGTACAGAAAATTCGATATTGTGCTTGTAATCTAAATAATTTGCAGTTCGGGCGCGTCTAATTTGCATGGGAACCGTAACTAAATCTTCATAAAGAATAAATTTTCGGGTGAATACGATGTCTTTGTTTTCGTCCAAAATTTTCAGGACGTAATTGCCGCTGATTCGCAATTGCGTGTATTGGTTTGGAATGGGTAATTTATAATGCGAATAAGTTTGCAACGTATTAAAGGAATTCTCGTATTCTTGAATACGTTGTCCGTCAAAACCTTTTAAATACTCGGTTTTTGGAATGTCCGTTGGTTTCCAATTGTAGTCACAATGCACGATTTCGTAATAATAATTGGCTTCATTTCCGAACAAATCATCAAATTGAAACTGGAATCCCGAACCCAATTCGAATATGGGAACCACGTTTTCATTGTTTAGCACAAAGGTTGCCGTTTTGATATTGTAAGGCGGAACCACCTCGATTTCTGTTTGTGCAACAGCCGAAGCAAAAAACAGGAAAAAAAATAAGACAGCAATTGTTTTCATTGGAAAATTCTAAATAGTAAATATGCAAATTAACACATATTATTGATTTATATCCTATAACGGATGTTAATTGTTTTATTCCAATATAAAATCCAAATTCTCTTCAATTTCTGAACTTATATAATTTTCATTCAAAAGAGAACCGGCCAATAGTTTTTTGCTTTCCTGCAGGCGGATGATTTTTTCTTCCACGGTGTTTTTGGTAATGAACCGAATGACATTTACCTTGTTCATCTGTCCAATTCGATGCGCACGTCCAATTCCTTGTTTCTCCGAAAATGGATTCCACCAAGGATCCAAGAAAACGACATAAGATGCTTTGGTGATGTTGAGTCCAACACCGCCAGCTTTCAAAGAGATAAAAAACAGCAATGGTTTTTTTTGTTCTTGAAAACGATTGACTTGAGATTCCCGTTCTTTCAAAGGGGTTTCTCCCGTGAGTTCACAAAAATCGATTTTGTTTTCCTTGCACCACGTTTTGTAAAAATTCAAATTGGACACAAATGAACTGAAAACAATCGTTTTTTGGTTGGATTGCACTAAAGTCTCCAAATAGCGCGTAACGGCAATATATTTCCCCGAATCCATTTCGGACTTGGAATCAATCATTTTGGGATGATTGCTTAATTGTCTCAAGCGCATCAGGGTGTTGATGATATTGATTTTATCCACGGCAGAACCATCCGTTTTTAATAACGAGTTTCGCGCTTTTGATTTTTCTTCTTCGTACAGTTTTTCCTGTTCAGACTCCATTTCGCAATAGAAAACCTGTTCTGAAAGTTCCGGTAAGTCTTTTAAAACCTGTTCTTTGGTACGCCTTAAGATAAAAGGACTGATGAGGTTTTTTAGTTCCAATAAACTGTTTTCGTCTTGTTTTTTCTCTATTGGGAGTTTGTAATTTTCGACAAAAAAAGCATGACTCCCCAAGATATTCGGATTGATAAATTGCATTTGCGACCACAAATCATCAAGCGAATTCTCTATCGGAGTTCCGCTCAATGATATTTTATGGCTCGCTTTTATTTGATTGATGGCCTTAAATATTTTGGAGTTTTTGTTTTTGATGTATTGACTTTCGTCCAAAATCAAATATCTGAAATTGTATTTTTCCAAAATAGAAACATCTCTGGAGACGACAGCATAACTGGTAAAAATCAAGTCGTATTTTTCTAGTTTTTTCGAAAGTATTTTTCGGTCGTTACCAATGTATTGTACTCTTCGAAAATGCGGTGTGAATTTCCGGGCTTCATTGTACCAGTTAAAAACCAAAGAAGAAGGCAGAACAATCAATGCTTTTAGGTATTCTTTTGCAACAGGGATTTCGTTTCCAAACAAATCCAACTGAACGTTTTCGGCTTTTTCAAAATCCAATTGTTCTTGTACGGCGACAAGTGTGGATAGGGTTTGCAGTGTTTTCCCCAATCCCATATCATCAGCCAAGCACGCGCCTAGGCCATTGTTATAATGTTCCAAAAGCCATTTGACTCCTTCAATTTGATAGGGTCTCAATGTAGCTTTTACCAAGGGTGATGATTGGTATTCCTGCACTGTATGTAAATTTACAGTATTCTTAAGTTCAGCAATGTCTTCTAAAACTGCAAAATTGCTTTTAAGTAAAGTAAGATTTCCGTTTTGGACTTTCGCCAATTTTGCCATTGAAGCGTAAAGTGTCATCCATTCAACGGGAATCAAAAAGTAGTTGCCGTTTGGTAAAAGAAAAAGGCGGTTTCGGTTTTTTATATTTGAAATCAGTTCGCTGAAACTAAATTCAAATGACTCGCAAACCACTGTCATTTTGATGTCAAACCAATCGCTTTTGACTTCATTCGAGAATTGAATGCTTACTTTTTGGGTGTCAATTTTCTTGCTGTCGATACTTAGATTATTAACTGTGAAACCGGAGGATTCGAGAATTCCTCGATTTTCTATTACCCATTGAATGGTAGTGTATGGATCTTGTTTTTCTGCTTCTGGCGAAAGCCCGAAAAAACCTGTTTCAGTTTTAATAAAGCCGAGTTCCAGTAATTTGTTTTCAAATGCTGCTTCTTCGGATGTTCTTTTATATTGAATTACTTTGATTTCATCCAAATTGCGAGTGTCAATTTCAGAATGGATTTTCTTGGTTTTGCTATTGTCAAAACTAAAACCGTCATAGTCAAATAAAAGGTTAATGAAATATACATTTTTGAAAAAATCGTGAGCCAACTGGAGCGAACAGGATGTGATTCTGTTCTTTAGCTCTACTGCAAATCCTGTGGCTTTTATGTCTGCTTTTTTTGCCACATCCTTAATAAATTTTTCAAAGTATTCCGAAACCATTCTTGAAGGAATTTCAATGGTTTTGTTTTTTAAAAAGGGCGTGATTTTTTTAGTGTTAATATCTTTTAGGAGATACAATTTATGGTAGGCGACTAGCCATCCTGGTTCATCCAAAAGTAGCGTAATAGCTGTATTTGAAGGATGGAATACGGTTGTTTCTTCTTTTAATAGTAGGGTGTAGGAGATTCCGTTTTCGTGTTTGTCAAATTCAAGACGGGTTTCTAATATTGAATTTTCAGTCGCAATTCGACTAATGCGAAAATCTTTTTCTTTTCCCAGATTCAATGAGAGCGGGATTTTATTTTGACAAACCAAAGTGTAAAATTGGTCTAAATTTGTTTTTACAAATTGTCGAATTCCAAACTCCAGTTTGCTGTCTTTCAGTAAATCTTCGATGTTTTTGGATGATTTACTGTTTTTGCTGAATTTCTTGAAAATTATTTCCGGTTTGAGAGCTTCACAAATGGCTAAAACTTTTTTAGTGCTGGTGTCTAAATTTTCAATAATTACACCAAAACTCTGAAGTACTTCGGGACTCGCTTTCTTGTCCAGATATGTTATAGCTTGAGAATGTTCGACAATATAAGCAGTCGGAATATACGTGTTTAGCCTTTTTTCGAAACTAACATCAAAGCAGAACTGAAAAGAATTTTCGGTTTTCAAATGTAATTACTTAAAACAAACCGGTATAATTTCGCCTTTGGCCAAGCAATATTTTTCGACCAATTCAGGAGCTATTTTATTGGTGTAATCTTCTTCGACAACTGTAAAACCAATGCTTCTCAGTTTGTCAAAATAATCGCGGCCATAAATGCGAACGTGGTCGTATTGCCCAAATATTTTGGCGCGTTCTTTTTGGTCGGTAATGGAATCGTCGGCAAATGTCACATCCCTTTTCAAGTCTTGCGGAATTTGGAGAATTGCCATTCCACCTGGTTTCAAGACGCGGAATAATTCTTTCATAGCCTTGGTGTCGTCCGGAATGTGTTCCAAAACGTGGTTGCAGAGAATGACGTCGTATTGATTGTCTTCGAAAGGCAAATTGCAAATATCGGCTTTCACGTCTGCTAGTGGCGAAAACAAATCGGTTGTGGTGTAATCCAGGTTTTTTTGCTTGCGGAACAATTTGTAAAAAGCTTGTTCTGGAGCAAAATGCAATACTTTCTTTGGTGCCGTAAAAAAATCGGTTTGTTCGTTTAGATATAGCCACAACAAACGATGTCTTTCCAACGAAAGCGTGCTTGGCGAAAGCACATTGTTGCGTTGTTTTTCGTACCCGTAAGGCAACATCGATTTGAAACTTTTCCCGTCGATTGGATCGGTGAATTTGTCTCCTTTTAACGAAAAAGCGATAATTGGTCGCGCCACATAACTCAAACGAATTAATAGTGGACGAGGAATGGTATTGAGGATGAGTTTAAAAAGTTTCTTCATTATAAAACCAATGGGATTTTTCTAAATTCATCTTCTTCATTACTCTCGATTCCCAATGCTTGATAGATATAGGCAAACGTTGATAAAATTTCTGGTTTTCCGTCAATGATGGCTACGTCGTGTTCGAAATGGGCGCTTGGTTTTCCGTCGGCGGTGAGGATTGTCCAGCCGTCTTTGAGTTGTTTGATGTTTTTGGTTCCCAAATTAATCATCGGTTCGATGGCGACAACCATTCCTTCGACGAATAATTTTCCACGACCTTTTTTGCCGTAATTGGGCATTTCTGGATCTTCGTGCATTTTTTGACCAACACCGTGACCCACCAATTCACGAACCACGCCATAACCGTGTGCTTCGGTGTATTTCTGGATGGCATTTCCCACATCTTCCACTCGGTTCCCTAATCTGAATTCACGGATTCCAACATACAAAGATTCTTTGGTAACCTGCAACAACTTTTTGGTTTCTGGAGCCACTTCGCCAATTTCGAATGAGTAGGCATGGTCTCCGTGAAATCCATTTTTATAGGCACCACAGTCAACTGAAATCACGTCGCCACTTTCCAATGGTTTGTTGTTTGGGATTCCGTGTACCACTTGTGCATTCGGACTCATGCAAAGCGAGTTTGGGAAGCCGTACAGACCAAGGAAACTTGGTACTGCACCGTGGTCACGAATAAATTCTTCGGCTAATTTGTCTAGGTGTAAGGTGGTAACTCCGGGTTTGATTTCCGAAGCAATCATTCCTAAAGTTTTGGATACGATTAAAGCACTTTCGCGCATCAATTCTATTTCTTCTCTTGTTTTTTGGATAATCATATTTGAATTTTCAGACGGCAAAAATACAATTTTAAAATTATTTAATTAGGATTAGCCATTATTTTATAGAGTTCGGAGTTGGAAGTGTAAAAACGATTTTCTAAAGCAATTTGGGAAAGTTGTGCGCTGACTAAATTATTTTCACGGGTATTAATTAGAAATAGCGAACTCTCTCCTAATATAAATAATCGCTCCTCGGATTTTAACATTATATCGTAATCTGAAACCAATTTGTTTATTAATTTTTGTTGTTTGGTCAAGGACTGGATTTCGGTTTTTTGGGCACTGATTTTGTTTGTCAATTGTACTTTTTCTACATCTCGTATGAACTCGGATTCCTGGATTTTGTATTGTGCTAGTTTCAAACCGCCTCTTTCTTTTCTTAAAAACAAGGGGAAATAAAAATCAACGCCCACTTTGTAATTATCCGAATTATTGGGTATGGCTGGATTTGGCTGGGCCAAATAGGAGTATCCAACATCTATTTTTGGCAATAGCATGTTAGCTTTCATTTTTTTCTCTACGGTCAATAAGTCTATTTTACTTTGTAAAGCTTCAATTTTTGGATGATTCAGTACTGAAAATTCAGGATTGACTAAATCGCTTATGTTCAAAGTTTCTTGAATGGTCTGATTTAGGCTTTTCTCGGGAATAATAACATCTGCAAGTTCTAATGGAATATTGTTTTCAATCCAAAGAAAATTCGATAAATCCAGTTTGGCTTTGGTTAATTTTAATTTTGAATCTTCAAGAGCGAGCAATCTATTTTTAACCACAATCCCCGCTTCAATGCTGTCAATTGCTGGTTTGTCGCCTTCTTTTATCAGCGATTCGATTCCTGCATATCGCTTTTTCGCATTGATAGTATAGCTTTCGTACAACAAATATTCTTCGTAGTTTTTTTTCCAATTGAAATACGCAACAGAAGCGTTGTATAAAATCGCAATCGCTTCCAGTTTTTGTTCCGCTTGACTTAACTTTACTTGAATTTTTGCTTTTTGCAAATCGGCCATTCGTTGATTAATGAGCAATCCTTGTCCAAGAGGAACACTTATTCCGAGCGATGTCAATCCATTGCTTGGCGTCTTGTTTTGTGGATTGAGATAATAACCTTCGTTTTCGTCAAATCCTGCTTTTATGTCGATTCCATACCAAGTCGGGATTTTGAAACTGCTGTTTAGGATAGAATAATATTCGGTTCCCTGAAACTGTTTTTTGTTGTAGTCCAATTCCAATTTTGGGTCAAAGCCACCACGTGCCATCATCAAGTTGGCTTGCGCTTTACTGATTTCCAAGTTGGCGTTTTTGACTAATGGATGGTATTTTTTCACAAAACCCAAGTACTCGTTATAACTCAGTTCTTTGGAATTTGTTGGTAATGTAGATTCGTCATTTGACTGACCGTAAATGGTAGTTCCTATCAAGACTAGTATAAAAAGAAGTTGTTTCATTATTTCTTTTCTTTTGAAGGTTTCTCTTTTTCCTTGTAATAATTAGGCGGAAAACCATTAAGGGTTCTCCAGAATTCAAACCAAACCGGAACTGTATTTAGCAAAGCCATAGTTTGCGCACCTGATCCCATGCTCAATTGTTTAGGCCAAGGCGCTTCGTTTTTGTCTGGGGCAATTAGGATTCTAAATTTTCCATTGTCACTGATAAAGTTTTCAATAGCTACAATTTCACCGCCAAAAGTGCCATAAGACATATCTGGCCATCCCGAGAAAACGATTGTCGGCCATCCGTCAAACCATACTCTCACTTTTTCTCCTTTTTTGATTAAAGGCAAATCAATTGGATCTACAAATGATTCAACGGCAATATCATATTTAGAAGGCATAATTGTTGCAATTGGGGTTCCTTCTTTGATGTTTTCGCCAATGCCCGATTGCAAAGTTCTATTGATGTATCCGCTTTGTGGCGCTTTGATGTAATACAGTCCATTTCGAATGCTGTAATTAGCGTATTGATTCTCCAATTTGCTTACTTGAGCTTCGGTGTCGTATTGGTTGCTCATTGCTGTATATTGATCGCTCTGTGCTTTGGAAATCTTTTCGGAATACTCGGCAGTAATTCTGTTGATTTCTACTTCGGCATTGATGAATTCATTTTTGCTGGTGTAAAATTTATTCTCTTGAGTGATGATTTTAGCTTCAACTTCCTGAAGTTTTAGTCGTTTTTCTTCCACGTCCGACAAAGCTTTTAAGCCTTCTTTGTTTAATTGTAAAGAACGATTGAATTGGGTATTGGCAATTTTTAATTGCGTTTTCACGGCGACAAGATCTATGCTGTCACTTTTTATTTTCAAACGAGCTTGTTTTATTTTATTCTCGGCTTGTTTGAGTTTCAATACTTTTTCTCTTTCTATTGCCAGCATTTGATTCGAAAGTGTTGCTACTTTAGAACCATATGATTCTAATGATTGTTTTTTGGCATCTACTTGGTTTTTAGTGTTTTTTACCAAATTGGGATCCATATAGTCTTCTTTGATTTCAGATATAAAAAGAATTGTATCGCCTTTTTCAACATAATTACCTTCTTGTACATACCATTTTTCTATTCGACCCGAGATTACGGATTGAATGGTTTGGGGTCTTTGATTGGGTTTTAAAGTTGTAACTGCTCCTGAACCTGAGATGTTTTGTGTCCAAGGCAAGAAAAGTGCTATTAAGGTAAGTATGGAAACCGCAAGAATTATTCGATTCAATATTTTATAATGTGGTCTGTTGCCCAAATTCTTGACAGTAGAATATTTTTCAAGAGCTTCATTGTTCAATTTGTTTTTATTGGATATGTTTAGCATACTCTTATTTTTTGGTGTCAAATAATATGGTTCCTTTTTGCATTGTGATTTCTCTGGTGCATTTAGTAATCCAATGTGGGTTTTGAGACGAAACGACTACCGTCCATTTGTTTTTTTCTGAAGTAATAAAATCGATAATTTCATTGGCTACTTTCACATCCATTTTATCTGTTGGTTCTTCATAAAATAAAATATTGGGCTTGTGAATAATGCTTCTCGCCAACAATATTTTTTGGACGTTTGAAGCAGACAACTCTTTTCCTTCAGGTAGAATTTTAGTATCCAATCCTTTGGGTAAAGTTTTGATAAATGGAGTAAGTTGAACGGCATCTAATGCCCATTTTAAATCTTCGGAGCTGATGTTTTTGTCGTTGAAAGTGATGTTTTCGAGAATAGTTCCCTCAAAAGGGGTTTCTCCTTGAATAATACTTCCTATTCTGGAACGGTATTGTTTAACATCTATTTTTTTAAAGGTATCATCGTTGATAAAAAAGTTGCCCGAGCTTGGATGCAACAAACCTGAAAGTACTCGAATCAAGGTTGTTTTTCCAGATCCGTTTTCTCCGTCAATTATGATTTTCTCTCCTGGATTTATTTTTACATTGATGTTCTTTAAAATTCCAAAAGTAGTTTCCGGAAATTGAAACTCCATATTTTCTGTTTCAAGGCTGATATCGGTGTAACAACTTTTGTTCACTATGACAACTTCTTCTTCCAATTCCATATCGGTAACTTGCCCAATTTTTTCCACTGCCGTCAATACATCGTAGAAAGTCTCCAGGCCAAGGATGATTTTCTCAACCGAATTGATTACCAATAAAATGATGATTTCTGCTGCGACAAATTGCCCAATATTCATTTGCTGATTCAATACTAAATAACCACCAATGATTAGTAAACTCGCCGTAATGATTACCTTGAAAAGAATCAAGTGGCTGAATTGCCTTTTGATTACATTAAAATGGTTTTCGCGACTGTATAAATAATCTTTTATTATTGCATTGTTTTTTTCTAATGCAAAATCATAGTTGAGCTCGTTTCTGAAACTAAAATTGTTTCTGGCTATTTCTTGTAGCCAGTTCGCTGTTTTGTATTTGTTTTTGGATTCTTTTAAGCTGGTTTCGATTCCTTTATTGTACGAAAATTTAAAAATAATATATAAAAGGATCAGCAATAAAATTCCGAAAACAATAAAGAAAGGATGGTATAACGACAATAAAACAACTCCAAAAACAATTTGTAAAATAGCTGCTGAAAAATCGACTAATAATTTTGAAGTCCCTTTTTGAATGGTAAGTGTGTCAAAAAATCTATTGGCTAATTCTGGGGGATACTGGTCGTAAAGTTCTTTGAATTCTATTTTGGGTAATCGAGAGGCAAATTCAAAAGAAGAGCGTACAAATATTTTTTGTTGCAGGTTCTCCGTGATTCGCAATTGCATTAATGACAAAATACCAACTAACACTACACCAATAACTACCAGTATTATCAAGACAATCCAAGATGCGCTAACTCGCCCGGATTGAATGAAATTTACTATGGCTTGAATGCCCAGTGGCAAAGACAAACTCACGATACCGGCAAAGATGGCATAGAAAAAAATTTGTGAAACATCTTTTTTGTCTAATTCTAAAAGATTGTAAAGTCGTTTTAATGAAGTCATATTTTTATTTTTTGAGTAAATTTTCAATAAGGTTGAAATAAAAATCTGTTGGACTTGTCGTCTGGTTACAATCGGTGACAGATTGCATGTGATCTTTTAAAAAGTGCTGGTGTAAAGCTCCTTCAACAATACTTGAGGCAAGGCTTTTGGCATATAAATATTCTGGGTTTACTTCTTTTATAAAAGATGTTATTCTATTAATGACCCTGATGTAGATAAAATAAAAACCTTCTTTGTTTTCTTGGTCCACTTCTTTGGTGTGGAAAGTTTTGGTAAACTCTGCAATAATGATTTTGTTCAAAATAGATTCATTGATGTGCAGTGTTTTTTGGTCGTCTTCTACCTTTTCAGTGACTATTGAAATGGCTTTTTTTAGTTTTTCCAAAGAATCAGAATAATTTGATGTAGCAAAAACTAATCGGTATTCAATCCAACTCCAATACCACGATGATAAATAGACTAATAATTTATGTTTATTTTCGAAATAACGGTAGATAGAACTTTCATTGGAACCAATTTTTTCTCCCAGTTTTTTAAATGTAAATTCCTCAAAGCCGATATTGTCAATCAAAAGGATACTTTCTTGAATAATTTTCTTGCCTAATGCAGAAGTTTCAGGATCTTTTACATAGAGCTTTTCGTTTAATTGAATTTTTATATTTGATAAAATTTGATCCATTTCCAATGTATTAAGTTGCAAATATAATAGTATTACTTTTAATATTGAGACTTTAACTTTTATTTAATATAAAAAGAATACTTGTGGCATAATTTAGAAATAAATTATTCGGCTAGTTTGCACAAAAGAATACGGTCAAAAAACCGATTATATAAATATTTGATTGGATATGAGTTATGTCTTTTTTTTTTTGGGTAATAATGATGTAACTTTAATCCAAATTTAGTCTTTATGAGCAAATATGTGACTGCCGAAGAAGCAGTGAAAGTTGTAAAATCAGGTGACAGAATATATCTTCAAGCCGCCGCCGCCGCACCTACACTATTGGCAAATGCCTTGACAGAAAGAGCTTCAGAATTAAGAAATGTAGAAATATGTCATTTACACATAGAAGGCGAAGCGCGTTATGCGAATCCAGAATTGGCCGACAGTTTCCACGTGAATTCTTTTTTTATCGGGACAAATGTAAGGCACACCCTAGTTTCGGGAAATGGTTCCTACACGCCGGTTTTTTTAAGTGAATTGCCTTATCTTTTCAGGAAAAAAGTATTGCCCTTGGATGTGGTTTTTATTCACGTATCGCCACCGGACAGCCACGGATATTGTTCTCTTGGAGTTTCGGTAGAAGCTACATTGGCGGCAATTGAAAGTTCCAAAAAAGTAATTGCTCAGGTGAATCCGCAAATGCCGCGAACTTTTGGAGACGGCATTCTTCATATTTCCGAAATTGATTTTTTGGTTGAAATTAATACGCCAATTTACGGTCACGAAACGGAAAAAATTTCCCCATTGGAAGACAAAATAGGCAATTATATAGCTTCCTTGATTGAAGATGAAAGCACTTTGCAAATGGGAATTGGTTCCATACCAAATGCAGCTTTGTCTAAATTGTCCAATCATAAAAACTTGGGATTGCACACCGAAATGTTTACCGATGGCGTGATTGATTTAATCGAAAGTAACGTCATTAACGGCAATTATAAAGGAACGGGCAGGGGCAGGGCATTGGCCACTTTTTTGATTGGTTCCCAACGATTGTATGATTTTGTACATGACAATCCTTTTATAGAAATGAAGGAGTCATCGTATGTCAATGATACGGCAAGAATTCGAAAAAATCCAAAAATGGTTGCCATCAATTCAGCCATAGAAGTGGATATTACGGGTCAAGTTTGCGCCGATTCCATTGGTGCAAGAATGTATTCCGGCGTCGGCGGTCAAATGGATTTTATTCGCGGTGCTTCATTGAGCGACGGTGGAAAAGCAATTATTGCGCTACCTTCCATAACAAAAAATGGGGATAGCAGAATTGTCCCTTTTTTAAAACAAGGAGCGGGCGTGGTTTCGACACGTTCCCACGTACAATATATTATCACCGAAAACGGAATCGCTGATTTATATGGCAAAACGCTGAAACAACGCGCCATTGAAATGACCAAAATTGCACATCCAAACCATCAAGAATGGATTGACAGGGAATATTACAGTTTGATAAATGCCAAATAAAAAGTCCCGCAAGTTGCGGGACTCCTTATGAAAAATCACTAATTATTATAGTAGTGAATGTCTGGTCATAATTGCGGGTTTTTCAATTCCCATCAATTCCAAGATGGTTGGGGCCATATCTCCCAAAACTCCGTCGTGAACTTCTTTTAATTCTGGATCAACTAAAATAAAAGGAACTGGATTTGTGGTATGCGCCGTGTTTGGACTTCCATCAGGATTTATCATCGTTTCGCAGTTACCGTGGTCTGCAATCACCAATGTTGTGTAACCATTGGCCAAAGCCGCAGTGATTACTTTTTCGACACATTTGTCAACGGCTTCACACGCTTTTATTGCCGCACTCATCACTCCAGTATGTCCTACCATGTCTCCATTGGCAAAATTGAGGCAAACAAAATCCACTTCGCCTTTTTCCAATTCTGGTACTAATGCATCAGCCAGTTCATAAGCACTCATTTCTGGTTGCAAATCGTAAGTGGCTACTTTTGGAGAGTTTTTCAGGATTCGGCTTTCACCTTCGAAAGGTAATTCTCTACCTCCAGAAAAGAAGAATGTAACGTGAGGATATTTTTCTGTTTCGGCGATTCTTATTTGTTTTTTGCCTGCTTTTTCCAAAACTTCACCAAGGGTTTCGGTGATATTGTCTTTGTTGTAAACCACTTTTACGTTTTGGTAGGTTTCGTCATAGTTGGTAAGCGTAACATAGTACAAATTAAGTTTGTGCATGTTTTGCTCGTGGAAATCTTGTTGCGACAAAGTTTCGGTCAATTCACGTCCTCTATCCGTTCTAAAGTTGAAGAAAATCACGACATCACCTTCTTTTATGGTAGATAACGGTTTGTCATTTTCGTCAACGGCAATAATTGGATCGATAAATTCGTCGGTTATGTCTTTTGCATAACTTTCTTCGATGTTTTTTGCAACGTTTTTCGAATGGGTTCCGGTTCCGTTTACCAATAGATCATAGGCGATTTTAACTCTTTCCCAACGTTTGTCACGATCCATGGCATAATATCTTCCAACTACCGATGCAATTTTTACCGTTGTTTTTGAAATATAATTTTCTAAATCTTGAATATATTTTGCTCCTGATTTTGGATCTACGTCGCGACCATCCGTGAAGGCGTGAACGAAGACTTTTTGCAATCCAAAATCTTGGGTTGCGTCAATCAAACCTCTTAAGTGAGAAGTATGGGAATGCACGCCGCCATCTGAAACCAATCCAAGAAAATGCACGTCCACATTTTTGTCTTTGGCATATTGGAAGGCGTCAACTAATACAGGTTCGGTGTTTAATGTTTTGTTTTCTACGGCAAGATTTATTTTGGCCAAATCTTGGTATATAATTCTTCCTGCGCCAAGGTTCATGTGTCCAACCTCAGAATTTCCCATTTGTCCTTCTGGCAAGCCCACGTTCAAGCCGTCGGTTCGAAGCTGTGCGCTTGGGTATTTTGTATATAAACTATTGATGAAAGGAATGTCTGCATTGTCAATTGCTGAAACTTTCGGGTCTGGAGATTTTCCCCAACCGTCCAGGATCATGAGGATTACTTTTTTGTTCATTGTGAAGTGTTTTTATGCAAAGATAAAGCATTTCTAAAAATGTTTTAGATGATAAAAATCACTATTGTGCATTTTTAAGTTAAGAATTGAAAATAATGCAAATTGTGTCGGAGAAGCGGTCTTTTCTTGAAATAAATGTATTTTAACGTTTGTTTTTCAGGGAATTGTAGTCAATGTAGTAGCGTAGGCTGATCGAAAAAATATTGGTCAAGTTGCCGTCAAAAACATTTTCAAGGTTTGTATGTGCATTTTTTTCGACAAGGTTTGTGCTTTCTTGTGCATAATTTCTATATAAGACAGAAAGTTCGCTTCCTGGGGCAAACCACCAAGAGTAGGAAAAATCTAAATTCCATGAGTTGAAATTTCTGTTTTTGTTTTCTGAATAACTTGGGTTTGGCGTTAAATAACCATCGTCTTGAAGTGTGAAAAATTCGTGGTTTTCAGAATAGGACCAATAATATCTTGCAATAAGATTAAAAGTCATTTTGTTGGTAATGGAATATTTGCCCGTTAAATCATGTTGCACAATTTCTCGATTGCGTTCAGCAAAAATAATGTCGTCATTGTCAAAACCAACCCAGCCTCTGTCATTTATCATGTGAGTGTATGCAAAGTTGTAAAACAATGAAAATTTATCGTTAAATCGGTATTTTAGACCAGGAGATATGGCATATGTTGCTCTTTTATCTTCATCAAATTTTTCAATAGTTCCGTCTATATCAGTGCTAAATTTCTTGTTTTGGTCGGATCCGTAACGAGAATATATAGATGCGCTTTTAGGGATGTAAACATATTTCCCAATTTCACGTGGTTCGTAAAAATCAAATCGATCTAATGGGTTGATTTGAAAAAGAAATTCAAGATAATGGTTTTTTAATGTCGTTGCTTTGGCAATAATCTGATACCAGGCTTCCTGGGTTTTACCAGTCGTATTTTGTCTTTCAATATTTATGTTTTGAGAGGCTTTGAAAGTATTAAAAACTTTTGTCGGGTTCACGATTCTATAACTTGTTTCGGCATAAGCGGCGTGGTAATTTGTAACAAAAATGATTCCCAAATCATTAATATCGTAATTCTCGGACAGGTATTTTGTCGAAAACAAATACCTGAATTTTCCACTGGTTTTCGCAAAATTCAGGGCTGTTTTGAAACCGTCATAATCTTCCTCTTCATTGATGTAGCTATATTTAAAGTCTCCAAACAAATTGTATGTATTGGATTTTGTGTTCAAATCAAACAATAAAGCTGAAGCATTGGCATCACGAAAACTGCCATTTCTAACGGTATTTGTATTCACAAAGGAAACGGATGAGTTTTGATTAAAGCGTTGGTCAAAAACCAAAACATTATAATTGGCCAATGGTTCAATAACCTCTTTTCTTGATACATTTGTTATGGTGTCGCGAATGGTGGCATATGTTTTTTCGGTAACGGCATTCAAAACTCCAATTCCTAAACCTTTGTATGTCCGACCTGAAACTTTTACGGCATTGATTAAATCGACAGTGCTTGGATAGTCGGTAATTTCTTCGTTAACCTTTGTTTCGGGTTCGATAAATGGTTCGCCACCAATTCTTCTGGAATAAAACAAGCCGCCTTTTGCAAACAAGTCGGTTGCTTCGGTAAAAAAAGGCCTGTTTTCGTTGAGTTGCTGCTCGAAAGGCTCCAGATTCAAAATGGCATTGTCAAACTTGGTTTGTCCAAAGTCAGGAACTAATATGGCGTCAAGTGTAAATGCATCGTTTATTCCATATTTGATGTCCATTCCTGCTTTAAACGTTTTGTCGGAATCGGATCCATTTTGTTGATAATAAGCCGAAGTATATGGTATAAAGAAAAGTCTGGTAGGCGTTTTTATGTTTTCAATTCCTTCCAGAATTCCTTCTTGCGTAATTATGGAACCTATTTTGGTATCAATGTGATTCCAAGTATATTTTTGGAAATCCCGTTTTATCTCGCGCATAAAATTGATGCCCCAAGTTTGTTTTTCGGCTTTTGAAAATCGTAATGCAGCATAAGGAATTTTCATTTCTACAACCCATCCAAAATCGGTTAGGCTTACTTCGCTGCTCCAAATGGCGTCCCAGGTATAATCCTCGTTGTCTTCTATGGCCAAACAATCCATTTGAACGCCGGCGGCACTTACATAAAACCTGAAATCCTGCTGACCATCATTGTATCCATTGATGGAAACCATAAATTGATCTGAAATTCCGGCAACATCACGATTAGTTAATTCTTTTGAAATTTTATTGGGTTCCTCATCGCGTAATATGGCCAATACATAAATGGCGGTATTGTCATAGAGAATTTTTACCTCTGTCTTCTTGCTGTCGCTGATGGGTTTTCCATTATCAGGTTCATACATAACAAAATCTGTCGCAATTGGGGCAGATTTCCAAGTTTCTTCGTTGCTTTTTCCGTCAATGACGATGTTTTCCATAGTCGATTTTGCCTGAAGTATCTTTTTTTGGCTGTAAGAGCTAAAATTGATAAAAATCAAAATAAGTAGAGTTGAAGAGTAAAACTTCGGCATATATTATGATTATGGTTAAGCAAAAATAGTAAAATTAACACAAAAAGCAAATAAAATGTGAATTTTTACAGCAAAGAGGCTGGCGTAATTTGGCTGTCTAAATCATATTTTTTTCTTAATTTTTGAGAAAAATTGCATTTATGTAATACATTTGCAGTCCTTAGTTTGAAGTGTAACCTATACGTTGTCAATGATTTATAAGATGTTTCTTGCTGTTTTGTTTCTTTTGTTTTCGTTTTATTTCAAAGAAGAAAAATTTACCAATCCCGAAAATTCCAAAAAGCCAGAAGTTGCCATTGTGTCTAAACCTAGCTTCGAGTCTAATGTAGAAGTGATTTATAAGTCGCTTAATACTAATCAATTTGCCTTGCCTAATATCGAAAGTTTTAAAGAAGCCTTGAAAGGGTTTTATCTTTTGAAAGAAAAAGGATTGATACAAAAAAACATAATAACCTTGGTGGATTTTAGTTTGTCTTCTAATGTTAAAAGGCTTTGGGTGATTGATTTAGGTACAAATACCATTTTGTATAATTCCTTGGTTGCCCACGGACGAAATACTGGCGAGGAGTTTGCCAACAGTTTTTCGAATGCCAATAAATCCTTTAAAAGTAGTTTGGGATTTTATGTCACGGGTGAAGTATATAAAGGAAAACATGGAATGTCTTTGAAATTGGACGGTCTAGAAAAAGGTGTGAACGACAATGCCAGAGAAAGAGGCGTGGTAATGCATTCGGCAAATTATGTTTCAAACGCATTTATCAAGTGTAATAAAAGATTGGGAAGAAGCCTGGGTTGTCCAGCTATTCCGCAAGAAGTACTCAGTGAAATCGTTAACACGATAAAAAACAAATCCTGTTTGTTTATATATCATCCTTCAAGAACTTTTAAAGAAATTTTTGATTCAGCTTCTTAGTTTGTCATACAAATCGGCATCCAGATCGTAGATATCATCTCTAAAAATCAGGGTGTTTTTTTCGCTCCAAGCTGTCCAATATAGGACATGGATTTGGACTTGTTTTTTTATGTTAATCTGTTTCGTTTTCTCGCTTTGGAGCGTTTCGGTAATTTTTTCTAAATTCCAATAGGCTGCGTCGTCTAATAAATATTCGGTTAGTTCTAATGGATTGTCAACCCTGATACAGCCTGAACTCAAGGAACGTTCGGATTTTGTGAAAAATTCTTTATGATTTGTATCGTGTAAATACACAGAAAAACGATTAGGAAAAGTCAGCTTGACCATTCCCAGCGAATTAAAGGTTCCGGGGCTTTGTACATAACGATAGCTATTTGCATTGGATAATCTCCAATTGCTTGCAGGAACTAAGTTTCCGTTTTTGTCATATAATTTGATGTTTGTTTGGGCTAAATAGTTTCGGTTTTTTAAAATGGCCGGGATTACGTCTTCTCTCAGAATAGTTGGAGGAACGGTCCAAGTAGGATTAAAAATCGCTTGTGTCAACTTTGAAGTCAAAACTGGAGTTTTTCTTTTAGCTCTTCCAACAATTGCTTTATGCGTCCTGATCGTGTCTTGATTTTTAACCAAGGTTAATTTATAATCAGGAATATTGATGATTATATATTCGTTTCCCATTTCTTTTGGAAACCATTTCCATCGTTCCATGTTGGCAATGATTTGCTCTCTACGCTGTTTTTTCGAAAAGTTAAGCGATGCAACAGTTCCTTTTCCAATAACTCCATCCGCCGCCAATCCGTGGCGAGTTTGAAATTTTTTTATGGCTTGGGCGGTTTCTTCGTCATAAATAGGTGTCAAGCTGTCTTTTGATTGCATGTCTTTCCAATAAATTAGTCTTTTTTTGATGCCAATTAAAGAGGGATTGGTGTCGTTTTGAACAATTTTATTTGTTATTTCTATTCTTTTAAAAGCATCTTTTGGTAAAGTGTTAATTATTTTGAGGGCTTTTTTTAGTTTTTTGTAAACAAGATGCTGGGGTTTCAAAAGTTCAATTTTATAGGCCAACGAGTCACTTTTAAGTAGATTGACTATTGTTTTGTTAATGTCTATTTTGTTTTCTTTCAAATCCCAGTTTTTGTACAATTCTCGGGGATTTAACCTTCCATTGGATAAGTGTGAAATGTATTTTTGAAAGCTTTGAGAAAGTAAAATGTCATAATTTGCCATTTCCTGATTGTTTAGACTGGTGATTTTTCTTTCAAATTTTCTCAACTTATTTACATTGTAATCAGCGGGATTTAGTCCTTCGTCTTCGGAATTGTAGAGTTCTTCCAAGATAATTTTTCTGTTTTCTCCTGATAGCCAAATAATTTTATGATCGGTAGATTTATACAACTCATTGAGTAATTTGTTTTTGAAAGATTGTACCAAAGCACTGTCGACCAGAAATGTTTTTGCTTCTGGTTGAATTGCCGGAATTGGAGTTGATGAACTAAGAGTTGCTTTCTTTTTTGTTACTTCTTTTTCACAACTGAAAACATTGAATATCAGAAATAAAATAAAAAATTTATTCATTTTTATTATTTTTAAACATTATGATATGTTCTCCAACATCGGGAATTGCAAAAGGTGTGCCTGTTTTTTGGTATCCCATTTTTTCATAGAATCCGCAGGCTTCCATTCTCGCATTGAACCAAATCAAGTCCGCACCTTGATTTTTGCATTCTTCTTCGCATTGGATGATGAGTGCTTTGCCAAAATCTTTTTTTCTGTGATTTTCCAAAACAGCCATACCTTGAATTTGTAACTGGTTTTTTTCCAAGAAAACAGGGTTGTTTTTTTTGAACAATGAAACGATGCCAACTAATTCCTGATCCAAAAAAAGTCCAAAATGAAGAGTTGTTTCCAAGTCGTCACCATCAAAGCGGCAACTCTCTACAGGTTTTCCTTTTCGAAGCACGGGAAGCCTTACAGGATAGGTCTCTGTGGTTGCTATTTTTTTTATAATTGCCATAATGGTATAAAAATAATGAATTTCTAACAATTTAGTTTTAAAACGGTTATGGCAAAGTTGGTGTTTTCAAAAAAATAATCAAAAAAAAACTTGCAAATAAACTGAATGATTAAGTATATTTGCACCGTAGTAATGCGAAAGTAGCTCAGTTGGTAGAGCTCCAGCCTTCCAAGCTGGTTGTCGCGAGTTCGAGCCTCGTCTTTCGCTCTAAAACCTCAAACGAAAGTGTGGGGTTTTTATTTGTCTTTTAAAAGCAAATATAAATTTACAAAATAATGCGAAAGTAGCTCAGTTGGTAGAGCTCCAGCCTTCCAAGCTGGTTGTCGCGAGTTCGAGCCTCGTCTTTCGCTCCAAAACCTCAAACAAACGTTTGGGGTTTTTTATTTTAAATAACTCAAGTCCATTCCGCTTTTAATTTCCACTGCAGTTTGATTCGGCATAAAGAGTCTAGCCTGCAGTGTGCCTTTCAAAGTTGTTTTGTCTCCTTTTACTTCCAGCCAACTTCCTTCTCTAAGTCCTAAAACGGGAACATTATTGAACGAATGAAACTCGTTTATTCTCATTTCACGGGTTTCTCCCATATGTGTTGAGTCGAAATCTGGATCAAGATAATGAGGGTTCAAATTAAAAGGAATCAATCCCAATGTTACAAAACTGGGTGGATAAATAATGGGCATGTCATTCGTGGTTTGCATTGTCAGTCCGCAAATATTGCTTCCAGCGCTTGTGCCTAAATAAGGAGTTCCTCTTTTTACGGTTTCGGCAAGAACGGTCATAATCTTGTTCTTGTACAATTGGGTTACCAACAAAAAAGTGTTTCCTCCACCGGTAAAAATTCCTTGTGCATTGGTGATTGCTGTGGATAAATCTTCAAATTCGTGAATGCCTTTAACTTTTTTATTTATTTTGGCGAAAGCCGAAGCAACTTTTGCAGTGTATTCTTCGTGTGAAATTCCGCCAGGTCTTGCAAATGGTATAAATAATATTGTTTTACAATGTTTGAAATGAACACTTAATTCGGGTAATAAATACTCTAAATAATCTCCTCCGTGAAGCGTGGATGTGCTGGCAATAATTAAATTTTTACTCATAAAATTTTAAAATTGTTTTTTTTTTTTTTTGGAATTCGTGACCCGAGCCTAAAAGGCGAACGAACGAAGTAGTCTTCGATTTCATTTTATTTGAACAAAATAAGTTTGGGTTAAAGGTATAAAATCGTGTTTTTTATTGAGACTTTTATGGCTTTTAATTAACATATATTTACCAAGTCCTTAATACTTAATTTGGAAGGCATTGCGATACTTTTACACCTAAGAATGTTTGACTATCCTGTTGATGAAAATAAAATTATGCCTCTTCTTTATTTTGGCTGCCAATATAGTTTTGGCTCAAGAATCAGGCGGGACTGCCTTGAATGGTAAAATCAATGCCAATACTATTGATCTTGAAGGGATATATGTAATCAACTTGAAAACCGAAAAATCCACCATAACCGAAAAAGACGGCTATTTTTCGATAGCTGCCATTCCGGGTGATACGCTCTTGTTTTCGGCGATACATCTCAAAGAGATTCGGGTTGTTTTGGAAAAAAAAGATTTTCAAACCGAGTTTCTCGTTAAAATGGAATCCAGAATTACCAGTTTAAAAGAGGTCGTTGTTAAAAGATATGACAATATTAATGCTGTTGATATGGGAATTTCACCAAGCGGAATGAAACATCGAACTCCTGAAGAAAGGAAATTGTACACCGCAACTTCAACAGCAGGCGATGCCCTTTTAAATTTTATGTCAGGCAGGACAGCCATGCTCAAAAAGGAAATAGTAGTAGAAGGTAAATTGTCTTTCATAGATCAAATTGACAATATGTTTAATGAAGATTATTTTAGAAAAACATTAAAAATTCCATCAGAATATGTTAAAGGTTTTAAATATTACATTGTTGATAACGAAAGATTTACCTCTATTTTGAAATCTAAAAACAAAACTCAAATCGAGTTTGGGATGGTTTCTTTGGCAGAAAAATACAACCTAATTATCTCGGATGAAAAGTAAAATTATACTATTTGTTTTGGGTTTATTTTTTCAAATTACTTTTGGTCAAGCAACTGGCGAGAAATTGATTCACGGAAAAACAGTGACTGAATCAGGGAATGTCGCTGGAGTTAACATTGTTAATTTGGTTAACGAAAAAAGCGCGGTAAGTGACAACAATGGCGACTTTTTTATTTTGGCGAAAGCCGATGATTTGTTGGTTTTTTCTTCCGTGAATTTGGAATATTATCGCAGATCAATCGAGGAGGAAGATTTGAAAACAGAGGTTTTAATTATTAAGTTAACGGCAAAAACCACCGAGCTCGATGAAGTGGTAGTCAATAAACATTTTGAAATTAATGCCGTCGACTTGGGGATTTCTCCCTCAGGAATAAAGCATCGAACCCAAATGGAAAGGAGGTTGTACACGGCGGGTGATTTTAAACCTATTGATTTGTTAGGTCTTTTAGGCGGGTCTTTGGATGTCGATGCCTTCTTGAATAGTGTAAATGGTAGAACGGCAATGACTAAGAAATTGATAAAATTGGAAAATAAAATAAGTTTGTTGGAAAAAACAGACCTCCTTTTTGAAGACGAATATTATGTAAATACCCTAAAAATCCCAACGGAATATGTAAAAGGTTTTCAATATTATATTGTTGAGAACGAAAAATTTATTACAGTTCTGAAATCCAAAAACAAAACTAAAATAGAGTTTGTGATGGTGTCTTTGGCAGAAAAATATAATCTAATTATCGCTGCCGAGAATAAATAAAATGCATATTTTTTCTTTGAACAAATTATTGGGAAGTTGCAAGAATTCCTGTTGATTAGTTCAGGTAATTTTCGTAACTTTCCTATGGTTGAATACTGTATCGTATTTCTTCTTTGTGTTCTCAAAAAAAACACCAATGCCTCACGAATGTTGTATTGGTCAACTAATTTAACGAAATCATTTCAAGATGAAAACTAAAAACATAATTCTTGCTTTCTGTTTGTTTTGTCAGTTTTGTTTTGGACAAACATTGACCAGGAAACCATTACACGGTATGGTTGTAAACGATTCGGTCAGTATTCAAAGTGGTTATGTTCTTAACGTGAATTCAAATTCAAGGGCATTTATAAAAACTCAAGGTTTTTTCGATATCATGGCAAAAACAAACGATACCTTGCTTTTTTCGAGTATGGGGTTAAAGCCGAAGAAAATTGTCTTGTCTGAAAAGGATTTTGCTGTTTCGGTATTAATAATAAAAATGAACACACTCATAAATCCATTAAAAGAAGTTGTTGTTACCAATACGGTCATAAAACCAAATCTAGGCAATATTCAAAACATTATTGACACGGAATATTTTGATGACAAACAGTCTTCGCCGGACAATCCCTTGATGCCAACGGAGATAAAATACGGAATGGACGTTGATCGAATAGGGAAAATGATATGGAAATCGTTCTTCAAAGAGAATGTCTATAAGGATAAAGAAGTTGACTATGGCGATTTTACCGAAATTGTCCCAAAACGAATCCATCCCTTTTTTTTTACCAATACATTGAAGCTGAAAGAGGATGAAATTGGGCTTTTCCTGATTTATTGCGAAAACGATCCCAAATCGAAAGCGCTCCTAAAACCCGAAGCCGAATTTGAGTTAATTGAATTTCTGGTCATCAAAAACGAGGAATTCAAAAGATTTACTACATTTGAAAAATAAAAATCAAGAATCGATTTTTCGTTAATTAATTATTAATTAGAATATTTTGTAACTGTACATCTTTGTAACTTTGCAATCTAAAAAATAGATTATGTTTGGAATAGGAGGAGGCGAATTAATTTTCATTTTGTTTATCATCTTGATGCTTTTTGGGTCTGACAAAGTGCCGGAAATTGCCCGTACCATGGGGAAAGCAATGGCGCAATTGAAAAATGCCACCAACGATATAAAAAGCGAAATTCAAAAAGGTGCCGAAGACAATGGTTTCGACAAAAAAATGTTGAATGATTTAACCGGAAATATTACTTCAGAAATCAATAGTGCCAAAGCTAATTTGCTGGGTGACACAAATCCATTGAAAGGAATGTCGGATTCTTTCTCGTCTGAAATCAGCAAAGTTCAAAGTAGCGTGTTAGAAGATGCAACTCCTCAAGTTGATAAGCTTCAAGAAGAAATTGAGGATGCCATTGGACCTATAAAACGCACCAAATAATGCTGGAAAAAATATTGTCGCTTGATGTCAAATTATTTGTTTTCTTGAATAGCTTGGGATCAGATACTTATGACGGTCTTTGGTTGATTATTACCAAACAAATCTATTGGACGCCACTTTTTTTGTTCTTGTTGTATCTCGTTTTTAGGAAATTGGGAGCGAAGCAAGCCCTTTTTTTGATGTTATTCGTGGCAATTTTATTAGTTTGTACTGACCAAATCGCCAATTTGTTCAAAAACGGAGTCCAAAGATTGCGACCATGCAATAATCCGGAAATAAATTCTTTCATACGAATTGTACAATCCAGAAATTCTTTTAGTTTTTTCTCGGGTCACGCCACAAGTTCAATGGCGGTTACCACATTTTTATATCTTATTTTTAAAAGGGATTTCAAATACTTTTGGTTACTGTTTCTGTGGCCGTTAATCTTCGCTTACAGCAGGATATATCTAGGATTGCATTATCCATTGGATATAATTTCTGGGTATTTGTGTGGTGCAATATTGGCTTTTTTGATGTTCAAATTGTATCAAATAGCACTGAAGAGAAGTTTTTCTACTGGAATTTATTAAAAGCAAGGAAGCTATATGCTTCTAATTATTTTACAAAACCCGACTTACCGTCAATCCATCCCGAATAGGCAATAAAACCGTTTCCACTCTCGGATCGTTTTTCAGCAATTGATTGTATTCCAATAATATTTTAGTGCTAATGTCTTTAGGATTCAAGGGTTCCAGAACTTTTCCGCTCCACAACACATTATCCGAAAGAATAATGCCGCCCTTGTTCATTTTTGGAACAATCAATTCAAAATAGTTAATGTAGTTTTCCTTGTCGGCATCAATAAAAACCAAGTCAAATTTCGTGTCTAATGTCGGAATAATGTCCAAAGCCTCGCCAAGATGTTGCACAATTTGGTTTCCCCAAGGCGATTTGTCAAAATGTTTGCGCTGAAAATCGACCAATTCTTCCTTGATGTCAATCGTGTGAAGCGTGCCGTTTTCCTGCATTCCTTCGCACAAACACAAAGCCGAATAACCGGTATAAGTTCCGATTTCGAGAATATTTAAGGGACGAATCAATTTGGACAACATACTCAAAACGCGTCCTTGAAAATGCCCGCTCAGCATTCGAGGCAGCAAAACTTTTTGATAGGTTTCCTTGTTCAAAGCCGCCAACAATTCAGGTTCTTTTTCGGAATGTTGCTCGATATAATTTTCTAGTTCTTGGGAAATGAAGTGCATTAAGATAAACTTTTTATTGGGTCGTGAAGTGAATTGAAAATTTTGACTATCCTGATTTCATCGTTTTTAAATTGATATAAGATTTTGTAGTTGCCTTCGATTATTCTTCTGCAATCTTTTCTGTATTCATCAATTTGAAATTGTTCTCCAAAGATTATTTGTTTGGGAGCTGTTGCAATGTTTTTTAATTTAGATTTTGAAACATTATTTTTAATTTTTTTCAAATCTTTTATTGATTCTGATGACCAAATTATTTTAAATTTATTCATCATACCAACTATCTATTTCTTTTTCTAAATCTTCTTGGGAGATAAATCTTCCATTATTAAAATCATCGATTCCTTTGTCAATTTCTTTGTTGTATTGTTTTAATGTCAAAGGTTTTCCATTTATATCATAGGCAACAGTAGGCTCTGAAACAACATTTTCGGTATTTGTATCTTCACTCAAATAATTATCAAAAACCGAAGAAACGATACGCAACAAACGTTCGTCCGCATTTTCGATTTGCATCTGGATTTTCTGTTTTAATTCTGGAAGTCCCATACCTTTTCATTTTTCAAAAACAAAGTTACAAAATATAATTTTGGGGCTTAGAAAAATTCAATATAATTCAAAATTGTAATTAACTTTGCACTATGATGGAGAAAAAAGACATTCGAGCCTTATCTAAAGAACAATTACGCGATTTTTTTGTTGCCAATGGCGATAAAGCTTTTCGCGGAAACCAAGTTTATGAATGGTTGTGGAGCAAAGGTGCACACAGTTTTGAAGATATGACCAATGTGGCGAAAGCAACTCGAACGATGCTCGAAAACAACTTTGTCATCAATCACATAAAGGTCGATACGATGCAACGAAGTGAAGACGGAACGGTCAAAAATGCGGTTCGTTTGCACGATGGCTTGGTGGTCGAAAGTGTTTTGATTCCAACCAATACCAGAACAACGGCTTGTGTTTCGAGTCAAGTGGGTTGCAGCTTGGATTGCAATTTTTGCGCCACGGCACGACTGAAAAGAATGCGAAATCTGGAACCTGCCGAGATTTACGACCAAGTTATAGCCATCGACAAGGAAAGCCGTTTGTATTACAATCATCCTTTGTCGAATATTGTGTTTATGGGAATGGGCGAACCACTCATGAATTACAACAATGTGATGAAAGCCATCGAAATGATTACTTCAAACGAAGGTTTGGGAATGTCGCCAAAACGCATCACGGTTTCGACTTCCGGTGTTCCAAAAATGATCAAGAAAATGGCCGATGATGAGGTAAAATTCAAATTGGCAGTTTCGTTGCATTCCGCAATAGATGAAATTCGTTCCAAGATTATGCCTTTCAGCGAAAATTTTCCTTTGGCTGATTTGAGAGAAGCTTTGGAATATTGGTATCGAAAAACCAAAAGCAAGATTTCTTATGAATATGTGGTTTGGAAAGGAATCAACGACAACAAGGCTTCGGTAGACGCCTTGGTCAAATTCTGCAAATATGTTCCTTGCAAAGTCAATTTGATAGAGTACAATCCCATTGATGACGGCGAATTCCAACAAGCTTCGGAAGAATCTATCAACGCCTACATAAAAGCACTCGAAGCCACCGGAATTGTGGTAAAAGTGAGAAGAAGTCGCGGAAAAGACATCGATGCGGCTTGCGGTCAATTGGCCAATAAAGAAGCATAAAAACTTCACTTCCCGAAAAAAGCAAGGCATTCGCATTTAAAATTTTCAGACACGAATTAGCCCACACTAGCGAACTGACGAAGTAAATTTTATTGATTATAAAATTGAATTTTCACGAATTTACCATTTTTATGAATTGGTGAAATTTGTGTTAATTTTTTTTTAAAAGCGAATGCCGTGCGAAAAGAGTTGTTTTTTTCTATTCTAAAAATAGTATATTTGGACTCTAATGAATATCACTTCTCAAATAAAGCAGCCCATTTTCAACGAGATGGAACTTTTCGAAAAAAAGTTCTATGAATCGATGACTTCCAAAGTGGCTTTGCTGAACAGGATTACTTACTATATAGTGAATCGAAAAGGAAAACAAATGCGTCCAATGTTTGTTTTCTTGACTGCCAAAATGGTTTCTGGAGGAATGGTAAACGAAAGAACCTACCGTGGAGCATCGGTAATCGAACTGATTCATACCGCAACATTGGTACATGATGATGTGGTGGATGACAGCAATCGTCGAAGAGGTTTTTTCTCCATCAATGCCCTTTGGAAAAACAAAATTGCCGTCCTTGTTGGCGATTATTTATTGTCAAAGGGGTTGTTGCTATCCATAGATAACGGCGATTTTGATTTGTTGAGAATTATTTCCGTCGCCGTGCGTGAAATGAGTGAAGGCGAATTATTGCAAATCGAAAAAGCCAGAAGACTCGACATTACCGAAGATATTTACTATGAAATCATCCGAAAAAAAACTGCTACCTTAATTGCCGCTTGTTGCGCTTTGGGGGCAAAATCGGTGGTTGAAGATGAAGTTCAGGTGGAGAATATGCGCAAATTTGGGGAACTCATCGGGATGGCTTTCCAAATCAAGGACGATTTGTTTGATTATACCGACGATGCCATTGGAAAACCCACTGGAATCGACATCAAGGAACAAAAAATGACTTTGCCGCTTATTCACGTTTTGAATAATTGTACTTCCAAAGAAAAATCTTGGCTCATCAATTCCATAAAAAACCACAATAAAGACAAGAAACGAGTAAAAGAAGTGATTAACTTCGTGAAAGACCATAACGGCTTGTTGTATGCCGAACAAAAAATGGCCCAATTCCAGCAAGAAGCGCTTCTGCTTCTGGATAATTATCCCCAATCAGAGTTTAAAGACGCCTTGATTTTGATGGTTAATTACGTTATCGAAAGAAAAAAATAATTTTTTCACTTATAAATATATCTTCTAAAGCCTTGATTTTATTGAGGTTTTTGTTTTTTTTGTTTAAAAATGTAATTGCCGATGCAACCTTTTTGCAAGCAGATTCGTCTTACTTATAGAAACACTTTATAAAAAGAATTTGAAAGTACTTTACTTAAATCAAGAAGAAAATGAAATCATACGTTTGGCCATCGAGAACAATCGATCTGCCCAACAAAAGATTTACGTCCAATTTTCTTCGAAAATGTTAAGTGTTTGCCGACAATATATGAAGGACGTTCATCAAGCCGAAGACATCATGATAACGGCATTCATGAAAGTGTTCTCCAATTTGAAAAATTTTGAAAAAAAAGGAAGTTTTGAAGGTTGGATAAGACGGATTATGGTCAATGAGTGTATTTCACAGATCAGGGTTCAAAAGAAACTGAGTTTTATTGAGGACGAGAATTATTCTGAAGATAGTTTCAACAATATTGAAAGTCAAATTTCGGTAGAAGATATCCAGTCTTTGATTGACGGTTTGCCGGACGGCTACAAAATCATTTTCAATTTGTATGCAATTGAAGGTTATAAACACCAGGAAATTGCGAGTATGTTGGGAATCAAAGAAGGTACCTCAAAGTCGCAATTGTCCCACGCCAGAAAAATATTGAAAGAGCAAATAGTAAAGCTAAAAAATTACAGCAATGGAACGGAATAATATAGAAACACAATTCAGGGAGCAGTTGAATTCTCGTGAAATCAAACCATCGGATATGGCTTGGGATAAACTTGACGCTATGTTGACAGCCGAAGAGAAAAAGTCAAAGAACAAATTTTCTTGGATTTATATTGCTGCAAGTTTTGTTGGGTTTTTACTCGTTGTGACTTTATATTTTACTCAAAAAGAAAACAAAATTGACATCAAAAAAAATGCAGTTGTAATCGAAAATTCAATCCCAAAAGAAAATTCAAAAACTGAAATTAAATCAATAAAATCAGAGCCGAATTTTTCTAAAACCATTTTAAAGTCAGAAACAAAACCTTTGGTACAAACTCAAAAAAGCACTAAAAGCAAGGTCGAAAATTCAACCCTAAAAAATCAGGAAACTATTGTAACTCAAATTCAATATAATAATCAAAACTTAGCAATTGCGGAACATAAAAATATAAGTCCAGAAAACATTGACAGCTTAATGGCTTCGGTAGAAAAAAATCAAAAATCAGGTGTTAAAAATCCATCCGTAAAAATCCATTCAAAAGATTTATTAAATCAAGTTGACGGCGAATTGCAACTTTCTTTTAGAGAAAAAGCATTAAACACAATAACCCGAAAATACAAAGAAGCCAGAGAAGCTTTGGCCAACAGAAATAATCAATAATCATCATCAATCAAAAATCGAACAATTAAAATCTTAACATTATGACAAAAATTATCTTTTATCTAACGGTATTTATCCTGCTTTTTATGAGTAAAATATATGCGCAAAAAAGCTTTGAATCTCAGGTAAAATCAATCTCATCCGAGATTGAAAACATTACAAAAGAAGAAAAATCAGCACTAAAAATTGAAGTTGAAGCCGTAAATGTAGAATTAGAAAACGGCATTATAACAAAAGAAGATGCTGAAGCAAAAAAACAAAAATTAGCCGAAACCAGAGCTAAAAATATTGAAAATAGAGTGGCTATCGAACAACAAAAACTAGAAAATCTTGTTCAACAAAAAGTAGATGGAAAAATAAAAGTAACTGATTCAACTCACACTTCATATGCTTTCTACTTTCCAGCAATGAAAATAAAAAACAAAAATGATAAAACTGAAAAAAGAACCACTTCGCAGTTTGTTTTAGCGTTCGGAGTCAATAATCTAGTGACAAATAAAGCTGTTGCCAACTCGGATTTTTATTATTGGCAATCTCATTTCTTCGAATGGGGGTTTACTGAAAATACCAGAATTTTAAAAAATCATAATTTATTGCATTTGAAATATGGGTTTTCAGTGATGTACAATAACATTTGCCCAACTGATAATCGCTATTTTGTACCGGCTCCAAATAGCCAAACCAATCTTGAAGTTTTCCCTTATGAATTGGAAGATTCCCGTTTTAAAAATGTCTATTTGGTTGCTCCTTTGCATCTAGAATTTGATTTTTCAGGAAAAAAATCAAACCATGGAAATTCCAGTTTTTCTTCTCACAAAGGAGTTCGTTTCGGAATTGGAGGTTATGGAGGTTTCCGCATCAAATCAAAACAAAAAATGTATTACAACATCGACGATGATAAAATTAGAATAAAAACCAAAGGCGATTTTAATGCAAATGATTTTATTTATGGCGTGAGTACTTACCTTGGTTACAAGGAAACGAGCTTGTATTTGAAATACGATTTAAATCCATTATTCGAAAATAATGCAATAGATCAAAACAATATTTCTCTTGGAGTTCGTTGGGATTTTAATTGATTTAAAAAATAATGACAATAAGAATGATGACATACAAATTTAAACATTAGCGTTAATTTGACTAACGACAGAATCACTATTAAAAAAAATATGAAAAAGACATTATTGATTTTTACATTTTTAGCTGTATTGCATAGCGTACAAGCCCAAACAGTTGTTGTAAATCCTGACGGTACTCATTCAACCGTAATCGACAACGGGACGACAAAAACAATTGTAAATCCTGACGGTACTTATTCAACCGTAATCGACAACGGAACGACAAAGATAATTGTAAATCCTGACGGTACTCATTCGACCGTAATCGACAACGGAACGACAAAGACAATTGTAAATCCTGACGGTACTCATTCGACCGTAATCGACAACGGAACGACAAAGACAATTGTAAATCCTGACGGTACTCATTCAACCGTAATCGACAACGGGACGACAAAAACAATTGTAAATCCTGACGGCACTCCTTCTACCGTAATTGACAACGGGGCGGCAAAAACAATTATAAGTTCTGACGGTACTCATTCAACCGTAATCGACAACATAACGACAAAAATAATTGTAAATCCCGACGGTACTCATTCGACTGTTATTGATAAAGGAAAAACAAAAATAATTATAAATCCAAATGGCATTCGTTCAACTACTACAACAACTACTAAAAAGAAAAAGAATAAAAGCTAACTAAAAACTCTTTTTACGAGATTGTAAAATATGTGCAAAAATAACATTCATCTTTCGTAAGAAAATTTATTTAACCGAAAGTTTTCGGTTAGGAAGTTTGCAATGTCTCAAAGCCACGAAATGATGAATTGATTTTCGATATTACCATTGCCATTGATAGTCTTACTTTGTATCTTTGAGCCTTTCCAACTTCAACCTTAAACAAATTGATTTCAAAAGCCACCATAGATACTGTTTTCGAAACTGCTCGTGTAGAGGAGGTTATTGGTGATTTTGTTCAGTTAAAACGAGCTGGAAGCAACTTCAAAGGATTGAGTCCATTCTCGGATGAGCGTTCGCCATCGTTCATGGTTTCGCCTGCCAAAGGGATTTGGAAAGATTTCAGTTCTGGAAAAGGCGGTAATGCAGTGGCTTTCTTGATGGAACATTCCCATTTTACCTATCCGGAAGCCATTCGGTTTTTGGCCAAAAAATACAATATCGAAATCGAGGAAACCGAGCAAACCGACGAAGAAAAAGCCAATACCGATGTTCGCGAAAGTATGTATTTGGTTTCTGAATTTGCCAAAGATTATTTCCACAACACGTTGTTGCATTCGGAAGAAGGAAAAGCCATCGGTCTTTCTTATTTCAAGGAAAGAGGTTTCACGGGCGAAACCATAAAAAAATTCTCCCTAGGATATTCTCCCGAAGCTTGGGATGCTTTTACCAAAGAAGCTCTGGGAAAAGGCTATAAATTAGAATTTCTGGAAAGCACGGGTTTGACCATTCCTAAAGACGACAGGCCGTTTGACCGTTTCAAAGGGCGAGTGATGTTTCCTATACAAAGTATGTCGGGAAGAGTTTTGGGATTTGGTGGACGAATTTTGGCCAACGACAAGAAAGCTGCAAAATACCTCAATTCGCCCGAAAGTGACATTTACCACAAGAGCAAGGTTTTGTATGGAATTTTCCAGGCAAAACAAGCCATTGCCAAACAAAATAATTGTTATTTAGTCGAAGGTTACACTGATGTGATTCAGTTCAATCAAGCCGGAATAGAAAACGTGGTTGCTTCCTCAGGAACAGCTTTGACGCCAGACCAAATTCGTTTAATCAACAGGTTGACCAAAAATATAACCGTTCTTTTTGACGGTGATGCTGCGGGATTGCGCGCTTCCATTCGAGGAATCGACTTGATTCTGGAGGAAGGAATGAACGTGAAAGTTTGTGCATTTCCTGACGGAGAAGATCCGGATAGTTTTGCCAAGAAAACGCCTTATGAAGAATTGGTTAATTATTTAGAGAAAAATTCCAAAGATTTTATCCAGTTCAAAGCGTCTTTGTTGATGAATGATGCGAAGAATGATCCTATAAAAAAAGCCGATTTGATTCGGGACATGGTGGTGAGTATTTCCAAAATTCCGGATAGAATTCAACGCGAAATCTACATTCAGGAATGTTCCCGAATCATGGATATTTCGGAGCAAGTTTTGGTGAGTACTTTGGCGCAATTGGTTCAAAAAGATGTTGCCGACATTGGAAAAAAACAGAAACAAGAGCAAAAAGCTTTTGAAGTTGTAAAGAATGATGCGCCAGCCCAAGTTCAGAAAATAGATATTCTCTATGGATTGGAAAGAAAAATTATAGAAGTCCTTTTGTTGTACGGTAACAAAACAGAAGAATTTGAAGACGTGCTTTTGAAGGCGAATGAAGAAGGAGAGATCGAAAATGTAATCGAAAAGAAGCAATACAAAGTGTTTCAACGCATCTATTTGAGTTTGCAGGAAGATGAAGTAGAGTTGGCAAATCCCTTGTTTCGGGATATATTCAACGGTTTGGTTAATTATTATTTACAAAACGAAAATTTTAATATTGAGCAATATTTAATGCATTTGCATCCTGATTTGGCCCAAGAAGTAACCGATATTTTGATGGAAGATGAAAGGGTTGTCTTGCACAATTGGGAAGGGCAAAATATTTTTCCAAAGACAAAAACGGACACGATTAGTCAATATGTGTCTGAAACCATCTTGACAATGCGTTGGTATTTGGTCGATAGAATTATCGAAGAAATAAAAGGCTCTATATCTTCTGAGCCTGGGTCAGATAATATAGAGCCTTTGTCTATGGCAATGGATTATTCTAAACTAATCAACTCTTTTTCCAAAAAATTGGGAAGAGTGATGTCGCGTTATAGTAATTAAACTATTTCCAATGTTTTTGCCTTGTTTACCAAATCTACTAGATTGGTAACATTCAATTTTTGCAACAGCCTTAATTTATAAGTACTGATTGTTTTTTCGTTGAGTCCCAGTATTTTAGAGATTTCGTTGTTTTTCTTACCATCACTTAAATAGCGTAAAACTTCCACTTCACGATTGGACAGTTTTCTGTACAAACGTTCGCTTTTGTTTTGTTTTGCAATTAAGGCAAGGTTTTTCTTAACAGTTTCATTTATGATTATCTTTCCTTGATGTACTTTGATAATGGATTGGCCTAAAGTTTCTAGTTTCTCTTTTTTAGAAATGAAACCAGCAACACCTGCTTTGATGGCATTAGGCGCATAAATCTGCTCTGAAAGGTCGCTAAAGATGATGATTTTTGTCTTTGGAAAATTTTTCAAAATATTTTTAACTTCAAAAATACTTGAGAGTCCTTCTAACTCTAGATCCAAGATTAAAACATCAATCTCTTTGGTAAGAAGAATATCTCTTACCATCATAAAATTCCCTACGTTGGCAACAATTGAAATGTCATCGTGATCTTTAAAATAAGATTTTACTCCAAAATGTACAACAGGGTGGTTATCGGCTAAACAAACTTTTATCATAATTTTTTTAATTTTAGAATTGTTTATCTCTTTCGAAATGTAAAGTTAGTAAATAATATCTGTAAATTACAGAAAGTCAATAGAAAAATACTACTTAAATTCTTCAGGGATTAAACAAACGGGTATTTCATTCATTTTATGTTGATTAATCGCGTTTAATCGCTTATATATTTGTATCACTTTTTTTTCTCTTTCGGTGTAATTTTCTGACTTTTTTTCTTTTTCATCCTCAAGCATAGCCCATTCCAGTTCATCATAACTGGCGCCAAGTTGGTCTTCGTCCGTTCTTTCGTCGCCGAATAAACCATCGGTTGGAGAAGCAACTAAAATGGATGTTGGGATTTTTAAAAATTCTCCAAGAGAATATACTTCTGACTTCATTAAATCAGCTATTGGACTCAAATCAACACCACCATCGCCATATTTTGTATAAAAGCCTACGCCAAAATCCTCTACTTTGTTTCCGGTTCCTGCAACTAACAAGCTATGGACTCCAGCAAAATAATATAAAGTGGTCATGCGCAAACGAGCACGACTATTCGCCAAAGATAGGTTTACTTTGTCGATTTCAAAATTGTTTGGCACAATTTTTTTAAAATCTTCAAAAACGGATGTCAAATCAGCTTCAATATTTTTAACGTTAGGGAATCTTTTTTTCAGTTGTTCGATGTGTTCTCGTCCTCGGCTTACGTGGCTTGGTGCTTGATGTATGGGCATTTCAACACATAAAGTGGTCAAGCCGGTTTGTGCACAAAGAGTAGATGTAACTGCTGAATCGACTCCGCCAGAAATCCCCACAACAAAACCTTGTACTTTTGCGTTTTCTGCATAAGTTTTTAACCAATTTACAATATGAGTATTCACTTTTTCAACTTGGAGCGTACTTTTTTTAGTCATGATACTTTGGGTTTTTGAAAAGTAGGAATTGTATATTTGCAAAAATAATAATTTTATAGACAGTATCTATTTCATTTCAAATTAAGTTCGCTTATTCCGACAAGAAATGCGAGAATAATGAAATTGGGCCTCAAAAAAAATATAAATGAAAAAAACAATAATTTTTATAATTACCTTAATGTTGGTTATTGCTTCTTGTGATAATAAATCAAAAGTTGAGAAAGAGGTTGAATCAATTCCTGTAAAAATTAAAGTGGAGCGTTTTGATAAACTTTTTTTCGAAACAGCTCCAAAAGATTTGGGGAAATTAAAGAAAGAATTTCCTTTTTTCTTTCCGGCTGGAAATGACGACAACGTTTGGTTGGAGAAAATGCAAAATCCGCTTTGGAGAGAATTGTATACTGAAGTTCAAAAAAAATACTCCAATTTCGAACCGGTTCAAAAAGAATTGGAAACACTTTTTAAACACATAAAATATAATTTCCCCAAAACCAAAACGCCCAAAGTAATTACCGTAATCTCTGAAATGGATTATAATAGCAAGGTGATTTATGCCGACAGCTTGTTGATTGTTTCTCTTGAATTGTATTTAGGAAAAGAACATAAATTCTACCAATTTCCAAGTTATTTAAAGCAAAATTTCGAAGAAAAACAGATGATGCCGGATGTGGTTTCGGCTTTTTCTGTCAATAAAATAGCTCCTTTAACCGATAATGATTTGTTGAGCCAAATGATTTATTCTGGAAAGCAATTGTACTTGAAAGACCTGCTTTTACCTGAGTATAGCGATGCAGACAAAATGGGATATACGCCAGAACAAATTAAATGGTGTGAAGAAAACGAAAGTTATATGTGGCGTTATTTTCTGGAAAAGGAAATGTTGTACAGTCATGATTCTAAATTGGGTAACCGATTTGTGAATCCGGCGCCTTTTTCCAAGTTTTATCTTGAAATTGACAATGAATCGCCAGGAAGAGTGGGGGGCTGGATAGGTTGGCAAATTGTTCGTTCCTATGCAAAAAACAACGATGTTCCTATTGAGCAACTATTAAAAATGAATGCTAAAGAAATATTTGAAAAATCTAAATATAAACCAAAGAAATAATGGCAATTACAAATACATCAGAAATTAAGTTAAGCATCGAATTGGACGAAAATCGAGTTCCAGAGAAATTAATGTGGACGGCATCCGAAGGAGGAATACACGCAGAAGAATCTAAAGCGTTTATGCTGTCGGTTTGGGACAGCAACGAAAAATCAACAAAATGTATTGAATTATGGACTAAAGATATGCCGGTTGACGAAATGAAAATTTTCTTTCATCAAACCTTGATGTCTATGACCGAAACGTTTCAACGTGCCACTGGCGACGAAAAAATGTCGGCTACCATGAAAGATTTTTGCGATTATTTTGCCGAAAAGCTGGAGTTGAAGGCGTAATGCAGATTTGATTATAAAAAAAAATATCCCAAAATTCAAATCGAGTTTTGGGATATTTTATGTTTATGAAGTTCTGTTTAGAACTCGTTATTGTTTTTGAAAACTTCCTGGTTTACTTCGTCAATATAATCCAAAAGGGTTTCTTTTCCCGTAGATTCGGTGGCTGATGTCACGAAATACTGAGGCATTTCGGCCCAATTGTTGGCAAACATCTGCTTTTTGTAAGCGGCAATATGCGAGTCTATTTTGGTTTTGCTAATCTTGTCGGCTTTGGTGAAAATGATGCAGAAAGGAATTTCGCTTTCGCCCATATACGACATAAATTCAATGTCGATGGATTGTGCTTCGTGGCGAATGTCGATCAATACAAAGGCACAAACGAGTTGTTCTCTTGTTTCGAAATAATCCGTAATGAATTGCTGAAAAACAGATTTGGTTTTCTTGGAAACTTTGGCATAGCCATAACCTGGTAAATCGACAAGAAACCAATTGTTGTTAATCAGAAAGTGGTTGATTAATTGTGTTTTTCCTGGTCTTCCCGAGGTTTTTGCCAAATTTTTATGATTGGTCAGCATATTGATCAATGATGACTTTCCAACATTGGAACGGCCTATAAAAGCGTATTCCGGCAAAAAGTCTTTTGGGCATTTTTCAACTTCGGAGTTGCTGACAATAAATTCGGCGGTATTAATTTTCATGATGATAGTTTTAAATTCTTTACAAAAAAACTAGTGCGCCTTTAAATGCGTATGTGTCAACCAATCTTCCAATAAACGATTGAATTCATCAGGATGTTCCATCATGGCGGCGTGACCACATTTGTCAATCCAGTATAAAGTGGCATTTGGCAGCAATTCGTTGAACTCTTCGGCTACATTTGGAGGGGTGACGCTGTCGTTTTTTCCCCAAATAAGACAGGTTTGAACGTGCATTTTTGGCAAATCTTTGGCCATGTTGTGTCGAATGGCGCTTTTGGCAATCGTCAATGTTTTGATTAATTTAATTCTATCGTTTACAGAAGCATAAACTTCGTCCACTAATTCTTTGGTAGCCATTGCGGGATCATAAAAAACGCCTTCGGCTTTTTTCTTGATGTATTCGTAGTCGCCTCTTTTAGGATAACTATCGCCCATTGCGCTTTCGTAAAGTCCTGAACTTCCTGTCAAAACCAGTCCGGCAACTTTTTCTGGATACATCTTGGTGTGGTACAAAGCTATGTGTCCGCCCAGTGAATTTCCTAACAAAATTACTCTGTCAAAGCCTTTGAAGGTGATAAAATCCTTTACATATCTTGCAAAAGCTTTCACGTTGGTTTTCAAAATGTTTTGGGTATATATAGGCAAATCAGGTATTACTATTTTGTATCCTTTTTCAGAAAAATAACTGGCTACGGCATCAAAGTTGCTTAAGCCTCCCATTAAACCGTGCAAGACAACAATTGGAGTTCCTTCTCCTGCTTCATAATAGCTGTATCTACCTTCTTTTTTAAAGTATTTTTCCATACGTTTTATCGCAAATTTTCAATTGCCGCAAAGATAGGTTTTATAAAATTAAAAAGAATTTTTGCAATCAAATTTTATGAATTTTAATCTTTTTTGTTTTAATGCAAAAAGCTATGCCGTTTTATAAGTATAGCTTTTTTTTGCTTGTATTGGCTCAGGGCATTCGCTTTTAAAAGTTTTTGCCACGAATTACACGAATTACAATTAGTTTTTAATTGCACAAATTCTTAAAATTGATAAAATTCGTGCAATTTATGGCTAACTTTATTTTTCTTTTTTAAAAGCGAATGTCCTGGTATTGCCTTCTGAACTGTGTGGGTAAAGAATGCAATTCGCTATGCGCAAGAGGAAACTTAATCTCCTTCCTGCGCCATCTGGATTGTTCGTTTTAGAAATGTTGTTTGAAGAATGTACTTTCACATCGTTACAATATAAATTTACACTGTATTAATGTAAAATTACATCGGAAGAATATTATTTTGCATCGCAACAATATAAGTTTGCAACGCTCTAATATTATTTTGCATCGTTCGAATATAAAGCCTTATTGCAAAAAAATAAAGTTACATCGGTAGAATATAACTTTGCATCGAAAGAATAGTAAAACTTCTTGTTTGAATATTATTTTCGGCTGGTGAATTGGATATTGGAGACGTTTGTGTATTCGGGAGAGGTGGCTCCGTATAGGCTTTTGACGTATTTTTTGACGTTTTGGGCGATGGTGTAGAGTCCGGTTTGGTCTGCGTAGAGGATTTGGTCTCTTTCGATGAGTATGGCGTTGAGCTGGGCTTCGGTTTGGTCAACGGCTTGGGTGGTACTTATTAATGATGCTTGATAGGTGGTGAGATTTGTTAGTTTTAAATCGTCTTCGTTGGGAGTGTAAGTGGGAATGGTTGCCAATAACTGCAACAAAATTCCGAAATTGTCGGCTTGTTGGGTGTAGGATTGTCTGGAGGTGGAAGCTGTTTTGGGTGTTTCTTCGCCCTCTTCTGGTGTTGGTGCGGTTTTCTTTTGTCCGCCTTGAATGGCACGATTTAAAGATTTGGCTTGGTCTAAAGTTCCTTGTGGCAATCCTAATATGTCTAATAGATTGATGATTTTGGTACAGGTTGATTTTAGGTTTTCGAAAGTGGTTTGGCGAAGGGTGATGGCGTTTTTGTTTGCGTTTCGTTTGTCTTGGACTTCGGTTAATTTGGCATTTGCGGTAGTGTAAAGTGTCTGTAAATTGGGGATTGCAAGATTGTTTACTGGTGGATTGTAGAGGGTGTAAACGGTTATTTGTTCGGTGAGTTTTTGTAGGTTTGCTACGTTTTTGGCGTGTCCTACTTCGGATGTTGAAGGCATGGTTTTATGTTTTTAAGAGGTTATTAATGAAACAAATATAAAATTATTTTGGAGTTTGTAAAAGTGTTTTTATGCTATTTCGTGTTTTTCTGTGTGGCCTTTGTTTTGTGCCGAAATTTTGCCGCCACCAGCATAATTACAAGTGCTGTCTTTTGTGAGGATTTTGTAATTGTTGATGGTGTTTTTTTCTGTGGTTTTGTACCGTTTTATAATTGCGGTGCTGCATTTACTTTTTGTTATAGTGCTATCAATATGAAATCCCTATGGATGTTTACATCGAACTCATCCCATCACTTTACGAACTGCCGAGTAGGTGACCCAGCTCCCGCATTCTATGATGTTATAGGGTTGCCTACTAGAAATGAAGATTTGTTGGTTTGCAGGAGGTGCAATTAGGCATCTTTAAAGGTATAGCTGTTAAGACTACCTTTGTAAAAATGTTCGGTACAATCTATAATGGAATTTTGAAACACAATGGCACCCGACGTCCTAGATATGCAATAAACCCTTTTGTGGATAGCGCAGAATTGCATTCTGTGCCCACTCCAATAAGCCACTAAACAAATCTAACCACAATTATTAGAACAAACTATTTTTCAAACAAAAAGCTATACCGTTTTATAAGTATAGCTTTTTTGACTTGTATTACCTGCTCAACTTTGTGGGCACAGAATGCAATTCTGCCTATCCAAACCGACAGCATTTATTGCATTTCCGAGCGATCGGGATTTTTTAATAACCCGACGTCCTAGATATGCAATAAACCCTTTTGTGGATAGCGCAGAATTGCATTCTGTGCCCACTCCAATAAGCCACTAAACAAATCTAACCACAATTATTAGAACAAACTATTTTTCAAACAAATAGCTATACCGTTTTATAAGTATAGCTTTTTTGACTTGTATTACCTGCTCAACTTTGTGGGCACAGAATGCAATTCTGCGCTATCCAAACCGACAGCATTTATTGCATTTCCGAGCGATCGGGCGCTATCCAAACCGACAGCATTTATTGCATTTCCGAGCGATCGGGAAAATAAAGTTAGCCACGAATTACACTAATTGCCACTAATTTTTACCCCGCTCTCCAAAGTCTTCCCTAAAAAGTAATCGTCAATAAACCTGGGGACGTGCTGTGCGAGTGTCTCCCGACTTCGCATCCATTCCTATATGCCAATCCAATTTGAATTAAAACAAATCTAACAAAATTATAGTGAAGCATATTTTTTTGAAACGCAAAAAGCCACATCTTTTTATGGATGTAGCTTTTTGACTTGTTTTGTTTGCTCAACTTTGTGGGTACGAAGTCGGGAGACATTCGCACAGCATCCCAGTTTCGAACACTATTTTCGTTTTAGAGAAGACTTCGTTGAGCGGTTAAAGAGAAATATAATGGGAAATGTCAATGTTATTTTTTTTGGGCTTCTTTCAAGAAGAAATCGGTCATTTTTTTTAGAGTGTTTTCGTTGAATGTAACTGGGCCATGCTGACCTTCTGGTACAGAAATAAACTCTGTTAATAGTCCTTTGCTTTTTAGTGCTTTGGAGAAGAGTTCGCTTTGGCAATAAGGCACAACATTATCAGCTTCGCCATGAATTACGATAAATTGAGGATCTGTTTTGTCAATGAAAGTGATAGGATTAAGAAGAGCTATCATATCAAGGTTGTCGGCTGGATTGCCTTTGATAAGAGCAGCTTCGGGCGAGTTTCCTACTTTTGGTTTTTTGCATTCATCCATCAGAGCCATATCGATAGGTCCAAACCAATCAGCTACGGCATTTACAGAGCTGCTAACTGAGGTGTGGTTTCCTATGTTGCCTTCAATATCAACTGTCTTTTTGCCTACTGTAAAATCTTTAACAGAGTTGGATGTTCCTGCCAATGATGCAAGATGTCCACCTGAAGAAAAACCTGTAATGCCAATAAATGAAGCGTCAATTTTGTATTTATCTGCATTGGCTCTTATAAACCGTATGGCAGCCTTAACGTCATTGATTTGAGCGGGATAAGCAGCATCCGAGCTTGCTCTGTGGTTGATGGCAATAACTGCAAAACCGCTTTCGAGCAACTTTTTTCCTAGAGGTTCTAATACTGATTGTTTCATATTATTGCCAAACCATGCGCTACCGTATATGACAACTATTGCCTTATATGTTGGTTTTTGAGCAGTGGGTAAATAGATGTCAAGGTTATGGTATTCTTTTTCATCATTGGCATAATTCAGATTGAGCCATTGCCTGTCAGAATTTTGTCCAAAACAGGTCGCAATACTAAAAGCAGTAATTATTGTTGCTAAAAAGGTTCTTTTCATACTTTGTGATTTAATAGGTTTTAAATGAAATAGTAAAATGATTGTTCGCATTGTCATTAGCTTTTGTCATTTTTTATGTTTGCAGTTTTATTGTTATTGTTTTTTTAATTTTTTTGAAAATAAAAGGGGACTTACAATTTATCCTTGAAATTCCATTTGGAATTGTCACTATTCATGTCAAACTTTGCAAGTGTCGGTGTGCTGTCTCCGGAAGAAACGAGCGCTAGCTTCTCCTTTGAATTTGGAACTACCTTGGGCATTATTCTATAGGTTCCATCAGTCAATAGATCGATTCTCCATAATTGTTCTGGTGTGCCAGTAAATGCGGGAACCGTTATTACTTCGGCTTCAGCTGTTGCTGCCAATGCTCTATTTGTTCCTGCTATGACTATTTTGTAATAGAGGCCTCCAAGATAGCCTGTTTCATCAGGAACTGCCGTAATTGTCCATTTTTGATGTGGTCGGAACATGTAATCGCCTATTCTTACATCAATGTTTCCAGTTGGCCAAGTAGTAATCACATCCGATAATACTTGGGATGGAATGGATTTTATTGGTTCATCATTGTTGATGTTCATTCCGCGCATACCGCCTGGCATTCTTGTAAAATCGACTATCAATTCTAAAGCAGAACCTCGTCTTTCGGACTCAATTTCATAGGTGCCCTCTTTAAAGTTATCTCCTGCAACTGGCCATCCATTTTTCCATAATATGGGTCTTATGCCCAATACGCTACGTCCACTTTGATCTAAATCTGCTTCGTAATGTAAGGACATTTTTTCAACTCCATTTTCAAGAACCGTTCGTCCAAAGTGTCCGGCTCCGTTAACTCTTCCGCCACCAGATGAAACTACCATCTTTCCACCACCTTTTAGCATGTCTCTTCCTATATTGTCAAGGTAAGGGCCAGTTACTTTTTTGGAACGACCAACAACGATGTTATAGGTTGAATTTGCACCGTCACAGCAGGTTCCGTGTGTTCCAAGAAGATAGTACCATCCGTCATGGTACTCCAAATCACTGGCTTCGCAATCTATGGCTATATCTATGGCTTTATTTCCTTTTACGCGATCACCTGTTTTAGGATCAAGTTCTACAAGACGAATGAATCCAAAATAAGTTCCGTAAGATAACCATAGACGTCCATCAGTAGGATCTAATAAAAACCCTGGGTCGATGGCATCATTGTCTTCCATATTGCTGGATGAAGCAACCACGATAGGTTCTGTATATTTAAAATCAGGGGAGTTTGGGTCAAGTGTTTTATTCCATATAGTGTTTATTTTGCCGTCATGTCCGCCTCCCAGACCGCCACCTGTTGATCCATAGGCGATAAGGTAACGATTGCCGATTTTTATTGCATCAGGAGCCGCTCCTCCACCAGGTCTCACTCCGCCACTATTCCATGTCCAGCCGTCTTCGGATATTAATCCGCCGCCACGTGTGCCAAATGTATAATACTTTCCATCACATTCCATAATAGTTGATGGGTCATGTATAAAGGGTTTGCCAATTTGTGCCAGCAAATTTCCCGTTAACGCTATTGATAAAAGGGCTGTGCCCATTATTTTAATTCTTGATTTCATAATAAATACAATTTCTAAACAATTGAGATTTTAAATAGAAGATAAATTAATGTTATTCATAACTAATCGTGATGCCTTTTATGGGTTTTCCATTTTCATCAAGAAAACGAACACAGAAATCACTCATTCCAGGCCCGTTGATTACGGCTCCTCGAACGATGTTTTTTCCTTTGTTAAGTGTTAAACGGGTAGAAACAACATCGTCCATTACCATGCGTCTGTCGCCAGAAAGTAATACGGTTTCTTTTCCATTGAGCCACCACATGGATGCTGAATTTGACCCTACAGCCATTCTAACGTTTTTCATTTCTTCAGGACAGTTCACTACAGTTACTGCCCAAAACAGGACTCCATATATTTGTTTATCTAATCCGTATGCGAAACGAAATAATTTCACATTGAAATTGGTGCTCTCCAATGCATGCCATTTTAGTTCTTGGTCCGCCACTTTTACAACATCTCCATGTTTAGGAATAACTGTAAACTGATTTGGAAAATACTCGGTTGCAAAGGCAGTTCTTAAGTAGCTATCTACAAAAACAGTATTGCCACGGTTTGGTTTGTTAATGGGCTCTAAGAGCAACCAACGTTGAATGAAGCCATCAGAATCTGGTGTTTTTTTCTTTGTTGAGGCTGGGGTAAAGTAGGGTGTAATGCTTCGTTTAGAGTTGATTTTGGTTGCATGGTCACTTTGCCCCACTGGAGTGTTGGATTGTCCATATAGTCCAGATTCTCCATAAATTACAAAGCCAATGGTTAGCAATAATATTTTGCGTTTAATGTTCATGATGGATATTTACGGTGTTTAAGATTTTTTTTTAAAATATGCTTTTTACAAACCTACAAAAAGAATTTTCTTTTTGTACTACATTTCTAATAAATATTATGGTTAAATGATTGTGAATAAAGCGGTTGGTGTGTGAAAATCGAGGGGGTAAAATAATTCAAAATAATTATTGCCATAAACGTTTTTTGTTTTTAGCGGAGCAGTTTTTTGTTCGCCACGGTTGATGTTACGTATGTTAAAAATAGATATATATCTGTATCGATTTCGCTTCAGAATTTTGGTTTTTAATTCCTTTCAAATTTTTTCCATAAACGACAATTTTCTCTTTTTGTCAGAGAATCTTTTCTCTAATTCAATAGTTCTAAACAAGTAGTCAAAAATAAAGCTAATGTTCTGATTGTCCTAAAACTAGGGTGTTTTCTTGTCAAGTGGTAAAACTTATTAACAAAGTGGGATATAGTGGTAAATTGTGGTAGAAATTTTTATATTTTTGCTCAATGTAATTTAATAAAATTCACTTGAACACAATTGTCGGAACATATGAATGTAAAGTCGATGCCAAAGGAAGGGTTTTGTTGCCTTCACCTTTGAAAAAGCAATTGGCTACTTCACTTCAAAACGGGTTTGTTTTGAAGCGTTCCGTTTTTCAGCCTTGCCTGGAATTGTATCCGATGGAGGAATGGGATTTGATGATGCAGAAAATCAACAAGCTCAATCGATTCGTGAAGAAAAACAATGATTTTATTCGCCGATTTACTGCGGGTGTAAAAGTGGTTGAAATCGATGCTTTGGGAAGATTATTGGTTCCTAAAGATTTGGTGGTTTTTGCCAGTATTGCCAAAGATGTGGTGTTTTCATCGGCAGTGAATATTGTGGAGATTTGGGATAAAGATTTATACGAAAAATCAATTGACGGTGCGGATATCGATTTTGCCGATTTAGCCGAAGATGTAATGGGTAACCTAAATGAAGACGACAATGGAATATCATAATCCAGTTTTGCTTAAGGCATCGGTAGATGGTTTGAATGTCAAACCTGACGGCATTTATGTTGACGTGACCTTTGGCGGTGGCGGACATTCAAAAGAAATTTTAAGCCGATTGGGGCCTAACGGAAAATTGTTTGCTTTCGACCAAGACGAAGACGCTTTGGCGAATGCTTTGCCGGACGAAAGATTTACGCTAATCAATGAGAACTTCCGATTTATAAAAAGGTTTTTGCGTTTTTATGGCGTGAAAAGTGTTGACGGAATTTTGGCTGATTTAGGAGTTTCTTCTCATCAATTTGATGTGCCGGAAAGGGGTTTTTCTACTCGTTTTGATGCTGGATTGGATATGAGAATGAGCCAGAAAAATGACTTGAACGCTTATAGAGTGGTCAATGAATACGATGATGTCAATTTAAAAAGAGTGTTTTTGGATTATGGCGAATTGAAAAATGCACCGGCTTTGGCAAGAACAATTATAGAAGCCAGGGAGCATCAACCCATCAAAACCACGGATGAATTGAAGGAAGTTTTGGCGAAGTATTTGCCGGAAAGAGTTCGAAATAAGATATTGGCCCAAATTTATCAAGCCATTCGAATTGAAGTCAATCAAGAAATGGATGTGCTGAAAGAATTTCTGGAGCAATCATTGGAAGTTTTAAGTCCTGGCGGAAGATTGAGCGTGATTTCGTATCATTCATTGGAAGATAGATTGGTAAAAAGATTCATCAAAAACGGAATGTTCGAAGGAGAACCGGAACGTGATTTTTTCGGAAACTTTTCGGTTCCATTTAAAACTATCGGGAAACTAATTGTTCCGGATAATGACGAAATAAAAATCAACAATAGAGCAAGAAGTGCCAAATTAAGAATTGCCGAAAAAATATAAATAGTCTTAAAATAGAATGAAAAACGGAGTTTACGGCATATTGAAAGCAAAATTTCTCATTGACGATGACTCAATAAAAAATTGGCGTTTTATCGTTTTTCTAATCATTTTGGCTATTATCATGATTGCCAATACCCAACGTTTCGAACAAAAAGTATTCAAGATTAACGAATTGACAAACGAAGTAAAAGAACTGCGTTCGGAATTTGTGGATCGACGCTCCGAGTTAATGAAACTAAAAATGGAATCGACCGTTTCCGAAAAAATGGTAGAAAAGGAAATTTTTCCATCGACAGTTCCACCAATAAAAATAAAAGTCAAAAAACAAGCAGAAAAAAGCTTTTTCCAAAAATTATGGCAGTAGAAGATAAAAATATATCCTATAGAATTTATCTGGTCGCTTTCGCCATCTTCTTGATGGCCATTGCGATTGCCATAAAGTTGACCAATATTCAATGGGTCGAAGGAGATTATTATCGAAAATTAGCCAAAGAAAGAACCGTCAAAAATTTCGTCATTCCTGCCAATAAAGGGAATATTTATTCTGCCGACGGAAGCTTGTTGGCCACTTCCATTCCCAATTATGAAATCCGTTTTGACGCTCTTGCCCCAAAATCGGAAGCATTCGAAAAAAACGTAAAATCCCTGTCGGATTCCTTGTCGATTCTTTTGGGAAAACCAAGCTATTTTTTTCTTAACGAATTTAGAAAAGCCAGGGCAAACAAAAACAGATATTTTCTGGTGGCTCGCGATTTGAGTTTCACGGAATATATGCAAATCAAAGGTTTTCCATTATTTAAACTTGGCCCTTACAAAGGAGGGATTATCGTTGAGCAAAAAACGGTAAGAGAGCATCCAATTGGTAAAATTGCCGAGAGAACGGTTGGCTATATTGGATTTGATGCTGAAGGAAATCAAAATCCAGTGGGTATTGAAGGTGCTTTCGGAAAATACCTTGACGGTAAAGACGGAAAAATACTAAAGCAGAAAATTGCCAAAGGTCAGTGGAAACCCATTCGTGATGTTAACGAAATTGACCCTCAAGACGGGTATGATGTTGTGTCCACAATTGACGTTTATATTCAGGATATAGCACACCATGCTTTGTTAAAACAGTTGGAACTCTATCAAGCTGATCACGGCTGTGTTGTTGTTATGGAGACTAAAACAGGATATGTGAAAGCAATTACTAATTTAGGGAGAGACGAGAAGTTAGGTTTGTATTCTGAAAGATTGAATTATGCAATTGGTGAATCGCATGAGCCAGGTTCGACTTATAAATTGGTCGATTTGATGACATTGTTAGAAGACAAAAAAATAGACACGAGTGCAGTTTTTGACAGTCACGGCGGCGTAATAAAATACTCGGGAAAATCAGTTCGGGATTCACACGAAGGAGGTTACGGAAAAATTTCCTTGGCACGTGGATTTGAGTTGTCGTCAAATACGGTAATGGTTCAGGCAGTTTACAATAACTACAAAAACAATCCATCGGAATTTGTCAATCACGTCAATAAATATGGTTTGAATAAATGTTTGGGGCTTCCAATAAAAGGAGAAGGAAAGCCTTTTGTGCCGCAGCCTAGTGATAAAAATTGGTCTAATCTTTCGCTTCCATGGATGGCTTTTGGTTATGGAGTTTCGATTACGCCATTGCAAACCTTGACGTTTTATAATGCTGTCGCCAATAACGGAGTAATGGTGAAGCCACAATTTGTTTCGGAAATCAAGGAGTGGAACAGAACCATCAAAAAATACGATACCGAAGTGATGAACCAGAAAATATGCTCGCAAGAAACCATCTTGAAGTTGCATGCAGTTCTTGAAAATGTGGTAAAAAAAGGAACGGGTTCTAAGTTGTATTCCAAAGATTTTTCGATGGCGGGAAAAACAGGAACTGCGGCAGTAAATTATTCAAAAAATGGAGGTTCCGAAAAATATTATGCCTCTTCCTTCGTGGGTTATTTTCCAGCCGAAAGTCCTAAATATTCATGCATAGTAGTGGTTCACAAGCCAAGCACGGCAAACAATAATTATTATGGCGCCGATGTGGCTGGCCCAGTTTTCAAACGAATTGCCCAAAAGATTTTTACCGATGCGCCGTCAACAAACGAGATAAAAAATATAAACAGGGCGATATCAAAACAAGAAAAGAATTACAATACCTATTTCAAAAAATCAGAAAAGAAATATTTGTCCATTCCAAATCTTAAAGGAATGTCTGGAATGGATGCCGTTGCTCTTCTTGGAAATCTTGGAGTAAAAGTAAAAATAGTGGGCGTTGGAAAAGTAAAAAAACAATCCATTCAGCCAGGAGAAAATTTAACTAAAAACACAACCATAACATTAGAATTATCGTGATTATTCTAAAAGAAATAATATACAAAGTCGCTATCGAAGCCGTAAAAGGTTCGACAGATATTGCCATCAATAAAATGGAATTCGATTCCAGAAATATTGGTGCCAATGATGTTTTTGTGGCTATTCGCGGGACAATTTCAGACGGGCATGATTATGTCGAGAAAGCCATTAATTTGGGAGCCGTTGCCATCGTTTGCGATACTTTTCCGGAAAATCTTGCAAGTGGCATTACCTACATTCAAGTAATAGACACCAATAAAGCCTTGGCTTTTATGGCTGCCAATTATTTTGGAAATCCCTCAGGAAAATTAAAATTGGTGGGTATTACCGGCACCAATGGCAAAACGACAATCGCTTCTTTGTTGTATCAATTGTATAAAAAAGCAGGTTTCAAAGTGGGATTGTTGTCCACCGTAAAAATCTTGGTTGATGACATTGAATACAAAGCAACCCATACTACGCCAGATTCAATAACGATCAATCATTATTTGAAGGAAATGGTTGATGCAGGCGTTGAATACTGTTTTATGGAAGTGAGTTCGCACGGTATTCATCAAAAACGCACCGAAGCTTTGCATTTTGCAGGAGGAGTTTTTACCAATTTATCGCACGATCATTTGGATTATCATCCCACTTTTGCCGAATACCGCGACGTAAAAAAATCGTTTTTCGACAATTTGCCAAAAACGGCTTTCGCATTATCCAATATTGATGATAAAAATGGGCAAGTGATGTTGCAAAACACTGGAGCCAAAAAATTGACTTACGCCTTAAAATCTTATGCCGATTACAAAGCACAAATTCTCGAAAATCAATTGTCGGGCTTGTTGTTGAAAATAAACGGAAATGAAGTTTGGGTAAAACTCATCGGCACTTTCAATGCTTACAATCTATTGGCCATTTACGGAACGGCTGTGGAATTAGGAATGGAAAGTCTGGAAGTATTACGATTGTTATCAGATTTAGAAAGTGTTTCGGGACGTTTTCAATTCATCGTTTCCAGTACCAATATCACGGCAATTGTGGATTATGCGCATACGCCGGATGCATTGGAAAACGTGTTGAAAACCATTAATGATATCCGTACCAAAAACGAACAATTGATTACGGTTGTAGGTTGTGGCGGGAACAGGGACAAAACCAAACGGCCTATTATGGCAGAAATTGCCTCAGAAATGAGTGACAAAGTAATCCTGACTTCGGACAATCCAAGAAATGAAGATCCAGAGGTTATTATCCACGAAATGGAGCAAGGTGTTGCACCTCAAAATTTTAAAAAATCACTGTCGATTACCGATAGAAAGCAAGCCATAAAAACGGCTTGTCAATTGGCCCAGCCCAACGATATTATTCTAATCGCGGGAAAAGGACACGAAACCTATCAAGAAATTCAAGGCATTCGTCACGATTTTGACGACATGAAAACAGTTACCGAATTACTAAACCAACTCAATAAATAGAGAAATATGCTGTATTATTTATTTGAATATTTAGACAAAACAATGGACGTTCCTGGAACGGGGGTTTTTCAATACATTACTTTTAGATCGGCATTGGCATTGATGCTTTCCCTGCTTTTATCCACGATTTATGGAAAACGAGTAGTTAGCTTTTTGCGAAAACAACAAATCGGGGAAACGGTTCGTGAACTTGGTTTGCAAGGTCAAAACGAAAAAGCGGGAACACCTACAATGGGAGGATTAATTATCATATTTGCCACCTTGATTCCGGTTATTCTTTTTGCCAAACTGCAAAATATATACATCGTTTTATTGATTGTAACCACCTTATGGATGGGGACTATTGGTTTTATTGATGATTATATCAAAATTTTCAAAAAAGACAAACAAGGGTTGAAAGGGATTTTCAAAGTTTTTGGGCAAGTGGGTCTGGGTCTAATTGTTGGAACTGTACTTTATTTTCATCCAGGAGTAAATATTAGAACCGATTTGAAAAAAGCAAGTGTCAATATTAATCAAACGGAAACCGTAATTACTCCAGCTCCGGTTTATGAAAAATCAACGGCAACCACAATTCCATTCGTTAAAAACAACGAATTTGATTATGCCGAATTGTTGGCTTGGACTGGTGAAGGCTATGAAAATTGGGCTTGGTTAATTTTCATTCCGGTGGTGATTTTTATAATCACGGCGGTTTCAAATGGAGCCAATTTAACAGATGGAATCGATGGTTTGGCGGCTGGAACATCGGCTGTTTCGGTTCTTGCATTGGGGATTTTTACGTTCGTTTCTGGAAATATTATTTTCTCCAATTATTTGAACATAATGTACATCCCAAATTCGGGTGAGATGACGGTTTTTATTGCGGCTTTTGTGGGAGCTTTAATCGGATTCCTTTGGTATAATTCCTATCCCGCATCCGTATTTATGGGCGATACGGGAAGTTTGACTATAGGTGGTGTAATTGCCGTTCTTGCGATTGCCGTTCGAAAAGAGTTGTTGATTCCCTTTTTCTGTGGAATATTCTTGGTCGAAAATATTTCGGTAGTTATGCAAGTGGCTTATTTCAAATACACCAAAAAACGTTTTGGCGAAGGCCGAAGAATATTCTTGATGGCGCCTTTGCATCATCATTATCAAAAGAAAGGCTATCACGAAAGTAAAATTGTAACCCGATTTTGGATTGTTGCCATAATGCTCGCCATATTGTCAATCGTAACCTTAAAATTAAGATAATGAGATTGGTAGTTTTAGGCGGAGGAGAAAGCGGTGTTGGAACCGCAATTCTGGGCAAGAAAAAAGGATATGATGTTTTTGTGTCCGATTTTGGAAAAATTAAAGACTATTACAAGGAAGTTCTTTTGATTAATGGAATAGTTTGGGAAGAAGGTAAGCATACGGAAGAACTGATTTTGAATGCGGATGTAGTGATGAAAAGTCCAGGGATTCCGGAGAAAAAATCGGCAATCGTAAAGAAATTAGTCGAAAAAGGAATTCCGGTAATTTCTGAAATCGAGTTTGCCACGCCATTTACAAAAGCCGTCACGATTGGAATCACGGGGAGCAACGGGAAAACGACAACGACAATGTTGACCTATCATTTGCTGAAATCGGCAGGATTAAATGTCGGTTTGGGAGGCAATATCGGAAAGAGTTTTGCCTGGCAAGTTGCCGAAGACAAATTCGATAGTTATGTGCTGGAGTTGAGCAGTTTTCAACTGGACGGAATTATAGATTACAAGCCGCACATTGCCATAATCACGAATATTAGTCCAGATCATTTGGATCGATACGATTACAAATACGAGAAGTATGTCGCATCGAAATTTAGAATAACAATGAACCAAACTGAGGAAGATTTCCTCATTTACGATGCCGATGACGAGGCCATCGCTGAATGGTTAAAAAACAATAAAACAAAAGCCCAATTAATTCCTTTTTCGTTGACACAAACATTCGAAATGGGAGCCTTTATAAAAGAAAAAACAATGGAAGTAAACATCATCAACGAAGAAGAATTCACAATGGAGACCGAAACTATGGCACTTGAAGGAAAGCACAATATGAAAAATGCAATGGCAGCAACCTCTGTGGCAAAATTGATGAAGATTAGAAATGCAACCATTAGGGAAAGTTTGTCCAATTTTCAAGGTGTGGAACACCGTTTGGAGAAAGTGCTGAAAATTCAAAATGTGCAATACATCAACGATTCCAAAGCGACCAACGTGAACGCCACTTTTTTTGCCTTGGACAGCATGAATACGCCAACCGTTTGGATTGTGGGTGGTGTTGATAAAGGAAATGATTACAACGAATTGATGTCATTGGTTCGCGAAAAAGTAAAAGCGATCATCTGCCTGGGTATTGACAACAGAAAAATTATTGATGTTTTTGGCAACGTGGTCGATATTATGGTTGAGGTAAACAATATGGAAGATGCCGTAAAAACAGCACAACGATTATCCGAAAAAGGAGATACTGTGTTGTTGTCACCTGCTTGTGCGAGTTTCGATTTGTTCGAAAATTACGAAGACAGAGGAAATCAATTTAAAAAAGCGGTAAAACATTTATAAAAATTTACGATACCAGATATACGATTTTCGATTTGAGCTGGAGAAGTAAATCTTTAATCGTTTTCAAACAAGCACATTGTAAATCACATATTGCAAATCGTATTTCAAATATCGTAAATCGTACATTAAAATGAAAGAACTAGTAAACAATCTAAAAGGAGACAGGGTAATATGGTCATTCGTGGCTTTATTGGCGTTGTTTTCGTTTATGCCTGTTTTTAGTGCGAGTAGTAATTTAGCTTATTTGGGTCGTGGAACAGGAAATACGATTAGTTATTTGCTGAAGCATTTTTCGCACATTATCATTGGATTCTTTATCATTTTTGGAGTTCATAAAGTACCATATCATTATTATAAAGGGCTTTCAAAAATTGGTTTGCCAATAGTTTGGCTGTTGTTGGCCTATACTTTGATCAAAGGAACGGTTATCGCCGGAGCCAATGCCAGTCGTTGGATACAAGTGCCGTTTATTGGAATAACATTTCAAACTTCAACATTGGCATTTATCGTTTTGATGCTTTATGTGGCGAGATATTTGTCGAAGAAAAGGGAAGTGGAGGATACTTTTCAAGAATCGTTGGTGCAACTTTGGATTCCTGTTTTTATCACATTGGGAATGATTTTGCCTGCCAATTTTTCTACGGCAGCATTAATGTTTTCGATGGTACTGATGTTGAGTTTTGTTGGAAAATATCCATTAAAATATATTGGCTTTATAATTGGAATGGGAATTTTTTCGTTAGCTTTTTTTGTATTGGTAGCCAAAGCTTTTCCCGATGCATTTAAAAATCGTGTGAATACTTGGGAAAATCGTATCGAAAATTTCACGTCAAACAAACCGGGGGAAGATGATTACCAGATAGAAAAAGCAAAAATAGCCATAGCTTCCGGTGGAATTTACGGATTAGGTCCTGGGAAAAGTGTTCAAAAACATTTCTTGCCGCAATCTTCCTCCGATTTTATTTACGCCATTATTGTCGAAGAATGGGGGTTAATAGGAGGTTTGGGGGTTTTGACCCTGTATCTTTTGTTGTTCTTTAGATTCATCGTTGCAGCCCATAAGACCAATACTTTATTTGGAAAATTACTGGTCGTCGGACTTGGATTTCCAATCATTTTTCAGGCGATGATCAATATGGCCGTTGCGGTCGAATTATTGCCGGTAACGGGACAAACATTGCCGCTCATCAGTAGTGGTGGGAGTTCTATTTGGATGGTGTGTATTGCTTTGGGAATTATCATTAACGTGACTAAAAAAGAGGAAGAAATTGCTCAAGAAATAAGTGATAAAGCCAAAAGAGAAGCCGCTCTTCAAAAGTTAATTGACAAACAATTGGAAGAAGAAAACGAAGAAGAGCTCAAAGAAAGTGAAGCTGAAAACTATTCTATCGAAGACAGTTCGAATAATCCAATGAATGCAGTTTTGAATAAATAATTCGTTGAATAAATGAAAAAATTAAAATTCATATTAAGTGGAGGCGGAACCGGAGGACATATCTATCCTGCAGTTGCTATCGCCAATGAATTGAAATCTCGTTTTCCTGAAGCTGATTTCCTTTTTGTGGGGGCAGATGATAAAATGGAGATGCAAAAAGTGCCGCAATCGGGTTACAAAATTGAAGGTCTTTGTATTGCTGGTTTACAGCGAAAATTGACTTTGCAAAATGCCATGTTTCCATTTAAATTGATCAGTAGTTTATGGAAATCAAGAAAGATAATCAAGAAATTTAAACCAGATGTGGTTATTGGAACTGGCGGTTTTGCTTCCGGTCCATTGTTGCAAATGGCCAATACGTTGAATATTCCAACGGTAATTCAAGAACAAAATTCCTATCCCGGAATAACCAATAAATTATTGAGCAAAAAAGCCAATAAAATTTGTGTGGCTTATGAAAATCTAGGGCGTTTTTTTCCAAAAGAAAAAATGATTTTGACCGGAAATCCCGTGCGTCAGGATTTGATTGACATCGAAGGCAAAAGAGCAGAAGCCATACAATATTTCAATTTGGATCCCAACAAGAAAACATTGTTGGTTCTTGGCGGAAGCCTTGGTGCTAGAAGAATGAACCAATTAATTGAAAAGGAATTGGACAAGTTTATTGCCCAAGGTGTGCAGATAATTTGGCAATGCGGAAAATTATATTTCGAAGATTACAAGAAATACAATTCGAATAATGTTCAGGTTTTGGCGTTTATTGACCGAATGGATTTGGTTTATGCCGCCGCCGATATCGTAATTTCAAGAGCAGGAGCATCATCCGTATCAGAATTGTGCATCGTTGGAAAACCAGTGATTTTTATTCCGTCACCCAACGTGGCCGAAGATCATCAAACCAAAAATGCACAAGCCATCGTGGATAAAAAAGGAGCTTTGATGTTGAAAGAATCCGAGCTGGATTCGCAATTCAGCCTAGTTTTTGAAGCTTTATTGAAAGATCAAGGTAAACAAGAGCAACTGAGCAAATACATCAAACATTTGGCTTTGCCCAACGCAACAAAAGAGATTGTTGACGAAATAGTAAAATTAATCCAGTAGCAAACTAATTCGAAATTTCGAATATTGCCATTGAAAATGAAATTGAAAATGAATCTAAATCAAATACAGAACGTTTATTTTATAGGAATCGGAGGAATTGGAATGAGCTCTTTGGCTCGCTATTTCAAGTCTATCGGCAAGAATGTGTCTGGTTATGACAAAACCGAAACTGAACTTACAAAAGAGTTGGAAGAACTTGAAATAGCGATTCTTTTTGAAGATTCTATTGATTTAATTCCAGCTGGTTATTCTGCAGAAAACACTTTGGTCATTATTACGCCGGCAGTTCCAAAACACCATTCACAATGGAATTATTTCCTAGAACACGGTTATGAAGTAAAGAAAAGAGCCGAAGTTTTGGGAATTATTACCAAAGATACTTTCTGTTTTGCTGTGGCAGGAACGCACGGAAAGACAACGACTTCCAGTATTTTAGGACATATTTTATTCCAAAGCGGTGTAGATGTTACGGCTTTTGTGGGCGGAATTGTCGAAAATTACAATTCGAATTTGATTGGAAGCGGTAAGACGATTACCGTTGTCGAAGCCGATGAATTCGATCGTTCTTTTCTTCATTTGCATCCCAATATTGCCTGCGTGACCTCGATGGATGCGGATCATTTGGACATTTACGGAGACAGTGCGTCAATTGAAGCATCGTTTGTGGAATTTGCAGACAAAGTGGAAGATAAGACCAAACTTTTTATTACCAATGAGTTGCCTATTAAAGGGGTTACTTGTGCTGTAAATGAAGACGCAAATTTCACCGCTTTTAATATCAGGATAGTCAACAGTCAATATGTTTTTGACGTGAAAACACCATCGGAAACGATACGGAATATAGAATTCGGGTTACCCGGAAAACACAATTTAATGAACGCACTCATGGCATTGGCTATGGCAAAAACTTTCGGCCTCCCAAACGAAGACATCGCTAGTGCCTTGCTTTCATTCAAAGGAATAAGAAGAAGGTTTTCGTACCAAATCAAAACGGACAAATTGGTTTATATCGATGACTATGCGCATCATCCAACCGAAATAAATGCTGTGCATCAAGCGGTTCGAGAATTGTATCCAAACCAAAAAGTGTTGGCTATTTTTCAGCCACATTTGTTTAGCAGGACAAAAGATTTTGCCGATGATTTTGCGAAAAGTCTTTCCGCTTTTGACGAAGTAATCTTGTTGGATATTTATCCGGCCCGAGAATTGCCAATGGAAGGAATTACCTCACAGTGGCTGATGGATAAGATGGATAATTCAAACAAAAAATTAGTTCAAAAACGCGAATTAATTCCTACAATTTTAAAAAGTGACGCAGCCGTTATAGTAACTATTGGTGCGGGAGACATTGGAGAAATGGTTCAATCCATAAAAAAAGCGATAAATGAAACTCTTTAAATGGACAAATGTTCGATTAATACTAATGTTTTCATTGGTAATTTTCTTGTTTTCGTTTACGTTAAAACGAAATGAAAACAGAAAATTGACTAAATCGGCGGTTTTTTTTGTAGGAGATAACTCTCCATTCATCACTCAAGAAACGGTTAATAAATTGTTAATAGAAAATGAAAAAGACGCGCAAACTATCGGTAAAGATAAATTAGATTTGAATAAGTTAGAGAAAGCTTTGAACGCTCATGAAATGATTGAGAAATCAGACGTGTTTGTGAGCATTGATGGGGTCTTAAAAGCAGTGGTAAAACAAAAAACTCCCATAGCTAGGTTTTTTGACGGAGAAGAATCTTTCTATATTGATTACAAAGGGGGTAGGATGCCTTTGTCAACGAATTTTACAGCTAGAGTTCCGCTTGTTTCCGGAGAAATAAATAAAAAAAATAACGAAGATTTGACCGAATTGTTTCGGATAATTTATGACGATGCGTTTTTGAAAAAAAACATCATTGGTGTACAAATTATGCCGAACGGGAGCCTAAAAATGCTCAACAGGAATTTTAGTTATCAAATAGATTTTGGCGGAACCAAAAGAATGGAAGCCAAATTCAATAATTACAAGGCATTTTTTCAGAAGGCGGTTTTAGATAGTTCGCTATATAAATACAAAACAATTGATCTCAGGTTTGCTCAGCAAGTAGTGTGTACTAAATAATAGATAATGGAAAAAGAGAATATTGCAGTAGGTCTAGATATTGGGACAACAAAAATAGTTGCCATGATAGGCAAGAAAAATGAATACGGGAAACTGGAAATTTTGGGTGTTGGAAAATCCAAAAGTTTAGGTGTGGCAAGAGGTGTCGTGAACAACATCACCCAAACCATACAATCGATTCAGCAAGCCGTGTTGGAAGCCGAGAATAAATCGGGTTATAAAATAAAAGATGTCGTGGTGGGGATTGCAGGTCAACACATTCGAAGCATTCAACACAGCGATTATATCATCAGAAGCAGCGCAGAGGAAGTAATAGGAGGCAACGATATCCAGCTTTTGATTGATCAAGTAAATAAATTGGCAATGTTGCCTGGAGAAGAAATTATCCATGTTTTGCCACAAGAATTCAAAATCGACGGGCAATCCGAAATCAAGGAACCAATAGGAATGTACGGAGGAAGATTGGAATCTAGTTTTCACGTAGTGGTTGGGCAAGCATCATCCATTCGAAATGTGGGCAGATGCATCCAAAGTTCTGGTATTGAATTGTCGGGATTAACCTTGGAACCATTGGCTTCCGCCGATGCGGTTTTAAGCCAGGAAGAAAAAGAAGCAGGTGTTGCCTTGATAGATATTGGTGGGGGAACTACAGATTTGGCCATTTTCAAGGATGGAATTATTCGTCACACTGCCGTAATTCCTTTTGGAGGAAACGTGATTACTGACGACATAAAAGAAGGCTGTTCGATAATCGAAAAACAAGCCGAATTGTTGAAAGTAAAATTCGGATCGGCTTGGCCAGGAGAAAATAAAGACAATGAAATCGTTTCGATTCCTGGCTTAAGAGGAAGAGAGCCAAAAGAAATTTCGTTAAAGAATTTGTCCAAGATAATTCACGCCCGAGTGGTTGAAATTATCGAGCAGGTTTTTACGGAAATCAAAGATTACGGACACGAAGACCCTCGCAAAAAATTAATCGCGGGAATCGTTCTTACTGGAGGTGGCGCACAATTGAAGCACATCAAGCAATTAGTGGAATACATCACCGGGATGGATACCAGAATTGGTTATCCAAACGAGCATTTGGCCGGAAATTCTGATGAAGAAATATCAAGTCCTTTGTACGCAACAGCTGTCGGGTTAGTAATGAACAGCATCGAAAACAATACGCAGAGTGCCATAAGAATAGACGCAATTGAAGCACCAAAGCCAGCTCCAAAACCACCTGTTTTTTATGCTCCAGAAATTGAAGAAGAGGTTGAAAGAGAAGTTGTGGTCAATGTCAAGAAAGCAGCTTCAACAGGAGAAAAAATATCGAGATCTTTCTTTGATAGATATGTGGACAAGATTAAAGATTTCTTGGATAATGCGGAATAAGGAAGTATGAAAATAGAGAATAAAAATAGTAATATAAAAACCCAATAAGATGATGAGCAACTCAGAATTTGGAAGCATTTCATTTGATTTACCAAAAAACCAATCAAATGTAATTAAAGTTATTGGAGTAGGTGGAGGCGGAAGTAACGCCATCAACCACATGTTTAAACAAGGTATCAAAGGTGTTGATTTTATCGTTTGTAATACCGATTCGCAGGCTTTGGATAACAGTTCTGTGCCCAACAAAATCCAGTTAGGCGTAAACTTGACCGAAGGATTGGGAGCAGGAGCAAATCCAGATGTAGGTCAGCAATCAGCTATCGAAAGCATTTCAGATATCGAAAAAATGCTCGACAGCAACACTAAAATGGTTTTCATCACGGCCGGTATGGGTGGAGGAACAGGAACCGGAGCTGCACCTGTAATTGCACAATTGGCCAAAGAAAGAGATATTTTAACTGTTGGAATCGTAACCTTGCCTTTCTCGTTTGAAGGTAAAGTTCGTCTTGAACAAGCGCAGATTGGTATTAATAAATTGCGCAAACAAGTCGATTCATTAATTGTTATCAACAACAATAAATTAAGAGAAGTTTATGGAAATCTTGGTTTCAAAGCCGGGTTTTCAAAAGCGGACGAAGTTTTGGCCACAGCTTCAAGAGGAATTGCAGAAGTAATCACGCATCACTATACTCAAAATATCGATTTAAAAGATGCCAAAACTGTATTGGCAAATAGCGGAACTGCCATTATGGGTTCAGCTGTTTCTTCGGGTGAAAATAGAGCCAAAGAAGGAATTATTTCAGCTTTGGATTCTCCGTTGTTGAATGATAATAAAATTACTGGTGCCAAAAACGTATTGTTGCTCATCGTTTCTGGTTCTAATGAAATCACGATTGACGAAATAGGTGAAATCAACGACTATATCCAAGTAGAAGCGGGGCATAATGCCAATATCATTATGGGTGTCGGTGAAGACGAATCATTGGGGGATTCTATTTCTGTGACGATAATCGCAACAGGATTCGATATCGAACAACAACACGAAATCGTAAATACCGAACCTAAAAAAATCATTCACGCACTGGAAGACGAACAAAAAATTGTTCACGATTTGACTCAAAAAACGATTCCGGCATTCAATTACAATAGCGAAACTCCAAAGGCTAAAACTGAAGAGAGAATTGTTTTCGAATTATTGGAAGAAGAAGTAGTAGCTGATCCAGTTGCGGAAATTGTTGCCGAGCCAGTTGTGGTTGCTGCGCCAGCCGTGGTTTCCATAAATAAAGAAGAGCTTGTGGGAATGACTGAATTTATCAAGAATTTAGATGTAACTTTCGAAATTGTTTCTCCAATAAAAGATATCGATTTCATGATTTCGGAGCCAAAAGTTGCCGATGTTAAAGACATATTTGTTGTTGAACCTAAAATTGCCGAAAGACCCGAACAAACTACTTTTTCTTTTGACTTGCCGCTTTTCAATATGCCTGCAGCTCCAGAGCCAGCTCCAGTGGCCAAAGTGGAAGAAAAGAAAGTGATGTTTGAATTGACTGATGAAACCCGCAATATTAAAGTAAACGAACCAGTTCAATTTGTTCCTGTAACTGAATTGACTGATAAAGGAATCATCAGGTATTCTCTTGAAGAATATATGGAAGTGGAAAATGCTTTATTGGATTCTAAACCGGCAATTGCTCCTGTTGCAGAAGTGATTCCAGAAGAATTGAACATTACTATGAAGCAAGTTGAACGTGTTTCCAATACAACTTCTACTTTCGAAAATATTTCTCCAATGGAAATGACAATTGAAGAAACGTTGAAATTGAGAGCTGACGAAAGAAGAAAAAAACTAAAAGAATTCAATTACAAGTTTCACAATAATGTTTCAAGAATTGATGAAATGGAAAAAGAACCTGCTTACAAAAGATTAGGAATTGATCTTAACAGTTCGCAAAACAACCATGCTAATTCAAGAATTTCTGTAGGAACAGATAGTAATGACGATCTGCAGTTGCGTTCTAATAATTCATACTTGCACGACAACGTAGACTAACTAAATTGACCAAAATTGCCCAACCCGAAAATTGTATTCAATTTTCGGGTTTTTTTGTCTTTGAATGGAGGAACGAATCCAGAATCTGTTGTGAATTCCATTAAAATACTATAAATTTGTGCACCCGATTGCAATCAAGATTTTTTGATTTAAAACATTCTGCAATCTAAATCATAAAACTAAAACCATAAATCATTATGAGTTTATCAACACAAATCATGGAGGAAATCAAAACCGCCATGAGAGCCAAAGATACTGTGGCATTAGAAGCTTTAAGAGCCATAAAATCGGAACTTCTTTTAGCCCAAACTGCATCAGGGTCAAAAGAAGAAATCTCGGAAGCTGACGAAATTAAATTACTTCAAAAATTGGTAAAAACCCGTAAGGACAGTGCCAAAATTTTCACGGAACAAAACAGAATGGATTTGGCCGAACCAGAATTGGCGCAAATAGCCGTAATCGAAAAATTCTTGCCAACACAATTAAGCGAAGCTGAAGTAGAAGCCGTAATTGCAAAAATCATTGCCGAGACGGGAGCATCCGGAATCGCATCAATGGGAAAAGTAATGGGATTGGCCGCAGCGCAATTAGGTGGAACTGCCGAAGGAAAAACTATTTCTACAATCGTTAAAAAACTATTGACATAAAAATATTCGATTATGATTTTGTCTTTTACAACCGTAAATCTAAAATTGTATATCAAATTGGCTGAGTAGTTCAACTGGATAGAATATCAGATTTCGACTCTGAGGGTTGCAGGTTCGAACCCTGTCTCGGTCACTATAAAAAAAACAAAAGCTTGAGAATCTTGATTCTCAAGCTTTTTTTATGGTTCAAAAATCTTACCAAGATTTTTTTACTTTTCAGAAAGTTAGTATTTTCGGGTAATTTTGGTTCAAATCCCATCATGGATCTTTAACTTATAAACAGAATTATTTTACTTTAAAAGATGATTCTAAAAAACAAAAAGTTTATAAAACATCCTTAAATTTATCTTCCATATTCGGTTGCACTTACTTTCTAGAAAAGCATAAAGAAGTTCCATTCAAAAAATCTAATCAAACCTAATATTTTATGTTTTATATTTTTTAAACCCTTAATGTCAATAAGTAATATATTACATTTAACTATTTGTTTTAGAAGTGTCTTGAGAGAAGTACAGGTAAGAGCAGTATCTTATAAAGACTTTTAAATCTAATTATTATTAAAAAAAAAGGTCAAAAAAAACAAATAACACAATCGGTTGTTTTTAAATTATTTTTCTGTTAAATTAGCAGTAAAAAACCTACTCAAAAACGAGGTAGGATATCTATTAATTAAACCATTTAAGTTATGAAAAGAGTTCAAAAATTACTTTTTCTGTTTTTAGTGTTTATTCCTCTAATAAAATTATTTGCATGGCCAGGAATGCCACTGCCTCCTCTGCATATTGAAGGCAAAAATTTAAAGGATCCTTGCGGAAAAAACGTTTTACTACATGGTGTTGCCATTACTCCCAGTCCTTGGTTTAATGGTTGCTCTTATAATCAATGTCGTTGGGATAACTATGATGTTCAAGGTTGTCTAAATTATAATAATGCCGTTATGGATGCGCTCACAGACACAAATAACGGATGGAAATTAAATTATATAAGACTTCATATTGATCCTTACTGGACCAATACACCTGGTTGTTCAGCAGGAGAAAATAATATCTCATGTTTTGATTACAATAGATTAGTAACTTACGTAAATCAAGTTATAATCCCTTTAATTAATCATGCTAGAAGCAGAGGACTCTATGTTATACTTCGTCCTCCCGGCGTATGTCCAGACCGAATTGCTTTCGGTGACAATTATCATAATTATTTAAGAACTGTATGGGGATATCTATCAAACCATCCAAGTTTAAAGAATGTAGATAATGTTATGTTTGAAATAGCCAATGAACCTGTACAAATACTGGGTACAAATGGAAATTGGGGAGCAACGGGTGATGAGCATTTTGCAGCTTTACATAATTACTTTCAAGATTTAGTAAATAGAATTAAGGCTAATGGTGCAAATAATGTTTGCTGGATACCAGGAACGGGGTATCAGTCTAACTACCAAGGATATCCAAGCCATTTAATAACAGGAGGCAATATAGGTTATGCTGTTCATGTTTATCCAGGATATTGGGGAGCTAATGCAGAAAATACCACTAGTTTTAATAACGCTTGGAATGCTAACGTGCAACCAATTGCTAACGTAGCACCTATTGTGATAACAGAAACGGATTGGTCCCCAGCAGGTACCGAAACATGGGGTACTGGTACAACAAGTGGTTTTGGTCTTAATCTGAAAGGTAGAATTGATGCTACTGGAAATTGTAGTTGGAATTTACTTAAACCAGAAGAGTTGATAACTAACGCAAATCCATATAATGTTACAACTGCTTTCAATAGCAATTGGGAGTCTTGTGCTGCACCAGTTAAGCAGTGGTTCTCTGCATATGCAAATAATAATATACCATCGCAAAACTGTAGTAGTACTTCACTAATAAACAATGGTGTTTATGAAATTGAATTTAAAACAAATTCAAGTAAAGTAATAGATCTTAAGTATGGGACTAATGCAAATGGTGCTATAATCCATCCTTGGGATAGATTAGGAGGGACAGCACAACAATGGATTGCTATTGATGCTGGAAATGGATATTGGCGTTTTAAATCAAATGCAAGTTCTACAGGACGTGTAATAGATCTTGAGAACGCAGATCCAACAAATGGTAAATCGATAAGACTTTGGGATAATAACAATAATAATGCTCAAAAATGGCTAGTAACCGATGTTGGTAATGGTTATTTTAGCATAAAATCTGCCGTAAATACATCAAAAAGCTGGGACATTTCTAATTGTAATATGGATGGCACAGCAAATCTTCAACTTTGGGATTATTACGGGACTTCATGTCAATTATTTAAGTTCAATAAAATAGGAAGTACTTCAAAAAGTGTAGAGGGAAAAAATATTTTAATAAATAATATTAAAATAGATACTGATGTCCAAGTATATCCTAATCCATCAAAGGGCGGAGAGTTTAATATTTATTTCGCTTCACAATCAGACGAAAATTATTCTCTAAATATATACTCAACAGGCGGTAAGTTATTATACGAAACAAAAAATCTAAAATCTAATACTAATCAAGTTATTAGAACTAAACTTGCTAGAGGTTTATATTTGGCGATGATTTCTCAAAATTCAACTACAGCAACCAAAAAGATAGTAATTGAATAGTATATTCTAAAATAATACATATAGATTTTGAGATTAACTTTATAATTTTATTCATCATTATTTATTCATTGCAAAACCACTATTTTAAATTAAAATTAAAGTAGTGGTTTTGTTTTTTACTCCAAACTTAATGACCACCCTGTAACTTTGCGGTCAAACAGGTTAAGATGCTGAATATGCTAACAAAAATAAGAGATAAAGTTAAGGACGAATTTTTCTAAAATAAACTATTTAAAACCTTCAAATCTTCCAATAAAAGATTCGAATTTTGTATCGTCAAGGTCACAAATAATAATGCTTCAAAAAAGTCAAGTTTACTTGGTTTTTTTGGAGCATTTTCTTTTTAAAACAGTATTTTTAAGCCAAGAAACTCAATCGGATAAGTATATGCTGTTTCAATTCTTTGTTTTGTTGCTTTTTGGAGCATTCTTTCTTGTTGTTATTATTTTTAGGATTATCGAACCAGCTTATATGATGATTTTTAATAAGCCGTTGTATTTGTATTTTTATCTGTTTCCCAAAAAGTTGACCATTAACCAAAAGCAAATTTTAATAAATGAATTTCCATTTTATAAAAAATTGTCAGACCGAAAAAAAATCTATTTTGAACATCGGGTAAAAGAATTTATCAATCATTATCAATTTGTAGGCAAGGAAGAACTGCTGGTGACCGACGAAATGAGAGTTGTCATTGCTGGAACCTATACAATGCTTACGTTTGGGATGAGGGATTATTTGATTGATTTGTTTAAAACAATAATAATTTATCCATCGACATATTTTTCTACTGCAAGCCAGCAATACCACAAAGGAGAATTTAATCCCATAATGAAAGTGGTCGCTTTTTCATGGGAGGATTTTGTTCTTGGACATAAAACAACGAACGACAACGTGAATCTTGGTCTTCATGAATTTTCACATGTATTGCATTTTTATTGTTTGAGGAGTAATAATCCAAGTGCCATTATTTTTTTCGATGAATTCAATAAAGTGGTTGACTATTACAATGATGAATATTTGCATAAAAATTTGTCAGAAAACGGATATTTTAGAGCGTATGCTTATGAAAATCAATTCGAGTTTATTTCGGTAGTTTTGGAACATTTTTTTGAAACTCCTCAAATTTTTAAAAGTAAATATCCTGAGTTGTATCAAAATGTAGCTTCGATGATTAATTTCAAAGAAGATTTTTAAGTTTTTATAATATACCAAAAAAATCACGAATTCATCCTGATAAACATCATGTTTTTCGGGTTTTTTATGAAATAACTTTGAATGCAATCTAAAGTTATATGTTATGAAAAACAAAGTGCCGGTATCAACCATAATGACCAAAAATGTGATAAAGTTGCATCTTAGTGACAACTTGACAAAGGCAGAAAAATTATTCAAGCAGAACAAAATCAGGCATATTCCGGTTGTGGATGGTAACAAAATAGTTGGAATATTGAGCTATACTGATTTGTTGAGAATCTCATTTGTGGATGCGGTAGATGACGATGATGATATTGTAGATGCCACTGTTTATAACATGTTTACCGTAGAGCAGGTAATGGCCAAAAAGTTGGTTACCATTTCTCCTGATACAACCATAAGAGAAACAGCTGAAATCTTGTCTAAAAAAGAATTCCATGCCCTACCAGTTTGTTTGGGTGAATTGTTGGTGGGAATAGTGACAACGACTGATTTGATAAAGTATTTACTAGATCAGTATAAATAAGAAAAGCCCCGAAAAATTTTTCGGGGCTTTTCTTATTTTAAAAAGAAGTCAATTTCTTCAAATCGGCAATAGTTGTTGTTGGGTTTTCGGCTTTGAAAACAAAACTTCCAGCCACAAGAACATCAGCGCCGGCTTCTACTAGTTGTTTTGCGTTTTTATTGGTTACGCCACCATCAATTTCTATAATTGTATTGGCGCCTTTACGATTGATTAAATCTTTCAATTTTTCAACTTTGGAATAGGTGTTTTCAATAAACGATTGTCCTCCAAAACCTGGATTCACGCTCATAATCAAAACTATGTCAATATCGTTGATGATATCTTCTAATAAATCAACATTGGTGTGTGGGTTTAATGCTACTCCGGCCTTCATTTCTTCGGCTTTGATGGCTTGCAAAGTTCGGTGAAGATGCGGGCAAGCTTCGTAGTGCACGCATAAAATATTGGCACCCAAATCGGCAAAAGTTTTAATGTAACGATCTGGATCGACAATCATCAAATGGACGTCTATTGTTTTTTTGGCGTGTTTGGCGATGGCTTCCAATACCGGCATCCCGAAAGAAATATTGGGAACGAAAACGCCGTCCATAATGTCGATATGAAACCAATCGGCTTCGGAATTATTTATCATTTCGATGTCACGCTGCAAATTGGCAAAATCAGCGGCAAGGACTGAAGGGGCAATAATTGTGTTTTTACTCATTGTTAGTTAGGTTGTTTTTTTGCAAAGGTAATATAAAAAATAAAACTCCGGACTCGAGACTGAAAGTCGACAGGGCATTCGCTTTTAAAAGTTTCCGCCACGAATTACACTAATAACACGAATTACAATTAGTTTTTAATTGCACAAATTCTTAAAAATAGATAAAATTCGTGTAATTCAATTTTAAATTTTGATAAAAATTAGTGGCAATTAGTGTAATTCGTGGCTAACTTTATTTTTCTTTTTTAAAAGCGAATGCCCTGGAAAGTCGAACTGAGCGAAGCGAATAGACCGAGAGTTTTATTTCCTTAAAAAATAAAACTCCGGTAATCAGCCGGAGTTTCAATCATCAATCAAAAAACGAACAGTTAATCAGACCGTCGTTACTTGTCCCCCTGAGCGGAGTCGAAGGGTTAACCTAAATAGGTTTTTAATATTTTACTTCTTGAAGTATGTTTCAATCTACGGATTGCTTTTTCTTTAATCTGGCGTACACGTTCGCGAGTTAGATCAAAAGTTTCTCCTATTTCTTCCAGTGTCATTGGGTGTTGATCTCCAAGACCAAAATACAAACGAACTACATCAGCTTCTCTTGGAGTCAATGTTTCCAATGAACGCTCGATTTCTGTACGCAATGATTCTTGAATTAATTCCCTGTCTGGATTTGGTGATTCACCAGAACGCAATACATCGTAAAGGTTTGAATCTTCTCCTTCAACCAATGGTGCATCCATCGAAAGGTGACGTCCAGAGTTTTTCATACTTTCTCTAACGTCATTTACGGTCATGTCCAATTCTTTGGCAATTTCCTCGGCCGTTGGGGGTCTTTCGTTAGATTGCTCCAACAAAGCATACATTTTGTTGATTTTATTGATAGAACCAATTTTATTCAATGGCAAACGAACAATACGGGATTGTTCGGCCAAGGCTTGCAAAATAGATTGACGAATCCACCACACGGCATACGAAATGAATTTGAAACCACGAGTTTCATCAAAACGTTGCGCAGCTTTTATCAAACCTAAATTTCCTTCGTTAATCAAATCGGGAAGTGTCAATCCTTGATTTTGGTATTGTTTGGCCACAGAAACCACGAAACGTAAATTGGCTTTTGTTAATTTTTCTAAAGCTCTTTGATCACCAGCTTTTATCTTTTGTGCTAATTCTACCTCTTCATCTGCGGTAATAAGATCCACCTTCCCAATTTCCTGTAAATACTTGTCTAATGATGCAGTTTCACGATTTGTTACCTGCTTGGTGATTTTAAGTTGTCTCATAGTTGTGTCTCCTCAATTTTTAAGTGTACAAGTTATTATACGTGTGGCGTTCCAAAAAAGTTACAATTGTTTCAAAAAATAACACAAAAAAAACAGCTGCAAATCTTAAAGGTTGATTTACAGCTGTTTTTGTTTTTTTTGGATGGTCTGATATTTTTTATTTAAATAAATCTTTGTCAAGATTCAGTATGTTGTCGAATATCTTGTTCAAGGATTTGATGTATATTGGAATTCCAATGGCAAGAAAAATATATTCTTTTCGGATTACGCTTATGTCTTCCAAGATTATGTATAAACTGGGTATGATGAGTAATAATGAGACAAATACGCCGATGTAGGGATTTGTTATTGTTTTTTGAATAAGAGAGATTGCTTTTAACATGTCTATGGGGGTGTTTGATACCATAATATTAGGCTGTTTTAATTATATCCCAAAAGTAATCTGCTTTTTGTTGTTCGTGATTTAAATTGTCATGAAGCAAGTTTTTAGTGTCATGAAATTTTGAGTTTTTTTTTCTAAACAAAAAAATCTTCCCGATATGGAGAAGATTGAGTAAGTTTTGGTTTGTTGATAATTTCGATTAAGACAAGATGTTCATTTTTTTTATAAAATCTTTATAGGTATCGCTCAGGTTTATTTTGTGATTTCCTTTTAGGATGACAAGGTTGTCTGCAAGGATTATTTCTTCAATTTTATCGGTATTGACTATGGTGTTGCGGTGTGTTCTCGTGAATTTGTTTTTGTCTAGCAAATCACTGATTTTGGTCAATGAAATCAGGATGACAAACTTTTCTTTTTCGGTGATGATGTTGCAATAGCGTTCTTCGACTTCGATGTAAAGAATGTCATTCAAGGCAACTTTCTTTAGTGCATTTTTCTTTTTTATGAACAAAAAATCATTGCTGATGACGGTGTTTTGGTCTTCACTGAGAAATACATTGGTTTGTTCGTAGAATTTTTCGACAGCCATTTCCAGGGCATAAAGGATTTCCAATTCGTTAAACGGTTTCATCAAAAAACTGAACGGTTTGGTGAGTTTGGCTCTTTCGAATATTTTACGGTCTTGGGAACTTGTCAAAAACACGAATGGTTTTGATGCATTTGGAATGATATTGATGGTTTCTGCAAAGGTAATTCCGTCTGGTTTTCCGTCAAGAAAAACATCGATGACTATGATGTCAATGGTTTGCTCGTAAAAAAGTTTTAACGCCTCGGTATAACTTCTGGCAATGCCTACAATGTTGTATTTGTTGGCAAGTAAAACTTTGCTCAAAGCATCACTTTGCTCCGGCGTGTCTTCTATTATCAGTACATTGATATTATCCATTTTGTTCTGTTTTTGGGAACGTCAATATCATTTTGGTTCCTTTGTGGAGTTCGCTTTCTATTTGTATTGTGCCACCATTTTTCTTGATCATTTGTTTGCACAATTGCATTCCGAGTCCAGTTCCAATGGTTTCGGACTTTCCTTTTTTAGCCAATAATTCATCGTCTTTTAAAATGGCTGCGATGGTTTCGTTGTCCATTCCCAAGCCTGTGTCTTGCAAGACGAGTTGGCAAAACTCAGGATTGTTTTCTTGCGTATAAAAACTGATTTTACCGTTTTCTTTAGAAAATTTGATGGCATTGTCCAATAAATTACGAAGCACAATTTTCAGCGAATCGAGATCCACGAAGATAAAAATATTTTTGGAAACTGAATTCTCAAAAGAAATGGATTTGTCAAGAAGTAAAGGTTTATAATTGTATTCTATTTGTTGCACAATAGAAAACAAATGCACCGATTCTTTATGAAAATACAATTGCTTGGTTTGCAATAAAGCCCAATGCAACAGGTTGTCCAGCAAACTGTAGGCTCCGTTGGCAATGCCGCTGTTTTGAATGATTAATTGATTCAATTCATCGTAATTTTTGGTTTCGAGTGTTGCCGATAGTTTAGCGTTACTGGTTTTCAAAGCATTTACCGAGGAACGCAAATCGTGGCTTACGATAGAAAAAAGTTGGTCTTTGGTGGCATTGAGTTCGTCGAGTTTGTTTTTTTGGAGCAGAATGATTTTGGCATTTTTTACTTTTTGGGCATAAAGATAGATTCCGATTGTTAATAACAATAATAAACTGATTGCAGAAAAAAACAACCAATTTCGTTGACTGTTTTTTAGCTTATTTTCTACTTCAAGTACTTTGATTTGTTTTTGTTTTTGCGCTACCGCAAACTTTTTCTCAAAATCAGCTACTGCCCAAACTTTGTTTTGGTTGTTGAGAGAATCTTTCCATTGCTCAGATTCTTTTCTATACACTAAAGCTTGTTTGTAGTTTCCTTTGTTTTCTTCAACTACTGCCATATTTTGTGCTGCATTTTTTTTGGATTGAAAGTTGTTTACTTTTTTTGAAAGTATATAAGCTTTCTTAAAATAAGGAGTGGCTTGTTGGTCTTTGTATTGTAAATAATACAAATTGGCAATATTGGTATACAATGTAACTAATGATATTGAGTCTTTCTCGTTCTCTTTTAGTTCAAGGCTTTTAAAAAAGTAATCTTCAGCTTGGGGAAATTGATTTAGATGTAAATAAGAAATGCCTAAATTATCATAAATAAGACTTTTTTTGTATTCTTGTTTCTTTGTAATAGGTAGTTTTTCTACTTCTTTGAAATAATAAATTGCTTTTTCAAATTCTTTTAATTCTAATGAGGCGTCTCCTAAATTCTTATTTACAAATGGATAAAATGCAAATTTTTTTGAAATTAAATTTAATTCTGATTTACCTTCTTTAAATAATTTTATTTCGATAAAGCTATATCCTCTAAAAAAATGACAATAATCGGCTATTTCTCTGTTTGTGTTTGATCTCAATTGTTTCATTGAGTATATGAGAGTAGAATCCCAATCTTGTTTTAGGAAAAAATATTGAGCCTTATTGAAGTTAATTTCATTTCTATATTCAATAGCCTTTTTCTGGAGTACTTTGTTTATAGTGTGCTCTTGTGAAAACAGAATTGAAGGGATAATTAAATAGAATGAAATTAGAAACAGTTTAAATTTGGTCATTTCAAAAGGAACTTTATTTTTGACATAGTTGTCTGTAATTGTATGTTTTAAAACAACATCGTTTAATTTTTCAAACTAGCAGCTTGATTAACTAAACGATGTGAGTTTTAATATTAGTTTTTATCTTTCCACTGTTGTAGTTGTTCCTCTAGAAGTCTCAGGATCTAAATTTACCATATAAGACATAACATTTGTAATATCTCCAACTGTTTCTGAAGTATAATCTACTTCTATGTAATACACATCGCAGGTTTCTGGAGTAACTTCAGAGAAATCATAGTCGTAGTTCATCGTCAAAGTATTCCCTGATTCTGTAGGTTCTTCAACTATTGGAGGAACAATGTCGTCTGAATTCATATACAAAGTAGCCCTGATTTTTAGCGTCAATACGCCATTCGGACTGTAGAATTTTGCCGAAACTAAAGGAGCTACAGGGTACGTAACTGTTTCAGGGCTTGAAAAAGTAAAAACTTGAGTGTTGATTTTTGTGTTTTGGATAACTGTAAAGGCCATGGTGAAATTTATTTTTTAAGGTTAATACGGTTAAAGGTATTTTTTTTCTTTGAATTAAATATAAAATTAATGTTGTTTTTACATTTAAATTTGCAAAAAGTGCTTTAAAATTGAAAAACCCCGTTTCAAATGAATGAAACGGGGTTTGCTATGAATTAAACCTTTAGTAAACTAAGATCTGATTACTCTTTTCTTTCCTCACGCGGAGGTCTTTGCAAAAGCGCTTTTCTAGATACTTTTTCTTTGCGTGTTTTTGGATCAAGACCAAGATATTTCACTTGGAAAACATCGCCCATATTCACAACATCCGAAACGTTTTCTGTACGTTCCCAAGCTAGTTCCGAAACGTGAAGCAATACTTCGTTTCCAGGAGCTGCCGTATATTCTACAACTGCACCAAAATCAAGCATTTTGATAACCTTCACTTCATAAGCTTCGCCCATTTGTGGTTTGAAGGTGATAGATTGGATTTTAGCCAATACCGCTTCAATTCCAGCAGGATCTGTACCAAGAATTTCGATAACTCCTTGTTCATCCACTTCGTTGATAACGATGGTTGTTCCAGTAGCTTTTTGTAATTCTTGAATCACTTTTCCACCAGGTCCAATCAAGGCACCAATGAATTGACCAGGAATAGTTCTGGTAATAATTTTTGGAGCATACGCTTTAACATCTGCTTTAGGTGCAGCCAAAGTTGAAGTAAGAATGTTCAAAATATGCAAACGACCATCTCTAGCTTGCGCCAAAGCTTGTTCCATAATCTCGTATTTCAGTCCGTCAATTTTGATGTCCATTTGGCAAGCTGTAATACCTTCGGTAGTTCCAGTTACTTTAAAGTCCATGTCTCCCAAGTGATCTTCGTCACCTAAAATATCTGATAAAACGGCGAAACGATCACCATCAGTAATCAATCCCATTGCAATTCCAGAAACTGGACGAATCATTTGGATACCTGCATCCATTAATGATAATGTTCCAGCACAAACCGTAGCCATAGAAGAAGAACCATTAGATTCTAATACTTCAGAAACTACACGAATTGTATAAGGGCAATCAGCAGGAATCATGTTTTTCAAGGCTCTTTGTGCCAAGTTTCCGTGACCAACTTCTCTTCTTGAAGTTCCTCTCAATGGACGAGCTTCTCCTGTAGAAAATGGTGGGAAATTATAGTGTAAGTAGAATTTTTCTTCTCCTTGTTCAGATGGGGAATCAATTTGGTTTGCTTCTCTGGAAGTTCCTAAAGTAGCTGTTGCCAATGCTTGAGTTTCTCCACGAGTAAATAATGCCGATCCGTGAACAGATGGTAAATAATCGATTTCACACCAGATTGGTCTGATCTCGGTAGTTTTTCTTCCGTCCAAACGTGTTCCTAAATCTAGCGTTACATTACGAACCGCTTCTTTATTGGTTTTATAGAAATATTTAGAAACTAAATCTCCGTTTTCTGCCAATTCTTCGTCAGTAAACAAGGTTTTTACTTCTTCTTTTACAGCGTCGAATGCTGCAGAACGCTCGTGTTTAGCCGAACCTTTGCTGGCAATTGCGTAGATTTTATCATAAGCCGCTGCTTTTACTTTTGCGTAAATGGCATCGTCAGTTTTTTCAGTTTCGTAAGTACGAACTTCTTTTTTCCCAAATGCTTGAGCCAATCTTTCTTGAGCTGCAATTTGTACTTTGATGTGTTCGTGAGCAAATTTAATGGCTTCTACCATTTCTGCTTCCGAGATTTCTTTCATTTCTCCTTCTACCATTGCGATAGAATCTGTCGAAGCTCCAATCATCATGTCAATATCTGACAATTCTAATTGCGCACGAGATGGATTGATGATGAATTTACCGTCAATTCTTCCAACTCTAGCTTCTGAAATTAAAGTTTCGAATGGAATGTCGGACAATGCAAGAGCTGCCGAAGCTGCCAATCCTGCCAATGCATCTGGCATAACTTCATCATCATGAGACATCAATTGAATCATGACTTGAACTTCTGCGTGATAATCAGATGGGAAAAGCGGACGCAACACACGGTCAACCAATCTCATTGTTAGCACTTCGCTATCACTTGGACGTGCTTCTCTTTTGAAGAAACCTCCAGGAAAACGTCCTGCTGCTGCAAATTTTTCACGATAATCTACCGTCAATGGTAAAAAGTCGATACCTGGACTTGCTTTTCTTGAAGATACAACTGTTCCTAAGATTACAGTTTTACCAATTCTTACTACTACAGCTCCATCAGCTTGTTTGGCCAATCTTCCTGTCTCGATTGTGATGTTTCTGCCATCACCTAAATCGATTTTTTCTACAAATAATTGTGGAATCATAAAATTTAATTCTATAAGTTAAACAATGGGTTTTAGTTGTGTTGTAGTGTTGTAGTTGTTGTGCGTAGTTAATGCCTAAAACCCAATGAAAAACCAAACTTTTTTTAATGTAAAAGCAATATCAAAAATTAATATTGCTTTGCTGATTTTTAAAAATCTAAATTTGTAAATCTAAATTCTTAAATAAAAAAAGAGGCACTTTCGCACCTCTTTTCGATATTGATTATTTTCTAATACCCAATACTTTGATGATCTCACGATATCTGTTGATTTCTTTCTTTTTCAAGTAATCCAACAAAGATCTTCTTTTACCTACTAATAGTACCAACGAACGCTCTGTGTTGTAATCGTGACGATTTTTTTTCAAGTGCTCTGTAAGGTGGCTAATTCTGTGTGTGAATAGTGCGATTTGTCCTTCTGCAGATCCCGTGTTTTCTGCTTTTCCTCCGTGTTTAGCGAAGATTTCTTCTTTAACTTCTTTAGTTAAGTACATTCCAATATTGTTTAAATGATTATTATGTATGGCCTACAGCTATTGCAGGACGGCTGCAAAAATAGAAAATAATTATGGATTATGACTAATGAAGTATGACTTTTTTTAATTTCTCCCCTGAAACCTTTGAAACAAAGAGGCTGTTAATCCTGAACCAAATGTTGACATCGAACTCAATCCATCTCTTTGCGAACCGCCGAGTACTTGCTGTTCTCTCTCCAAACTTTACGATAACTCTGACTTGTGTTGTCTGCTCAACTTTACGGGCACACGCTATCCGTTGAGGAAAATGTTTAGTGAAAATCCGAGCGTTCGGGTTTTAATTCTTTTTAAAAATTTTCACATTTCCAACTCGTATTGTTCACCAACAATTAAATCGAAAGAAATGGTTATTTCTTCTATTTTTCCCTTGTCTGTTTGGTATTTTGCCACAACATCATCCCCAACAACGTTTACAATTTTATAATGCGTTCCATCAGGAGAGAAAATTGACCAACCATTTTTCAAAGACATATCGTTTGTTATAATTATTCTTGCCATAAGTTTTATTTTTATAGTTTTATTTGTTCAATATTTTACGAGGTCGGTCAAGCTTTCTCGTAATGTTTGTTCGCTTGGCGATGTGGTGGATTAAAGAAGCCTAATCTTTCGGTTAATGACTAATTTTTCAAATACAAACCTATTTTTCCATTAAGCCAAATACCCAAATTGCTTGTAGCGTGTGTTATGCGGTCGTGCATTCCGACCTTATTTAATCTTTGTCGCAAGTGGTAAATTTGTGTCACTGGGAATTGAAGAAGTTGTCGAAGTCTGGCCGTTCAAGAAATGTTTGTCAGGAGGCGTACTTGTTGCTTGTTTTGTCACGGAAATGGGGGAAGTATGCTCTATTATTATTGGTTCTGGTTTTTCAGTTTTTTTTTGGTAGCTCAAAAATGAAATGACAATACTTAATAAAGTAAATAGAGCGGTTCCTATCCATTTAGCGTTTGCGTAGTCGTTACGTTTCCAAAAACTATGTTCTGCTATTTGTGTTTTGCAGAACTCACGAATTGCGTCTCCTTTGTGTACATAATTCTTTGTTATGTCTTTTTTCTCTTCAAACAGCATTAATATTCCGGGGTAAAATCCTTTTTTATTTTCAGCCAAAAGGAAATAGCCTCGCAACACGGCAGGTGAGTTAAATTTGTCAACCGTCAAGGCGTCTTTTAAAACAGCTTCCAAATTGTTAGGGTTGCTATCTAATTTAATTCCGCCTCGAGCTTTACGCTCACAATATAATTTAGCTTTCTTCCACTGTTCAGGTTTGTCTAGGCAATCTTGAATTAGCCTATTATTGCCCGACTCGAGAAGTTTAGAATAAAAGACAGGCTTCTCGTCGCTCTTTTCGTTTTCTAACTTAATATACTTCTCTAACTCTCCTATTGGTGCTCCGAGTATTCGGCTAAGGGCTTCGTCGTAATCTCTATTATCCATTTTAAATAATTTCCTTAATATCTATTTTCTTTCCTTTATAATCGAAGTGCAGCATAGATTGCTTTATCAAATAGTCATTACACTTTACTATCATTAGAGACGTGTATTTGTTTGAACTCTGCGTCGTTGTTGCATGCCGCCTAACTACTTTATACACGCATAAAATCATCACTTTTTGTACTAAATGGGTATGTTATGCGTATGTTTTTAGTTGTATTTATGCGTTTTATTTTTATTCGCTTACTACAAATTTAAAAATATTTCTTACATATCAAAAGGATTGATATTCTTTTTTAATGCGGTACTGCTTATATGGGGATGGCCTCGATGGCTTGGAGTAAATTAAAGCTAATAGCGTTTTAAAATTTGTGGTAATTCGTGTAATTTGTGGTCAAAAATTTTGAATACGAATGTCGTACTCGCCCTGTGAAGATTTTGGTTTCCCGGTTCATAATCAGTACTTTTATGGAGCTAAAGCAAGAAATTGTTTTTAACCCGATGAATGTCATTCCAGCCCCAAAAGCATTCAGTTCTGCCCAGAAACTCAGTTTCCAGCCCCAAAAGCATTCAGTTCTGCCCAGAAACCCAGTTTCCAGCATCAAAAGCATTCAGTTCTGCCCAGAAACCCAGTTTCCAGCCCCAAAAGCATTCAGTTCTGCCCAGAAACTCAGTTTCCAACTCCAAAAGAGTTCAGTTCTGCCCAGAAGCAGCGCTTCCAGCCCCAAAAGCATTCAGTTCTGCCCAGAAGCAGCGCTTCCAACCCCAAAAGTGTTCTTTTCTGCTCAGCCGAGGGTCATCCAGCCCCAAAAGAGTTCTTTTCTGCCCAGCCGAGGGTCATCCAACCCCAAAAGAGTGCTTTTCTGCTCAGCCGAGGGTCATCCAGCTCCAAAAGAGTGCTTTTCTGCCCAGCCGAGGGTCATCCAGACTGCAAATAATTTTTTAGAATGTGGAAACTAGTGTTTTTTAGCCGAAATGGCATTGCCGAGGTGCAACAAGCTTTAGGGCAAGGCATAAGGCATTCGCATTTAAAATTCTTGACCATAAATTAGCGCCAATTTTATGCTGCCCCGAGTTCGATGTCATTTAGTTAAGACTTTTGGTCTTCACTTTGAGTGATTTTTGATGGTAATGCGACAGCTTTACTATTAAAAATGGTGTCGTGAAGGCACGGCATTCGCTTTTAAAAAGCAGAATTCTCATTAACCACAAATTACACAAATTTCCGCAAAAATGAACCTACCAACAAAAGCATAATTAACTCAAACATACCAAAAACAGACTTTGAATTTACTTCGTCAGTTCGCTTCGCTCGTGTGTGAAAATTTGTGGAATTTGTGGTGAAAACTTTTAAAAGCGAATGCCCTGTCGTGAAGCCTATAATGGCAGGGTTCTCGATACATTTTATTACAAAAGCTGTCGCATTTTAATAAAACACCCGAACAGACGAGGGCCAATCCTTGACTTAATGACATTGGCCCCGAGCTGGTTTATCTTCTTGCTTGGATAGTGATGGGTATGGAATAGGTACATCTTACTTTTCTTCCTCTTTGTTCCCCTGGTGTAAAACCATCATAAGCTGTTACAATTCGGGCAGCTTCTTGACCGGTGCCGTAACCTAGGTCTCTAAGAATTTTGGGTTCTACAATTTTCCCTTCTTTGTTCACCACAAATGTGATGTAGATTTTTCCGCTTGCGTCTTTGGGTAAACTATTGGGGATTTGGTAATTCTTGGCGATGAATTTATAAAAATCCATAATGCCATTTTTAGGGTTTGGTCGCACTTCGGCTTCGGTATAATGGTAGGTTTCTCCGTTTTTGTCAGTGCTTGTACCTGAAATTAATTTTCCGTCTTGGTACGTTTCTTTATAACTGGTGCCAAATTTTGTGGACGAACCTTCCCAAGGACCTTCTTTGAAACCATTTTTGATTGCTCCTTTTTCAGATTCATTTTCTCCTTGGTTTTCGAAAAAACCATTGCCGTCAACAATTTTCTGAGCACCGTTTGCATCCCAAAATTGGTTTATTTTATGTTGGGTTGTACGTTTTTTTTCATCTTCGATATATTCGCCTTCCGATTTTTTATTGCCGTTTTCATACCATTCAAAATCTTTGCCATTTACACGTCCCTTGATGTAATTTGAAATCGATTTTTTATTGCCATTTTCGTAATAATAGGTTAATTCGCCTTCTTTGGTATTAGCTTCTTTAGTTTTTGAAGTTCCTTCCATTTTCAATACTCCCGATTTGTAATACTCGAGAATAGCGTAGCTTTCTTTGTCTAATTTGTAGTCTTTGATTATTCGGTAAAATTTGAAATCCTTTGATTTGGTTTCTTGGTTGGTTGAGTCCAGATAAAAAAGTTTGTCGGTTGGGGAAAGAATTAATTCGTTGGTAACGGAAACTTGCGAAAAAACTATTTTGGGAATAAGGAGAAATAATAAAAAAAATAGAATTGATTTCATAGAATGGTTTTTGGTTTAGAAAGGTGTTTGGATTATAAATTACCAATTTCGATTCGTGTTTTTTATCATTTCAGATGGACTCGGTGTGCTTTTTGTATTACTTCCTCCTGCTGTTTGAATACTGATAGGTAATGAGTAGGGACATTCCACTTTTATTCCCCTGATTTCTTTTGGGTTAAAATTTTTGTATAAAGAAAGAACTCTCAAGGCTTCTTCATCGGCTCCATAACCAATGCCTTGGATTACTTTTGGTTGAATTACTTTCCCTTCTTTATCAATAATAAAGGTAAGGTAAATTTTCCCTCTTAATCCTTCTACTTCTGGCATTCTGAAGTTTTTGGCTACATAATTATAAAAATCCTCAATACCATTTTTGGCTTCTGGTTTTAACTCGACTATTTTATAATTGTGCGAAACTTTGTCTGAATCGATGCTTACACCTGAAACTAATTTTTTATTAGAATAGTTTTCGCTAAAAGTGTATCCAATTTTTTTGTCATAACCTTCCCAAACACCATCTTTAAATCCATCTTTTACTTTTCCGGAGCAAAAGGTTTTTTCGCCTACTTCTTCATAATCACCATTGCCGTCGGTTACTTTTTGTATTCCGCTGCTATCCCAAAATTGATTGACTTTGTATTCCGATTGGTTTTTTTTTAAATCCGTAATATATTCTCCTTCTTGTTTTATTTTGCCATTTTCATACCATCGAAGTTCTTTTCCGTTCAGGAGGTTTTTAGTATAATTCGAAACCGATTTTTTAGCACCGTTTTCATAATAAAAAATAAATTCGCCTTCCCTTGAGTTCCCTTCTTTGCTTTTGGACATTCCTTCCTTTTCCAAAACGCCTGATTTATAGTAATCCTGAATTTGATAACTATCTTGTTTTTCCGAATAATATCCTTTGATTACCCTGTAGTATTTATGGTTTCCTTCAGAAGTTTTTTGCCATAAGGAGTCCATATAAATGGTTTTGATATTTGAAGTGACCTGTGATATACAAAGTTTTGGAACTAAAAGAAATAGAATCGAGAATAAGATAGATTTCATAGAATGGGTTAGATTTATAAATTGTTTATTGGGTTGTTTGAATTGCAATCGGTAAAGTGTAGGATGCTTTGGCGAGGATTCCCCGGTATGTTCCTGGAATCCAATTAGGGGCTTTTTTCAATACTCTTATAGCCTCTTTTCCTGTACCTAATCCTAGGTCTTTTGCTATTTTAATATCTATAATTTTTCCATCGGTATCAACAATAAAGAATGCAATTAACGTTGGTTTTTCCCCTGGTTTACTTTGTACACCATAAGGAACTCTGTAATTTTTTCCAATAAATTGATAAAAAGCTGCCATACCTTCTTTGTATTCAGGTTTTGTGAAAAGAACTTGGTAAGGATGTTCGATGTTGTTGTTGTCAATACTAACTCCGGAAATTAATTCTCCATTTTCATAGGTTTCCGTATATGTAGAGTTTGTTAGTTTAGTTTTTCCAGTCCAGATACCTTGTTTTCTCCCGTTTTTTATTTCTCCTTTTTCGGTTGTGCCTTTGTTGTTTTCTTCATAAAATCCATTGCCGTCAATTACTTTTTGCTCATTATTTTCGTTCCAGTATTGAAATATTTGAGTAGTTGTTATTAAGGTTTTTAGGTCTGTTTTTATTTCTTTCTCTGATTTTTTATTCTGGTTTTTATACCATTCTACTTGTTTTCCGTTAATTTGGTTATTTCTGTAATTTGTTTCTCGTTTTTTATTCCCGTCTTCATAGTAATCAATACGTGACCCTTCAAATTTTGGTTCGTCTTTGTTGGTCGAAATGGCTTTCATACTGAGGGTTCTTCCAGATTTATAATACTCGGTAAAAATAAATAAGTTGGGTTGGTTTTTGTAATTTTCAACGACTCGAATGTATTTGTAATCCTTATTGTTTGTTGGATAATGTAAGGAGTCTAGATTATAGCGCGTTGGTTCTATAATTTGGGAAAATAAAGCTATTGGGACTAATAATATAGTGGTTAAAAGTGTAGTTTTCATAAAATGAAAGATTGATTAAAAAGCGAATGTAATAATTTTAATACAGCTCAGCAATCTCTTCATTCACAAATTCTAAAAAACGTTCGTCGGCTTCGGTAAATGGATCGAGAACGTGGCTGTCGATGTCGATTTGTCCAATGTTTTTGCCATTCACAAAAAGCGGAACCACAATTTCTGATTTTACGGTGAAACTGCACGCAATATAATTGTCTTGGGCCGCCACATCGGGAACCACGAAATTGGCATTGGAAACCGCTACTTGTCCACAAATTCCTTTTCCGAAAGGAATGACGGTATGGTCCGTTTCGGCTCCAACATACGGGCCAAGATGCAGGGTTTTGGTCTCGTGATTGGCAAAATAAAAACCAACCCAATTATAGTAATCAATGGAGTTGCTCAGTAGTTCGCAAATTTTTAACAGCTTTTCTTCTCTGGAAAGGATGGAATTTAAAGTAATTTCTGTTACTTTTGGTTTTAGATCTTCGAAAGTCATGTTCTGGTTTTTTTTGTGTAAAAGTATTTAAAAAAGTGGGAAGTACGAAGTACGAAGAGGGAAGAGGGAAGAGGGAAGTGAAAATAGCAAGAAAGACGATAAAACTCTTTTCAAGAACAGAAATAAAATTTAATTGTCTAAATTAAAGCCCCTTTCGATTTTTATTTAAATTTGTTAAAAAGTCAATTTTGAAAAAATATTTAATTCGCTATAAACCTTTTTTGCTGTTTCTGGGAAAGTTTTTGCTGACCTATCTGGTTTTGACCTTTGTTTATGAAAGCTATCTCAATCAATTCGATGCCGGGAAATTTGAGGTTGACAGGTTTACCCAATTGGTAGCGAAACAAACAAAAAACACGATGCTTTTTTTTAATTGCGACGCCAATATTGCGCCAAACACTAAAGAACCTGCCATAAATTTGTTCTACAATCATAAGCATATGGCCCGAATTATCGAAGGCTGTAATGGTTTGAGCGTGATTATTTTATTTATATCCTTCGTGGTTGCCTTTTCGGGAAAAACAAGGGCAACTATTCTGTTTATTGTCGGAGGTAGCTTGATGATTCATGTTTTGAATGTTTTTCGAATAGGACTTTTAAGCATCTTGTTGTATTATTTTCCGTCAAGCGAACATGTTTTGCATGGAGTGCTTTTTCCGTTGTTTATTTATGGAGTGGTTTTCTTGTTATGGATTATTTGGGTCAATAAATTTTCAAAATATGCTGCAAAAAATAGTAAATCATAAAGTCAGAATTTTATTGGCGACCATGTTTGTCTTGTTCTTGGCTTTGATAAGGGCTTACGAAGACGTTTTGTTTTATGATCCTTTCTTGAATTATTTCAAAGCAGATTACCATAATTTGCCTTTACCCGAAGTTGAAAATATTCCCTTGTTTTTTGGGTTATTGTTTCGGTATTTTTTGAATACGGTTTTGTCATTGGCCATGATTTATGTCTTGTTCAAAGACATTGAAGCCGTCAAATTTGCCTCGATATTGTATGTGGTGTTTTTCGTGATTCTTGTCATGGCATTCTTTGTGGTGCTTTCCTTTTTTGGCGAAGCCAATAAAATGGCCTTGTTTTACATTCGCCGATTTCTCATTCAACCCATTTTTTTGTTGCTCTTTCTGCCTGCATTTTACTATCAAAAGCAAAATAACTAATCTTTTTTCGTACCTTTATTAGCCGCTTTGATTTAATAACCGTTAAATCACGAACTAATGAAAATAGTAAAGCATTCCGGAAACATTGTTGATTACAATCCGTCAAAACTCCGACAATCGCTCTTGAAATCTGGGGCGAGTAATCGACAGGTTGAAACTATTTTGAAAACTATTGAAGAGGAAATTTATGAAGGGATTTCTACCAAGCAAATCTACAAGATGGCTTTCAGTTTGTTGAAAAAAATATGTAATTCCCATGCTGCTCGATATAATTTAAAAGAAGCTATCAGATTATTGGGACCGGCTGGTTTTTTCTTCGAAAAATATATTGCCCGACTTTTTGCGGCAGAAAAGTACCAAACACTGACTAATTTTATTTTGCAAGGCAAATGTGTATCGCACGAAATTGATGTGTTGATAAAAAAAGACAATTCCATCGCCATGGTCGAATGTAAATTTCATATGGGTAAAGATGCCAATTCCGATGTGAAGGTTCCCATGTATATTTTATCGCGTTTCAATGATTTGAAAGACAGACGGCATATAATTTATACTCGAAATGACAAGGTATTGGACTGCTGGATTGTAACAAATAACAGGTTTACCGCTGATGCAATTGCTTTTGCAAAATGTTCAAAGCTGAATTTGTTGAGCTGGAATTATCCCGAAAAGAATAATTTAAAAACAAAAAACGATTCCAATCACCTCTATCCCGTAACTTGTTTAACTACTTTGTCTCTTTCCGAAAAAGATAAATTATTGGTGCTTGACGTGATTTTGGTAAAAGAAATAATAAATAATTCAGAATGTTTGGAAAGAATTGGGTTGAGTCCGAATCGAATACAAAACGTACTCAAAGAAGCATCAGAATTGTGTGAATATATTTAAAACATAGAAATCATGAAGATTAAATTCATTGGCGGAGCGGGAACGGTAACGGGTTCCAAAACCTTGGTCGAAAGCAATGGTGTTAGAATTTTAATTGATTGCGGACAATTTCAGGGCATCAAGACTTTGCGGGAGCTCAATTGGGAACCGTTGCCAATTCAGCCTTCAACCATAGATTTTGTATTGTTGACACACGGACATTTGGATCATTGTGGTTGGCTGCCACGGCTGGTAAATCAAGGATTTAAAGGAAAAATTTATTGTACGAGTCCAACAAAAGACATTACGAAACTTATTCTTTTGGACAGTGCCAAAATCCAGGAAGAGGAAGCAGAAATGGCCAACAAGGGGCGTTATTCCAAACATGAAATTGCCAAACCGCTTTATGACGTAAAGCAGGCAGAAGCCGTTTTTCCACTTTTTAGAGTGATTAAAACCAACGAAAAAATCCCCTTGGATGCCGAAATTGCTGCGGTTTTTACCAATGCGGGACATATTATTGGCGCATGCAGCATCGAATTGAATCTGGAAAATAAAACCTTGGTTTTCTCCGGAGACATTGGTCGAGACAATGACGTGTTGATGTATCCGCCCACCAAGCCCAAAAAAGCAGATTACGTTTTTCTCGAAAGCACTTATGGAAACCGTCTTCATCCCGACACGGACGCGAAAATGGAACTCGAAATGTATATCAACAACACGGTCGAAAAAGGAGGAACAATCATCATTCCGAGTTTTGCCGTCGAGCGTGCTCAAACCGTGATGTATTTGCTTTGGCAACTCAAGGAAGAAGGGAAAATTCCAAATATTCCCTATATAATTGACACGCCAATGGGAATTAGTGCCTTGGGAATTTTTGCCCAAAACAGGAAATGGCACAAATTGCCGGAGCAACATTACATAGGAATGTGCAAAATGTTTTCGATGATTTCGGACTATCAGGAAACCATTGAAACGATTTATAACAAGAGTCCAAAAGTAGTTATTGCCGCCAGCGGAATGATTACCGGAGGTCGCGTTTTGAGTTATTTGGAACGCTATATTGGTTTGCCTGAAACCACCGTGGTCATCATTGGCTACCAAGCCGAAGGAACGCGTGGCCGAAAATTATTGGAAGGAGCCAAAGAAATTAAAATTCACGGAAAATATTATCCGGTTTTGGCCAATATTCTCGAAATAGAAGCCTTGTCGGCACACGGCGATCAAAAAGATTTGCTCAACTGGCTTTCTGCATTGGAAAATAAACCCACCAAGGTGTTTTTGGTTCACGGAGAAAATGAACCCGCCGACGAGCTTCGTTTAAAAATAACCGAGAAATATGGCTTTGATTGCACGGTTCCCTTGATGGGGCAAGAAGTTGACCTATCGTAATTCGGAGGTTTTTACTTTTAACAAAAAATTAGTTTTATCGGTTGTATAAAAGCGTAATTTTGCAGTATGAAATTCAAAAAGCACATCAGTCTTTTTCTGGCGTTTTTCCTGTTGGTTTCCAATGTAGGATTTGCCGTCGACGTGCATTATTGTGGAGGAGAAATTGCTTCTGTAAAGCCTGTTTCCTGGAAGAGTCCTGAAGCTGCAAAGGCGGTTGAAAAAAGTTGTTGCGCTTCAAAAGTTGAAAAAAAAGACAGTTGTTGCAAGAATAAAGTAGTTCATTTTCAAAAAAAATCAGGGAAAATAACTTTAAATTCAATTTCTTTTCAACCTGATTTCAATTTCCTTTTTGAAGAATGGAATCCAGTAGTTTTCTCTGAATTTCCAAATTTTGAAAACAATCGCATTGCTTCTTATTATTGTGATGCCAATGCACCACCACTTTTCAAATTATACCATCAATACATTTTCTACGCCTGATTCTAATGTTCTTAATTAGATCAAGCCATTTCGTTGGTTTGATACACTTTTAAAAACATTAAAATCAAAATATAATGAAAAAACAAATTTCAATACTTTTATTGATCTTGTTGTGTGCGTTTAGTTCCTATTCGCAGGACACATTACGAGAAATAAAAGTGGTTTCTAAAAACAAAGGTTTGCAAAAATCTTCGAAGATTACGGCAAACACAACCCTTTTGACAAGCAAGGAATTACTCAAGGCCGCTTGTTGCAACCTAGCCGAAAGTTTCGAAACAAACCCTTCTATCGACGTCAATTTTTCGGATGCCCTGACAGGAACCAAACAAATCAAAATGTTGGGTCTAACTAGTCCCTATTTGATGATTACCGAAGAAAATATCCCTTCTGTTCGCGGAGCTTCCCAAGCTTATGGTTTGTCGTTTACGCCTGGAACTTGGGTGGAAAGCATCCAAATCACAAAAGGGGCGGGTAGTGTTGTCAATGGATACGAAAGTATTTCGGGACAAATCAACACCGAGTTGCTTAAACCGGTCAACGATATTCCTTTCTTTTTGAATGCTTATGGCTCAACCGACAGTCGTTTTGAATTGAATACCCATTTCAATACCAAAATTTCGGACAAATGGGCGAGCAGTTTGTTTGTTCACGGCAATACAAGGATTGCCAAAAACGACATGAATGAGGATGGTTTCCTGGATAATCCGTTGGGAAAACAAATCAATGTCTTGAATCGTTGGCAATATACCGATGCCCAAAAAGGCTGGGTAAGTTTCATTAATTTTCGCTATATGAATGACGAAAAGCAAACGGGCGAAATGGATTTTGACCCAAAGAAAGATAAAGGGACGACTAATTTCTGGGGTTCCGAAATCAACACGGAACGTTTCAATGTTTCCACAAAAATTGGTTATGTTTTTCCGGAGATGCCGTATCAAAGTTTTGGTTTCCAAAACGCTTTTGACAGCCACGACCAAGAATCTTATTTTGGGTTGAACCAATACAACATCAAGCAAAGCAGTTATTATTCGAACTTGATTTTCAACTCGATTATCAACAATACGATGCATAAATTTGCCACGGGTTTGAACTTTACTTACGACAAATATCAGGAATTTGTCAACGTGAATGATTACAGCAGGATCGACAATTCCATTGGTGCTTTTTTCGAATATACTTACGACAATACTTCCAATTTCAGTTTCATTGCCGGTGGACGAGTTGACAACCACAACCGTTTGGGAACTTTTTTAACGCCAAGATTGCACATTCGCTACAATCCTTGGGCTAAAGGCGTTTTGCGGGCTTCTGCAGGAAGAGGGAAAAGAAGTGCGAACATTTTTGCCGAAAACCAACCTCTTTTTGCGAGTTCAAGGGCATTCGATATTTTGGATAACAACGGGAAAATTTATGGCTTGGATCCCGAAATTGCCTGGAATTACGGCTTGAGTTTCAACCAAGGATTTTCTGTTTTTGGCAAAAAAGCCGACGTTGGTTTTGATTTTTACAGAACCGATTTCAAGAATCAGGTAGTGGTCGATTTGTACACGGCTCCAGTAATTCCGGGAACACATCAGGCGTTGTTTTATAATTTGAACGGGAAATCGTTTGCCAATAGTTTGCAATTGGACTTTAATCTTGAATTGGCCAAACATCTTGATTTGCGCACGGCTTACAAATATTACGACATTCAAACTGATTATAGTAGCGGAAGAAGCGAAAGACCTTTGCAAGCCAAACACCGTTTTTTCGGGAATTTGGCCTATGAAACTCATATTGGAGAAAAAGGGAAACAATGGAAATTCGATTTCACCTATAACTGGATGGGCGAACAAAAACTGCCCGAAACCGCATCGAATCCAGTGGAAGACAGGCTTCCAGAATATTCTCCTTCCTATTCTTTGATGAATGCACAAATTACACGAATTTTTTCATCTGTTTTTGAAGTCTATGTTGGTGGAGAAAACATTGGAAACTATAAACAAGAAAAAGCAATTTTGGGAAGTGAAAATCCTTTTGGACCAACATTCGACGCTTCGATTGTATATGCTCCGGTTTTTGGACAAATGTATTATGCGGGATTAAGATTTAAAATTAAATAAGTCAATTTCAATAACAATTAAAAAATAAATTATGAAAAATGTATTATTAGGAATGATGTTATTAGTAGTAACTCTTTCCACACAAGCACAAGAAAAAAAGAATAAAAACGCTAAATATACCATTGCTGTTAATGGTAATTGCGAACAGTGTCAAAGAAGAATCCAAAAAGCAGCTTTCTCGGTTGATGGAGTAAAAATGGCCAACTGGAATATCGAAACCCATAAATTGGAAGTGACCCTCAACGAAGAAAAAACATCTGTTGCCGAAGTTAAAAAGGCTGTTGCCAAAGTTGGCCATGATGCCGGTGAAGTTAGGGCGGCAGATGCGACTTATGAGAAACTTCATCATTGTTGTCAATATGAAAGAGAAAAACCAGCCAAGTAGGCTTGTCTGAAAAGATTGTGGCGCTTTTCAGAATTGATTTCGATCAATTCTGAAAAATGCCACAATCTATTAAATATTTATTAAAATAACGGAAATGAACGGTCTCGATGATGCTGTTTCGCTAAACAATAAGTACTTTTGCCCACACATTTTAAAATAATTTTATGAATAATTTCGATTGGTCTCAATTAATAAATCCTGAATTTTATATTTTAATGGAATTTGGCGGGATAAAAATAGGGTTGTTGGTAATCCTTTTCATCATTTTTGCCGAAACAGGTTTGTTTGCCGGTTTTTTTCTTCCTGGAGACAGTCTTTTATTTTTAGCCGGGATTTATAGTGAGTTGCTGATGCGTCAAATATCAATGGGAAGCGATTTGGCCGATGTGATTTTGTTGTCCTCGTTGGTTTCTTTGGCAGGTGTTTTTGGTAATATGGTAGGCTATTGGTTTGGCGTTAAAGGCGGGACTTATCTGTACAACAAGGAAGATACTTTTTGGTTTAAGGAAAAATACCTTTTGCAATCGAGAGATTTTTTCGATAAATATGGAGGGAAAGCAATAATTTTCGCAAGATTCCTGCCTATTTTCAGGACTTTTGCACCTATCGTTGCGGGAATTGCCGCAATGGACAAAAAGAAGTTCATGTTTTTTAATGTGGTGAGTTCCATTCTTTGGTCGTTCAGCATGATTTTGGCAGGGCATTATTTGTCGGCTTTATTCTTGGATAAATTTGGCATCGATTTGAAAAAGCATATAGAATACATAGTTATCATTATTGTCCTGATTACGACGATTCCTGTTTTGTTCAAACTTTTGAAAAAGAGAGTTCATATATAAAAACCGAGAATTTGATGAAAACAAAAAAATCCGAAGCTTTGAAACTTCGGATTTTTTTATATTATATTTTCTTTCGGAAAAAAAATTACATCATGCCTGGCATTCCACCTCCCATTGGGTTTCCACCGCTGTGTTCTTCTTTGATTTCAACCAAGGCACATTCGGTAGTCAAGATCATTCCTGCAACAGAAGCAGCATTTTCCAAAGCCACACGAGTTACTTTTTTAGGATCGATAATTCCTGCTTTCAGCATATCCACGTATTCGTCAGTTTTGGCATTATAACCAAAATCTCCAGAACCTTCGGCTACTTTTGCCACAACAACAGAACCTTCTAGTCCAGCGTTTTCAACAATGGTTCTCAAAGGAGATTCAACGGCACGAGAAATTATTTTGATACCCGTGGCTTCATCTGCATTGTCTGCTTTCAAGTCGGCAAGAGCGTTTTTTGCTCTCAATAAGGCAACACCTCCACCGGCAACAATTCCTTCTTCAACAGCGGCGCGTGTTGCGTGAAGTGCATCGTCAACTCTGTCTTTTTTCTCTTTCATTTCCACTTCAGAAGCAGCACCAACATAAAGAACAGCAACACCGCCAGCTAATTTAGCCAAACGTTCCTGCAATTTTTCTTTATCATAATCAGAAGTCGTAGTTTCCATTTGACCTTTGATTTGGTTTACCCTGTTTTTGATCGTATCAGCATCGCCAGCACCACTTACGATTGTAGTGTTGTCTTTGTCGATAGAAACTCTTTTTGCAGTTCCCAACATTTCGATTGTCGTGTTTTCAAGAGTATATCCTCTTTCTTCAGAAATTACGGTTCCACCTGTCAAGATGGCGATATCTTCCAACATTGCTTTTCTTCTGTCGCCAAAACCTGGGGCTTTCACGGCTGCAATTTTCAAGGCACCACGTAATTTGTTTACTACCAATGTAGATAAAGCTTCTCCGTCAACGTCTTCGGCAATAATCAATAAAGGTTTTCCTGATTGAGCCACTGGCTCCAAAACTGGCAATAATTCTTTTAATGAAGAAACTTTTTTGTCGTACAAAAGGATGTAAGGACTGTCCAATTCTGCTTCCATTTTTTCTGGATTGGTCACAAAATAAGGAGAAAGATAACCTCTGTCAAATTGCATTCCTTCCACCACATCAACGTAAGTGTCAGTTCCTTTGGCTTCTTCCACGGTGATGACACCTTCTTTTCCAACTTTTGCGAAAGCATTGGCAATCAATTCACCAATAATTTCATCGTTGTTGGCAGAAATAGAAGCGATTTGTTTGATTTTTTCTGAATCGCTTCCCACTACTTTTGCTTGTTTTTTCAAGTCGGCAACAATGGCTTCAACAGCTTTGTCAATTCCACGTTTCAAGTCCATTGGATTGGCTCCTGCAGCTACGTTTTTCAAGCCTTCTTTTACGATAGCTTGCGCCAAAACGGTTGCAGTTGTGGTTCCGTCACCCGCTAAATCATTCGTTTTTGAAGCAACTTCTTTTACCATTTGAGCTCCCATATTTTCCAATGGGTCTTTCAATTCGATTTCTTTTGCAACTGTAACACCGTCTTTGGTAACGTTTGGTCCCCCAAAGGATTTTCCAATAATTACATTACGACCTTTTGGTCCAAGAGTTACTTTTACTGCGTTTGCCAATGCGTCAACACCACGTTTTAATCCGTCACGTGCTTCGATATCAAATTTTATGTCTTTTGCCATTATTTTTTTAACTTTTAATTGTCTTAATACTTAATTCTTCGAACTTAATTCTTTGTTAGATGATTGCCAAGATGTCGTCTTCACGCATCATCAAATAATCTTTTCCTTCTAATTTCAATTCAGTTCCTGCATATTTTCCGTAAAGAACGGTATCTCCAACTTTTACAGTCAAAGGTTCGTCTTTCTTGCCGTTTCCAATAGCAACAACAGTTCCTTTTTGTGGTTTCTCTTTTGCAGTGTCTGGAATGAAAATTCCTGATGCAGTTTGGGTTTCGGCAGCAACAGGTTCAATAAGTACGCGGTCTGAAAGCGGTTTAATATTTAAAGCCATAATGAAATGTTTTTTATTTATTTTTAATTGGTTTTTTTAACGTCAGAAATTGTGCCAACAGACTTAAACTGACAATTTTTCCTAAAAAAAATGCCAGCTTTGACAGGCTGGCATTTATTATGTTTTCTGAAGTAAATTATTTCTTTACTGGTTCAGCAGCTGGTGTGCTTTGAACTGGAGCCTCTTTTTGAGCAGGCGCAGCAGTTTCTGATTTTTCAATAATTTTAGAATCGGTGTCGCTTAATGATCCTCCAAAACTTAAACTGGAAAGTAATATAAGTACAATTAATACCGTGGCCAATGTCCAAGTACTTTTGTCTAAGAAATCTGTTGTTTTTTGTACGCCACCCAACATTTGAGAACCACCTATTGAAGAAGATAATCCGCCACCTTTAGGGTTTTGAACCATTATTACCACTATCAATAGAAAGCAAACTATTGTTATTAAAACTAAAAAAATTGAAAATGTGCTCATTGTTTATTTATTATTATTTTGTTGTAAAATCTCAATATCCGAAATACGGTCTGCAAAGAAACTACTTTTTTCTGGATATTTCAAAATTAATATTTCATAAGCTTGAATTGCTTTTTGATATTTTTTTTGTTCCAAATAAACCCGAGCCAAAGTCTCGGTCATCAAGTAGGAAGTATCCGTTTTGTTTGATTCTGCGAAGGTTATAGAAGTTGAACTTTGTTTAGCGGGAGAAATTTTTGGATTCAATTCGATAAATTTGTCAATCAATTCGGCTTTTTTCTTCTTTTCTTCGTCTAATAGTGCAGTTTCAGGAATGTTTGTGTTTTCTTTTTCTCTTATTATAGGCTCAATTCTAGCGAGTTGTAGCCATTCTTTAAAGGAATGTTTTTCGTTCGCCGAAAAATCCAAAGGTTTTCCAATGTCCAGTTTCTCGATCGCTATTTTTGTGTTTTCTTCTGCTTCCGAAGCTTCTTTTATGGAAGTAAGTATGGATTGTTCTATGCTGTTTACTTTTGGTTCCAGTTTTATTTCGGGCTGGAGAACCTCGAAATCAACCACGCTGATGTCCAAAAGGTGCGATATATTTTTGTCATAAAACCCTTTTTGAATGGCCGCAAAAGTATCTGAAGTAATAAAATCGAATAAAATAGTTCTGTCTGTGGTATGTGCGGCAGTAACTTTTAAAGCGTAATTGTACTTAAAGCTATTTTGATTATAGAGTCCTTTCAACCGCAAAGCCCTGGCGCTTTGAAAATACGGAAATTCATCCAGCACTCTTGCTAAATCATCCGTTTGCTTTTCGTTGATGGCATCGGGTTTGTTAATTAAATATGTATAATCGGTTACGTTCATTTCAGTGTTCAGTGTTCAGTGATCAGTGTTCAGTGTTCGTCTGCAAACTAGCTACTGAATACTGCCAACTGGTTATTACCATTTTGCCAATGATTCATTAAAGATGTCTTGTGTTATTCTGTCGAAAATTTCTTTTATGGCTTTGTTTAAAGTTTCTCCTTTCAGTTGTTGGGCTGCGGGATAATCATAATAGAAATCGAATGTTTTTTCGAAATCATCGGTTTCTTTCTTTTTGTTGGTAAAGCGAACATTTACCCTGATGGTCAATCTGTTTTGCGAAGCTTGCTGATCGGCAGTTGCGGTCATTGGGCTTATTCTGTAATCTACAATTTCTCCTTCGTAGGCTAAATCACCTCCAGTTTTAACCAAATTTAAATTCGTTTGGTTTTGGATAAGGTCTTGTAATTCCAAGGTAAAAGTCCGGTCAATTCCCGGTTCAATCAACTCGGCATTGTTGGGAAAAAAACTTACCTGAAAAGTTTTGGCGTCTATTTTGCCAGTTCCAGTGAAGTTGTAAACCGAACAACTGCTTAGATTTAAGAGCAATAGAAGGGCAAGGAGATAGTGTAGGTGCTTCATTTTATAGTTAAAAAAGTTCAAAGATATTCAATTTTTAAAGATCAAACTGTTTTATTTTTCGGTAAAGTGTTCTTTCGGAAATGCCCAATTCATCGGCTGCCATTTTTCGTTTTCCTTTATTTTTCTCCAAAGATTTTTTGATCATTTCAATCTCTTTTTGCTCTAATCTCAGGACTTCTTCCTCTTCGATACTTTCGGCAAATTGATAATTGTCTTCCGGAACTTGATAGTTGGCAACGCTCGTTGGAGTCGTGATAACGGCTGTTCTTGGTTCTTCTTCAAAATCTATTTCACTATCGTCTTCTTTGTTGCCGTAGATTTTTTTGATGAGATGCGAATTGGCCTCTTGAACTTTCGCCCCACCGTTTTGCATCAATTCCAAAGTCAGTTTTTTCAAATCGTGCAAATCGCTTTTCATGTCAAAAAGCACTTTGTACAAGATTTCTCTTTCGGTATTGAAATCGCTCTCGCTTTTCCTGTCTTTGATGACCGAAGGCAAATTACTTCCTTCTGTAGTTGGCAAATACGATTGCAAAGTGTTTGCCGTAATATCGCGATTGGTTTCCAAAACCGAGATTTGTTCGGCCACGTTTCGCAACTGGCGAATGTTTCCGCTCCAGCGAAATTTTTGCAGTAATTGAACGGCAGAATCATCTAGTTTAATAGGAGGCATTTTATATTTTTGGGCAAAATCGGCCGCAAATTTTCTAAACAATAAATGGATGTCGTCTTTGCGATCGCGCAATGGAGGCAAGGTTATGTCCACGGTGCTCAAACGATAGTACAAATCTTCGCGGAATTTTCCTTTTTCGATGGCGTCAAACAAATTCACGTTGGTGGCAGCCACAATTCTTACGTCAGTTTTTTGTACTTGTGAAGAACCTACTTTTATAAATTCGCCGTTTTCCAAAACACGAAGTAATCTAACTTGGGTTGTCAAAGGTAATTCACCCACTTCGTCCAAGAAAATAGTTCCACCGCTGGCCACTTCAAAATAACCTTCACGGGTTGAGGTTGCTCCTGTAAATGAACCTTTCTCGTGACCAAAAAGTTCGCTGTCAATGGTTCCTTCCGGAATGGCGCCACAGTTTACGGCAATATATTTTCCGTGTTTTCTGTGCGAAAGCGAATGGATAATTTTTGGAATACTTTCTTTTCCAACGCCGCTTTCCCCTACAACCAATACCGAAATATCGGTTGGCGCCACCTGAATCGCTTTTTCTATCGCGCGATTGAGTTTCGGGTCATTCCCGATAATCTCGAATCGTTGTTTTATTGATTGAACTGTTTCCATAATTTTTTCTTTTGCCGCAAATTTTATTTGTCAGTTTGGTCGTCTTTTAAAGGTACTATTTTTTCAACTTTCTGCTTTGGGAAATAGGTTCTAATGATATAGAAGGTCGAACCAAATCCAATAATGAAAGTAAGTAAGGCGATGATTATGTTTTTTTTGGTCATTATGTTTGTTTTTTTTACCACAAATTACTCAAATTTTCACAAATTATTTAATTGCTAATCAGTCTTTTGTGAGTTAATGATTTGTTTTGAAAATTTACAATAATTCCAATTGGAGTATCTGCTAGTTTCATGTAATTTAATGTTCTCGAAAGATGTTCATTAGTTACTTCTTTGACAGATTTCACCTCTAAAATTATATCTTCATAAACAACGAAATCGGCATAAAAATTATGAGGAAGAATGAATCCTTTATATTCAACGTCATATTTTTTCTCTCTAATATATGGAATGTTATGATTTTTAAATTCTATTTCTAATGCGTCTTTATAAACTATTTCTAGTAATCCAGGACCTAAAATCCGATGGACTTCCATGCACAAACCAACAATTGTATAGTTTTCATCTTTTTTATAATAATATTCATTATTGTCACTCATAATAATGTAAATTAATTCGTGAAAATTCGTGGCGAACTTTTTTAATTCATCTCGCTCAAACCAACCGCTTCCCCTTTTAAAGTGCCGCTGGTGCAACTCGTGATTTTTACGTTTACAAATTCCCCGATTTTATAATTCTCTTTTGGAAAAACCACCACAATACTTTGCGAATTTCTTCCTGACCAATCGTTTTCTGATTTTTTGGAAACTTTTTCTACCAAGACTTCCACAATTTGTCCAACAAATTCCTGGGTTCTTATGGCGCTGTGCTCTCTTTGCAAATCCACGATTTCCTGTAAACGACGCATTTTGTCTGGTTCTGGAACATCATCTTCCATTTTGCGTTCGGCCAATGTTCCCGGACGTTCCGAGTAGGCGTACATGTAGCCAAAACTATATTTCACGTGATTCATCAAGCTCAAGGTATCTTGATGATCTTCTTCGGTTTCGGTAGGAAAACCGGAAATCATGTCTTGCGTAATCGAACAATTTGGGATGATAGTCCTGATTTTGTCCACCAAAGTCATGTATTCTTCCCGAGTGTGCAAACGATTCATTGCTTTCAGTATTCTATCACTTCCGGATTGAACAGGCAAATGAATGTGTTTGCAAATATTGTCGTGTTTGGCGATCACGTGCAAAACGCTTTCGTGCATGTCTTGCGGATTGGAAGTCGAAAATCGGATACGCATTTTTGGAAAACCAACAGCCGCCATTTCCAGTAATTGGTCGAAGTCAACCGAAGTTGCTTTTTGCATTTCGCTGGCGTTGACAAAATCTTTTTTCAGTCCGCCGCCATACCATAAATAACTGTCCACGTTTTGTCCCAGAAGCGTGATTTCCTTGAATCCCCTGTCGTGCAAATCCTGGATTTCCTTCATGATACTTTGCGGTTCACGGCTGCGTTCTCTTCCGCGAGTGAAAGGAACCACACAAAAAGTGCACATGTTGTCGCAACCACGGGTAATGGAAACAAAAGCCGAAACGCCATTCGAATTCAATCGAACGGGAGAAATATCGCCATAAGTTTCGTCTTTCGACAAAATCACGTTGATGGCATCGCGACCGTCTTCGACCTCTGCCAATAAATTCGGCAAATCTTTGTACGCATCGGGTCCAACCACAAGGTCAACAATTTTTTCTTCTTCCAAGAATTGGCTTTTCAAGCGTTCTGCCATGCAACCCAAAACCCCTACCTTCATTTTTGGATTGATGCGTTTCACGGCATTGTATTTTTCCAATCGTTTCCGAATAGTTTGTTCGGCTTTGTCACGAATGGAACAGGTATTGACCAAAACCAAATCGGCTTCTTCCAAAACTTGGGTAGTGTTATATCCGTTCGAGGATAGGATGGAAGCCACGATTTCGCTGTCGGAAAAATTCATCGCACAGCCGTAGCTTTCTATAAAGAGTTTCTTGGTATTCTCGGGTTTGTATTCCAATACAAGACTTTCGCCTTGTTTGTTTTCGTCAATAATCTTTTCCATAGTCACTTCAAAAGTGTTTTTTAATAAGGGGGTAAAGTTACAATTATTTGGATGAATATGACAAGATGTCAGATTAAGATTTAACAGTATTTTATCAAGGAGCCAGTTAATGTCCCGATGGGCAATGTCATTAAGTTAAGACTTTTGGCCGTCACTTCGAGTGATTTTTAATGGTAATGCGATAGCTTTACTAGTAAAAATTGTATCGAGAAGCCTATAATAGCAGCATTCTCGATACATTTTATTAAAAAAAGCTGTCGCGTTTTTTAATAAAACACTCGAACAGACGAGGGCCAATCCTTAACTTAATGACATTGCCCGTAGGGAATTTAATCCCTAATGGGACTACTACAGACTAAATTGTTTTTCTACCCCTATTTAGTCTCTAATGGCCAGGGCATTCGCTTTTAAAAGTTTTTAGCCACGACCCGAGCGATAGCGAATAGGCGAAGCAATTTCACGAATTGTCACTAATTTTTATCAAAATTTGAAAATGAATGGCACGAATTCTATCTGATTTTTAGAATTCGTGGAATTGAAAACTGGTCTAATTCGTGTTTATTCGTGCAATTCGTGGCGGAAACTTATTCGCTTTTAAAAAGCATAATTCTCTTTAACCACAAATTACACAAATTACCACAAAAATGAACCTACCAACAACAGCATAATTAACTCAGACATACCAAAAACAGACTTTGAATTTACTTCGTCAGTTCGCTTCGCTCGTGTGTGAAAATTTGTGGAATTTGTGGTGTAACTTTTAAAAGCATAATTCTCTTTAACCACAAATTACACAAATTACCGCAAAAATGAACTTACCAACAACAGCATAATTAACTCAAACATACCAAAAACAGACTTTGAATTTACTTCGTCAGTTCGCTTCGCTCGTGTGTGAAAATTTGTGGAATTTGTGATGTAACTTTTTAAAAACATAATTCTCTTTAACCACAAATTACACAAATTACCGCAAAAATGAACCTGCCAACAACAGCATAATTAACTCAAACATACCAAAAACAGACTTTGAATTTACTTCGTCAGTTCGCTTCGCTCGTGTGTGAAAATTTGTGGAATTTGTGGTGTAACTTTTTAAAAACATAATTCTCTTTAACCACAAATTACACAAATTACCGCAAAAATGAACCTGCCAACAACAGCATAATTAACTCAAACATACCAAAAACAGACTTTGAATTTACTTCGTCAGTTCGCTTCGCTCGTGTGTGAAAATTTGTGGAATTTGTGGTGTAACTTTTTAAAAACATAATTCTCTTTAACCACAAATTACACAAATTACCGCAAAAATGAACCTGCCAACAACAGCATAATTAACTCAAACATACCAAAAACAGACTTTGAATTTACTTCGTCAGTTCGCTTCGCTCGTGTGTGAAAATTTGTGGAATTTGTGGTGTAACTTTTTAAAAACATAATTCTCTTTAACCACAAATTACACAAATTACCGCAAAAATGAACTTACCAACAACAGCATAATTAACTCAAACATACCAACAACAGCATAATTAACTCAAACATCCCAAAAAATAGACTTTGAATTTACTTCGTCAGTTCGCTTCGCTCGTGTGTGAAAATTTGTGGAATTTGTGGTGTAACTTTTTAAAAACATAATTCTCTTTAACCACAAATTACACAAATTACCGCAAAAATGAACTTACCAACAACAGCATAATTAACTCAAATCTACCAAAAACAGACTTTGAATTTACTTCGTCAGTTCGCTTCGCTCGTGTGTGAAAATTTGTGGAATTTGTGGTGTAACTTTTTAAAAACATAATTCTCTTTAATCATAAATTACACAAATTACCGCAAAAATGATCCTACCAACAACAGCATAATTAACTCAAACATACCAACAACAGCATAATTAACTCAAACATACCAACAACAGCATAATTAACTCAAACATCCCAAAAAATAGACTTTGAATTTATTTCGTCAGTTCGCTTCGCTCGTGTGTGAAAATTTGTGGAATTTGTGGCGGAAACTTTTAAAGGCGAATGCCCTGCCTAATGGTCTATTTGAACTCTTGATTGGCAGCACTAGAGTAAATCGAGAAAATGACAAAAAAGTGTAAGATTTTATATAAAATTTAACTGGAGTGTTTTTTTTATAATAGTAAATAATGTAATTTTATCCTTGTTAACTTTAACCCTTATTATTTTATGAGTACACAAAACCAATTGAGTATCAGTATTCCCGAACAAACCATCGCGGCTGTGCTAGAGAATTTGCAAAATTGCAAAAATTTGCTTGAACCGTATCTATTGGCCTTGACTCCAGAGGAGCGCCAGTCGATTCTAAAAATGGGAGACAAAACCGTGGCTACGGTATTGAAAACCAAAGACTATGTGGTGTCTAATCCACAATTTGTGCCCAGCTACATGAATGTGGCAGAATTTGTGGCCGACGCTTCTGTGGTCATGCAATTGACGCCCATTACCAATCTTGCCAACCAATTGTCCTGCAACGTGGAAGATACCATTATGGTGGCGGGCAGTGAAGCTTTCCAAGAAGCGCTGCTGTATTACGGACAGGTAAAAGAAGCTGCTTCCAAAGGGATTCCTTCCGCAGAACCTATTTATGACGACTTGAAACAACGATTCGCCAAAAAATCAAAAAAAGTAAAGCCCATTTAGTTCCTTAATTCTTTGAATCCAAGCCTCCGTAAGGAGGCTTTTGTTTTGGTAATCCTTTGTTTTTGAGTTCAGAGCTTATAATTTTGAGTTCAGAGGTTATAATTAGTAGTTCGGAGCTTATAATTTTGAGTTCAGAGGTTATAATTAGTAGTTCGGAGCTTATAATTTTGAGTTCAGAGGTTATAATTAGTAGTTCGGAGCTTATAATTTTGAGTTCGGAGGTTATAATTAGTAGTTCGGAACTCCTTTTTTGATTCTCAAAAAATAGTAGTGCTGTTTTTTCTCCTGAAAATTAGAAAAGAGGTCAACAAATAAAAAGTCCTTTTGATGATTTGTAAGAAAAAATGAATATATTTGAAAGGAAATAAAGCGAAACAAACCTTCGCAGTCTACCCGATTTTGGGTGGATATACGAAGGTTTGTTTCGCCTGTTTGCAAGTTATTTGCAAATTCAGAAAATCACTCTTAAAAAGAAAGTTTATGTTAGAGAATATTGACTTCATCGGATTATTTAGATCACAACCTATGATTCCCGATTGTATGCGTAATGACGATCTTATATTTAATTTTTATAATCGAAACGGTACGTTCAACATAAATATTTGGGATGGTGACAACTCGATAATGTTATTCGAAGGTCATGATTTTGAAGTTACAAGTGCAAATAATAACGATACATTTCAAATTACAATAGAAGAATTAGAAGATAATCATCCATACAAACAAGTTAACGGGAAACTTTATATTCGAGTTCCTGAACCACGAGCTTTTAAGCTGCATTTGAATGAATACGGCTGGGTTTATTTTCAAGAAATCATTTAATCTGCATATAATAGCCTGTAACTGCAATCGCGGAGTTTTCGGTAAATTGAAGTTCTTTTTCATGGAAATTATACCTTAGAAGAGAGAAATCAGTTCGCTTGGATTCGCGACTGACGGTTACAGGCCAAACGCTGGTAGCTATTTTAAATCCCTAGTAAAAACAATATTTATTTTAATTGAAGAAAAATGATAAACAGTAATGAAAGGTTTATAAGATGGCAACAAAATTTAAGGGAACAAGTTTCGTTCACAAATAATTTATTTATTATAATTTCTATAGGTATTGCAGGTTTCTTTTTTAATTTGATAACGCAACAAGATTTTATTGTTGGATGTGAAAATAGATTTGTTTTTCGTTCAGGTATTGTTCTTTTAATAATTTCAATTTTATTGGGAACTCTCACAAATGTTAGTAGAACAATTGATTTTAGATTAACTATAAAAAAAATAAAAAAAGAACTGGAAAGTGGTAATAATTTGGATGACTTAAAATATTGGATAAAAACATTTGGAAATATGACTTGGTGTCTTTTCTACAGCCAAATTATAGTTTTAGTTTTTAGCTTAATATTTTTAGGAATAAGTTTTTACAGAATATATTCGTTTAAATTCTAATAAAAATCCCGATAACGGATTTGTAATTCGTGCCCATTTACGAGTGTCTCGTCCGAAAATAAGTTTACATTTTTATACTTAACGCTATCTGATGCAATTATAAAGCAGAATCAAAAATATACTAAAATGAGCTATAACGAATTACTAAACGATCAGAGATGGAAAACTAAAAGAAATCAAATTTTGGTTAGAGATAAACATACTTGCCAACGTTGTGGCATAAGTCCAAGTTCAAATTTTAACGCTAAATCATTTAAACTAGGAACAAATTTTCAAACCAACTTTAGTGTAGAATATATTAATGAAGATTCAAATACAAAAATAATCCGTTTGGTAAAAAATACAGGACAAGAAATTATATGCAAAACATCTCTCTCAGAATATCAAATTAATTTAACGACAGAATATATAATTTTAGTTAATTTCGCAATTGAAAACTTCATTAAATACCCATACAATGGAGCTACAGTAAATAATTTAAAACATAATATTTTCATTTCTCCAGGAACAAATTCAGCTTTAATTAAAGCTTTAGAAAATCATAAATCAACTCTAGCGATAGATTTGGAAGGCATTTGGTTTGTTGAGAAAAAAAACCAAGAAGAATTTGCCAAAAATTCCCAAGCACTGCACGTTCATCATAAATGTTATAGAAAAAAATATGAGATTTGGAATCAAGATGATGACGATTATGTCTCACTTTGTAATGTTTGTCATCAAATTGTTCATATAAATCAACTAATTCCGTATTATGATGAAGTTGGTAGAATTTATCAATATATGAAACCTTGTCCAAGGTGTAATGGGAAAAGAGTATTAGAATGCTATAAGCACGTTCAGAACGGGATATGCTTCCAATGCAAGGGCGAAGGAGTTTTTATGACATAACTGCCGTCAACAGCTAGGGGTTAGTTACGTGTGCAACACGATTATTTTTTGAAAATAAAATTAATACAAAATTAGTAGAGTACATATTTAATAATTTAAAGAAAGAAAATGAGTAAAGATAATTTAAGACAAAGTCATTCAGCTTGGAGAGATATTGCGGTTACACAATTATCAAATGCTAACAATGTAATTTTAGGATTTGCTACAGGATTTATTGTCTTTTGCCTTGATAAATGCGATACTATTTGGTTTAATTTAAATATCTCTTCAGAATTTGAAAAGCCAAAACTTTTTTTTGGTCTTTGTCTGTTAAGTTTGTTGTTTTCCATTTTTTATGGAATATCAGTTTTAGTTTCTAGATTATATGACTTTAGAATAACACGGCATATTACTCTAACAAGGATAAGAAGTATAAATAAACTTGATTATGATGAGTTTGAAAGCTCAAATATGTGTAATAGAATTAATGCTTTATTTCAAATAATTTTTAAAGAAATTCCATTTATAACAAAGGATAAAGCTGAAAAATTAGAATTGAAAAATAAGGAATTTAATGAATTACGTAAACTTTCTTTTGTTTTAGGAGAATCAACTTGGCTATGGCTAAAATTTCAAGTTTTCTGTTTTTTACTTGGTTGTTTGTTTTTTGTTTCATACTTGTTTTCGAAATAAATATGTTATTACCTGCCACAAACCTCCAAAAATAAGAGGGTTTATTGAATTTGTCAAGAATACAGAAAGAGACTTTGATTTTCTATGTACTAATAATTAAAAATCATTTTTTTTATGGGTTTTAAAATTTTACCAATTTGCACCAACTGTGGTTACAAAACAAAGTCAATAGCAATTGGCGGAGGAAGATTAACTCATCTTACTAATTGTGGCGCACCAGCATTAAATACTGAATCTAACGAAATTGAGCAAATAAATCTATATGATTACGAAAAAACTGTAATTATTAAAAAGAAATTTCTATACTTTTTTTCCAAAAGCATTGCAATTGTAACGAAGAATAAAAAATATATTCCATATTATGAACCAAGTATGTTTACTGATGATTTGGAAATTGAAAATCATAATTGGGGAAATAAATGCTACAAAAAAAGTAAAAACTTCTGTCCAAAATGCAAAACATTTAATTTAGATTTTTTAGGCGACGGTGTTTACTTTGATTAATATATACGATTAAATATCATTTTTTTAAAACATCATTAATATTCTACATAGAAAAATTTAAATTTTATAGAATTAAAAAATCAGAAAAAAATCAATACTATGGCAGAGATACTAAAAGCGAACTGTAGAGTTTGCAATTACCAAACAAGTTTTAGATATGGAGGAGGGAGATTCGATTTTCAAACTTTTAATCCCGTACCAGCGTATGACAAAACTACTGAAGAATTGGAAAGTGTAAATTACAAGTTAGAAAAAGATAATCCAGATTACATTTTTTATACAGATTAACAACTCAAAGGGGACAATGAAGGAAAATTCATTTTTCAAAATTTTGATTTGAAATTGAATCAGGTAAATAACTACTGTCCTAAATGCAAGAATTACAGCTTGGATTTTAGGAGTTATATGTTATGTTAACGCGCAAATCAACTTCACTAAAAGATAAAGTACTTTACCACCTTTTCCTAAAAAACAAAATTCTACCCTTTAAACACATATATTAGTTCACGAAATAATATGGACCTACCAATGGAAGGATACACCAAAGAAATCATTCTAAATAAACTCATTGAATCTTGCTTAAGTTTTGATGCCAAGCTTTTTAAGCCCTATTTACAATCTGAAATAGTTATTACTGACGCTCCAGATAAAAAAAGATTCTATTCGTTTTTTAAAAAAATGCTTTTAACCGCTCAATCTAATTCCATAAAACCAATGAGTTTTAAAATTGAAATGCCAGATTGGGAGGATGAAGAAAATATGAAACATTATAATTTGTACGATAGTGTTCATAAGCATTCAAGACTATGCATAAGGGTTAAAGAAACTGAAAATCAAGTTTACTTAGATACGATGCCATTTTAAAAATATTAGAGAGAATAGCAAGAGGATTTCGTGTCCTCTTTTTTTTTGGAGTAGTTTCAGCTTGTAGCGCGGGAATTTTAGCAGTAATTTGTTGGAAAACAAAGGTAATAGACAAAAAGTTATACTGGCAATTATAAAAACACTAGCAGTTTTCTTCAATCCATTTATACAAATAGTCGATAGTTAATCCCATACTGAAAAGATTAGTTCTTAAATGTAGTGATGGAATATCTTTATCTTTTTCACGATGAGTTATTGTACGTGTACAACCTGGACATTTATAATGATCGTGCGAAGCTTTTGTTCTAAGATATTTACAGTTATGTGCTTTTAGAAACGAAATCCAATCTTTCGTTTTTACTGGTCTATTGTTTCCCATTTAAAAAATTTAACAAGCTAGTTTATATTGCTTATTTTTTCTAATGGTTACATTCTCTAAACCTTGTAATAATCCATTCTCATCAACAAACAATTTAGAAAAATTCTTGCTATGATAAGGAACTTGTGAAAATCCAAGTTTAACTAATTCAGTTTTCTTTTGTTCTGCATTAAGTTTCATAAAATCTTCACAAAAAGTTTCAACATTTTCGTCTAAAGAATCAATTGCTTCCTGTTCTGTAGAGCCATATCCACTAATCATTAAAGAAGGTATAATAGATATAAAATGTTCTCCCTCTTTACCACTAACGACAGTAGCTTCCAAAGTTAAATCGCCTCCTTTAATTCGAATAGTATCCTCTTGCGGTTGATTTTCAAGGGATGTTTTTGTTAATTTAGCCATAAGTTTAAAAAATTTTATATATAAATATATTGGACAAATATATGGAAAAAAAGAAAATTAAAAGTATTCATTTTCAAAACCTTAACTTATAAATAGAAACTACCTCCAATAGCTAGAGTTGCCTGCACAGAACGAACAATGAAGCTCGTGTTGAACGGAACCGCTGCCATTCCGCAACTATGGGTTTTTCGATAAATGAGTTATAAGAAGAGCAAGAGGATTTAGTGTCCTCTTTTTTTTTGGAGTAATTGATCAAAGAAGTTTTTGTTGGTAAACCAAGCCACCGCAATATAAATGGATTTTTGTGTTTTATTGATTTCCTCTTGGATTCGAGAGGCACTATTTTCGAAAATTGCTTCTGTCGGCATGCAATGAAATTTTTTCTAAAAGGAAGAAATAAACCAAAGTTATTGCTTTTTATTTCATCAAAATCAAGGCGATTTGGCAGGGCATTCGCCTTTAAAATTTTCCGCCACGAATTACATGAATCAACACGAATTAGACCAGTTTTCAATTCCACGAATTCTAAAAATCAGATAGAATTCGTGTCATTCATTTTCAAATTTGATAAAAATTAGTGACAATTGGTGTAATTCGTGGCTAACTCTTTTTTCTTTTTTAAAAGCGAATGCCCTAACGATTTGGGGCATCCTAAATGTATAAATCATCGCTAAAATTCACTTTTAAAATTTTAAAAACCCAAAATTTAAAAAAATCATATACTTTTGTTCCCACAAACATTAGGGATATGGCAAAGAATTTAGTTATAGTAGAATCACCGGCAAAGGCAAAAACAATCGAAAAATTTCTGGGAAGCGACTACCAAGTCGAATCAAGTTATGGGCATATTGCCGACTTGCCTTCCAAAGAAATTGGCGTAGATGTAGAAAATGGTTTCAAACCAAAATACGAAGTTTCTGCCGATAAAAAAGCTTTGGTCACTAAACTAAAAGGACTTGCCAAGAAAGCCGACATGGTTTGGTTGGCTTCGGATGAGGATCGCGAGGGGGAAGCCATTTCGTGGCATCTTGCCGAAGAATTGAATTTGGTAAAAGACAAAACCAAGCGAATCGTTTTTCACGAAATCACCAAAAATGCCATTTTAAAAGCGATAGACAATCCAAGAGAAATTGATTATAATTTGGTCAATGCCCAACAAGCTCGTCGTGTTTTGGACAGATTAGTTGGTTATGAATTGTCGCCAGTGCTTTGGAGAAAAATCAAAGGAGGACTTTCAGCAGGACGTGTACAATCGGTTTCGGTTCGTTTGATTGTGGAAAGAGAAAGAGAAATCCAGAACTTCAATGCCGTTGCCACTTATTCTGTTGTGGCCGAATTCACTAACGAAGCCGGAAAAACATTCAAGGCCAAACTGCCAAAGAATTTCAATACCAAAAAAGAAGCCGAAGATTTCTTGAACAAGAATGTCGGTTCTACCTATAAGGTTTCGGATTTAGAAACCAAACCAACCAAAAAATCACCAACTGGGCCTTTTACCACTTCGACTTTGCAACAAGAAGCGGCGAGAAAATTGTATTTGCCTGTTGGAATCACGATGCAATTAGCACAACGTTTGTACGAAGCGGGACTCATTACTTATATGAGAACCGACAGCGTGAACTTGTCGAAAGAAGCGATGGAAGCGGCTCAAGCCGAAATTATCAAATCGTATGGAAAGGAATTCTCCAAACCACGAACTTTTGTCAATAAAAGTAAAGGCGCCCAAGAAGCCCACGAAGCGATTCGTCCAACGGATATGTCTCGCCATACCGTGAACATTGACCGAGATCAAGCGCGTTTGTATGATTTGATTTGGAAAAGAACCTTGGCTTCGCAAATGAGCGATGCCGAATTGGAACGAACCAACGTAAAAATTGCTGCCAACAACCACGGCGAATTATTTACTGCCTCTGGCGAAGTTTTGCTTTTTGAAGGTTTCTTGAAAGTATATTTGGAAGGTCACGATGACGATGAAGAGGAGCAAGAAGGAATGTTGCCTGCAATGAAAGTCAACGAAAAATTACAAAATAATTATATCACGGCCACCGAGAGATATTCACGTCCACCGGCTCGTTATACCGAAGCTTCTTTGGTTAAAAAGTTGGAAGAATTAGGAATTGGTCGTCCGTCAACTTACGCACCAACCATTTCTACGATTATCAACAGGAATTATGTGGAGAAAGGAAATTTGGATGGTCAAGAGCGTAATTATACCCAATTGACATTGCAATCCGGGAAACTAGGCGAGAAGTTGCTGAAAGAAAACACGGGTTCCGATAAAGGAAAGTTGGTTCCAACAGATATTGGAACCATTGTTACCGATTTCTTGGTGAAAAATTTTGGAAATATTTTGGATTATAATTTCACTGCCAAAGTGGAACAAGATTTTGATGAAATTGCCGAAGGAAATATCGAATGGGCAAAAATGATGCAGGAGTTCTACGATAAATTTCACCCAACGGTGAAAGACGTGGAAGCCAATGCCGAAAGAGAAAGTGGCGAAAGAATTTTAGGAACAGATCCAAAAACGGGGAAACCAGTATCGGTTCGTTTGGGGAAATTTGGACCAATGGCGCAAATTGGAGCAGCCGATGACGAAGACAAGAAATTTGCCAGTTTGATGAATGACCAAAATATTGGCAACATCACTTTGGAAGAAGTATTGGATTTATTTTTGTTGCCGAAAAATTTAGGTACATATAAAGGAGAAGAAGTTGAGGTAAGTAACGGTCGTTTTGGACCTTATGTGCGTCACGGAAGTGTTTTTGTTTCCTTGCCAAAAGGCGAAAATCCATTGGATGTCACCATTGCAAGAGCTCAGGAGTTGATTGACGAAAAAGCAAAAGCCGATGCGCCAATCGCTACATATAAAGGAGAACCTGTTCAAAAAGGAACTGGGCGTTTTGGTCCGTTTATCAAATGGGACGGTATCTTTATCAATGTGAACAAGAAGTATGATTTTGATAATTTGTCTCAATCCGATATCGAAGCATTGATTGAAGATAAATTGCAGAAAAATATCGACAAGGTTTTGCACAACTGGACTGAAGAAGGGATTTTGGTAGAAAAAGCCCGTTGGGGAAGATCGGTAATTACCAAAGGGAAAATCAAAATTGAATTGAGCAAAGATGTTGATGCCACCAAATTGACATTGGAGGAAGTTCAAGAAATGATTGCCAAGAAAACCCCCGCCAAAAAAGTAGCAGCCAAGAAAACTACTGCTGCAAAAAAACCTGCTGCAAAGAAACCAGCAGTTAAAAAGAAATAAATACTAACACATTCTATTCTCGTCTCCCTCTCCTTTGGAGAGGGCTGGGGAGAGGAAAAAGTAATATAATATGGAATTTGATTTTCTAAAACCTTTAGACAATGAAATCCTTCGGTCTATCAAGGAGTTTTCTTCCCAGCAATTGGGAAGCAAAGTAGTATTTCATACTGCAAAAGACTTTCCTGATTTGAATAAAATTAAAATTGCCATTATTGGCGTTTTAGAAAATAGAGGTGATGTAAACCAAACCGGGGAAGTAGATTTGTCGCATATTCGAAAAGAATTATACGGATTGTTTCCAGGAAACTGGAATGCTTCGATTGCCGATTTAGGAAATATTTTGGCAGGAAATGCCGCTTCCGATACTTATTTTGCACTTAAAAAAGTGGTTTCCAGTTTAATCAAAAAGAAAATCATTCCTGTTGTCATTGGCGGATCGCAAGATTTGACTTATGCTCTATACAGAGGATATGACGATTTGGAGCAAATGGTCAATTTGGTTTCTATTGACAATAAATTTGATTTTGGAAAGGAAGATGCCGATGTTTCAGCTTCTTCTTATCTGACAAAAATTATAATTGACGAGCCTAATAATCTTTTTAATTTTAGTAATGTCGGGTTTCAGACCTATTATAACTCGCAGGAAGAAATCGATTTGATTGATAAATTGTTTTTTGAGGGGTATCGTTTGGGAGCAATTTCGAATAATATAGCCATTTCGGAACCCGTTTTTAGAGATGCCGATGTGGTGAGTATTGATTTGACTTCCGTGAAATCATCTGATTCAGGAAACAACAATCCGTTTACTCCCAATGGATTTAATGGAAAAGAAATTTGTGCTTTGTCTCGATATGCCGGAATTAGTGATAAAGTTTCGCTTTTGGGTATTTTTAATCACAATAATACCAAACAAGAATCCGTTTTGGTGGCACAAATTATTTGGTATTTTATCGAAGGGTTTCATTATCGTTCCAATGAGTATCCTTTTGGCAGCAGAGAAAATTATATAAAGTACATTGTCCCTTTGGAAGAAGAGGAGCTGATATTCTATAAAAGCAACAAAACCGATAGGTGGTGGATAGAAATTCCATTTGTTTCAAATAGCAATAATAAGTTAAAGAAAAATACGTTATTACCTTGCTCTCATGAAGAGTATTTGGCAGCTTGCAATCAGGAAATACCTGAAAGATGGTGGAAGGCTCAACGTAAAAATATAGTATAAATTATCTTTGTGCTATTTATTGAAAAAGAATAAATGAATTAACGACAAAAGCCATTGTATTTTTTATAAATTAATGCTTACGAAAAAAAATATTTTCATCTTTTTATCGATGTTATTTGTGTTTTATCGATGTAATATTTTTTTATTTCCTTATTTAATTTTAGTTTTGGTTAACGAAATAAATAGTGCGGCAAATAATTGTTTTTTAAAATAATAATAAATAGGTTTACGCAATCAATAATAATAAATATATAACCCTAATTTATATGAAGAAGTTCATTGCATTTACGGCAATTTTAACCTTACTAATAGGCTGTGGTAAAACAAGCGACAAAGGAGAATTAGTTGGTGTTAAAGGAGCAAAATGGCACCCCGAGAAACCTTATGGAATGACGTTAGTTCCTGGAGGTTCTTTTATTATGGGGAAATCTGATGAAGATGTTGCCAATGTTGGAGACGCAAGCACAAAAACGGTTACCGTTCGTTCGTTCTATATGGATGAAACAGAAATAACCAATAGAGAATACCGTGAATTTGTTGAATGGGTTAAAGATTCAACTATGAGGGTTAGATTGGCTATTTTGGCTGACGAATCTGGTATAAAAGCTGGAGATGGTGCAGGAAAAGCTAAAGGAAAAGGCAAAAGTGCCGGTAGTATTGGGGATTTTGCTTTTAATGATCAAGACCCTGAGAAAATGACCGCCTATGACAAATACATGTATGATAACTATTACAGTATTGGTACAGATGATGATCCTTATGCAGGTAGAAAATTGAATCATAAAGTAAAATTGATCAAGGATACCAAGTTGTATCCTGATGAATATTATACTGAAGTTATGGATTCCATGTACTTGCCTTTGGAAGCATCTTACAACGGATTAAGAACCATTGATGTTGATAAATTGAAATTCAGATATTCTTGGATGGATATTCAAGCTGCGGCAAGAGCCAAAGTGGGTAAAAGAAAAGATTTTATTAGAACAGAACAAGTAAAAGTATATCCTGATACTACCACTTGGATCAAAGATTTCTCTTATTCTTATAATGAGCCAATGCACAACGATTATTTCTGGCATCAAGCTTATGGTGATTATCCAGTAGTGGGTGTGAACTGGCAACAAGCAAAAGCATTTTGCGCATGGAGAACGTTGAAAAAAAATAGCTGGATTAAATCTAAAAGTAAAGGTCGTGACCAAGTAAATAGTTTCAGATTGCCTAGCGAGGCAGAATGGGAATATTCCGCAAGAGGAGGATTGGAATCTGCCACTTATCCTTGGGGAGGTCCTTATACTAAAAATGACAGAGGATGTTTCTTGGCTAATTTCAAACCGAATAGAGGAGATTATGCTGCGGATCAAGCTTTATATACTGTAGAAGCAAAATCGTATGAGCCAAATGGTTATAATCTTTATAATATGGCTGGAAACGTGGCTGAATGGACCGATTCGGCTTATGATCCAAATGCCTACGAATATGTGTCTTCAATGAATCCGAACAATATGGATACTTCCAATAAGCGTAAAGTAGTTCGTGGTGGTTCTTGGAAAGATGTTGCTTATTTCCTTCAAGTAAGTACAAGAACTTTTGAATATGCTGATTCCGCAAGAAGTTTTATCGGATTTAGAACCGTTCAAGATTACATGGGAACACAGTCTACCGAGAAAATCAAGAAAAAAAGATAAACAAACCCAATTTAAATAAAATAAAACCTAAAAAAAAAAATATGTCATTACTTAGCAAAAAACAAATGAATTTCGCCTACGGAATGGGGGCAGCAGTAGTTATTATCGGAGCTTTATTCAAAATAACGCATCTTGAATTTCCTCCTATTTTTACAGGTAACGCAATGTTAACTGTGGGATTAATAGTTGAAGCTGCAATTTTTGCCCTTTCTGCATTTGAACCTGTAGATGATGAATTGGATTGGACTTTGGTTTATCCAGAATTGGCCAACGGCGAAGCTCGTAAAAAAACAGCCAAAGTAGAGACTCCTAAAGAAGCGCAAGGACTTTTGTCTCAAAAATTAGACGTAATGCTTAAAGAAGCAAAAATTGACGGAGAATTGATGTCAAGTTTAGGAAACAGCATCAAAAATTTTGAAGGCGCTGCCAAAGCAATTTCGCCAACGGTTGATTCAATTGCTTCAACCAAAAAATATAGCGAAGAGTTGACATTGGCTGCAGCCCAAATGGAATCTTTAAACAGCTTGTATAAAATTCAATTGCAAAGCGCTTCCCGAAATGCGCAAATTAACGAGGAAGTTGCCGAAAACAACATTAAATTAAAAGAACAAATGCAATCATTGACTTCTAACTTGTCGTCATTGAACAACGTTTATGGAGGAATGCTTTCTGCAATGAGTAATAAAGGATAATTAGTTCAGACTTTATATAAAAACAATAAACTAATTATTAGAAAATATGGCAGGAGGAAAATTAACCCCTAGGCAGAAGATGATTAACCTAATGTATCTGGTTTTCATCGCAATGTTAGCATTAAATATGTCCAAAGAAGTATTGTCGGCCTTTGGAATCTTGAACAATAAAATTATTGAATCAAATTCAATCACCGATGGTAGAAATGAATCTTCATTTCAACAGTTATCCCAGAAAGCAGTAGATCAACCAGGGCAATTTGGTGATAAAAGAGCAAAAGTTGAAAAAATTAGAGCTTTGTCTAAAGAATTTAACGATTACATCGAAAGTATCAAAACCAAAGTTACTCAAAAATTTGAGAGAGATGCCGAAGGTAATTTGCCTTACGAGGAAATGGATAAAGGTGATTTGATTGACAGACTGTTTTTTACGGGAGACAGGGTTTCCAAGGAAGGGAAAGAATTTTTGGATAAAATTCATAATTATCCAGCTCAGATAAAAGCAATTGGAGGAAGAGATATTGCTGAAATAGAAATGGATAAAATAGAAAAAAGATTTGCAACCAAGCAAGTTTATTCTGAAAAGGCAGGTGCTAAATTAGATTGGATTGATTATAACTACAAAGGATTTCCTCTTATAGCCACAATAACCAAATTATCTCAATTGCAAGCCGATATCAAAACAACGGAAAGCGATGTAATGACCGGAATGTTTCAAACTGATTTGGTTGCAGCAGCTTCACTTACAGCGTATCAACCGATTGTTGTTCTTGATAAATCTGTTTTCTTTCAAGGAGAGGCGGTAACTGGAAAGATTATTTTAGGAAAATTTGACCCAACGCTTAAAGCGAAGTCAGTAATTGTAAATGGATCAAGTTTACGCGCTGAAGCTGGTCAAGCAAAGTTTTCGTTTGGTGCTGGAAATATTGGGGAACACCCAATAAACGGTTCCTTCAATTTTGAAGAAAACGGAAAATTAGTACCTCTTCCTATTCAAAAAAGCACCTATGTTGTTGTAGCTCGACCAAAATCAGCCACCATATCGGCAGATAAAATGAATGTAGTGTATCGTGGAGTTGTTAATCCAATGACGATATCATTTGCAGGAATTTCTCCTGATAAGGTTAGTGCTTCTGCAGCAGGTTTAACACGTGTTGGCAATACAAGTTCTTATACGATGCGTCCAGGTACGGGTACTGAAGTGGTCATCAATGTTACGGGAACACTTCCTGATAATTCAAAAGTTTCAGATAAAAAGACTTTTAGAATTAAAGGAATTCCAGGGCCAACAGGTACCATCAGAGGAGAAATGGGTGTTGTAAAAGGACCTAAATCAAGTTTAGAAATTTCGACAATTGGAGCCAAATTGGTTGACTTTGATTTTGAAGTTGGATTGGATGTCGTTGGATTTAATTTTAAAGTGACAGGGCAACCTACGGTGGTGGTTGCAGGAAACAAATTGAATGGACAGTGTAAATCTGCTCTTTCAAAAGTAGGAAGAGGAGATCAAGTTACCATTTCCGAAATTAAAACAAAATTAGTGGGAGCAGGTAGTTATTTATTGCCAAGAACTGCACCGGTAATTTATGAAATACAATAAATAAAGTAAGTTTGATATAAAGCTACTTCAATAATTTATAATGATATTATGATGAATAGGAGATTTTTTTCAATAGTTATTATTGCCATTCTTGGGAGTGTAGCTTCTTATGCGCAGACTAATTTGCTCAACGCAAAGATACCCGAAGAAATTGGACTCAAGTCTGCTGCCCAACTTGTTTCTGACAACGACAAACCATTGGAATATGGTTATGTTGATGATAGAGATGTCTTGATGGGAAAAACGGTTTGGGAAATTATTGATTTGAGCGAAAGAATTAATTTTCCTTTGTACTTTCCGATAGATACTGCAAACATTGGTTCTGACAGACGTTCTTTGTATGATGTTTTGACAAAAGCCATTCGTAATGGTGAGATTTCTGAAGTATATTCGGATAGTTATTTTAATACTAAAAAATCATACAAAGACATTAAAGCTTCTTTGACTCGAATTGACACTACAGATGCTGGTAGAGAGCAAATAAATGCTGGACAACAGATTTCTCCCGAATATATTGTTAAACAAGATTTGACGGCCCAAGATGTTACCCAATATAAAATCAAAGGATACTGGTATTTTGACAAACGTCAAAGTGAATTGAAATACAGATTACTTGGTATTTGTCCAGTTACTCCAGATGTTTACACAATGAACAGTGACGAAAAAGATTATATCGAATTGTTCTGGGTGTTTTTCCCAGCTTCAAGAGATGTTTTGCATGAAGCAAAATGTTTCAATGACAAGAATTCGTCAATGCCTATTTCTTTTGACCAGATATTAAATTCGAGACGATTTAATGCCACAATTTATCAAGAAGAAAATGTTTATGGCGATAGGGCAATTGCAAGTTACATGAAAGATAATGCGCAAAATCAATTGCTGGAAGCCGAAAGAGTGAAAGAGAAAATTCGCGATTTCGAAGAAGATATGTGGAATTACTAAATTTCATTTAGAATGTATTTTAAAGAACTCTTACCTTTGGTAGGAGTTCTTTTAATTTAGGGCATATTTCAACTTCCATCTTCAAACTTCAAACTTTCCACTTCAAATGATAGATTATTTAATTATAGGTTCTGGACTGGCAGGTATTTCATTTTCTGAATTGGCCTTGCAAAACAATAAATCTATTTTGGTTCTCGACAATAATTCGCAGAATTCATCCAAAATAGCCGGAGGTCTATACAATCCCGTCATTCTAAAAAGATTTTCAGAAGTAGGACAAGCCACAGAACATTTGCTCATTATGCATGAATTTTTGGCTAGACTGGAAAAAAAGCTGAACGATAAAGTTGATTTTAAGACTCCTATTTTAAGAAAGTTTTTTTCCGTCGAAGAGCAAAATAATTGGTTTGCCGCTTCCGATAAAACGAATCTGGCTCCTTTTTTGTCCACGCAATTGATTTCAAAAAAATATGATTCCATTGATTTTCCATTTGGTTATGGGGAAGTTTTGCAAACAGGTTATGTTGACACAGCATTGTTGTTGAATTTATACAGATCGTATCTAATAAAAAATAAATTATTTATAGAAGAATCTTTCGATTATTCGCTTTTGCAAGAAGAGAACAACGGAATTCGATACAAAGACATTCAGGCCAAACACATCATTTTTGCTGAAGGTTTCGGAATGCACGCCAATCCTTATTTCAAGCATTTGCCACTCGACGGAACTAAAGGAGAATTGCTCGTTATAAAAGCACCAAAACTTGGTTTGGATGTCATCGTGAATGCAAGTGTGTTTATTTTGCCACTTGGTAATGATTTGTTCAAAATAGGTGCAACTTATAATTGGGAGAGCAAAACAGACATTCCTACCGAAGAAGGGAAAAAGGAGTTGGTCGAAAAAATTAAAGAGCTAATCAACTGTGATTTTGAAATTGTTTCCCATTTTGCAGGCGTTAGACCAACTGTCAAAGATAGAAGACCGCTGGTAGGAACATCTTCCAACCACGATTCTGTTCATATTTTGAATGGTTTGGGGACACGCGGAGTTATGCTGGGTCCTGCAATGGCCAAAGCTTTATTCGAAAATATTGAATATCAAAAACCGTTGCAAAGATCGATTGACATTAAAAGATTTGAAAAAAAAGCTTAGCCTATTTTTTATATTTCTTGTCATAAGACACAAACATATTGATGTAAATATTTCTTGACCATCGCAAAACGAATGGAAATAAAAGAATATTGGCAACAAGAATGGCGATAAAAGAATTTTTTATGCTGGTTTCAAGAATAAGATAAGACACGATAAAGGTTGCAATACTAAGTGCTACATTCAATGCGTAACTAACATACATCGCACCATAAAAGAAAGAGGGTTCTATTTCATATTTCAAATCACAATGGCTGCATCTTTCGTGCATTTTAATCAATTTCGAAAAATGTAACGGATTTTTATCCAAATACATACTCTCATTCTGACATCTAGGACAAGTTCCTGTTAAAATGCTATTTAATTTGGATCCTTTTTTTAACATTTGCAAAAAATTAATTTTCTCCTTTTTTGGAGCCACAAATTTACAAATACAAAACACAATAAATGCTTAATATACATAATTTATCCGTTTCTTTTGGAGGGACTTATTTGTTCGAAGAAGTAACCTTTCGATTGGGTGCTGGAGACCGTGTGGGTCTTGTTGGCAAAAACGGAGCCGGGAAATCCACCATGCTTAAAATCTTGGCCAAAGATTTTGCTCCTGACTCGGGTGTAATTTCCCAGGAAAAGGAAGTTCGAATGGGATTCTTGCGTCAAGATATCGATTTTGAACAAGGAAGAACGGTGCTTGAAGAGGCGTATGAAGCTTTTACTGATATTAAAATTGTGGAAAAAAAGCTGGAAGAAATCAATCACCAGTTGGTCACCAGAACCGATTATGAAAGTGAGGAATACAGCCAAATCATTGAAGATTTATCCGATTACACTCATCGTTTCGATTTGTTGGGAGGATATAATTATGTAGGCGACACCGAAAAAATTCTTCTGGGATTGGGTTTCAAAAGAGAAGTTTTTAATAATCAAACCGAAACTTTTTCGGGAGGTTGGAGAATGCGTATCGAATTGGCCAAGTTATTATTACAATCTAATGATGTTTTGTTGCTGGATGAGCCAACGAATCACCTGGATATCGAGAGTATCATTTGGTTGGAAAGTTTCCTGCGCAATTATCCCGGAGTTGTCGTGATTGTTTCGCACGACAAAATGTTCTTGGATAACGTGACCAATAGAACCATTGAAATTTCCCTTGGTAAAGCGTATGATTTCAACAAGCCTTATTCCGAATATTTGGAATTGCGTCACGAAATCCGCGAAAAGCAATTGGCGACACAAAAAAACCAAGCCAAAAAAATAGAAGAAACCGAAAAATTAATCGAGAAATTCCGTGCCAAAGCTTCCAAGGCATCGATGGCGCAATCGCTTATCAAGAAATTGGACAAAGTGGAACGCATCGAAGTGGATGAAGACGATAATTCGGTAATGAATATTTCGTTTCCTCTTTCAAAAGAACCTGGAAAAGTGGTGATTGAAGCGGAAGAAGTGACCAAAAGTTACGGCGATAAAACGATTTTGAAAGACATTTCTCTTTTGGTGGAACGAGGCAGTAAAATTGCTTTCGTTGGACAAAATGGACAAGGAAAATCGACTTTCATCAAAGCCATTGTCAACGAATTTGAATTTGAAGGAAATATCAAGTTAGGTCACAACGTACAATTAGGTTATTTTGCCCAAAATCAAGCCGAATATCTCGATGGCGAGATTACTTTGTTGAGAACGATGGAAGATGCCGCAACGGATACCAATCGCTCGAAAGTGAGAGATATGTTAGGTTCATTTTTGTTTCGTGGCGATGATGTCGAAAAGAAAGTAAAAGTCCTTTCCGGAGGCGAAAGAAACCGTTTGGCACTTTGTAAACTGCTTTTGCAACCGATAAACGTTTTGGTGATGGATGAGCCTACGAACCACTTGGACATCAAATCCAAAAATGTTTTGAAAGCTGCCTTGCAAAAATATGAGGGGACATTGCTTTTGGTTTCTCACGACAGGGATTTTCTTCAAGGAATGTCGAATATTGTTTACGAATTCAAAGACCAAAAAATCAAGGAATATTTGGGAGATGTGAACTACTTTTTGGAACAACGCAACTTGGAAAATATGCGTGAAGTCGAGAAAAAAGACGCCTTGAAAGCCGCGGCTCCAAAAGAAAGCAACAAAGCTTCCTATGAAGACCAGAAAAAAGGAAAAGCTTTGCAAAATAGATTGAGCAAAGTCGAAAGCCAAATCAAGCAATTGGAAAGAGATATTCAAAACGATGATAAATTGTTGACCTCTAATTATGACAAACATATAGAAGACGCCAAGTTTTTCACTGCCTACAACAAGAAAAAAGCCGATTTAGATCAATTGCTTTTGGATTGGGAAATTGTTCAGGAAGAAATTGACAATGCAGGTTTATAAGATGAGTTCAATGGATTTGGAATGTGCAATTGCTTCGCTACTATTGGTGAAATAACAAGTTGAAACGTTTAAGGTTTCGAGGTTTTTTAAAGCTTCTGAAACCTTTTTCTTTTTTTGTGAGCCCGTTTTTCGAATATAAACCGCTTTGACATTGACAGGGAAAATTTTGCAAATTGCTTCGTATAAAAAAGGGTCTTTTTGCGAATCGTCACCCATTAAAACGTATTTCAAATTGGGATAAAATTCCAGAATATGTTTTATTTTTTCAAATTTATGGTTGTGACCGCCTCTTCCTGTCCATAAAAAATCGGTGAGACTTGATTTAATGTCTTTCAACAACAAAACTGCTTTGGGCAATTGGTGGATTTCTGTAAATTTCACTATAAAGCGATACAAGTTCCATTCGCTGCTGGAAACATAAAAAAAAGCATTTTGTTCTTCACCATTTGTTCTGCCTGCACTACTTAATGCTTGATAATGTTGAACTACATCCTCATATACTTTTCGAGAATTTACGTTTCGAAATAATAAATTATATAATTTCTTCAAAGGATTCAAGGTGTAAGAAATCAAAAAAGTATCGTCTATATCCGAAATGATTCCAATGTTTTCTTTTTTTGGACGAATGAAACTCTCTTTGGTCACAATTTTGTTATCGCCCTGAAAAACACTTACCTCATAATCAATCCATCCGTGACCCACATTTGGATCTACAGGAATGCAAAATTTAAAATAGCCATCAATTAGTGTTTTGGTGTGAATGGTAGCGTTGTTGTGTTCTAAATATACATCGGCATTGGCCTCTGTTTTTAATCGAAACAAACGGATAATTGAAGTAGCATTTTTAAACTTTTTCTTCTCGAAAGCATAATCCTTTGCCTTAGTTGGTTTGAAAACGTGTCCCATTACGATCAACTCTTCATCATTCGCATAACCCCGATACAATTTTAAAATAGGCTTCATTTATTTGTGATTTTGAGGTGTCATTAAAATTAACTAAATTTAGTCAATAAATGAAGTTTAACTTTGAAAAAGAATGTAGTACTGATTGTTAATCCTGTTTCTGGGGCTATTGATAAAACTGAATTTATCGATGCAGCAACTCTTTTTGCAACCAAAGAAAACTTGAATGTTGTTCTTTATACGACTTCTGGAAAAGAGGATATTTCAAAAATCAGAACGCTCTATGCGCAGCATAAACCCGAACGTGTTATTATTGTTGGTGGCGATGGAACCATAAAAATAGTGGCCGAAGCATTGGAAACACAAGATGTTATTTTAGGAATTTTGCCTGCTGGTTCAGCAAATGGTTTATCTGTTGATTTAAACTTGCCTACTACTCTTGAAGAGAATTTAGAGGTTGCATTTTTAAGTCATTATGTTGAAATAGATATGATTAGTATTAACGGTATAAAGAGTATTCACTTGAGTGATATTGGTATCAATGCAGATTTGGTCAAGAATTATGAAGAAAGTGATCTGCGGGGTTTTTGGGGTTATGCATTGCAGGCTTATACTACTTTAAAAGATGCCGAAGAACCCTTTTTGGCTTCTATAACTGCCAATAATGAAACGGTAAAACATACAGCGAGAATGATTGTTATTGCGAATTCACAGCGATATGGAACCGGTGTTACTATTAATCCAAACGGGAGGATGGATGATGGTAAATTTGAATTGATTGTTCTAAAAAGTCTTGATTTGTTTTTGCTTGGAAAAATTATTACTGGAAATATGCCTATCGATTCGGATGATATTGTAATAATTTCAACCGAAAAAGCATTTATAAAAACAAACAGACCAGTTAATTTGCAAGTTGACGGTGAATATTGTGGCGCTCAAAATGAATTAGAAATTCACATTTTACACAAACAAATGAAAATTGCCGTTCCGTAAATTTGATTTATTTGAAAGGATTCCGCTCTTTCCAAGATACAGTTGGTTCGAGATAACTAAATGCTTTTTCAAACACAAGATCTGCAAAAGGGTTGGTGTGTTGGGCGTATCCATACATTTCCATTGGTTTTGCTCCCACAGAACTCTTGATTTCTAATGCTGTTCTAGCAAAAATTATTTTCTTGAAACCTTTATTAATGGAGTAAGCAATCATGTCGTAAAGCATGTTCAGGTAAAGCATTTTTTCTCGTTGAACGCTTTCGTCATACCCCAAAAAGTAAGTGTCCATCACTTCTCCATTTTTGATTAGTGTATTAAATCCAATTAGTTTTTCATCCAGAAAGTAGCCGTAAAAAAGGAACTTGTCTTTGAGTATTTCTTTAAAAGTTCTAAAATGATTTTTGGGGAGGAAAAAAGTATTGAAATGGGCATTTTTGGCTACGTGATAATATAAATCATAAATAGTTTCTTCGTGCTTGATGATGTCTTCTAGGTGCATTTTCCTTTTTTCAACACCTTCCTCTTTTTTTCTTGCGCGTTTGTATTGATCCCGATATTTTTTAGACAAAGCATCAAAGTAATCTTGCTCCGATTTCCAGTGATTTGAAATATTGAATACCATGTTGGGTTGGGTAGAATATTGAAAATAGTTTTGGAAACCGGCTTGTTGAAATGCTGTGGTTTCTTCAATTGGGAAGTCTTTGAAAGTTGTGATATGTACCTTCAGTCCTTTGTTTTTAAAGATGATTTCCAGTTTTTTTGAAGCAGTTTTCAAGGCCTGCAAACCCTGGGTTTTGTCAATTTTATCAGAAAATGAATAAGCATTTTGCCCCGTGAGCATGTTGTTTCCAATAATTAAAATATGGGAGCAAAAGTTTTTGAAAACAGTGTTTCGAACAGCAGTTTTTACACATTTGTCTCGCTCTCCAAAGGATTCCATTTTGTTTAAATCCAAAAACTGGGAAAGAGCAATGCCTACTAACTCATTGTCCTTGAATAATCCAATGAAATGACAAAACATATTTCTTGGAGCGGACTTTTCTAAAATGGCTAAATAATCCTTGTTCAGGAATATATTGTCTATTGCTAATTCATTCCAGTTTTGTGGAAGATTCGCTGTCGAGGAGTATGTTTTTATGGAAATTGGTGGTTTCAAATAATAAAAAATCGCTCCACAAATGTAGAGCGATTGTGTTATAATTAAATGTTAAATTTATTTCCAACCACAAATGATGGAACCCATTATTGTTAAAATAACAACCCAATATCCAGCCTGAATGACTATGTATTTCCATAATTTTTGTTCAAATAAGCCATTTATGGATATGATGGGCAATGCTAAAAATATACCCGACATAAAACCGTGAAGAGCACCATGTTTAAAAGATCGGAAGGCATCTCCATAATCTGCCATAAATGCCAAATAGGATGGTTTTACACTTTCAATCATCATTGGGCCGCCAATCATCCCTAATGCACCTGATTGATGGATAACCAGGTTTTGCATCATAAAGGCCAACATAAAGGAATAAACGAATGTAAGTCCGAATATTTTAAGCCTATTTCCTTTCTGGGCTTGTTCTTCCGTCATACCGATTTCTTTCATCCAAATAGTTCCAAAAACTTTCGGATTGTACCATATAAATCCCACCACAAATGATGATAATGCTGCAACTAAAATTGCCAAAAAGTTTAATTCCATAGCTGTTTTTTTAGGTTATAGAGTCAAATATAAGAGTTTTATTGATATGTTTAAAAATGAGGGTCTGGTTTTCTAATTTGTTTATTTTGAGAATGTTAAAATGTATTTTGTATGAATAAAGATATTTTGTTGTCGCAAAATGTGTATTTCATCGATTATTTTTGATGATAACCAGTATTTTGTCTACTTTTAATTAGTCAATAATTTATAAAGTCAAGTGTCATGAGAAATATATATACATTACTGTTTTTAATAGTGTTTTCGTTTGTAATGAAAGCGGATGTGTCAGTTTCTGAAAAAAGCGCACTTATAAAATTATACAATGCCACAAACGGTGCCAACTGGACTTCAAAATGGGATTTGAAAGCTCCCGTTTCTTCTTGGTATGGTGTGGGATTGCAAGAAGATAAAGTAGTTTCCATACAATTGTCAAATAATAATTTAGTTGGAATATTGCCTTCCGAAATTTCTAATTTAGTGTATTTGAAAAATTTGAATTTGTTTAAAAATTCTATTTCAGGAACGATTCCTTCCACACTTGGTGACATGAAATCATTGGAATCACTTAATTTGTCCTTCAATAGATTTTCAGGAGAAATTCCAGCATCAATATGCGATGCTTCTTCATTGAAAAACATGGAATTGTTCATGAATGAATTTTCTGGAAACATTCCTTCCGAAATTGGAAAATTGAGCAATCTTGAGACATTGTCTTTGTATAACAATACGATTGAAGGTCAAATTCCGGCCTCGATTTATGAGTTGAAAAACTTGAAAGTGTTACTTTTAAACAGTAATAAGATTTCAGGAATCTTGAGCCAGTCTGTTTCAAATTTGTCCAATATTCAACAATTAAGTTTGTTTGACAACAAAATGAATGGTCAAGTTCCTTTTGATTTAGAAAAATTGTATAACCTGAAAGAAATGAATATTTCCTATAATCAATTCAGCGGATTGGTTTCTAAAGATTTGTCAAAATTAGATGTTTTAAATATGACAATGATCGATGAGAGAGGCGTAGCCGAAGTTTTAAAGGTGTCTCAAGACAAAAACACCGCTATTGTTTCTGAAGAATAATGTTTGATTTTATAGTTTATATCGAAACCTGCAGAGTGCTTGCTTTGCGGGTTTTTTTATTAAAAGAGGGCGAAAGGCTTTTTTTTAAGTTGATTTCCTCTTGTAAACGCTGTCCTGTCAGTTGAATACAAAATACTCAAATATTTTTTTGGAAATAGCTTGTATTTATTAAAATTGGTCGTATATTTGCACCCGAAACAACGCGGGATAGAGCAGTAGGCAGCTCGTCGGGCTCATAACCCGAAGGTCACAGGTTCGAGTCCTGTTCCCGCTACTAAGTTAAAAACCTCTAAAGCAATTTAGAGGTTTTTTTATGCTTAAAATTTTGGCTATCGTAAGGATCGGGGATCAATCCTTCGCCTGAACTGTAAATAATATCTTGACCAATGTTTAATGTCTTGTTGAAAATCAGCGTTGGATTTTCAGAATTTACATCGGTAAAACCAGTATTCGTTTTGGCTTGAGTCAATATTTTATGAAATTGCACCACTGTATTGTCTTGATAAGCAAATACGTTAATGTCCCTGTTTGAAGACGAGATCATCGGAGTATAGACAATGAATTTTTGTCCAATGGAACTCTTGCCAACACTGGGAATCCAATCATGTTGCCAGTCGCTATTGGTACTTTGCGAGGCATAAACCAATTAATTCGACTTTACAATAAAATAATCGCCATCCCATTTTAGAACTCCTCCCGAAGCATATCGAGCATCATCGTTTATGCCATTGTCCTTGATATAAAGAATATAGCTTTGACCAGCTTTCAAGATGCCAGTTTTACTGTCGTCGGTGTCTCCATCGGCATCATCGTCGATGATTTCAAATAGGGTGTCATCATAAATGGCAGTTACAATCAAGCAAACATCTCTTTTTACGGCATCATTATTAGGTGCTACATAAATTTGAAAATATGTGGACGGTTCACCTGTAGCAAAGACTTTGCTTGCTCCTAAAATTAGGAAAAGTAAAATAAATAGATTTTTTTTCATTGGTTTTAATTTTTTTCACAAAAACTTAAAACCAATTCGTGTGTCATTTAATTAAAGTGTTGATTATAAAGTATTTGTGTTTTGATGTTGTGCGATATTTTTCTAAAAAATGGAAAAGTATTTATTTTTGGGAAAGAATAGGAGAATCGTGGATTTGGATTATCTTTCTTCTGATTGGGATGTTTCAACAACAGAACGGATTTTTTTATTGGAGCATAACAAAAAATGATTATTCCGTTTCCATAATCCAGCATTTATACCTTATTTTTGTGCTGTTTAAAAAATAATACAAATTCACTATGTCAACCACAATCGAAAAAATAAAATGTCTTATTATAGGTTCAGGTCCTGCAGGTTATACCGCTGCCATTTATGCTGCCAGAGCCAATATGAATCCCGTTTTGTACCAAGGAATGCAGCCTGGAGGACAACTGACAACAACCAATGAAGTGGAAAATTTCCCAGGTTATGTTGATGGAGTTACCGGACCGGAAATGATGGTGCAATTGCAAGCCCAAGCCCAACGTTTTGGTGCCGATATTCGTGATGGATGGGCAACAAAGGTTGATTTTAGTGATAGCGTTCATAAAGTTTGGATCAACGACAGCATCGAATTGCATTGCGAAACCGTAATCATTTCGACTGGAGCTTCTGCCAAATATTTAGGATTGGAGTCAGAGCAACATTATCTAAAAATGGGTGGTGGAGTATCTGCTTGTGCCGTATGTGATGGATTTTTCTATAGAAATCAAGAAGTAGTTATCGTTGGAGCAGGGGATTCTGCTTGCGAGGAAGCACATTATTTGTCTAAACTGTGTTCGAAAGTAACGATGTTGGTGCGTAGTGATAAATTCAGGGCATCCAAAATTATGGAAGCCCGTGTTCGCAAAACCGAAAATATTTCCATTTTGATGAACCACGATACCGTGGAAATTTTGGGAGATGGCCAAGTGGTAACGGGAGTAAAAGCCAAAAATAAAACCACTGGCGATATTTTTGACATTCCTGCCACAGGTTTTTTTGCCGCCATTGGCCACAAACCGAACACCGATATTTTCAAGGACTATCTTACTCTTGACGAGACGGGTTATATCGTCAATGTTCCCGGAACGGCAAAAACGAATGTTGCCGGAGTTTTTGTTGCTGGAGATGCTGCCGATCACGTGTATCGCCAGGCGATTACGGCTGCTGGAACAGGTTGTATGGCTGCCTTGGATGCCGAAAGATATTTGGCTGCTTTGGAAGCGTAATAATTCTGAATTTAAATTATAAAAAAAAGTCTCAATCGTAATGATTGAGACTTTTTTTTTTGATGTTATTTCGTTGGTTTCTTGATTAAAGAGGCATTGTCCATAAATCTTTTTGTTTCGATTTTTTGATCCCCATAGAGGTGAATTTCCGAATTTCCCGACGCATCAAGACTGAAAAGGGTATTGACATTGATATCGCAACTCGAATAATTTTCAGCCAGTAAATTGGCATTTTTTATGACAAGCTTGCTTGCGTTGAATATGGCATTGTTGTCTAATCGAATATTGGCATTGGACACATCGCCTTCAAGGGTTGCTTTTGCTTTTTGATACAGGTCGCATTTTAAATCAAGGCAGGAAATCAAGGCTTTCAAAGTGGTGTTTTTGCTTAATTCTATTGTGGCGTTTTCAGCTTTTAAATTGAGTTCCGTTTTTGAATTGTCGTCCGATTGCAAGACGAAATCCTTGGAACTAACGTTCAAAAAAAGTTTGGCATTGTCGTGAGTTTTCAACGTAATCTCATCCAATTGTATTTCCTGGATTGCATTGATGACGGCATCATTATTGGCAGTAATCATTTTCAATTCCTTGGTGTAAGTTATCCTTACAACAAGTTTTTTGTAATTAGAGGCTTCTTTCGGGGTATTTATGCGAAGTGTTTTGGCGTTTAAATCTATCGTGATGATATCGTGAAGGTTGTCGTCGGCTTCTATTTTTAGTTCGCATTTTTCGCCTTTATCCAAAAACACCTCAATATTGTCGCTTACTTCAAGCGAATCAAAACTGCCAATTTCCTTTTGTTCGATTGTTACCGTTTTGGAACCCTTGATTTTTTCGCTTTTTTGTGCCAATGCCAAAGTCGAAACCAAAAAGAATAAAAGAAGTGCCGCGTGTTTTTTCATTTAAAGTATAATTAAGTGTATTACAAATATAAAAAAATCATCCACTTTTGATGGATGATTTATCTGTTTTCTTGGTAAAAAAGCATTCTCATTCTCCGCTGACACTTCCTCCGGAATTTTCTTCTTTGGAAAGTGTTTTTGGTGTTTTGAGATAATTGATGGAACTTCCGCTGGATGCTTTTGCTTCTAGTTTTAGAATTGGATAAACTGAGGTGCTGCTTCCGCTTGTTGCTTGCGAAATTACGTCGTTAGTCAACAAGTTTTTGGCATCAATTCGACTTCCGCTAGAGGTCGAAGTTTCTAGTTTTAAAGCTTTTCCACTGGCTTCGATGCTGCTTCCGCTGGAGCTTTCCATCTTGATGGCGTCAGCTTCCACGCTAATATTTATTTCACTTCCGCTACTGGATTTTACGTCCATGTTTTCGGTTATCAATACTCCAGAACTTGTAATTGTAGAGCCACTGCTTGCATCCAATCCATTGATTGCTGGTAGTTGCACATTTACCACCGGTGTTTCTGTTGAGTTGTAACTTACATCGGACTCAATTTTCAAAACGCCATTTTCTATTTTGGTAATAATGTGTTGTTGTAAATTGTCGTCGGTTTCGACCGATATGGATTTGTTGTCGGCTTGTTGCACGTTTACCCTAATTCCATGGCTAACCTCAATTCTTTTGAAATCTTGACTTGCAGGTCGAGATTCGGTCGTGATGTTGCCGCTTCCTTTTATTCCGTTACCTAAATGTATGGAAGAATGCATGCAAGAAGAAAAAAGCAATGCCATTAAGGCGGCAATAATAAATTTGGTTATTAATGTGATCAGCTTTATCATGGCTAATTAGTTTTTGATTATGACTCCGTCTTTGTTTACCGACAATCCTTTTTTACTGCTTGTTTTATTTGTTGTTGATGTAATCACTTCCCCATTTACTGTTACGGTTGTTGTAACTACGCTGTCTTTTTCTTGTAAATTCTCTTCGTTGTCATAGTTGTTTTCATGTCCCGGACAATTTAGGCATTTTATTTTCTCGCTGTCCACTTTGTAAACCGCATCGGTGTTTTCAGGATACCATAAAAAATATTCTCCGTCTGTATGGTCATAATTTCTCATGGATTGATCCATTTTGAATAAAGATCCTTTCGGCAAAAACAAGGTGATTTCTATTTCTTGATTGCGGAATTTATCTTTTAAATCGGTTAACAAGTAATTATCCAAAATTAGTTGATTTCCAGTGATTTTATAACTATATTTTATTTTTTCTGCTCTTTTTTTCGCTTCGAACAATGTAGTTCCTTTTGCTTCTTTTTCAATTTGGAGATACCCTAATTTATCTTCTGCCTGAGCTATTTTGAAACTGACGTTATTGGAATAAATCACGTTTTTGCCAATTGAATCCAAGGTGATTTTGAAATCGTTGTGATCGTCCAGATTTTTTGCAAAATAATCATTGTGCTTGATTTTAATCAAAAGGGTGTCAGTTGGTTTCAGGTTGATGTTTTCTTTTTGAACCACTCTTCCGTCTACTGAATAGGCTGTTGCTTGTTTTATTCCAATGGCAATGGCCAGTGCAACCGATATTAACCAAATGGCCAACAAGGTGTATTTTGCTATGTTTCCAATTGATTTCAGGTTGGGTGACAACAATTTGAATCCCAACAAAGACAAGAAAAAGAATGGAATTCCGACTGCAAAAAACATGATCAAGCCAAAAGACCAGGTTGGATAATCGGTCAAATTTCCGGTTTCAACAAAAGTGGTCCAAGGGAAATCAATAAACACATTGGTTCCCAAGGTGAAAATACCAACCAGCAAGAAGAATAATATCGTCAATCCCGTGATGATTAAAATCACGCCCAGAATTTTGGAAAAAACCCTAAAAAGGGTTATTATAAAGTCTCCAAATGAACTGCCTACTTTCTCGGCACCCGTTTTTATGCGGTTTCCCATTTCGTCATAATTGGCATTTTTTATTTTTTCGGAAACATTGTCAAATTCCTCACGAACTTTTTTTTCGATGTTCGAAATAGTTACCGGCTCTCCTGTCATTTCCAGTTTTTCCGCTGTTGTTTTGGCTTCCGGCATTACAATCCAAAGAATGATATAAGCCAAGAAACCAGTTCCCCAAGCGAAAATCATTATTAGAAGAAATAGGCGAAGCCAAACTTTGTCTATTCCAAAATAATGTCCCAATCCGGCAAGTACACCGCCAACCATTCCGTTTTCAGTGTCTCTATATAATTTTTTAGTATTGGATGAAGTGTATTTTGGAGTTGCATCTCCAGCTTCTTCATCGTCAATCTTGTAGTCTTCAGGTTGTCCCATTACGGCAATCACTTCGTCCACGTCTTTTAATCCTACAACGTGTTTGTCTGTTTTTTGCTTTTCGGTCAACAATTCAGAAACACGCATTTCAATGTCTTTTATGATTTCGTCTTGTCCTGATGAATTGGATAAAGAACGTTTTATGGCGTCAAAATAACGTGTTAGTTTTTGGTATGCATCTTCGTCAATATGAAAGAACATTCCGCCCAGGTTTATATTTACAGTTTTGTTCATGACTTTTTATTTTTGTTTGGTGATTAGGTTTACTGCATCGGACAATTCCGTCCAAGTGCCATTTAATTCATTTAAAAAGGTGTGTCCAATTTCGGTAAGGCCATAGTATTTTCTTGGCGGTCCCGACAATGATTCTTCCCAACGATAGTTGAGTAATCCGTCGTTTTTCAATCGGGTGAGCAGCGGATAAACCGTTCCCTCCACAACCAATAATTTTGCGTTTTTCAAGGTGTCCAATATTTCTGAAGTGTATGCCTCTTTGTCTTTTAATACTGACAGGATGCAGAACTCAAGAACACCTTTGCGCATTTGGGCTTTCGTGTTTTCAATGTTCATGATTCTCTTTTTTGTTTTTTGATTTAATAAAACTGTTCATTTTTTGATTGCTTCGCCAGTTCGCCTCTGGCTCGGGTGATGATGATTATTTAATGAAAGGAATCGTTAACGGATACCTGTATTTTTCTCCATTTGATGCTTTTAGCGAAGCATAAATTATCAAGAAGAATTCCGCAACCTTCAAACCAATGAACATAAAAATGGCAACTGTTGCAACAATTATAATTCCGCTAATATTTTCTACGCTAAAATTATTAATTATAAAATCGTCGTCATTGATTATGGCATTTAAAGGGATATTACTGAAAATTGTAGTCAAGATTATTGGCAAGGCAATCAAGCCAAGCGTCAAGGTGTACAAAAACATACTCAATTGGAAATTAAGAGCTTGCTTTCCGTGATGATCTATAAATTCGGATTGGTCTTTTTTTGAACTCCAGATCAAAATAGGAAAAATATAATTCCCAAACGGGATGCAATATTGACTTAATGTACTTAAATGAGTAAATGCGGCCAAGTTTTTTTCGTTCGTTGTTTCCATAGTTTAAAAGTATATAGTAATTTCTTATGCAAATATATGGCTAAAAGACGGTATCTTGTATCGCATAGTACTTAATATTAACAAAGTATTAACATATTGAATTGTTGTAAGTGCTTATTTTTCAGTAGAAATATCTAACAGCAGTGTTGTTTCAGGTGTTTTGATAAAATGAAATTTCTATTCTAATTTGAAGTTTTTTTTCGTTATTTTTACATAAATAAATACAACTCAAATGAAAATTTCGGCATCGAGTCTCAATAAATTCTTGTTTTTTAAATTGCCCTCCGCATTTATATGTGGGGTCAGGGTCAAACAAATTGAAGAAAATAAATGCGTGGTAACGGTCAAACACCGCTGGATCAATCAAAACCCGTTTAACTCGATGTATTTTGCCGTTCAAGCCATGGCTGCCGAATTATCGACAGGAGCTCTCGTAATGCTGGAAATTCAGAAAAGTGGCAAAAACATCTCGATGTTGGTCGCCAGTAATAAGAGCAGTTTTTCCAAAAAAGCCACTGGAAGAATTACTTTTACCTGCAACGACAGATTATTGGCCACCAAAGCCATCCAAGAAGCCATCGCTACTGATGAAGGGCAAACTTTTTGGATGAAATCCATTGGAAGCAACGAAAAAGGGGAGCAAGTATCCGAAATGGAATTTGAGTGGAGTGTCAGATTAAAAAAGGGCTAGTTTTAAACGGATTTGGAATAAAAAAAGCTTCGTTTGCTGAAAACGAAGCTTTTTTTAATATAAGGTCGGTGAATTAATAATTATTTAGAAGCCTAGAAGCTAACCTTAAAATTTGTATTTAAAATCTAATCTAGAACATATCATTCACAAATTTATACAAACTAAATCGTGATAGTCTTAAAATTTTATTAAATTTTTTTCCATATTCTGAAAATCATTGTTTTGTATTTTTATTATAAATGCTAAAAATTTTATTTTAAGAGGTGACAATTTGACAATTTACAAGTTTTGGCAGTACTTTTGCAATCAACTGAAAAGAATAAAAAAGATGTTTAAAAATTTTTTTAAAAATAATACAAGGATGACGACCGAAAATACGATAAATGACGAAATTGTTGATCAAACGCCAATTGAAAACAATGAAATTGATTCTGATACTCTAGATTCAGGAATCGAAGAAAGAGTAGAAGAAATATCAAGAGAAGAGCAACTATCTCAAGATTTGGCTTCTGAAAAGGACAAGTTTTTGAGGTTGTTCGCCGAATTTGAAAATTTCAAAAGAAGAACTGCCAAAGAGCGCATCGAGTTGTTCAAAACTGCCAACCAAGATGTGTTGTTAGCGTTACTTCCGGTTTTGGATGATTTTGACAGAGCATTGACAGAAATAAAAAAAACGGATGACAATGTTTTGATTCAAGGAGTGGAGCTTATCCAAGAAAAGCTAAAGAGTACCCTTGTTTCCAAAGGATTGGAAGAAGTTCCGGTTAAGGCCGGTGACGCTTTTGATGCCGACTTTGCCGAAGCAATCACACAGATTCCCGCTCCAAACATGAAAGGAAAAGTCGTTGATGTCATAGAAAAAGGATATAAATTGGGAGATAAAATTATTCGTTTTCCAAAAGTTGTAATCGGAAACTAATTTCGAAAATCCCAATTCCTAAATCCTTAATTGAAAATGAAAAAAGATTTTTACGAAATACTGGGCATTTCCAAAAATGCCGATGCTGCCGAAATCAAAAAAGCATACAGGAAAAAAGCACTCGAGTTCCATCCTGACAAAAATCCGGGCAATGCCGAGGCAGAAGAGAAATTCAAATTGGCTGCCGAAGCCTACGAAGTACTCAGCGATCCTCAGAAAAAAGCGAAATACGATCAATACGGTCATCAAGCTTTTGATGGTTCGGGAGGTTTTGGTGGCGGTCATCATGGCGGCATGAACATGGATGACATTTTCAGCCAATTTGGCGACATCTTCGGAAGCGCTTTCGGTGGAGGCGGTGGTTTTGGCGGAGGCGGAGGCGGTTCCCGTCGCGTGAAAGGAAGCAACCTTCGCATCAAAGTGAAACTGACATTGGAAGAAATTGCCAATGGTGTCGAGAAAAAAGTAAAAGTAAAACGTAAAGTTCAAGCACCGGGCGTTTCTTATAAAACCTGTTCGACCTGTAACGGTCAAGGTCAAGTAATGCGCGTGACGAACACGATTTTGGGTCGTATGCAATCTGCATCCACTTGTCCCACTTGTGGAGGTTCAGGCCAGATATTGGACAAAAAACCATCCGAAGCCGATTCTCAAGGGATGATTCTGGAAGACGAAACGGTAACCATAAAAATCCCCGCAGGAGTTGTGGACGGAATGCAATTGAAAGTTTCCAACAAAGGAAACGATGCGCCGGGAAACAGCGTTCCGGGAGATTTAATCGTGGCCATCGAGGAAATCGAACACGAATTCTTGAAACGTGAAGGTGAAAACTTGCATTATGATTTGTATATCAGTTTTGCCGAAGCGGTTCTCGGAATCTCGAAAGACATTGAAGCCGTAAACGGAAAAGTGAGAATCAAATTGGAAGAAGGAATTCAATCCGGAAAAATTCTTCGACTCAAAGGAAAAGGAATTCCAAGCATCAACGGTTATGGAACCGGCGATTTGTTGGTTCACGTCAATGTTTGGACACCAAAAACGCTCAACAAAGAGCAAAAACAGTTTTTCGAGAAAAATTTGGAAGACGATAATTTTGTTCCCAATCCGGAAAAAAGTGACAAATCCTTTTTCGAAAAAGTAAAAGACATGTTCTCGTAGTTTTGAATTATAAAAAATTTTCCCATCCCTGCAATTCAGGGATGGGATTTTTTATTTTATTTAACAGCTTATTATCACGATTTAACTATTTTTACCAACCCAAGGTCATAAAGACCGACAATTGAAATAAACCAAAAAAATAGCATGGGCAACTTACTTGAAGTAAAAAATGTAGTCAAGAAATACGGTGATTATGTTGCGCTTAATGAAGTTTCACTAACGATTCCCAAAGGAAGTATTTACGGGCTTCTTGGCCCCAATGGAGCCGGAAAAACATCCCTTATCCGAATCATCAACCAAATTACGATGCCCGATAGTGGCGAGATTATTTTTAATGGTGAAAAATTAAGTCGAGAACACGTTCAATATATTGGTTATTTACCCGAAGAACGCGGTTTGTACAAGACCATGAAAGTGGGAGAGCAATGCCTGTATTTGGCCCAAATGAAAGGACTCTCCAAAGCTGAAGCCAAAATACAACTGGAATATTGGTTCGAAAGATTGGAAATTCAAGGGTGGTGGAACAAGAAAATACACGAACTTTCCAAGGGAATGGCACAAAAAGTGCAGTTCGTGGTTTGCGTTTTGCACAAACCCAAATTGCTGATTTTTGACGAACCTTTTTCTGGTTTTGACCCCGTGAATGCCAATATTATCAAAGATGAAATCCTGGAATTGCAAAAACAAGGTTCCACCATCATTTTCTCCACGCATCGAATGGAAAGCGTTGAAGAATTGTGCGACCATATTGCCTTGATTCACAAATCGAATAAATTAATCGAAGGAAGGCTTGACGACGTAAAACGTCAATTCAGGACCAATAGTTTTGAAGTTGGCATCCTGTCAGACAATGTGGAAGGATTGATGTATGACATTACCCAGAAATTCAAGGTGGGTCAAACCAATTTCAAATCGCTCAACAACGAATTAAAACTTGAAATCCAACTCGGAAATGCAGTTCCAAACGAATTGCTCAACATTCTGGTTCAAAGAGGACAAGTAACCCATTTTATGGAAAAAATCCCGAGTGTCACCGATATTTTTATACAAACAGTAAGCGAAAGTAATTTTTTAGGTAAATCCTAATTCAAAAAATCCTAAATCCCAAATCAAGAAATGAGCATCATATCACTAATAATAAAAAGAGAATTTGTAGCCAAAGTGCGCAATAAATCATTTATTGTAATGACCTTTTTGAGTCCATTTCTTTTTGTTGGAATAGCGGCATTTGTGGGGTATTTGAGTACGATGAAAGCCGATACAAAACGGGTGGCCATCAACGACGAAACCGGTTTGTTCGTCAATGAATTCAAGGCACTGAACGGCAAGAACGGGGAATATGTTTATCATGATTTGTCCATGATTGATGTTAAATTCTTGAAAGACAGCATCACCAGCGAGAGTTACGAAGGACTTCTTTATATTCCAAAAGTGGACAAAGACAAAGATTTGGAAAACAAAATCCAATTTATCTCCAACGAAAGTCCCAGTATTTCATTTATCGAAAACCTCCAAGACATAGTTGCCAAAAAACTAACCAAGAACAACTTCGAGAAAGCCAAACTGGACACTTTGGCGATACAAAATGCCCAAGCCAAAGTCAACATAAGCCTGACCAAAGCATCGGGAGAGCAAAGTTTAAAAGGGCTCAACGAGATCAAGATTGCCATTGGAGGCGCATTCGGGTATCTCATCATGATGTTCATCATTATTTATGGCAACATGGTCATGCGCAGCGTTATCGAAGAAAAAACCAATCGCATTGTCGAAATCATTATTTCCTCGGTAAAACCGTTCCAGTTGATGATGGGAAAAATTATAGGAACATCCTTGGCCGGATTACTGCAATTCTTTATTTGGGCCATTCTCGGATTAGTATTAATGGTGGCTGCTTCCACATTTTTCGGTATCGATGCCAGTCCGGCGGCAAAAATTCCGCCTTCGATAGTCAAAGAAGCTCATCAAGAATTTGCAGGAATGGCACAAATGTATATTAGTGAATTATGGGGATTGCCCATTGCCACAATCCTTTTTAGCTTCGTGATTTATTTCATTGGAGGCTATTTTTTGTACAGTTCGTTTTATGCTGCCATTGGGGCTGCGGTGGACAGTGAAACCGATTCGCAACAGTTTCTTTTGCCAATAATAATGCCGTTGGTTTTGGCAGTTTACATCGGATTTTTTACCGTCATCAACGATCCACACGGGACAATTGCCACCGTATTTTCGATGATTCCTCTTACGTCGCCCATCGTGATGCTGATGCGAATTCCGTTTGGCGTGCCTTGGTGGCAAATTGCCGTTTCCGTTACCATACTATTTGCAACCTTCTTTTTCGTGGTTTGGTTTGCATCCAAAATATACCGAGTAGGAATATTGATGTACGGCAAAAAACCTACATGGAAAGAATTGTATAAATGGTTGAAATATTAATAGAAGTTTAATTGTTTAACTGATTAATCGGTTAAACGAATAAGTAATTAACCCCAAAAACAAATGAGTAAAATACTTATCATAGAAGACGAAGCTGCTATTCGAAGAGTGTTGGCCAAAATACTTTCAGAAGAAAGTGATACTTATATTGTAGAAGATGCCGAAGATGGTGTCGCAGGTTTGGAGAAAATTAAAAACAACGACTACGACCTCGTTTTGTGCGACATCAAGATGCCCAAAATGGACGGTGTGGAAGTATTGGAAGCCGTCAAAAAAATAAAACCCGAAATTCCGATGGTCATGATTTCCGGTCACGGCGACATGGAAACCGCTATCCAAACGATGCGTTTGGGTGCTTTCGATTACATTTCGAAACCACCAGATTTGAATCGGTTGTTGAACACTGTTCGCAATGCCCTGGACAAAAAACAATTGGTGGTCGAGAATAAAATCCTGAAGAAAAAAGTCAGCAAGAACTACGAAATGATTGGCGAAAGCGAACCCATCAATCGAATCAAACTGATGATTGAAAAGGTGGCACAAACCGAAGCCAGGGTTTTAATCACGGGGCCCAACGGAACCGGAAAAGAGTTGGTTGCCCATCAATTGCACGAAAAAAGCCAAAGAGCCAGTTTCCCGTTAGTCGAAGTAAACTGTGCCGCGATTCCAAGCGAATTGATAGAAAGCGAACTGTTTGGTCACGTGAAAGGCGCCTTTACCTCGGCAGTGAAAGATCGAGCCGGAAAATTTGAAGCGGCAGATAAAGGAACCATTTTTCTGGATGAAATTGGTGATATGAGTCTTTCGGCCCAAGCCAAAGTGTTAAGAGCTTTACAGGAAAACATGATTACCAGAGTCGGTGCAGACAAAGACATCAAAGTCGATGTTCGTGTCATTGCAGCCACCAACAAAGACCTGAAAAAAGAAATTGCCGAAGGACGATTCCGCGAGGATTTGTACCATCGATTGGCAGTAATCTTGATAAATGTTCCTTCGTTGAATGAAAGAAGAGATGATATTCCGTTGTTGATTTCGCATTTTGCCGAAAAAATTGCTTCCGAACAAGGAACTGCGGTAAAGCATTTCTCCAAAGAAGCGGTAAAATTGTTGCAAGAATATGATTGGACGGGAAACATCCGCGAACTCAGAAACGTGGTGGAACGATTGATTATCCTGGGTGGAAACGAAATATCGGAAAGCGACGTGCAATTGTTTGCTTCAAAATAAATTTAATGATTTAATGATTGAAAAATTGAAAGGTTAATAAAAACAATAAATCTTTCAATTTTCGATTTTTTAATATTTCAATCATAACAAATGAAACTAAAAAAAATAAACGAAAACCTGCAAGAAAACCTTGTTGAAAACGGTTTGACCGAAGCCAACGAGATGCAGCAAGAAACATTTTCGACCCTGAAAAGTGGTGCCGATTGTATCGTCATTGCACCGAATGGAAGCGGAAAAACAACGACAATAGTCATCAACGTGATCCAGAAATTGGCTGGAGCCACCGAAGAATCGCCTCGTGCCTTGATTATTGTGGAGGATAAAACCAAGGTATTGGAAATGGTAGCACTTTTTGAAAAATACGGAAAAAATTCAGGTTTGGAAGTATATGGTGTTCACGACAAAGGCGATACAGATTATGACAAGAATTATATTTCCACAGGAATCGATGTTTTGATTGGTACTCCCAACAAATTGAACGATTTATTCAGTACAGCAGGATACAACGTGAATCGATTGCGAATGTTTATTCTGGATGATGCCGATCCTATTTTGAAGTTGCGTCACGAGATCAAAATTATGCGTATTTCAAACAGCATTGCCAAAACCCAGCGCATTATTTTCTCGGATGTCTTCACGGAAAGAATGGAAATCTTGGCCGACAAAATGTTGGTGGAGCCTTTTGAATTCGATTTTGAGGAAGGCGAGGATGATGAAGACGAGGATTTTGAAGAAGATGAAGATTTAGAAGAGGACGAAGACGATCAAGAAGAGGAGTAATAAGTATTTAGTCGCAGTATTCAGTTTTAATAATTGTAAAGAAGAATATTGCAATCAAAACAACAAACAATAAACAAAATTATGGGATTAATGAAGGTGTTTTCTGGAAGCGAGGTTTTGGCTTTGGCTTTGCAGGGAAAAATTGAAGAAGCAGGGGTGGAAACGGTTTTGAAAAATAATATTCAATCGGCGAGATTGGCAGGATTCGGAAATTCTGGACAAGCAGTTGAATTGTTTATCCAGGAAACCGATTTTGCAAAGGCAAATCCCGTAATCGAGGAATTCCGGTTGAGTATTTAAAATTTGTATATTTGTTATTCAAATATTTCGGCAAGATGGATATAGATGCAAGAAAAATAGAATTGATGGATTGGTTGCTTCATATTAATGATGAAAGTAAGCTAAAGAAAATTATTGCACTTAAATCTGTTTTGGATAAAGAAGTTGTTGCTCACACCATAAGTGGTTATCCAGTTGATAAAGAAGAATACGTCAATATGGTTAAAGAAGCCGACGAAAGAATTTCTTCGGGAAAATATACTACAATTGAAGACTTAGAAAAAGAAATCGAGAATTGGTAATATGCAAAAGCCAATTAAGATACTTTGGGATAATCAAGCGAAAGCGGATTTGAAGCTAATCTTTGAATTTATTAAATTAAAATCACTTCAAGGGGCGAAAAATGTTATAAGAGATATTGTAGCCCAAAGCAAAGATATTCATTTTGTCGAGCAATACCAAGTAGATGAATTTTTGGGTGAACCTTACCGAAGAATGATTGTCAGGAATTATAAAATTGTTTATAAAATCCATTCCAAAACAGAAATTCGCATTCTTCAAATTTTTGACACTCGTCAGAATCCAATAAAACTTAAAAAATAAACAAGAGGAATTTTTGTTTAAAATAATGAAAAACAAAACAATGAAATATAAAATGCTGGTGGTCGATATGGACGACACTTTGTTGACCGACGACCACGAAATATCAAACGAGAATAAAGAAATGCTTCTTAAAGCCCAGGAAATGGGTGTTTACGTGGTTTTGGCTTCGGGCAGACCCACTTCGGCGATGATTGAATATGCCAAAGAATTGCAATGCGACGTCAATAATTCCTATATGATTTCTTTTAATGGTTCTACAATTACTGACCTGAAAGAAGACGAAGTGCTATTTGAGCATTCGTTGACCAAAGAACAAATCCATTCTATTTACGATTTCAGTAAGGAAAACAATACGCACATCATTACGTATTTAGACGGGAAAATTATCAGCGAAACGAGTTCAGAATATATCGATATTGAAAGTACAATTACAGGTTTGGAACATATAATTGTACCAAGCTTTAAAAATTTTGTGACCACTTCGGCAGTGAAATGTTTGTTGCTGGAAGAACCGACATATCTTAAAACGGTGGAGCCAATATTGAAAAACGCGATGCCCGATTTAAGTGTTTGCATGTCGAAACCTTTTTTCTTGGAAGCGGCACCAAACGGCGTGGACAAAGGAGCAGCCGTTCAAATTGTAGCCGAAAAACTAAATATCCATCAAAGCGAAATCATCGCCATTGGAAATGCCGGAAACGACTTGACGATGGTGCAATATGCCGGATTGGGTGTTTGGGTTGACAATGTCGATGCCGAATTAAGGGAATTTGGCGATGTTGTCGTGGCTTCCAACAATGATCACGGTGTCGCCGAAGTGGTGAGGCGATTTATTTTGGGTTAAAGAATGATGCAAACGTTCCGATTTATAATATTGTCACTTTTTGCATTTTTTGGAGTAATTTATTTGCTTTATGTTAGTTATGTTTATTGCAATCAGGGAGAACTGATTTTTATTGCCAATAAACTTCCCAATGATTATAAATTTGAATTCAACCAGAATTTTGAAGAATTAAACATTCCTTCATTTGATAATAAAAAATTAAATGGATTGTTATTCAAAACGCTAAATCCAAAAGGATTAGTCTTTTATCTTCACGGAAACGCAGGATCACTTGATACTTGGGGTTCTGTGGCTAAAAATTATACGGATTTAGGATATGATATTTTTATTTTGGATTATAGAGGTTTTGGAAAAAGTGAAGGAGAAATAGAGAGTCAAGAGCAAGTTTTTCAAGATTTAACTTTTACGTATAACAAATTGATGACAAGGTATGATAGGAATAAAGTTGTAATAATTGGGTATTCCATCGGAACTGGATTGGCAGCCTATTTGGCATCAGTTGAAAATCCTGAAAAACTAATTTTGCAAGCGCCTTATTATAATTTTATTGAATTTTCAAGCGGAAGAGTTCCTTTTGTTCCTGACTTTTTGAAGAAGTTTAAATTTGAAACCAATAAATATATCGTAAAAGTAAAATCACCAATTTATATCTTTCACGGAAATAAAGACCAAGTGATTTCTTGTGATAATTCAATTCGATTGCAAAAACTCCTGAAATCAACAGATAAATTTTTTATTTTAGAAGACCAAGATCATTTGGGTATGAATGAAAACTCAGATTTTCAGGAAGAATTGAAAAAGATTTTGGAGTAATTGATTTATGAAACTAATTCTGTATTCCTAAAATTGTCCAATTCCTCAATTAATCTATCTTTGCAACTTTCAAAAAAACCGCTAATCGATTAAACGATTAACCGAACAAACAAATCAACAATAAAATGATTACAGTTAACGATATCTCCGTTCAATTTGGCGGAACCACTTTATTTAGCGACGTTTCTTTTGCCATCAACGAGAATGACAAAATTGCCCTTATGGGTAAAAACGGGGCTGGAAAATCAACGCTTTTGAAGATTATTGCAGGTCAAAGCAAACCTTCGACAGGAAATATTTCGGCACCAAAAGAAGCGGTTATTGCTTATTTGCCTCAGCATTTATTGACCACGGATGGCGCAACGGTTATGGAGGAAACATCCAAAGCTTTTGGAGAAATCTTCAGCATGAAAGCCGAAATCGACGAAATCAACGAGCAATTGACCATTCGCACCGATTATGAAAGTGACGCTTATATGAAATTGATCGAAAGAGTTTCGGACTTGAGCGAGAAATTTTATGCCATCGAAGAAGTGAATTATGAAGCCGAAGTAGAAAAAATATTAACAGGTTTGGGTTTCGAACGTGAAGATTTTGGTCGTCAAACTTCTGAATTTTCTGGAGGATGGAGAATGCGAATCGAATTGGCTAAAATCCTTTTGCGAAAACCAGACTTGATTTTGCTGGACGAGCCAACCAATCACATGGATATCGAGAGTATTCAATGGCTGGAAGATTTCTTGATTAATGCTGCCAAAGCGGTTGTGGTGATTTCACACGATAGAGCATTTGTCGATAATATTACCAATCGTACCATTGAAGTGACGATGGGGCGAATCTATGACTACAAAGCCAAATATTCCCATTATTTGGAATTGAGAAAAGACCGAAGAATTCACCAGCAAAAAGCCTACGACGAGCAACAAAAATTCATTGCAGACAATCAGGCATTTATTGATAGATTTCGTGGAACTTTTTCGAAAACAGATGCGGTTCAATCGCGCGTAAAAATGTTGGAAAAATTGGTTATTGTCGAGGTGGATGAAGTAGATACTTCGGCTTTGAAACTGAAATTTCCACCAGCTGCCCGTTCAGGACAATATCCCGTGATTGTAAAAGAAATGTCGAAATCGTATGGCGATCACGTGGTTTTCAAAGATGCCAATATCGTGATTGAAAGATGCCAGAAAGTAGCTTTCGTGGGTAAAAATGGGGAAGGAAAATCCACGATGATTAAAGCCATAATGAAAGAAATAGGCGTTGACACAGGTTCAGTGGAAGTGGGACACAATTCGCAAATTGGTTATTTTGCCCAAAACCAGGCCGCTTTATTGGATGAAAATGCCACGATTTTTGAAACCATCGATGCTATTGCCGTGGGTGATGTCAGAACCCAAATCAAGAATATTTTGGGTGCCTTCATGTTTCACGGTGATGATATTACCAAAAAAGTGAAAGTGCTTTCCGGTGGCGAGAAAACGCGTCTGGCGATGATAAAATTATTGTTGGAACCCGTTAACTTATTGATTCTCGATGAGCCTTCGAACCATTTGGACATGAAAACCAAAGACATCATCAAAGAGGCGCTGCGTGATTTTGACGGAACCTTAATTTTGGTTTCGCACGACAGGGATTTCTTGGATGGATTGGCGACAAAAGTTTTCGAATTTGGAAACAAGCGAGTAAAAGAGCATTTTGAAGATATTGCCGGTTTCTTGGCACACAAAAAAATGGAGAATTTGAGAGAAATCGAGAAGTAGATTTTTCGGTCAAATTCTATAGTAAAGGCAAGAGTTTTATTTCTCTTGCCTTTTTGTTTTATGAGTTTTTTAAAACTTCTTTTTTCTTAAAATACAAAGCGATATAGGCCAAAATAGCACAAACGATTCCTATTATAATCATATTCCAAATGGAATCACTGGTTTGCGACAGCGTGCCATTTTCGATTATTAATATCCTGAAGGCTGTCAAAAAATGCGTTAACGGAATCACATTGGCAATGCCTTGAATCCAACCTGGCATTTGACTCAGTGGCCAACTGAAACCGCTTAAAATAAAACTGGGTGTGGCAATGACCATCAAAATTTCGGTCGCTTTCAGCTGGTTTGGAATTATGATGCTTACCAATATTCCGATGAAAGAAACAGACAATACAAATATTCCCGCAACAAAGGTGAGCTGCCATAAATTCTCGAAAAAAGGTATTCGGAAGTAAAAAGTAAACATCCAATAGAGTAGCCAAACACCAAAACTCATCATTAGATACGGAATGATTTTTATGCTCATCATTCTTATAATGGAAGGCGATTCGTCAACTAAAACTTTAAAAGTCCCGTTTTCAAATTCAGAGGCAAATGATAAGGCTAGTGCCAATAAAATTACTTGTTGCAAAACGGCGGCCAAAACGCCTGGCCATAAATAATACAAATAATTACTGCTGCGATTGTTTTTTTTGATAAATGTAGTTTTGAAGGGCTCATATTCTGATGCTAGTAGTTTTTCCGGAATTCCTTGTTTGCGCAAAGTTTCCATTTGAACGCCCACTTTTAAAGTGCCTAGACACACTTGAATGGCATTCGAACAAAAATTAGCGGTTAGGATATTGGCTGTATTAACGAAGGTTACAATTTCTGGATACCGTTTGGTCAATACATTTTTTTGAAAATATTTTGGGATAATAACAATACAGTTGGCATCATTATCTATGGCAATTTTAGAAAGATTGTTTTTGTCGAATAACACCCTTTTTATGTTTAAAACTTCGTCGTCATTAAACATTTCGATGGCTTTGGCGCTCATTTCAGATTGATCCATATCGACCACGATAATGGCTAAGTCAGTCGCTTTTCCTTTACTGTACACATATCCTAATAATACGGCATATAAAATAGGTCCCCCTATAAACAGCACTCTTAAGATTTCATTTTGCCAAAATATTTGAAACTCTCTTTTTAATAAGGAAAAGAAATTTTGCATAATTATAAAGATAAAGTTACGGTCGTTTTGGTAATTAAATCTTTTGCTTCATCGAGGTCTAAAGGGGAAATTCTCAGTTCGAACAAGCTTTCTTGTAATTCATAATCAGGATAAGCAGTGGCAATGTTTCCGTAAGCTCCCAATTGTTTTATAATGGTGATTTTTCCTTTTATTTTTTTATCGGAATTAGGAATGCCAACACTGATTTCTTGTCCTTTTTTCAAACTGGAAAGCTGGCTCTCCGGAATCGTAAATCGAAAATAAGTACTGTTGCTGATGTAACCATTGAATAAAGTGTAACCTGGCAAAGCTAGTTCACCTAAATTGAGAGTTATGGTTTCGATACTCATATCTTGTGGCGCGATAACATAGCGTTCTTTATTAGCCGTTTCTACTTCTTGCAAAGCGCCATAAGCCCGGTCTTGCTGGCCTAAAGCCATCGTTTGTTGTTCGATTCGGGCTCCTTTTCTGGCCTCGTCAATTTCGGCCAAGACGGCATTGTACTGGGCTTGGGCTCCTTGGTATTTGGCAAAAGTTTCATCAAAAGTTTGTTGCGATACCAAGGAATCTTTGAGCATATTGCTCAATCTGTTGATGGATTTTTTGGCAAATTCATATTGCTCTTTTAAACCCATTTTTTTGGCTTCCAACTGTTTCAATTGATTTTCGGTTGCTCCTTTTACCGCCATAGAATATTGTGCTTTTGCACTAATTACAGCACCTTCAGCCTGACTTTTTTTGGCGTCCACTTCGGGAATGTCAAGAATGGCAAGTGTATCTCCTTTCTTTACAAAATCCCCTTCCTTTACTAATAATTGAACAATTTTGCCGGGAATCTTACTGACAATGGCAATTTGTTCGTTTTCTACTTTTCCTTGTAAAATGGCCTTGTTTTTGGCTTTACCGCAACTGATAAGTAAAAATAAAACAGACAGTAGTAGGATTGTTTTTTTCATAGTATTTAGGTTTGACTTTTTTATGGAATGGTATTGAATTAATGATAAAAAACAGAAACTGTTTTAATTATTTGTCTAATTTTTTGGATAATTCTCCTGTCGCAATAATAGTTTCTATGACCGCTAATCGTTGTTCGATTATCGTGTTTACTTTGGCCACAGCACTTTTAAAGGAATCATTTTCTGCTTCTAACCGTTCTGAAATAGTTATAAGTCCTTCTTTGTATTGTTTGACTGCCAACTTCAAATTATTGGAAGCTACTTTGTCTTGCTGTACCGTAATGTCCAGTTTTTTATTTAAAACCGTATAATTCACATAGTTGTTTTCTAGCAATAAAGCCAGCTTTTCTTTGGTATCATCCAATTGATTTTGTACTTGTTCAATATTGATTTTGGCTTCGTGTATTTTGTGTTCTCTTTCAAAACCTGCAAAAATTTCCCATTTCAGTCCTGCGCCAACAATCCAGTTGTTGCTTATGGTAAGGTCATTTAATCCCAAATACAAGGCTTGGTTTATTCCTGTAATTACTTGGGTGGTTGCTTTTGCGTCGAATAAACTAGTGTAAGTCACTCCGCCAAAAGCGCCTACTGTTGGCAAATAGGTTCCTTTTTCCTTTTTTAATAAAAATTCATAAGCGGATTTATAGGATTCTAATGCCTTGATTTCCTGTTTGTTTTCGGTGTTTAAATTTTGATCTGTTATGATGTAGGGAACCAGGGAATAGCTTACCTGATCTATTTCTGTGGGATTGTATCCCGTTAAATAGTTTATTTTTTTATAGACCAGTTTTCTTTTACCTTCTAATTCAATTTTTTTGGAATCTAATTCTAAAGTGGCTAACTTGATTTTATCTCTGTCGTAAGGAATGGCCAATCCTTGCTCAATAGCTTTGGTTACCCGTTTTGTTTCGGTTTCCAATCGAATGCTGCTGTCGTTTATGAGCTTTTCGATGGCGGTCAAAAGCGATAATTGATCGAATGTATGGATCACTTCTTTGATGATTTCGTCTTTTTCCGATTCTTTTAAAAATTCGGTTCCCTTGGTTTTTTCGTTTATGGCTTTGGCTCCATTTTCTATTTGAAAACCACTAAATAAGATGGTTTTGGCCAAGATACCTGCGTTGAAAATATTGCCATAATTATCGAAAGAGGTGGAGCCGTCAAAAACAGGAGCGCCGGGAATTGGAATTAAGGAAGAAGCAGGAAGGTTGACCGAAAGTTTGTTGTCAAAATACATATATTCTGCATTGGCTTCAATTCTGGGGATGTATTTGTTCCATACTCCTTTTTCTTGCAGTTGCAATTTTTCGATTTCAAGTTGTTTGTTTTTGATGGAACTACTTTTGATTAATGCTTTGTGAATTGCTTCCTCGAGGGAGGTCGATACGACAATTTGTGAAAATGAATTAGAAATAGAAAAACAAAAAGCGATTATATATAGGATTTTCTTATTCATCGGAAATTAATTTTATTTTTTTTAGGAAAAAAATAGGTGGATTCTACGGCTAATTTAGTAAAAAAAAGAATATTTTTAAGAATATTCTTTTTTTATTGCTGTTCCGTTTTTAGGACAATTTGTTTTAGTTTGCAAGTATTTCTTGGCCAAAACCCAATCGTTTTTCTTTGTGTATTTTAGAGAAATAAATCGAGGCTGGCTCTTTTTAAATACTTGCAGAAATTTTCCGGCAAATTTTTAAATTTTGGGCCTTGATGGTAAGATGGTTTGACTTTCTTTAATCATCAATCCAATGGAAGAACAGAAACACTTACCTGAAGTTGGAATAGAATTATAGGTTTTCCTGCTTTTGAAAATTGATTGATTATAATTATAGTCAGACTGTTTTAGGGCTTGGTGTTTCTTTCGCTGAATTGCTATAGTTTAATGTTTTGCAAATCGTAAGTTATTATTGAAATCAGAAAATTTATCGAATTTGGAAACAAGAGAGTTAAGGGATATTTTGAAGATATTGCCGGTTTTCTGGTACGTAAAAAAATAGAAAACTCGAGAGAGATTGAGCGGTAGAAACATTTTTTTTGTAAATTAGCCTTACAATTTATTAACTAGAGTATAAAAATTCAGATAAAATATGAAAAATCCTTTTTTATTAATAGCTATATTATTAACAAGTTTGTTGAGTTTGCCTGTTTTTTCGCAAACCGGCGATGACACGGGGACATTGGGTTTGCCTGGTGACAACCTTGATCTTTATGCCGTATTGGATCTTTTTCAAAAGTCAAAAACTATTGAAGACTTTGAGAAATCTTTAAATTTAGAAAATTCAAAAATCAACAATCTTGATTTGGATAATGATAAAAAAGTTGATTTTATCAAAGTAACCACCAAGAAAGATGGTGATGATTTTTCCTTTGTGCTTCAAGATGCAGTTAGTAAAACGGAAACTCAAGATGTAGCAGTCATTTTGGTGTCAAAAGACAAAAACAAGAAGGTCACGATGCAAATTGTGGGTGACGAAGAATTATATGGTAAAAATTATATTGTCGAGCCAAAAGCTACAGGAACTGGAGTTACTGCCAATCCGGGATATACAGGCGAAAATCCCGTTACTGTGGATATTCCGGCTTCAACAACTACAGTAGTAGTTCAATCTGCGCCAATTGTTCAGTATGTGTATTCTCCAGCTTACGTGCCGTATTATCCTCCTTATTATTATGGATATTATCCTCCCTATTTTGCAGCATTTACGGTAATGGCGGTTGGTATTTATCGTCATAATAATTATTATTACCATGGTGGCGGTTATGGCTATGGCAACACGACCGTGATTCATAACACAAATAACTACAATAATTATAATAAAACCAGAAATACTTCTAATACCGTGGCAAACAATAAAGCTAAAGGTAATTATACGAATGTTGGAAGTAGGCCATCGAATACTAGTGGAAATAGACCGAGTACTGGTGCTGGCGGTGCCAATAAGCCTTCTGCAGGTAATTTAAATAGTCCATCAACACGTCCTTCTACTTCAACAAGACCAACAAGTCCATCGGCTTCAACACGCCCATCGACTTCAGGATCAACAAGGCCTACTAGTCCATCAACAACAGCGTCTAATCGTTCCTCTTCGGGTTCCTCAAGTTATTCTCGCCCATCATCTTCCTCTTATGGAGGTGGTCGAAGTGGTGGAGGCTATAGTGGCGGCGGTCGTAGTGGTGGCGGAATGCGTGGCGGAGGCGGAAGAAGATAATCCGATGTGTTTAAATAAAAAAGGGCTGTTTCTTGGCGAAACAGCCCTTTTTTATATTCGAATTCCCGGAGGAAGCAACTCCTTGTAAACTGGATTCTTTTTGAAGAAAAGAACGATTTTGGGAAGAATGGGAACCACTTTTAGTTTTCTTTCGATGGCGAGTGTCATGATTTCCTTGAGCAAATTAGAAATGAATTCTTCGTCGTCAAATAAATCCGGGACATTGAGTTTTGTCAAAAAAATTTTTTTCTCCTGAAAAGAATATTCCACCGTGACCAATCCTTTTTCGGTAATGGTTTCAAATTGTCTGGCAAAAGTATTGTCCTTGATTTCAATAATGACTGCAGCATCCATAATAATTTGTTTTATTTTATTGGCGTTTCGATCAAAAGTGTTTTTGATTCAGAATTGATTTTAATTTCAAATGGGATTAAAATCGGTTGGTTTTGTCTTAAGGAATGATAAGATTTGTAAAGATATTGATTTGATTTTCAATATCAAATGATTTTCAGGCCTATCTTTGTCTAAAGTGTTCTTTGTCGGGGAATAGTCATGGTTGGAATGTCTTTGGCTTGTAAATCTGCTTTCGATAGTTCTCGTGTCTTGATTTATTGTTAATGTCGGTTTGGAATTGAAGTTGTTCCAATAAAAAAATTAATTTTATACAAATTTCGTGGCAATAAATAGTTGTTGCCGCGAAGACAGTATTAAAACTTGTAAAAATGAATAAAATCCCGGTTTATATGATGCCTGGTTTGGCGGCCAATTCATTGATTTTTGAAAACATTAAATTGCCTGAATCCACTTTTGAAATCCATTTGCTGGATTGGGAAATTCCTTTGGACAATGAAACTTTGTTGAACTATGCTGAAAGAATGGCAAAATTGGTAAAACAAGAAAAGGCTGTTTTGATTGGGGTTTCTTTTGGTGGAGTCCTGGTTCAAGAAATGGCGCAATTCCTTGATTTGAGGAAATTGATTATTATATCCAGCATCAAATCAAATTTGGAACTGCCGCTTCCAATGAAAATAGCCAAGACCACCAAAGCCTATAAATTGATGCCTACGAGTTTGTTTCAAAACATAGAGTCGTTAGTGAAATTGTCTTTTGGAAATCTAATCAAACAACGACTCCGGTTGTATCAAAAATACATGTCGATGCGTGAAAAGGTCTATTTGGATTGGGCCATAGAACAAATGGTTTTGTGGAATAGAATAGAAGAGGATCGAAAAGTGATTCATATTCACGGGGATGCCGACGCCGTTTTTCCGATAAAGCATATCAAGAATTGTGTCGTGGTAAAAGGAGGGACGCATATCATGATTCTAACCAAATACAAGTGGTTGAACGAAAACTTGCCTCGAATTATATTGGAATAAAAGAAAAAAAAGGCGATTAGTTGTTTCTAATCGCCTTTTCGTCTTTTTGTTTTCCTCCTCTTTGGATTGCTTCGTTACTCACAATGACAGGTTGGGTTGAGGGTTATATTTTTTTCATCTGATCCTTCATCATCTTGATTTGGTCTGCCAACATATTCTGTTTGTCCAATTTTTTGGCTTCGTTCAGTAAAGTAGTGGCTTCGAGTTTTCTTCTGCGGGTCATGGCCACTCCGGCAAGATTTAATTTGGCTACGGCCAAATCCATATCCATTGACAATCCCAATTCAATCGCTTTCTTGAAATATTTCTCGGATTGATTGATGTTTGTTTGCGAAAGCATAATTCCGTGCAAATAATTGAAGTAGCCTTGTTGTTTTCTTACCAAAGCCGTTTCCGGGTTTTTGATGTAAGCCAACCATTTTTTGGCACCTTCGAAATCTTGTTTTCTTAGTTTTAGGAAGGCCAATAATATAAATTCGTTTTTGTAATAAAGAAAAATAGGAATGGCGGACAATAATATAAGGAAGATTCCATTACCAATATTGGATTCAGTAAATTGCCAAATGCCAGTAATGATGATAAGTCCAGCGAGAATAAGTTTAATAATTTTAGGAAACATAGTGTGTAAATTTATGATAGCAAAGATAGTAAAAGGAATTAAAAAAAAAATTATAAAACCACTTGCCAGAAATAAAAGTCTTTGTATATTTGCACTCGGTTTTAGAATAACAGAATTCAAAACTACCAAAGACAATTAAATACATTTTTTAAAGATACAAAGCAATGAGCAAAAGAACGTTTCAACCATCGAAAAGAAAAAGAAGAAATAAGCACGGATTTATGGACAGAATGGCTTCTGCAAATGGAAGAAAAGTCCTAGCTCGTCGTAGAGCGAAAGGAAGACACAAATTGACTGTATCTAGCGAACCTAGACATAAAAAATAATGTTTTTATAAACATACATAAAGGCGTTACTGTTATTAGTATCGCCTTTTTTTATACCTTGTCATTAAAAATGTTTGAAGTTCAAGATTTAAACTAGTTCAACTGACTTGAAATCTTCAGCTTTGAGTAAAAAATAAACACCAAAAACAACACAATGCCAAAAGACAACTCCATAAAATCGGTTTTAATTATAGGTTCAGGTCCAATCGTGATTGGTCAAGCTTGCGAATTTGATTATGCAGGTTCCCAATCGGCACGTTCCATACGCGAAGAAGGAATTGAGGTTATCTTGATTAACTCGAATCCTGCAACTATTATGACCGACCCATCTATGGCCGATCATATTTATTTGAAACCATTGACCACCAAATCCATTATTGAAATCCTGAAAGCACATCCGCAAATTGATGCTGTTTTGCCAACAATGGGTGGGCAAACTGCTTTGAACTTGTGTTTAGAGGCAGACGAAAAAGGAATTTGGCAAGATTTTGGGGTTCGAATGATTGGAGTGGATGTAAATGCCATCAATATTACCGAAGACAGGGAGCAATTCAAACAGCTTTTGGCAAAAATTGGAGTTCCTACTGCACCAGCTAAAACAGCTACTTCTTTCTTGGAAGGAAAAGAAATTGCGCAGGAATTTGGATTTCCATTGGTAATTCGTCCTTCGTTTACTTTGGGAGGAACTGGAGCAGCATTCGTGCATACTAAAGAAGAATTTGACGAAAAGCTAACTTATGGATTAGAAATGTCACCAATTCACGAAGTTTTGATTGACAAAGCTTTAATCGGTTGGAAAGAATATGAATTAGAGTTGTTGAGAGATAAAAACGACAACGTCGTGATTATCTGTTCTATCGAAAATATGGATCCAATGGGAATCCACACTGGAGATTCGATTACTGTTGCGCCTGCGATGACCTTGTCTGACACGACTTTCCAAAAATTGCGTGACATGGCGATCTTGATGATGAGAAGCATCGGAAATTTTGCCGGAGGTTGTAACGTGCAGTTTGCCGTTTCACCAGACGAAAAGGAAGATATTGTGGCGATTGAAATCAATCCTCGTGTGTCTCGTTCATCGGCTTTGGCATCGAAAGCGACAGGTTATCCAATTGCAAAAATTGCTTCTAAACTGGCTTTGGGTTACAACCTAGATGAATTGCAAAACCAAATCACCAAATCAACTTCTGCTTTGTTCGAGCCGACTTTGGATTATGTAATCGTGAAAATACCACGTTGGAACTTCGATAAATTTGAAGGAGCCGACAGAACTTTGGGACTTCAAATGAAATCCGTTGGGGAAGTAATGGGAATTGGACGTTCGTTCCAAGAAGCCTTGCACAAAGCCACACAATCTTTGGAAATCAAAAGAAATGGATTGGGAGCCGATGGAAAAGGTTACACCAACTATGAACAAATTATCGAGAAACTGACTTTTGCAAGTTGGGATCGTGTTTTCGTGATTTATGATGCCATCGCGATGGGAATTCCATTGAGTCGCATTCACGAAATCACCAAAATCGATATGTGGTTCTTGAAACAATATGAAGAACTTTATGTTTTAGAAAAAGAAATTTCCAACTATACTGTAGCCACTTTGCCAAGAGAATTGTTGTTGGAAGCGAAACAAAAAGGTTTTGCCGACAGACAAATTGCTCATATGATGAACTCCAAGGAAAGTGAAGTTTACAACTTGCGTTCAGAAATGAACATCAATCGTGTGTTTAAATTGGTGGATACTTGTGCTGCGGAATTCACCGCAAAAACACCATATTATTACTCCACTTTCGAGGCTGAAATCGAAAAAGCCAATGGTGAGCGTTATGTTCACAACGAAAGTATCGTAACCGATAAAAAGAAAATAGTTGTCTTGGGTTCAGGACCAAATAGAATTGGACAAGGAATCGAGTTTGATTATTCTTGTGTTCACGGGGTTTTGGCTGCCAAAGAATGTGGTTATGAAACGATAATGATCAACTGTAATCCAGAAACAGTTTCGACTGATTTTGACACGGCCGACAAATTGTATTTCGAGCCCGTATTTTGGGAGCATATTTACGACATTATCCAACACGAAAAACCGGAAGGTGTAATCGTGCAATTGGGTGGACAAACTGCCTTGAAATTGGCCGAAAAACTGTCTAAATACGGAATTAAAATCATAGGAACCAGTTTTGATGCTTTGGATTTAGCTGAAGACAGGGGCCGTTTCTCTGATTTGTTGACGGAATTGCATATTCCTTTCCCACAATTCGGAATTGCCGAAACGGCTGACGAAGCTTCAGCTTTGGCGGATACTTTAGACTTTCCTTTATTGATTCGTCCTTCTTATGTATTGGGTGGTCAGGGAATGAAAATCGTGATCAACAAAAAAGAATTGGAAGAACACGTTATCAACTTGTTGAAATCGATACCAGGCAATAAATTGCTGTTAGACCATTATTTGGCAGGAGCAATCGAAGCCGAAGCCGATGCGATTTGTGATGCTGACGGCAATGTGTACATCATAGGAATTATGGAGCATATCGAGCCTTGTGGAGTTCACTCGGGAGACAGTAATGCGACTTTGCCACCGTTTAACTTGGGTGAATTCGTGATGCAACAAATAAAAGATCATACTGAGAAAATCGCGAGAGCTTTAAAAACAGTTGGTTTAATCAATATCCAGTTTGCGATTAAAGACGATACGGTTTATATCATCGAAGCCAATCCTAGAGCGTCTCGCACGGTTCCGTTTATTGCGAAAGCTTACGGAGAGCCTTACGTAAACTATGCTACGAAAGTAATGTTGGGCGAAAAGAAAGTAACCGATTTTGATTTCAATCCACAATTGAAAGGATATGCCATCAAACAACCGGTTTTCTCTTTCAGCAAGTTCCAAAACGTGAACAAAGCATTGGGGCCAGAAATGAAATCAACAGGAGAAAGTATCTTGTTTATTGACGATTTGAAAGACGACCAATTCTACGAATTGTACTCCAGAAGAAAAATGTATTTGAGCAAATAAGCTTGATTTTTATATATTGAAAAAGCCCCGGTTGGGGCTTTTTTTTTGTTTATCGTAGAGTAGTAATAAGGATTTTATAAACGTTTGTTTTTTAAAAGATACTTTGTGATGCTAGATTTTGTGTATGTTCGAGCGGTCTGAATTATTAGTGCATATTTATAATAAACAGGTTTCAAGCTGTTTTTTTAACTTTTCTCGATGATAATCATCTTGAAAACGACCATCTTTAAATTTGCGTCCATCTTTGTTTTTGACAAACTTTTTGTAAATTTCGATCATTTCAAAATCTTGTTTTTTTAAATATTTAGATAGTGTTTCTATTTTACCAGAATTATTAACATCAACTAATATTTTAAACATAAATTTAATTACTTTATCGTCAGTTGCAGTTAATATTTCTTCTTCAAGAGTTTTTTTCTTAAGACGTTCGTAATAATTTATCATAAAATAGAAGTCCCATGTCATATTGTCAATTTGATTTCTTTTTTCTTCAAAAGTTGCTGTGGGTTTGTATTTCATCATTCCTTTTGTTCTTATAGAACTAAACATTATTATTGAATATATACTACCAATCATAGAAAATCTAAATTCAGAATGTTGCCAATTCATAAATATTTCAAATTTTTTAATGTTTGAAATGTTTTCTAACAAATTAAGTTCTGTGATTTTCAGTATGATTAAATAGGTGGAATCCCATTGTACAAGATTCTGATATTTGTTATACCATTCAATCATTTTTTTTGTACCATCTGAAACATCTTTAGTTTCATTAATTGTATAATTATTTCGTTTTCCAATAGCATAATCTATAAGACTTTGATTGTTGGGTGAATCATCTATTTTAAAAAATAATTCTAACTTTTCAAATGCTTCTTTTTGTTTTTCTTTGTTAAACCTTATATACTCGTATATAGGCAAACTAACATCAATGTTTATTTCTGCAAACTGACAGAAGGCAATCAAAGCTATTGCCTCTCTATGAATATCCTTTGGTGTATTCTGTTTAAATGAATTTACAATGAAACTAAAGATATTTGTATCAATTAAAAGAATGTATTTGGATTTATGTATCTGTATATTATAAATATAATTTGCAGGATTATAATGAGCATTTTCTTCAATTTCAAATGTAGAGATTAACCATTTTTTATTAATTAGTAGCTCTATTACTTTATCCATACCATATGGAAGGTTACATAAGATATCCATGATTTAATATTAGAGTTATTTATAAGGTTCAACATAAAAATATAGAAACTGTTTTGTAGAAAATTTCTTTATGATTTCAATCTATTTTTATATTAAACAAATATAGTGAAATAGCATTGTAGATATGGATTATCATTCTGCAAAAGGAAAACTGCAATAAAATGTAGTTCCTTTGTTTTCTTCACTTTCGACCCATATTTTGCCGCCGTGCTTTTCTACAAATTCTTTGCAAAGTATCAAGCCTAAACCTGAACTCAGCTCGTTTTCGGTTCCTTTTCTGTTTGTTTTAACATCCAGTTTGAATATGTTTTCAATCATTTTAGCATTCATTCCTATTCCGCTATCAGTTATGGAAAAGATGGTGTTTTTTGAGTCTTTTTTTGATTGAATGGAAATGATGCCTCCTTTTGGAGTAAACTTTACGGCATTCGACAAAATATTGCGAATTATGGCGTGCAGCATGTAATTATCGGCAAAAACGGTGGTGTCATCCGTTAATTTGTCTTGGATTTGTAGTTCTTTTTTTGCTGCTGCAGCTTGTAAAATTGAAATACATTCTTCTGTTATTTGATGTAAATTGTTTTTTATCGGTGTAAATGGAATCAGTCCTTGCTCCATACTGGACCATTCCAAGAGGTTTTCCAGAAGGGTCTCCAAGTTTTGTGCGGAGCTTTTCAAATTTGCTGCCATAAATTGAATTTCTTCTTTATCCATAGTGTCAATTTCTGAGGCCAGTAATTCTGTTAAACCTAGAAATCCAATAAAAGGCCCTCTTAGATCATGGGCAATAATCGAAAAAAATCGGTCTTTCTGCTTGTTGGCATTGGAAATCTCCATATTTTTTTCCAACAATAATTTATTTCGGCTTCTTTTAGATAAATACAACCATAAAAAGACAGAGAAAAGAATTAAAATAGTAATTATGATAGAAATTAATAAATATATTTTTCTGGACTCGCTTTTTATTTTAAGATTTTGTATTTCAATTTTTTTGTCTTTTAATTCGAATTCACGTTTGGTTTTAAGTTCACCTAATTTGACGTTGTTTTCATAGGTTAAAACCGTTTCTTTAATTTTGAGGTATTTCTCGTGATATTCCAACGCCAATTTATAGTTGCCAGTTTCTTTGTAAGCTTTATATAATTCGAAGTTGCATTCGTTTATTTTGTCGAATGTTTTAATTTCATTAAAAGTATTAATTGCCTTGTTCGAGTATTTTAGGGAATGGTTCAGGTTTTTTGCTTTTGCACTTTTGTCTTCCATGGCCAAATTGTAATAGGCTTTCCCCATTTCAAGATAAGCATTTCCAATATCATATTTTGTACCTTCTATTTTGTTTAAATTATCAAGAGCTTTGTTGAAATTAACTAAAGCGTCCGAGTATTCCTTTTTATTTGAATAGGCTTTCCCAATATTAATGTAGGATTCACCAACGCCATAGAAATTATAGACCGTAAAATAGAGGTCTTTAGCTTTTAGATAGTATTCAATTGCTTTGGAATAATTATTTGTTTTGAAAAAAGCATCGCCAATTCCAGTAAGATCATTAGCCGTCTGATTTTTATTCGAGGTTAATCGATCTATTTTGTAGGCTTCAATGAAGTAAAAAACAGCCTGCTTGTATTTTTTTATTTCCAAATGAAGTGATCCGAGGTGGTTGTATGCACCAGCAATGCCAACTTGATCTTTTAAGTCTTGATAGTTGGACAATGAATTTTGGAAATACGCTATCGATTTTGGAAAATTTGCGGTAACCCAATGGCAAACGCCTATGTGGTCATTTGCAATAGCCATCCCTTTTTTCCATTTTATTTTAGTTGCCAGATTTAATGCAATTTCACCATATCGCATTCCTTCCATTGGATTGGAATAAAAATTTTTGCTGGACAACTCATTTAGTATATTTATCTTGGCTGTATCTACTTTAGCTTTTCTTAATTCATATTTTAAAGAATCAATTATTTTAATATCAGTATTTTGTGCTAATGTGAAATTTGCGATTAGCATTAAACAGTATAGTGTAATTGATTTTTTCATTAGGGATTTAAGGTTTTTTGAATCTTTCAAATTTAAATAAATTTTCTGGTTTAATTCATAAAGTATTTTCTTTAAAATGATTCCAATTTGCCATAAAAAAGTCTCCTGTTTGAGATTTTTTTGCAACATCAAAATTCTAAAATTACTTTTTCTTCAGTTTTTCCTTAAAAAAATCAATTGTTCGTGTCCAATATGAAGTTGCGGATTTTTCGTCGTATCTTGAAGTCGTGTTGTTGTGGAAACCGTGATTCACTCCCTCATAGAAATAAGCGGTGTGTTGTGCTTTTAGTTTGGACAGTATTACTGCTCCATACTATATAAGAATCAATTGAGATAAGTCATTTTATAAAGTTTGTTCCTAGAACCGTTTCTGACGTGAACCGTTTCTAGGGACAAGAAAATAGTTGTCTAAACTAAAATTTTCAAATTAATAAACAGAAAAATAAATAATCTTTTTCCCAGTATAGTCGTCTTCGGAATTACTGAAAAAGCGGAAAACAATTCTTTGAGATGAATATTGATACATTCTATTGGTACTAGAGCTACTTTTTGTTGTTGGTATCCCTAATAAAGTAATGATGGTATCCATTGTGGTAGTATTGTTAATTTTCCAACCATTTCCAATTTCATGGGGATAGTTCGTGTATAATACTTGTGTATTGGCGCTGTTTGTATGATAATAGTAAGAGCTAAACATCTCGATTTGATTGACCATTAAAGAGCTTTTTGTAATTATAAAGCACAGTCCTTTTGAAGCGTATTTCCAGTATTCAGAAAGTCCATCGGTTGAAGTTGTTTTTGTGTCAGGTTCTCCCAAAAGCGTGATGACTTTAGAAGATTTATCAGTATCAACGGTTATGCCTTCAACGGTTTTGTAATTTTTGACTCCGTGCTCGCAAAAATTCAAACTTATACTTTTGTTTTCTTTGTAAGTATTGTTGCTTAAGGAAATATAGATATTTGTGCTTGTGGCTACAGTAGATGATATTTCATAAATTGTAGGCGTTACTTTGATGATTTTAACCGATGTGTTATTAGAAGCTACATTGACATCCGAAAAGCCGGTTCCTTCGAGGTTCAGGACAATTGTTTCTTCAATAAAAGCATCTGTTTTATTGGCACTTAAACTTGTAAATACAACTATTGGGTCTTTTTCATCGTCTGAAGAGCAAGAAGTTGAAAGTAATGTGACAATAATAAGTGTCAAAAGGGTTGTGGAGACTTTGTGAATTAATGATTTTCTCATTGGTTTTTTTTTTTTTGGTTTTACAATTAATTCTCCGAATTTATATCTTTTGGAATTGGTTGTTTTACGGTTTTCCACATTTTGACAAAATAATATTTTTCTTGTTTTTTTATTTAAATAGTAACGAGGGGTTATTTGCTTGGTAAGCATGGTTTTACGCAACTGGTAATATCCAATTGGGAGTTTTTTTTAAATAAAGTTGAAGATTTTTTTTAAGCAATATTCTCCAATCCACCCGGAAAAGGTCTGTAGGCGTAATAATGCAGGACTTCTTCGATGGCCATTTTCAAGGCTTCGTTTATGGTGAGCAAGGTAACGCCCATTTTGTAGTCAATTTGTGCCAACTGCATGTAATAATCGGTAAAAATAGGCACGTAAAGCCCTTTACTGATGGCTTCTTCGGTAGTGTGGTAGTTTTTGAGCTGGTCGTCTTTTATGATTTTGCAGGTGGCCAATCGTAGTTCGCCATATTTGTCCCTGTTGGCTGCATAACCAAAAAGGCGGCAAATTAATCCGCGATAGCGATAGTTGCTGCAGCTTCCGTTGAATTCTTCCAAAAGGGCTAGCGGTCGGTAGATGTGACAAGTCGAAAGGGTCGAATTGTTTAATTCCAACAAGGTCTCTTCGGCTAGGCCATTCAAAAATAAATGGAAAGCCCAAGGCAAGAATTCCAAGGGCGAGGCATCAATGTCTGGTTTGGAACAACATTTGCCGCAGCCGGTGAGGCAATGTAAACTCGTTTCGGATTTGAAAGCAGTAATCTCCTTGTCAAGATGGTTGAATAATTCTTCCACCTGCCGAACCTTTTGTTCAATCTCCATTTTTTTTGGTAAGGTAGGCTATTAAAAACTGCTGACGCCATAATATCCATTTAATTATTCTTTTTTAATGACCGAACTGTAAAACTTGAAAAATGAAATTAGAAGTTGTATTTTCAATTTCATTTTTTAAGGGCTAAAAAAAATCCATTAAGTTTTTTTCGGTTGAATAAAAAGTAAATGCATAATTTAAACTCTAATTAGTTGCTTTTAAATGTAAATGAAACACTTAAATATTAGGCGGTGTCAAATTATTTATTACTTTTGCTTAAACGTTAAAGCAAAGATGACTCGTAAAACTTCATTAAAGGATATTGCAAACAAGGTAGGAGTTTCGACTAGTCTTGTTTCTTACGTTCTAAATAACAAAGATAAAGAAAATAGGGTAGGTAAAGAAACGGCGGATAAAATTAGAAAAGCAGCGAAAGAGCTTAATTATTTTCCGAATTTGAATGCTAGAAGTTTGAAAACCAACATTTCCCATACCATTGGTCTCATTGTTGCCGATATTTCCAATCCCTTTTTCTCGAGTTTGGCCAGAACGATAGAAGATGAGGCTTATGCCCGTAATTATACCGTGATATTTGGTTCTTCCGACGAAAATAATGATAAATTCATAAAGGTGTTGGATTTTCTTAGTACTCGACAAGTAGATGGATTTATTGTGGCCTCTCCCGAAGAATCCCGAGAAACGGTTTTAGGCATAAAAGAATCCAATGTTCCCTTGGTGTTGATTGACCGTTATTTTTCCGACATAGTTGTAAATACGGTGATGGTGGACAACTTTAAAGCCTCATTTGAAGCCACAAATCATTTGTTGGACAAAGGACACAAAAGAATTGGTGCAATAGTGTATGAATCCACACTTTTGCATTATCAGGATAGGTGTAATGGTTATCTTGAAGCCATGAAGCAAACCGGAATTGTTGACAAAGCACAATTCTTGACAAAGGTCAATCATCAATCGATGCAAAGCGAAATAAAAGAAGCCGTGCGAAAGTTGATTTTCGAAGACAAAGTAACTGCTATTTATTTTGCAACCAATACCATTGCCACCGAAGGTTTGAAACAAATTAAAAATTTTGGAAAGAAAATCCAGGAAGAAATTGACGTGCTTGCTTTTGACGAAAATTTGATTTTTCAGTTTTTGGATGTCCACATTCCTTTCATGAGCCAGCCCATAAAAAAAATGGGGCAGGAAGCCGTTCGTATTTTGATAGACCAGATTGAAAATAAAGATCAAGGAGTCAAAAATGTTCTCTTAAAGGCAACGCTTGAAACAAAATAGAAAACTATAAAAATAAATTAAAATATATTAAATAAATTTTAGCATAATGGCAACGCAAACAATTAAACCAGCTTTTAGTGGAATTATTCCTCCAATGGTAACTCCTTTATTGTCAGATAATCTTTCCCTGGATCTCGAAGGGGTAAAGCATTTGGTAGAGCATTTGGTTTCGGGTGGTGTTCACGGAATATTTATTCTGGGAACTACTGGAGAATCAACAAGTTTAAGCTACAAAACAAGAGAACAACTTATTGTTGAAAGCTGTAAAGCAGTCAACGGAAGAGTGCCGGTATTTGTTGGAATCACGGATACATCCATAGAAGAAAGTGTTCATTTGGCATTAATAGCCCAAAAAGCGGGAGCTGCGGCTGTCGTGGCTGCACCGCCTTATTATTATGGTTTGGGACAAGAAGAATTATACAAGTATTACTGGAGTTTGGCAGATCAAGTGAGTTTGCCGCTTTTCTTGTACAACATGCCTTCACATACCAAAATTAACATCGACGTAAAAACGGTGGTTCGTTTGTCAGAACATTCCAATATTATTGGGTTGAAAGACAGTTCGGCCAATGCAGTTTATTTTCAATCACTTTGTTATTTGTTGAAAACCAATTTCAGTCTTTTGGTAGGGCCTGAAGAAATTACTGCCGAAACTGTTTTGATGGGCGGAAATGGTGGTGTCAACGGTGGCGCCAATCTTTTTCCAAAATTATACGTGGCTTTATACAATGCGGCATTGGCCAAAGATTTTGCCCGAATTGAGGAGTTGCAAGACTTGGTAATGGAAATCAGCACCCGAATTTACACTGTGGGTTCTTATGGTTCCAGCTATTTAAAAGGATTGAAAGGGGCACTGTCCGCTTTGGGAATTGTCAACGGAAACATTGCTCCGCCTTTTACCACTTTCGACGAAAAAGAAATGACAAAAGTTATTGCCAATATCAAGGATATCGAAATAAAAGTGGCCAAGGTTTTGTAGAAAACCAAGTTGTCTTCATAAAAAAAGTGAGCTAGATTGCCATATCGAGCTCACTTTTTTATTTTATGATTGATTAAAAAAGACTTTAAATCCTTTTTTACCGTGTTCTAAATGGATTTCTTTATTCGGCAGAAACAGCTTCTTCCGTCATGTTTGCCGTTTTCGGATGCAGGGTTGTCAATTGTAAAGCGATGGCAATTACTACCACAATAATCAATAATATAAATACACGTCCCATTCCGCCATTGTCGGCGGCTTTTCCCAAATATTCCGTGATGACGGCTCCGGCAGAAATTCCCACGAAGTTCATGATGCCATAGCCGGTAGCACGATAACGTGGCGACACGAATTGGCAAAGAATAGGCATATTGTTGGTGTCGAAAATTCCAAAACCAAGACCAAATAACATTCCTCCAGCGATAATGGCTTCAATACTGCTGCCATTACCTAATAAAAATAGGGCAGGAATCGTGAGTGACAAACCAATTACGCTGGTGTAGATTCTTCCTTTAAGGTGCTTCATTACCCATTTGTCGGAAACGACACCGCCAATCAAGACCCCGACAAAAGAGGACATCGCGATGGTTACCGTGGCGATAGGGCCGGCAAGCGCCATGTTCATGTCCAGTGTTTCTGAAAATAATGTTGGCAACCAGTTTTTGGCCGCCCATCCCGGCAAACTCGGAGCCGAGAAATAAAAGAGCAAAACCCAAAACGAGATATTCCCGAACAGCATTCCCAATCCCTTGAACATTTGCCTGAATTCTGTTCCTACTGATAATTTTTGGGAAGTGTCATAAGTGTATGCTTTCTTTTCTTTGATGAAAAAAATCAAAATGATACTGTAAACCACGCCAATTAAACCAACGGTGTGGAAGGTAAAATGCCAAGAAAATTGTTGGGAAACAGTGGCGCCAAATCCACCCAAGGCTTGACCCAAATAGATTCCGGTAGTGTGAATGCCAATGGCGAAAGAACGGGTGTTCCCTTGGTGATAGTCGGCGATTAGCGATAAAGCTGCTGGAATATAGAACGCCTCGCTAACTCCCATAATGGCGCGCAAGACATAAATTTGGTTAAAAGTGGTGGCATAGCCCATGGCCATCGTGACGCCCGACCAAACAAAAAGACTGCAAACAATCATGTTTTTTCGGTTCATCCTGTCGGCAATGATTCCGGAAATTGGACTCATCAAGGCATAAATCCAAAGAAAAATAGCCATCAGCATTCCGAAGTTTTCGGCTTTGGCCAATTCTGGAATGTCAATCATCATCGAGGGTTTCATGGTTGAAAGCATCTGGCGATCCAGATAATTCAACAAGGCCACGAACCACAATAAACCCACAACTATCCAAGGATAGGATTTCTTTTCACTCAAATTTGCAATCATAAATATCTTTATATAAAAAAGTCCTAATATACGATTTCAAATGAAACCAAATACTGACTATTGTCATGTTTTAGTATGCAAAACCGGAATGTTTGTGTGTTTGTCAATGATTAATGCGAAACCGATTTTAGTCCTATAATGGAGCCGATTAGCGTGGTGATAAAGAAAATTCGCCAGAAGGTGGCTGGTTCCTTGAATACAAAAATCCCCATCAATACGGTTCCGACGGCTCCAATTCCTGTCCAAACGGCATAAGCCGTTCCTATGGGCAAAGTCTGGGTAGCTTTGACCAATAAAACCATGCTGATAATCAATGAAATCAAAAAACCGGCATACCACCAGTACATCTCGTTTCCGCTGGTTTCTTTGGCTTTGCCCAAACAAGAAGCAAAAGCTACTTCAAATAATCCGGCAATAATTAATAGTATCCAATTCATTTTTTTGGGTTTTTGTTACTGCAAAGATACCTGTTTGTATTCGATTGGTGTATGGCAATTGCGCCCAACGACTAATTTTAAATAAATTGGAATGTTTTTTTTAACCCCTTGCTGTGTGAAATAGGTCAAGAAATCAGTTTCAGGATTTCCCTTTCGGAATGGTTCACACTGGCCTTGAAATTTTTGTACCACAGTTTCCAGTTTGTGACGCCGTGTCTTTTGGAAGTTTTTATAATTATTAGCTTTGTTGATTACTTGGGTATTGTTTTTTCAGGGATTGCTACGTTAATTAAAGTCTAAAAGTAGAACTAATTGTGAAAAGAAAATAATATTACTCCTTTGGGTTTTTTAGCAAACCATAATTATAACCATCAATAATTTTTAAGAGATATTCTTTAATTTGGATCATCCCATCAAAATTAATATAAATTGCGTCATCAGTTGGAGTATGGTAGTCTAAATGGATGCCTGTTGTAAAATTAAGACAAGGAACTCCTTGGTTGTAAAAATATTTTGTGTCTAATTTTTTTAATTCTTCTTCCTTACCCAGATTTAATTTCAAATCAAAATCTTCAATTTGTACATTATTTAAAATTATATCTGCTGATTTTGATTTCATACATTTTAAATTTTTTAAATCGGAATCTAATCGTCCAATCATATCAAAATTTATAACACATGATATGTTTTTGAAATAATCGGAGTTCTTATCTATAAAATCACCAAAAGCATCTGATCCGTATAATCCTATTTCATGACCTGAATAAAATACAAACAAATAATTTAAATTTGAGTTCTTAACTTTAATTAATTCACTTGCTAAGCCAATAGTCATGGCAACTCCTGAAGCATTATCATCGGCTCCATTATGAATTTGATTGGATATGAATTTAGTAGATAATACACCTCCTAAACCAATATGTTCATAATGAGAGCTTATTAAGATAGTTTTGCTTGAATGATTATTCACAAAGACAAAACCATTGTTTGAAATTAGAGTAGTGTCTTTTAATTTAACATAAAAAGTTTGTCGCTCGAATTTAATTTTATTCGACAAACTTTTCATTTTAAATTCTATGTAGTTTAATGATTTTTTTTCCTCTAATGTGCCTGTGTAACGACCTTTTAAACTATCGTCGGCCAAAGTGAATACGACTTCTTTAAATAAAGACTTAATATGAGGTTCAATTTTTTTTTGTCCCCATGACAAGGTTGTAAATAAAACTAAAAATATTCGGGATAAATTCATTTGAAAAAATAAAAAAGGATCCTTCTGTAAGGATCCTTTAAAGATATGAAATGTTTTGTAATTATTTTGCCAGATTAATCTCAACTCGTCTGTTACTCTTTCTGCCTTCTTCGGTATCATTTGTTGCAACAGTTTTTTTGTCTCCATAACCTACTGATTTCAATCGATCTTTACTAATGCCTCTTTCAATAAAATAATTCATTACGGCTTCTGATCGATCTTTTGAAAGTTTCATATTATCATTCGATTCTCCGGTATTATCCGTATTCCCCTCAATTATGAAATTATCAGAACTGTATTGATTTAATACATCTACAATGTTATTCAAAATGGTATAAGATTCCGGAGTAATAGTTGATTTTCCTGTATCGAACAAAATAGCTTTAGAAAATTCAGAAATTCTTTTAATAGCTTCTTTCTTAGTAGCAATATGTGTTTCTGTTGCTTTTTCTTTATAATTATAATCTTCTTTTGGTCTTTTCACTTTTGTCAAACTTTCTGGCATATTACCAAATTGAATTTTATTTCCATCCCACCAGATACCCTTACCTTTAGCATCTAAGTTAGAATCATTGAATAAAACTTGTTGTATGTTTCTATCAAAATTAGAATCAGAAACCATTTCAGTTGCTTTATCTAAATGATTGTCAACTCTATTTCCGACAGAAATCCAAGAAATAGCAACTGTGCTAGTACCATTGTTCATTTCTTTAATAGTAAATCCGTTTTTGTCTATTGCAGAAATATATACTCCATTACAGTTTCCTTTTGGTGTAACGGTAACTTCCGGATTTTCTCCTAATAATGCTTTGTACGAATCTTTAAAAGGGATATATACTGATCCATTAACTAATTCGGCACTTCCTTTAGCATAAATAGTTGACTCTGTACTAGTAACCGAATAAACAGGTGTTTTAACATTATTAGAAGTTTCTACTAGCTCTACATTTTTACCTAAAGTATAAACATTTCCTGAGTTATAAGACGAAAATAATTCACCGGAATTTAATTGACCTATTACACTTCCTTTAGATGCAGAACCAATAACGCCAAAGAAACCTCCTCCAAAACCTGAAATTTCTCTATTTTCAAAAAAACCAGTTCCAGAAGCATAAGCATTTGAACCATATACTCCATAAGTGACAGTACTAGCAGCCTTATATCCTAAAGACCCCCAATAATTACCATAAATCTCTCCACCAACTACTCCTCCTGTACGAGAAAAGTCATTATAATTCCATCCACCTACACCAAAAGAATAATCGTCTCCCCAAAAAGACATACCTGTAACTCCTGTATTACTACCATTTTGTCCATAGCTAGCTCCTACGTTTTGACTATTACGATCACGATATCCATATATAGTTGACTGACCATCCCCAACTGCTGTTTGTTGTTGACGATATACAAATAATTGAGAATTTGCTTGAAGAGGATAATTAACACTTACTGAAGTACCATTGTCTTGTATCATTGAGTTACCTATTACACCTGCTGGTCCATTAGTGAATTTAGTATGATAATTCGTGTTTCCTGTACCTGTAACTCCCGTAGCACCAGAAACTGTTAGGTTTCCAGAAGCATCTGTTAAAACCACTCGTGTACCAGTCCCCGCTAATGAAGTAACACGTTCGTTGGAGGTAACAGAAGTACCCACTACAGTATGAGTGTTAGTTCCATTGTCCCAAGTATTATTGGCACTACCCGCAGCGACACCAGCATTATTAAAGATTACTTGCGTATCAGCACCCGCTACTGAAGAAGAAGAATTAGCATCTACATAATCCTTAACCGCTTTTACACTTGGGTATTTAGTGTCCGACGCTCCGTCAGTGGTAACATTTGTGCTTTTATTTGCCACATCTTCTTTCAGTAAGTCGGCAGCTGTTCTGTTGGTTACTTCGGTAGCTAAATTGTTTGTCAAAGTTGCATCAGCAGCTGCTCTGGCATTAGTTTCAGTTGTCAAATTGGTAGCAATTGTGTTTTCAGCATTAGTTGCTCTTGTTACTTCATTTGCCAAAGCGGTAGAAGAAGATGTAGCACTTGCATCTACATACGATTTAACCGCTTTTACACTTGGGTATTTAGTATCCGAAGTTCCGTCAGTGGTAACATTTGTGCTTTTATTTGCCACATCTTCTTTTAGTAAGTCAGCAGCCGTTCTGTTGGTTACTTCGGTAGCTAAATTGTTTGTCAAAGTTGCATCAGCAGTTGTTCTAGCCGTAGTTTCGGCAGTTAAATTGGCAGAAGTCGAATTTTCGGCATTAGTTGCTCTTGTTGTTTCATTGGCCAAAGCGGTAGAAGAGGATGCGGCACTTGCATCTACATAAGTTTTAACCGATTTTACACTTGGGTATTTAGTGTCCGAAGTTGCGTCAGTGGTAACATTTGTGCTTTTATTTGCCACATCTTCTTTCAGTAAGTCGGCAGCCGTTCTGTTAGTTACTTCGGTAGCTAAATTGCTTGTCAAAGTTGCATCAGCAGCTGTTCTGGCTGTAGTTTCGGTTGTTAAATTGGTGGCAATTGTATTTTCAGCATTAGTTGCTCTTGTTACTTCATTGGCCAAAGCGGTAGAAGAGGATGCAGCACTTGCGTCTACATAGGTTTTAACCGATTTTACACTTGGGTATTTAGTATCCGAAGTTGCGTCAGTGGTAACATTAATACTTTTATTCGCCATATCTTCTTTTAGTAAATCGACAGCTGTTCTATTAGTCACTTCAGTAGCTAAATTAGTTGTCAAAGTTACATCGGCAGCTGTTCTAGCAGTAGTTTCGGCTGTTAAATTGGTGGCAATTGTATTTTCAGCATTAGTTGCTCTTGTTATTTCATTGTTCAAAGCGTTTGAAGGTAATGAAGTAGCAGCGTCAACGTAAGTTTTAACCGCTTTTACACTTGGGTATTTAGTGTCAGAAGTGCCATCTAGATTTACGTTAGTAGATTTATTGGCTACATCTTCTTTTAAATTTAATGCCGTTTGAGTTGCAACACTAATTGGTTTATTTAAATCAGTTGTATTATCTACATTTTGAATGCCTAAATTTGTTTTTGCTCCTAAAACAGTGGTTGCATTCGTGCCTCCGTTTTCTATTGCAACAACACCTGTAACGTTTTCAGCATTGATTGCCGAAAAAGCAAATGGAGCATAGTTAAACTCTTGATTACTAATCTCAGTGTAAGTATTGCAATTCCCATTGGTATTAATTCCCACAATCAAACTTTTCTTCGAAGAGTTCCAAACAATAGACTGAAAAGAAGCAGCATATCCTGCTGTTTGTGTTCCTCTACCAATCACTAAATTAACCATACCAAAGCCATCTGTTTTGGTTTGTACGGTTTCCTGATATTCTATATTTGAAGATTCGTCAATAAATTTGAATACCATACAGATATCTTTATTGACAACTGGGCTATTGGCATTGTTCACTCCTGGCAATTGTTCTCCTTTAGGATTTATGATTATAGCCTGATAGCTTATTCCATTTGTCTGAGCAAAACTTGTAGCCGCTATAAAAAATATAAATAGTAAAATTATTTTTTTCATATACTTTGAAATTTATTCGTTAGTTATAACACCTAAGGCAACTAACTATTTTTAGTCTTTAATTTTGTGAAATTTTATTTTAAACAATATTATTAAATCAATTCAAAATTGAACTTAATTGATATTAAAATATAATCCTAACCTTATCTGATTGGTGCTGAATGACAATTTTTCTTCAGTATTATTTGTAATATTTATACTTTGGCAAAAATTATAGCCAAGACTTAACGATCCAAAAGAAGAGAAAGCATATTTAGCAGCTAATCCTGCAGAGGGTTCCAATAGTATTCCCGAAAATTCTTTTTGATTCATCAGGTCATAATAAATTCCGTTGATTTCCTGTTTGCCATAAACTAAGGTCGAAATATTCAGAGCTGCTCTAGCTAAAATATCAAAATTTTTTTTAGGTTTGTTTTTGTTCGTTAATAAAGAATACGACAAGCCTCCGTGAATTCCCAAATACTGGGTATCCCAACGGTATGAATTGGCAGAATTACCGCCAATTGCATTATATTCATTCAACGAAAGTCCCAATTCGTAAGAAAGTTTTTTTAATCCTAAAGGTTTAACAAAACCCATTTCATAAAAGTTTCCTGTTCCGGCCTGTAGGTCTTTGTTCTGCTGGTTATCGGTGTTTTTATACGTATATTTCGTATAGTTTTTACCTGTATTAAAATAGATTTCCTGAGAAAAAAGATTTATAGATACTAGTAATAAAATAAGTAGTGAGTAGTTTTTTATCATTTTTTAATAATTTTGGTGTAGTAAGTCATTGAAATTGAACGAAGTTGAACTAAATATTCAGATTTGGGTAACTTAGACAACTGAATTGTCAAAACCGAATTGTTAAGCGTTTCTTTCTGTTTATGAATCAAGCGACCTGTAACATCAAAAATATAAATTGATATTTCTTCGTCGATGGGATCCAAAAATTCAAAGTTAATTAAGTCACTAAAAGGATTCGGATAAGTCAAAACTGTTATTTCAGTTTTCGGATTGGCGGCAATATAGCCACTCCATTCACTTTGCTGAAAACCTTGAATAACAGCAGGATCTTTATTTGAATTACCAATGACACTTTGCTGACCAATAGTCTGGCTTATAGTATAACCGTCAGCCGTTTTTTTAGTTGTTCCTTGGGAAGAAAACATCTGATGATGCAAAACTTGCCCATAGAAGGAAACAGAGAAAAGGAGGAGTAAATACTTCATAAAAAATACTTTTTTTAACAAACTTAATAAAATTTTTAATACGAATACAAGATAAACTGTATGTTTTTCTTATTTTTTTTTAATATGTAAATTTTTTGTTGTATGAATACGTTACATAAAGGGGTTTGGCGGATATTTTTGCGAGTAAAAACTGATGCGTTTATGAGGTTCAAAGTTTTTTGCAACAAACAAATATTAATGCAACACCGATTTTAGTCCTATAATGGAGCCGATTAGCGTGGTAATAAAGAAAATTCGCCAGAAGGTGGCTGGTTCCTTGAATACAAAAATCCCCATCAATACGGTTCCGACGGCTCCAATTCCTGTCCAAACGGCATAAGCCGTTCCTATGGGCAAAGTCTGGGTGGCCTTGACCAGCAAAACCATGCTGATAATCAATGAAACCCAAAAACCGGCATACCACCAGTACATCTCGTTTCCGCTGGTTTCTTTGGCTTTTTCCAAACAAGAGGCAAAGGCCACTTCAAATAATCCGGCAATAATTAATAGTATCCAATTCATTTTTTTGGGTTTTTTGTTTGTTACAAAGGTATCTTTTTGTTCAAATAAACTGATTGAATACCAGATCTGCTTACTGATTCCAATCTACTTGCTCTTGACGGCAAAGTTGGGAAGGAACGGCTAGGAAATAAAAGTTTTATAGTTTTTAGTCAGTTGTTTTATAACCAGTTTTTATGTCAGTCGGAAACCGACTAACACGTCCGCAAAGTCACATACTTTTGTGGACATAGGAACGTTACAAAATACTTTGTAAGTTTGAAATACTTTCTTTTTTAATTACCCTAATATTTGGATTAATATTTTTAATGTGTAATTCCAATTTATCTTTAGAATATACTAAAAAATCCGACTGATAGAACTTATGTTGAATTGTTGAATGTTCTTTTTTGAATATAATAATTATTGCATCATAAGTCGTCGTCGAATAAGCCATATTTAAACCATCCTTAAGCTTTGAATAAAATACATCTAATAGATAAATTTCATCTATTTCTTCCCAAATAATTGTATGCTCTTTGTTGTAATCAAATGCATTGTATCGAACAATAAATCCTTTCTTGACAACTTTCCACTTTAATACTTTACTATAGTATTTATACAATAAAACTAAAATAAATACGGATAAAAAATAGACTGGATAAATCCAATAAAAATCATTCTTATTAATCTTGAAAAAAACTAATGATATAATTATAAGTAAGATTAGATAAACAGGTTTGTAACTTTCATAAAATGATAATTCTTCCGATGTTAGCATAGGCTTACAAATCTTTAAATTAATCTTTCCATTTAATAATGGGTAACCTAAAAATGTTTTCATAATTAATAACTCGAGTTTACTGACTTTATATATCTTCATATATATTTATTTTTTCTTACAAAAACTAAAAAGGCTAGTTCGATATTTCAAACTAGCGGTTGGGAAAAAACGAGTTTGAATTTCTGTTAAAAAATCAAACCTCTTCTTCGAGTTTTAAATGTTTTCTCCATCCCCATTTTCTGTAGTAAATATCGAATAGAAACACTGGAATAATTAATAATGTTGTGTGTCTAAAGCCAATTGTCATTTTCAAAATAAAGTGGAGAGCAAAAATGGCTGTTATGATTGCCCACACCCATTTCATTTTCTTGAATTCGGCAATTTTTAAGGACGTTGTTTTATTTTCGGATGTTTCAATTGTAATCTCTGGACTTGAAAATTGACCCACTTTCAAGTTGATCAGGTGCTTTCCGTTTGTTGTGTTGAATTCCATAATATCGCCATCAGAAATTGTTCCGGCTTTTTGTTTGTCAATATAGATTTCGTATGCTTTCGCCCCGTTTTCTATCGGAGGTCTTTTAATTGTAATAGTCGCCATAATTTTAATTATTGTTTTTATCTAAATCTTTAGATTCTTAATAATGGTTGCTTCGTTTGTACATTTTCCTTCAAATATAATTATTTTTTCTTACAAAACGAAAAAGGCTAGTTTGATATTTCAAACTAGCCTTTTGTTATCTAGTGGCACAAATGTTTCTCGGGTTTAAAGTCCTAAATTTTTCTTTAGAAGAGATAAATCAACGGTGTCGTAGTCGCCTTTGTTGTAAATTAGGGCAAAAAGAACCAATTTATTGTTAACTGCTATAATGGTTTCGTAGGTAATAATTCTTCCGCCACCGCTAGAACCTTTGCCTTTGGATTTTATATTGATTCTGATTTTCTTGAATCCTTCGCCTAAATCATCGGCTAAGACTAGTTCTTTTTCAATACTATCAATTATGTTTTGAAAATCGTTTTTTAGGGATGGATACTTTTTGAGTAAAGTTTTGAATTCCTTTCTAAAATCTTCGGTAAGTTCAAAACTATAATTCATCTAAAAAATCCTTTAAAGGAATACCTTTGCGAGTTCCTGCTGCAATTTCTCGGGCGTGTTTTGCTGAACGTCTTACTTTTTTCAAGAATTCATCCGTTTTGTTTGGTGCTGATTTTTCCACTGTTTCGCTTTCGATAGTAACTCCTTTGTTTGAAACCGAAAGCATTTTGGCAAGTTCCAATAAGGTTTTGCCAGCTTTGGTACGTTCGTTTATGGTTATCGTTGTCATAGTGATTGCTTTTCACAAAGATATGAAAAAATTCAGTTGATGAAGCTGGATGTTTTTGGTTGTAAATTTAGAATTTTAAGGTATAACAAAATCAAAAAGGCTAGTTCGATTGTTTCAAACTAGCCTTTTGATAAAAATGATTTCAGATTTTTGATTAACGATTTTTGATTTCAGATTTGGTGTTTATAAATACAATATTGTGTTTTTACTAGAGGTCAAAACTTCTGAAATCTAAAATCGTTAATCTGCAATCAAAAATCAATTATTTTTATTCATACAACGCCTTGTAAGTACTGCAAGCTCTGTAATCGGAAGATTCTGGATCCATGCCGAAAGACGCCCAAGCACTTGGCCTGAAAATTTGGTCTTCGGGAACGTTGTGCATGTTTACCGGGATTCGGAGCATCGAGGCCAAAGTGATTAAATCGGCACCAATATGTCCGTAAGTGAAGGCACCGTGATTGGCTCCCCAGTTCGACATCACGCTATACACATCCTTGAACGGGCCTTTGCCCGTGAGGTTCGGCACAAACCAAGTGGTTGGCCAAGTAGGATTGGTTCTTTCGTTGATGGTGTTGTGAACGTCTTCGGGAAGTTCGATGGTTTTTCCTTCGGCGATTTGCAATACGGGGCCAATGCCTTTGACGATATTGATTCGGCACATGGTCACAGGCATTTCGCCTTTGGTTTTGAAAGTGGAAGAATAACCTCCACCTCTGAAATACTCCAACATTCCTGGTCCCCAAGTAGTTTTTTCGAGACATTTTTCGGCTTCGTTTTCGGTAATGTCCCACCAAGGTTTCATTGCCGGTTTGCCGTCGATGCTTTGTTCCCCCGTTCCATCCAATGCCGAAGCACCGGAATTGATGAGGTGGATAAAACCGTTGGCAGCATCGCCTTTTAGTTCGTAACCCGTTACCCTTTTCACCGCTTCTGGGCTCCAATAGGTTCTTACGTCACTAAAAATTTGGGCTGCTCCAGTCAATAAATGTCCGAACAACATCGAAACTCCGTTCAGACTGTCGTTTTCCGTTGCCAACATAAACGGTTGGCGGATGCCGTTCCAATCGAAAGAGGAAGTTAGGATAGCTTCCATAAAATCGCCGTTCGGCAAATGATCCGTCCATTGTCTTTGTCCTTGGAAACCACCGGAAATGGCATTTCTTCCCAAGGCTTCTTCGCCGTAACCCAAGGCTTTCAGTTTTGGATTTCCAATCATCAAGTCGCGACCAATCAAGGCCATTTTTACGACAAATTCCCAATCTTTGTCCAATTCGGCTCTGGATTTTTGACGGTTCTCGGGATTGTAATCTTTTCCTTCTTTGCAGTTGGCTTTGGTCCAGGCAAAGGCTTTTTCGTATTCTTCCTTGTCGTAGATTTCGTGTTCGATTCTTCTCGAAAATTCGGTCATGTCGATGTTTTCGCAACGCATTCCCAAGTAACTTTCGAAGAAATTCGGGTCAATGATGGAACCGGCAATTCCCATGGAAACGGCTCCCATGGATAGATACGACTTGCCTTTCATTGTGGCCACGGCCAAACCGGCTTTTCCGAAAAGCAATAATTTTTTCTGCACATCTTCAGGGATGCTGGTGTCATCGCTATCCTGAACATCACGACCGTAGATTCCAAAAGCAGGAATTCCTTTTTGGTTGTGTCCTGCCAAGGCTGCGGCCAAATAAACGGCTCCCGGACGCTCGGTTCCGTTGAAGCCCCAAATGGCTTTCGGGATCAAGGGGTCCATATCGATGGTTTCGCTGCCATAACACCAACAAGGGGTAACGGTCAGGCTCAAACCAACGCCTTCTCTTGAAAATTTGTCGGCAGAAGCAGCGGCTTCGGCAACACCGCCTATGCAGGAATCCGAGATGACGCATTCCACTTTGCTGCCGTCGGCATGTCTCAGGTTTTTTTCCAGAAAATCGGCGGCAATTCTCGCCATGTTCATGGTTGATTCTTCAAGCGATTCTCTTACGCCGTCCAATCTTCCGTCGATTACGGGTCTAATTCCTATTTTTGGTAACTGTCCAATCAAGTTTTTAAAGTTCATTTTTTAATCCTTTTTTAATGTAAATTTTTTGAGGCTATTTGTTTAAACAACTTTTAAAAATACTACTTTTTTCAAGATAAAAAAGGGCGGAAATAAAATAATTGTGTTTTTTACACTGAAAATAATTGTTCTAAAGAAATTGAATGTTTTTTCTGCTTTTTTTAGGGGTTATTTCGTTTGTAGATTTCGATTTTATCGCTAGAAAGTCTTTGTTTTAGCCATGAATGCAATTTTTCAACGGATGCTTTCGGGAGTTCCTCCTTGCTTTGGTATATCAGGATGGGAACGGTGGCAGTACTGTCTTTTTTGATGATGAAGGAGTGGTTTTTCAGGGATATGCTTTCTATTTCCGGGAACAGTATTTTCGTTTCGGACAACAATGATTTGTTGTCGTATTGGTTGGCTTTGTTTTTCTGTTCCAAGGCGGCAATTTTAAGGTCTTTTTGGGTCAATCCCGATTTGCCAAAATTGATTTCGTTCTGGATTAATTTTTTCAAATCGGTGGTGTCTTGGCGGATGTGCAGTTGGGTATTGGAAATGTTGTATTCTGTTAATTTTTGGTTGAGGGCTTTAATTTCCAGTGGGGTGAATTTGTCGTTCAAAAATCCCAAATCTAATTTTTTGGGATTGGTGTTTACGGTCAGCTTATTGAAAAGAACGGTGTATCCCTTGTTCTTGAATTCATTGGTCACAAATTTTTCAACTCTTTGTTCGTATATTTTTTGTTTCCGAAGTTCGTAGGCAAAATAAACGCTGGGCAGAATCATTACCAAAATAATGGCCGTAATGAGGTGTCTGATTTTCTTTTCTTGAGCAATGTCAACCTGTTTTTTGTGTGGATATTTCAAATATTTGACGATAAGAAAAGTGGCAATGCAAATGAAAACGCAGTTGATGGTGTACAGAAAAAGTGCTCCAAAAAAATATTTATAATTACCGATGGCTAGTCCGTAACCTGCCGTGCACAAAGGCGGCATCAAGGCCGTGGCGATGGCGACTCCTGGTATTGGGTTTCCTTTTTCGACTCTGGTTATGGCGATTACGCCCACCAATCCGCCAAAAAAGGCAATCAAGACATCATAAATGTTTGGGGAAGTTCGAGCCAATAATTCGGATTGGGTTTCTTTAAATGGACTTAAATAAAAATACAGCGTTGAAGTGAACAAACTAACGGCAGTGGCAATGGCGAGGTTTTTTAACGATTTTTTAAAGAGTTCAAAATCAAATATTCCCAAACTAAATCCTGCACCCAAAATAGGTCCCATTAGCGGAGAAATAAGCATGGCTCCAATGATTACTGCTGTCGAATTTACGTTCAGGCCCACCGATGCAATAATGATGGCGCAAGCCAAAATCCATAAATTGGAACCTCTAAACGAAATGTTTGAAATGACGTTTTCCAGAACTTTATTTTTGTCTTCTTCACCGTATTGAAGGTTTGCAAATCGGGTTATTTTTTCTATCATAGTGAATTGGTTTTGGTTTTTTTGCTGCAAGGCTTATTCGTATCCGAACGGATTTGAATATCAACAAATATAAGGAACGAAAAAGTAAAGTTCCATTCCGGACAGTTAAAACTTTTTTAGTACGCCAAAACATTAAATTGCATTTTTCTGTTTAGAATATAAAACATTGTGAAAATATATTATATATTTGTTTATTAAATTTTATAAAATGATAAACAATGTTAAGTCTGTCTTTAGTATAAAAGACCTTGAAAACCTTTCAGGAATTAAGGCGCATACTATCCGGATTTGGGAAAAAAGATATAATATTCTGGAACCCATGCGCTCCACGACCAATATTAGGAATTATGACTTGCCCAATTTGCAAAAGTTGCTCAATATTGTCCTTTTGCATAATTATGGGTATAAAATTTCCAGAATTGCTGAGCATTCCACGGAGAAAATAGAACTTCTCGTTAGGGAAATAATTTCGGAAAAAAGCTCCAAAAGCCACGCTATCAACGCTTTTAAAATGGCGATGATTAATTTTGACCAAGCGTTGTTTTTTAATACCTATAATAATCTTCTTTCGGAAAAATCGTTTCGGGAAATTTTTTATGATGTGGTAATTCCGTTGATGAATGAAATCGGATTGTTGTGGCAATCAGGGACAATAACCCCGGCTCAAGAGCATTTTATTTCTTATTTGATAAAGCAAAAATTACTTATAAACACCGAGAAAATCCAGATTTTGGAACCTACGAGAACCGATAAAGTTTTTGTTTTGTATCTTCCGGAAAACGAAATTCACGAACTGGGTTTGATGTATCTGAATTACGAAATTTTGCTAAATGGTTATAAATCAATATATCTTGGTGAGAGTGTTCCCATTGATAGTTTAAAAGACATGAAAAAATATTTTGACAATATTATTTACATTTCCTATCTGACAGTAGAACCCACAAGGGATAACATTGATGATTATTTAAAAGAAATTGCTTCTGAAATAATGGATGTCAATTCACGGGTTTGGTTACTGGGCAGAATGACTCAATTTATTGATGTTAACCAACTTCCTAAAGCTGTATCCGTCTTTAATTCCATTTCCGATTTGGTCAGCGAATTGTAATTTTTTGTTAATGGATTAGTTTTTTTGTTTAATGTTTTCATATATTTGTTTAACAAATGAAAAAAGCAATTACAATAATAGGTTCTGGTTTTTCCGCTTTGGCAGCTTCTTGCTACTTGGCGAAGGATGGTTTTGAGGTAACCATTTTAGAAAAAAACAACACGGTTGGAGGCAGGGCAAGACAACTTTCCAAAGACGGTTTTACTTTCGATATTGGTCCCACTTGGTATTGGATGCCGGATGTGTTCGAGAAGTTTTTTGCTGATTTTGGCAAAAAACCTTCTGATTATTATCATTTAGACAAGCTAAATCCGGCTTATGAAGTCTATTTTGATAAAGTGGATTCCATTAAAATTCCTGACAATTTACCCGGCATCCTTGACATTTTTGAAAAGGAAGAAAAGGGAAGTGCCAAACACTTGAATGAATTTTTGCATAATGCCAAACACAATTACGATGTGGCCATCAAGGATTTGGTCTATCGTCCAGGAATTTCCATAACCGAATTGATTACACCTGTTACCATCCGAAAAGTAAACCAGTTTTTCAGCAGCATTAGAACCACGGTTCGCAAGAAAATCAGGAATCATAGGTTGCAGCAAATAATGGAATTTCCTGTTTTGTTTTTGGGAGCAAAACCGTCAAATACGCCTTCATTTTATAGTTTTATGAATTATGCCGATTTCGGTTTGGGCACTTGGCATCCAAAAGGCGGAATGTATGAGGTGGTCAAGGCTATGGTAACTTTGGCAGTGGAATTGGGAGTAAAAATCGAAACCAACCAAAACGTCGAAAAAATCAATGTCGAAAATGGGGTTGTAAAAAGCGTGGTTTCCAACGGAATAACAATCGAATCCGATGTCGTTTTGAGCGGTGCCGATTACCATCACACGGAAACTTTGTTGGATGAAAAATACCGAGCTTATTCTGAAAAGTATTGGGAAAGCAAAATTTTTGCGCCGTCTTCCTTGTTGTTTTATGTGGGTTTTGACAAGAAAATAGACAATGTTTCGCATCACACCTTGTTTTTTGACACCGATTTTGACGTGCACGCCAAAGACATTTATGACAATCCTAAATGGCCTGAAAAACCGCTTTTTTATGCCAGTTTTCCAAGCAAGACCGATGAAACTGTTGCTCCCGAAGGGACTGAAGCAGGGATATTTTTGATTCCCATTGCACCTGGAATTGAGGATACGCCAACAATTAGGGAAAAATATTTTCGAAGTATAATCGAAAGATTTGAGCAATTAACGAATCAGGCTATTTCAAAAAATATTATCTTTAAGGAAAGTTTTTGCGTAAATGACTTTGTCAATGATTATAATTCCTATAAAGGCAATGCTTATGGGTTGGCTAATATCCTGACCCAAACCGCATTTTTGAGACCTAAAATCATTAGTAAAAAAGTCAAGAATTTATTTTTTACCGGACAATTAACCGTTCCTGGACCAGGAGTTCCCCCGTCTATAATTTCAGGAAAAATAGTGTCGGATTTGATAAAGAAACAATTTACAAATATTTAATGGCTATGAAGAATTTATTTGATGAAGTATCGTTTAAATGTAGCGTGTTGGTAACCAAAAGTTACAGTACATCATTTTCCTTGGCTGTTAAAATGTTGGCGCCAAGTATTCGGGAGGACATTTACAGCATTTACGGTTTTGTGCGTTTTGCCGACGAGATTGTCGATTCGTTTCACGGTTTCGACAAAGAAACCCTGATCAACGATTTTGAAAAGGAATATTACAAAGCCCAAGAAATGGGGATTAGTTTGAACCCAATCCTGAATGCTTTTCAGTACACGGTAAATAAAAACAACATTACCGACGACTTGATCCAGTCATTTTTGAAGAGCATGAAGATGGATTTGATAAAATCGGATTATCACAGCAAGCAAGAATATGATGAATATATTTATGGCTCTGCGGACGTAGTGGGTTTGATGTGTTTGAAAGTTTTTGTGAAAGGAGACAATCAAAAATACGAAGAACTCAAAGAAGAAGCGATGCGATTGGGTTCTGCCTTCCAGAAAGTGAATTTCTTGCGCGATTTGAAAGACGATAACCTGGTTTTGAACCGCAATTATTTTCCGGGAGTCGATTTGAAGTCATTCGACGAAAAGGCTAAAGCTATGATTATCAAAGAAATTGAAGAGGACTTTCGAGTGGCATTGCAAGGCATAAAAAAATTGCCTTTGGAAGCCAAATTTGGGGTTTACACCGCTTATGTATATTATAAAAAATTGTTACGAAAACTGGAAAACACGCCTTGCCACAAAATTGGAAGTGAAAGAATTCGAGTTTCCAATTACGCCAAAGGACTTTTGTTTGCCAATTCTTTCGTATCTTACAAATTGAAATTGGTTTAAATTGCCCTTTTTGTTCATCCATAAAACGTTCTGAAAATGATATCTTTCTTGATTTTTTTAGCCACTTATTTACTGATGGAATGCGTGACTTGGTGCACTCACAAATATGTGATGCACGGTTTTTTGTGGTATTTGCACGAAGACCATCACCAGCCCAAATACGCCCATGTTTTCGAGCGCAATGATTTGTTTTTCGTGATTTTTGCCATCCCAAGTATTTTGTTGTTTTATTTTGGGGCAGAAGCCGGTTTTGATTACCGATTCTTCATCGGATTGGGAATTTTTGCTTATGGATTGAGCTATTTTATCGTGCACGACATCATCATTCACCAGCGATTGAAGTTGTTCAAAAACACCAAAAACAAATATTTGATTGCGCTTCGCAAAGGTCACAAAGTGCATCACAAACATTTGGGAAAAGAACACGGCGAATGTTTCGGGATGTTGTTTGTCCCGTTCAAATATTTTAAGATTTAATATGTCACTATACTTTTTTTTAAATATTGCATCCTTTTTGATCCCGTTTCTATATAGTTTCGAAAGCAGGATGAGATATATTAAACGGTGGAAAGCTGTTTTTTCTGCCATTTTAATTACCGCAGTTTTCTTTATTGGTTGGGATGTAATTTTTACCAAAATAGGAGTGTGGAGTTTCAATCCGCGGTATCATTCCGGCATTGAATTCTTTGATTTACCTATCGAAGAATGGCTGTTTTTCATCTGTATTCCGTATGCGAGTATCTTTATTCACTTTGCTTTTCATTATTTTTATCCAAAGGTTTCGCTGACGGACAAAACGGTAAAAATCATTTATTGGATTTTGATGGCAGTGCTTTTGCCGACAATTTTTCTTCATTACGATAAATTATACACGGCAATCAATTACTGTGTTTTGGTATTAGTTCTGACTTACACGGTTTTCAAGGTGCCAACAATTTTGAACACCTTTTTCATCACTTTTCTAATTATATTGATTCCATTTGCCTTGGTCAACGGGATTTTAACAGGAAGCTTTATTGATGAACCGGTCGTGATGTATAATAATGCCGAAAACTTGGGAATCCGATTGGGAACCATCCCAATTGAAGATATTGGTTATGCCTTTTCGATGCTGTTGATGAGTTTGGTTTTAATCAAGAAAATAGAAAATAATTAGCCACGGAGACCTAACAGGTTTTTAAAACTTGTTAGGTCTGTCTGAAATTAAAAATCTGTAAAAATCTGTGGCAAAAAAGCAGTTCGTTTGTGAACATTTATAAAACAAAAATATGAAAGTATATAAAAAAGAAACCGTTCAGCACATCAATGCGAGTATCGAAGAATGCTGGGCGTTTTTCTCCAGTCCAAGAAATTTACAGAAAATAACTCCGGAAACGATGGGTTTCAACATCACGGATTTCGATGAAAAATCGATGTATGCCGGACAAATTATCCAGTACAAAGTATCGCCGCTTGCAGGCTTGAAATTAAGTTGGACAACCGAAATCACTTTTGTGAAAGACAAAGAGTATTTTATAGACGAACAACGTTTTGGGCCTTATTCGCTTTGGCATCACAAACATTTTTTTGAACCAACCGAAAACGGAGTAAAAATGACCGATGTCGTTCATTATGCTTTGCCGCTGGGTTTCTTGGGTCAAATAATGAATGCTTTGGTAGTTAAAAACAAACTCAAAGAAATCTTTGAATATCGAGTGAAAGCCGTAAACCAAATCTTCAATTCCAAATAATGAGCAAACAAGAAGTAACCCTTTTTTGGTTTCGCCGAGATTTGCGATTGGAAGACAACGTGGGACTGTTTCAGGCTTTGGAATCAAAATATCTGGTTATTCCCTTGTTTATTTTTGATGATTCCATTTTGGACAGTTTGCCAAAAAACGACGCCAGAGTTGGTTTTATTCACGAATCGCTTTCGAAAATAAACCAGAAATTGCTGGAAATGGGAAGTTCGCTTTTGGTCAAAAAAGGAAATACCCAGGAAGTTTGGCAAGCACTTCTTCAAGAATTCGATGTCAAGGAAGTGTTCTTCAATAAAGATTATGAACCCTATGCCATCCAAAGGGATTTGGCCATTTGCGAATTATTGGAAGCGAATAAAACAGCACATCTTTCATTCAAGGATCAAGTGATTTTTGAAGAAAAAGAAATCACGAAAGCCGACGGATTGCCTTATACCGTTTACACGCCATACAAAAATAAATGGTTGGAGAAATATAAATTGATAGCTCCAGTTCCAGAATACAATACAGAAGATAAATTCTCGAATTTCTATAAGAGCAATTTTATTTTTCCAACTTTGGAAGAAATAGGATTCAAGGAAAGTCCCATAAAAGTAATTCCCCATAACTTGAAAAATGTTTCCAATTACCACGAAACGCGCGATTTTCCGGCTTTGGACAGCACGACGCATCTTTCGCCTCATTTGCGTTTTGGAACGGTCAGTATTCGGAAATTAGTGAATTGGGCAGCCCGTAAAAACCAGGTTTTTTTAAGCGAATTGATTTGGAGGGAATTTTTTATGCAGATTTTGTTCCATTTTCCAAAAGTAGTTACGCACAATTTCAAATCGGCTTATGACGGCATTCAATGGCGGAATGACGAAGAAGACTTCAAGCGCTGGTGTTCCGGAACCACGGGTTATCCAATGGTCGATGCTGGAATGCGGGAACTCAATGAAACGGGTTATATGCACAATCGGGTTCGAATGGTCGTCGCGAGTTTTCTCTGCAAACATTTGTTGATTAACTGGCAATGGGGCGAAGCTTATTTTGCCGAGAAATTATTGGATTATGAATTGTCTGCCAATGTCGGAAACTGGCAATGGGCTGCGGGAACGGGTTGCGATGCCGCGCCATATTTCCGGGTTTTCAATCCCGAAATTCAGCTCCAAAAATTCGACGAAAAAGGAATCTACATCCGAAAATGGATTCCTGAATTTGATTTGGGTTACAGACAGCCAATGGTCGAGCACGCTTTTGCCAGAGATCGCGCCATTGCAACCTACAAAGCAGGAATTTTGAAGTGATTCTATTCTATCTATTTTTTATTTTACTAGAATATAACCATCGTCTATTTCCGTCTCTTCGAGTGATTTTGAATAGTAATGCGGCAGCTTTACTATTCAAAATTGTATCGAGAAGCTTCAGATGATAGGGTTCTCGATACATTTTATAAAAAAAGCTATCGCATTTTTTAATAAAATACTCGAACAGACGCGTGATGTTAGATTGACTTATGGTAAATCTAAAGTCTAAACGCTATAAATTACCGAATCAGTTTATCCAGCATACCCTGGAATATAAATCCGTGGAAAGGCCAAACGGAATACCAATATAATTTACCCCAAATACCATTAGGTCTAAAAGTCGCCGATTGATATAAAGTATTGTTGATGATCTTGAATTCGAGCCAAGCTTCGCCGGGCAATTTCATTTCGGCATATAAAACCAGTTTTCCTTCCTCTTTGTTGGCATACAAAACACGCCAAAAATCCAATGCATCTCCTGAATGAATGTCGTGTTTGTTGGTTCGACCTCTTCTGGAACCCACGCCACCGAATAATTGGTCGATGAAACCGCGTAAACTCCACAGCCAATCGCCATAATACCAACCGGTTTCTCCGCCAATCGACCAAATCCTGTCGATGGTGAAATCGCGGTTTTCTATTGATTTTTTGCGCCGGTCGATAAAACAATCTTTCTTGGGGACTTTTCGAAATGCGGAAATATTGCTGCTAAACCGCCCGCTCACCAAGGAATCTTTCCAACTGGAAGCCACTTTGTCTTCATTGACTTTTATCAGGGCTCTGGATAAGGCTTGTTCGTAGGACATTGGTTTTACTCCCAACAAGTCATTGATTTTGTTGTCTCTGCAAACCACTTCCACCTTCATGCTGCTGACCAAGGCCGATGCCAATTTATAAGAAGTCGAGGTGACGAAATACAACCAATAGGACGATAATTTCGGCGTCATTATGGGAACGGTATAAATCCATCTTTTTAGTTTTTTTGCTTTGGCAAAACCCAAAAGCATTTCTTTATACGTTAGAATATCTGGACCGCCAATGTCGAAACTTTTGCCGTAAGTAACGGGATTCAACAGTGATTTTGACAAAAATTCGAGAACGTCGTTGATGGCAATGGGTTGGCATTTGGTGTTAAGCCATTTTGGAGTGATCATGACCGGAAGTTTGTTGACCAAATCCCGGATTATTTCGAACGAAGCACTGCCCGAACCGACAATGATTCCAGCCCTCAAAGTCGTCATGGCAAAGTTTCCATTATTCAAGATATCTTCTACTTGTTTTCTGGAGGACAAATGTTTCGAAAGTGATTTGTCGTTCACGATGCCGCTCAAATAAATAACGTGTTTTGCTGTTGTTTGGTCAATTCTATGAACAAAATTTTCTGCCGAAACTCGTTCCAGTTCATCATAATTGTCATCGGAACCTGACATGGAATGAATCAAATAATAGGCTGCGTCAATATCAGTTGGAATAGCGGTCAATGTTTCTGTTTTTAGAAAATCGACCTCAATGACTGATACATTTTTCCGAAATTCTTCGGGACAATAAAACCTGTTTTTGTCTCTCACGCAACAAATTACTTGATGACCTTGTGCCACTAAAATGGGCAAAAGTCGCTTGCCGATATAACCTGTTGCGCCTGTTAAGAGAATTTTCATAGTTTTGATTTAGGAATCAAATTTAGCTCAATTTATTGGAAACTAAGCTAATAAATTCTTTTCTGGTTTTGTCTTTTTCGAAAGCACCCGTAAAAGAGGAAGTCGTAGTTACCGAATTCTGTTTCTGGATGCCGCGCATTTGCATGCACATGTGTTGCGCTTCGATCACGACTGCGACTCCAAGCGGACTTAATGCTTCCTGAATACAATTTTTTATTTGATCGGTCAGTCGTTCCTGCACTTGCATTCTTCGGGCAAAGGCATCCACAATTCGGGGTATTTTGCTCAATCCAACGATTTTCCCGTTCGGAATATAAGCCACGTGTGCTTTGCCAAAAAACGGCAACATGTGGTGTTCGCACATCGAATACACTTCGATGTCTTTTACCACGATCATTTGCTTGTGCTCTTCCGTGAATAAGGCCGATTTCAATATTTCCAAGGGATCCAATCCGTAACCGTGTGTCAGGAATTGCATGGCTTTGGCGACTCTTTCCGGCGTTTTTTCCAGACCTTCCCTGTTGACGTCTTCTCCCAGATTTTCTATGATTGTTCGGTAATTATCCGCCAATACTTCGGTTATTTCCTCGTCGTATTGTTCCACTTTTTCGTAGCTTCTTATTTCTTTTATCATTTTGGTTTAGGTAATGTTTCTGCTATTTTTCTATAATTTGAATGTTACTATGCCATAATCCATTTCGAAAACTTGTCCCGAGATAGATTTGGCTTGGTCCGAAATCAGGTAATTGGCCATACTTGCTACTTCTTCTGCTTTTAAATAATTTTTCATCGGATGGCGTTCCATCATGTTTTCCTTCATTCGATCGTTTCTCAAAATAGTTGCCGAAAGTGAAGTTTCGGTAATGGTAGGAGCAATGGCATTAATCCGAACCACCGAAGCCAATTCGGCGCCAAGCGATTTTACCAATCCTTCAACTCCCGCTTTGGCGGTGGCGATGCTGGCGTGAAAAGGCATTCCGAGTTTTGCCGCCACCGTGCTGAACAAAACGATGGATGGATTGGTTCCTTTTTTCAAAACTGGCAAATATTTCTGGATGGTTTTCACCGCACCAATAACGTTGATTTCAAAATCATTCCTGAAATCATCAATGCTCAAACTGCCAATAGGTTTCAAATTAATCGAACCCGGACAATAAATTAAAACGTCAATATTTTCTATTTCGGGAAGTGCATCTTGCAATACATCCAATGAATAATGTTTCAGGTTCGGATGTGAAATAGCAGGAGCATTTCTGCTGATGTTGTGGACTTGGTTCGATTCCAATTGTTGCAACAAAATGGCATTTCCAATTCCTTTGCTGCCGCCAATGATTACAATGTTTTTCATAAATTCTATCGCTTAGAAATTTTGTTGTTGTTGATTTGTCTTTGCCTCGTACATTTGAATCTGCCTTCTCTGAAATCCCTGAGTTTTTCGTGTTTTGTTTTCCGGCCTTGCACTCTTTCGCGCCACATTCTGAAACTCGATGGTTTCATTTCCATCCGCATAAGGTCAATGACTTCTTGTTCTTTCAATCCAAATTGCAGCAAAATGGCATCAAATGTGGTTCGGTCTTCCCAAGCCATTTCGATGATTCGGTCTTTTTCAATGTCGGTGAATTCTTTTTTCAATCTTGGTATTTTTTAAATTCATTCACCACAATTTTCGCTTTCAAATCGAACATCAAATTGTACAATCCAAAGAAAGTGCGGTTCATGTAAATGAAATGTTTTGAACCTCGATTGCCGTTCATTTTCTTGAGATTGGTGTCTTTCGAAAAGCGTTCGCCCAATTGCGCTATGTTTGCGAAAAATTCTTCATCCGAAAAATCGAAAGTTTCCGATTGAAAAGGTTGGGTAAACAATGACAATAAATCGTAAAACATTTGCGTGAAATATTCAATTTCTTCTTTGGAATCGTCCACTCTAAGGATTTCTAATTCGAATAATTTTGCAGCAAATAGTTTTTTATTGTCGATAACTTCCTTATTAATCAATTCAAAATACGGAATGTAGAACTCGTTTGGAATTTGTTTCATGCAGCCAAAATCGAGCGCTACCAATTGGTTTTGTTGGTTTACCAAAAAATTTCCCGGATGCGGATCGGCGTGTACTTTCCTTAAAATATGAATTTGATACATATAGAAATCCCATAGCGCTTGACCGATTTTGTTGGCGATTTCAGGATTGGTGTTTTTGAATTCAGACAAATGAACGCCGGTCATCCAATCCATCGTGATGATTTTCTCCGATGAATATTGAGGATAATACTGTGGGAAAACCAAATTTTCTATTTTTTGGCAGGCTTCAACCACTTCTTGGCTTTGTTTCAGTTCCAATAAATAGTTGGTTTCCTCAATCAATTTGTCTTCAACTTCCTTGAAATATTTGTCGGAATCTTTTCCTTGAAGGTTGAACATTCTGATGGCAATGGGTTTTACTAATGCCAAGTCTGACGAAATACTGTTGGCTACGCCGGGATATTGGATTTTCACGGCCAGTTTTTTGTTGTCTTTCACCGCCAAATGAACCTGCCCAATGCTGGCGGCATTAACGGAATTGGCATTGAATTCGTCGAAGATTTCATAAGGCGTTTTGCCGAAATTGGCCTTGAAAGTTTTCAAAACCAAAGGCGCAGATAGTGGCGGAACGGAGAATTGCGACAACGAAAATTTCTCCACATAAGCCTGTGGCAAAAAGCTTTTGTCCATACTCAACATTTGGGCAACTTTCAGCGCGCTTCCTTTGAGGCTTTTGAGGCCGTCATAAATGTCTTCGGCATTGTCTTCGTTGAGCTTGTCGCGGGTTAAATCGCTGTTGACCATTTTTTCGCCGTAATATTTCAGGTAATTTACGCCCACTTTGGCACCGGTTTGAACGAGTTTTGAGGCTCTTTCTATTTTTGAAGTAGGGATGTAGTCTATGGTTTTCATTATTTGTTGTGTATTTTTTCTTTGAAAATGAATTTTCCAAAATCGATTAGGCTTTCCAGTGGCGCAATATTCATCAATTCGAAACTTGCCTTCACTGATTTTTCAATATAAATGTCTGTTTTTTCAAAAGCGGGTGATTCGTCTTCTAACCAGAATTTCAGTGTCAATAAAAACTGAATCCAAGCCGTTTCCTGTATGGCTTTTTCTTGAAAATTTTGAAATTTTTCGTGCTGTGTTCGCACTTCATCCGAGATTATATCGGTGATGTAATTTTTGAATCCGATTCTCAGGCTCGAAAGTTGCATCAGGTTTTTCAGTTGGTTTTGATGTTCCTTCAAACTCATGACAACATAACTTCTGTTGGCTGACAGCATTTCGAAAAATGTAAAGTAGAAACTCAGCATTTTGCTCTTCATGTCATAAGTTTCATGGCTTGGGTCTTTTTTGATTAATTCAACGGTTTTTTCCAGGAACATCTTGAAAATTTCTTTTTCGATGCTTTCCAGAGTGCCAAAAAAGGAATAAAATTCAGTTTCGTCAAAACCATTTGTTTTGGCAAATAGATATACTGATTTAGGCTTGTCATTATTTTCCAATCTGTAGTGCATGTATATTGAAACTATTTTGTCTTTTGTAATTGCGGATTTTTTAGTTGCCATTATTCGAGTATTTTAAATTAGATTACAAATGTATGCAATGTTTAACTATATTAAATAAAAGTTAAACAAAATTTAACGTTAATGTTTTGAGTGTCATTAAAAAGCTTAAATTTGCTTTTATGAAAAAGAATGTATTAATAAGTGGAGGAACGGGATTTATAGGAAAGAATTTGACTCATTTATTGGTCGAAAATGGATTTTCTGTTTCCATTTTAAGTAGAAGCCAAAGGCAAAACACCGAAGATGTCAGCTATTATCAATGGGATGTAGACAAGTATTATATTGACGAAAATGCGGTTGCAAATGCGGATTACGTCATTCATTTGGCGGGAGAAGGCATTGCCGATAAACGATGGACGGCAAAACGAAAACAAGCCATTGTTGAAAGCAGGGAAAAATCCATCCAGCTGATTTATGACGTTTTGAAAAAGAACAATAAAAAACTGGATGCCTTTGTTTCGGCCTCGGGTATTGGAATTTATGGAGCAATAAACGGATCGGAAATTTGTAATGAGAATACGCCTCCGGCCAATGATTTCCTGGGAACTACCTGCCAGAAATGGGAAGCTGCCGCAGATAGTATTGGAAGTTTGGGAATTCGAGTGGTCAAAATTCGCACGGGTTTGGTCCTGGGTAAAGAAGATGGTTTTTTGAAGAAATTAACTCCCATTTTTAAGTTCAGGCTGGGTGCTGCTTTGGGTTCCGGAAAACAATATATGCCTTGGATTCATGTTGATGATCTGTGTGCGATTTATCTCGAAGCGTTAAACAATAATACCATGAATGGAGCTTACAATGCCGCTGTTTTTGACAATACCACCAACACTGTTTTTTCAAAAACCTTGGCAAAAATCTATGGATATTCTCTTTGGTTGCCCAATGTTCCTGCTTTTTTGATAAAAATGGCAATGGGCGAAATGGCGCAAATTTTACTGACGGGAAGAAGGGTTTCTTCTGTGAAAATTCAAGAAACGGGATTTAAATTCCAATTTACAGCTTTAAAAACGGCACTTCGCGATTGTCTTGGGAAATAGATTCATTCTACCCAAAAGGCTGTTTTGATATTCACGGTTTCCGCTATTTTCATACTCAATATTTCCGGGATTTTGATATTAAAATCCTTGGTGTTCACGTTGAAATTCGTGATGATTTCCAGTCCATTGTTCGATTTTCTAAGGATGGCAACTGTGTTGATTTTTTTGGATTTTCCGTGTAATTTCAAGATACCTTTGAGGTTGAATTCTTTTGGGGAAGTTCCAATTATATTAAGATTGAAACCTTCGATTTTTCCTTTAAAAGTGGCTTTCGGATAGTGGTCACTTTCCATATAATTCTCGTTGAAATGCTTTTCCATCAAAGAAATCTTGAAGCGGAAAAATTTTATAAAAACGGTACTCGAAATTTCTCCATTTTTTAGGTTTAAGACACAAGTTGCATTTTCATTTTTTGCTTTTACTTCTTCAAATAAAGGCACCGAAGCCTCAAAATTAACGATTCCTTTATTGGTAGTCATTTTTTCTTGGGCCAATGCCATATTGGCAAAAAACAATAAAAAAATCAAGGTAATTTTTTTCATGTCGAGAAATATTAAACTATTTAAAGTTACACTATTTTGCGGATATTTCCTCTTTTTTATTAAGAAAATTTCCTTGTTAAATAATTTTTCGATTCCAGTTAAATCTCGTTCTTGAAACTGGTTTCAAATTAATTTTTCTGAATTTAAAAGCAATATTTTATGTTTTTTCTTTTTGGCGCAACTGATTCTACAAACCCAGAATGGGATATCTAAAATCTTTTTTCTGCAAAAAATTAAACATCCAATACAATAATGACAGGCTTTGGCTGTTGTTTTCATATTCGGATGAATTTGTCTTTTTATTGATAATATGATAATTATCAGGTATTAAAATTTAGAATTTTGTCAAAAAGTCAAGTTTAAATATCAAAAATGTATTATTGGTTGCATGTGTAAAAAATACATTTGTAGAAGGTTATTCATTGAGCTGAAAAAAAACAGTCCAGTAAATAATAATCGATTAAACTTTTATTTTAGACTAAACAATACTTTCGGATGAAAAATAAATCATTCTTGGCTTTCGATCTTGGCGCAACTAGCGGACGTACCATTTTGGGTACCATTGAAAACGGTCGCCTTCAAATGAAGGAACTTACTCGTTTTTCAAATCAAATACTTCAAATCGGGAACCATATCCATTGGAATATCTATTCTTTGTTCGAACGTTTAAAAGAAGGACTAGTAGCTGCCAAAAGAGAAGGCGTAGAAATCGCATCCATCGGCATCGATACTTGGGGAGTGGATTTTGTTTTACTTGCCGAAGACGGTTCGATTCTTGGCGCACCGTATGCTTATCGCGATCCGCATACAATTGATATTCCGGAAAAATATTTCGAATTGATTTCGCGCGAAAAAGTATATGAACTGACAGGAATCCAGGTGATGAATTTTAACAGTTTGTACCAACTTTTTGCCCTGAGTCAAGCCAATAATTCTTTGCTTAAAAGTGCCAAGGACATGTTGTTCATTCCTGATGCATTGGCTTACATGCTTACCGGAAACAAAGTTGTGGAATATACCGTGGCATCCACTTCCCAAATTTTGAATCCCCGAACCAAGAAATTTGAGGCCGAATTGCTTGAAAATGCCGGAGTTTCGCCTTCCATTCTGGGAGAAATCGTGATGCCTGGTCATTTGATAGGTACCCTTAAAGAGGATTTGGCCTTGGAAAGTGAATTGGGTAAAGTGAACGTGATTGCAGTGGCAGGACACGATACGGCTGCTGCGGTGGCAGCGGTTCCGGCTTTGAGTGAAAATTTTGCTTACCTAAGTTCGGGAACATGGTCCTTGATGGGTATTGAAGTGAAAGACCCCATTATAAACGAAGAAACTTTTGCCTTAAACTTCACCAACGAAGGCGGAATTGAAGGAACCACCCGTTTCTTGAAAAACATCACCGGAATGTGGTTATTGGAGCAATGTTTGAAAGATTGGAAAAACGAAGGCATCACTTATGCCTACGAAAAACTGGTTCAAATGACGGCTACCGTTCCTGCTTTTCAATCGCTTATCGACCCTGACCACGTTTCATTTGCCAATCCAATTTGCATGCCAACTGCAATTGCCAATTATTGTCGATCAACTGGTCAAGTCGTGCCTTCCACACATGCCGAATTTGTTCGTTGCATTTTTGAAAGTCTTTCGCTCAAATACAATTATGTGTTGGGAAAACTCAAAGACTTGGCACCATTCCCAATCGATAAATTGCACGTAATTGGCGGAGGATCAAAAAACCCTTTATTGAATCAATGGACGGCAAATGCCACAGGAATTGCAGTAATTGCAGGACCTTCAGAAGCCACTGCCATCGGAAACATCATGATTCAAGCCAAGGCTGCCGGTTGCGTAAGCTCGTTACAGGAAATGCGCCAGATTATTGCCAATTCGGTGCCATTGGATGAATTCACTCCGCAAGAACCTGTAGTTTGGTATGAAGCCTATCAAAAATTCTTGAGCATAACCCAGTTAAAAAAAGAAACCTATGCACATCATGTCTAGGTCATAAAAATAATATACAATAAAATAAATAAGTAAGATATAAATAAGTAAGATAATGAAAAAGTTAGACGTTAAATTAATGCACCCGGTTGAGCAAATCAACATGGTCATTGGAAGAATTTACAAAAAAGGAATGACTACAACATCAGGGGGTAACATTTCGATAAGAGATAAAAATGGAGATATTTGGATTACACCTTCAGCTGTAGATAAAGGAGATTTGACTCCAAAGGATATTGTTTGCGTAAAAAAAGACGGAACTATCGTAGGTTTGCACAAGCCATCATCTGAATTCCCTTTTCATAAAGCAATTTTTGAAGCGCGTCCCGAAATCAATGCAATCATTCACGCGCATCCTCCGGGATTGGTGGCTTTCAGCATCACTCGCCAAGTTCCCAATACCAATATTACTCCCCATTTCCGTTCTGTTTGCGGTAAAGTAGGTTATGCGCCTTATGGTTGTCCGGGAAGTGAGGAATTGGGTCAAAAAATTGCGGATCAATTTATTGGTACCGACAGTAAAGCCGTAATTATGGAGAACCACGGAGTTGTGTTGGGCGGATCTGACATGCTGGATGCCTACCAACGATTTGAAACTTTGGAATTGTGCTGTTGCACCATCGTAAGTGCCGGAAAATTGGGGAAAGTAAACGCATTGACCGATGAACAAATTCAACAATACAGGGCACAAATTCCTTCAAAAGCCACTCGTTTCTCGGATCCTGGATATCCATCAGATGAATTGGCCATTCGAAGAGACATGGTTAATATCATACACCGTGCCTGTGAGCAAGGATTAATGATTTCCACTTTTGGAACAGTTTCAGCTCGTTGGAGTGGAAATGACTTCTTGATTACGCCGCACGATGTCTCTCGTTGGAACATTACTGCCGACAATATCATTCAGGTTAAAAACGGAATGACTGAAGACAATAAAAACCCAAGTTATCAAGTGCCATTGCACCAACGCATTTACGAACAAAATCCGCACATCAATTCCATCATTATGACACAGTCTCCCAATTTGATGGCCCACTCGATCAGCGGAACCAAATTTGATGTTCGAACCATTCCGGAAAGCTGGATTTTCTTGCAGGATGTACCTTCAGTACCTTTCGGTTCTTTATTCGATGATATCGATGGCATGGCAAATATGTTTGACAAAAACCGTGTTGTTTTAATCGAAAATGACTGTGTTGTTGTTACAGGCGACAAACTGCTAAACACATTCGACTATTTGGAAGTGGCCGAATTTAGTGCCAATTCATTGGTAATGGCTGCCTCGGTTGGCCCTTTATGTCCAATGGGAGATGCCGAAATCGATGAATTGCGAGTGGCTTTTAGTGCAATAATTAGATAAATTAATAAAACTGAAAATATAACAATACCATGAGTGCCATTAAAAGAATTATTTTAAACGAAATGTCCTATTATGGGGCAGGAAGTCGTTCCGTTCTTGCAGACGAAATCAAAAAAAGAGGCTTGAAAAAAGTTTTTATCGTTACCGACAAAGATTTGTTGAAATTTGGAGTAGTCGAAAAAGTAACGTGTATTCTAGATGCAGCAAAAATCGAATACACTATTTTTTCGAATGTAAAACAAAACCCAACCGTTGCCCAAGTAAAAGAAGGTGTCGTGGCCTTCAGTTTATCTGGAGCCGATGCGATTGTGGCCATTGGTGGAGGTTCGCCAATTGATACTGCCAAAGGAATCGGAATTATTTCCAACAATCCTGAATTTGCCGACGTGGTTTCATTGGAAGGAGTGGCAGATACCAAAAAGAAATCTGTTCCAATCATTGCCCTGCCAACTACTGCCGGAACTGCTGCCGAAGTAACCATCAACTACGTGATTACCGACGAAGAAAACGTGAAGAAAATGGTTTGTGTTGACCCGAATGTTATTCCTGTTCTTTCCATCGTTGATGCCGAATTGATGTTGAGCTTGCCGCCAAGTTTGACCGCAGCAACAGGAATGGATGCCTTGACTCACGCCATCGAAGGGTATATTACCAAAGGGGCTTGGGAAATGTCGGATATGTTCGAATTGAAAGCCATCGAGATGATTGCCAAACATTTGCCAGCGGTTGTAAAAAACCCATCGGATATAGTGGCGCGTGACGGTATGGCCGTTGCCCAATACATTGCTGGAATGGGATTTTCGAACGTTGGATTAGGATTGGTACACGGAATGGCGCATCCATTGGGAGCTTATTATGATATTCCACACGGAGTTGCCAATGCCTTGTTGTTGCCAATCGTCATGGAATACAATACCGAATCTTCCATTGCCAAATATGTTGACATTGCCCGTGCCATGGGAATTAAAGTGGATCATTTATCACTTGCAGACGCTGCACAAGCTGCCGTGGATGCCGTGAAAAACCTGGCCATTGAAGTGGGTATTCCGGAAAAATTACAGCTTTTGAATGTGAAAGAAGAAGATTTGGAACGACTTTCCCAATCGGCTTTCGAAGACGTTTGTACTCCAGGAAATCCTCGTGAAGTACAATTGGGCGACATTTTGGAATTGTATAAAAAAGCATTTTAACTAACTACATATTTAATTAAAAAATGAAATCAGAACAAATAAATCAAGCATTTGAATATGCAAAAACTAGATATGCCGGTCTTGGAATCGACGTGGAAAAAGCCATTGCCGACATGGATAAGTTATCCATCTCGCTACACTGTTGGCAAGCCGACGACGTAAAGGGTTTTGAAACAGGTAACGATGAATTGACGGGTGGAATCCAAGTAACTGGAAATTATCCAGGAAAAGCAAGAACCATTGCCGAACTTCGTGCCGATATTGACAAAGCAATGTCTTTGATTCCGGGCGAACACCGAGTGAATCTTCACGCTTTGTACGGAGATTTTGGTGGAGAAAAAGTAGATCGTGACCAAATTGAAGTAAAACATTTCCAAAGCTGGATTGATTGGGCAAAAGATAAAGGTTATAAATTAGATTTTAACGCCACTTGTTTCTCCCACGAAAAATCAGCAGATGGATTTACATTGTCACACCGTGATCCTGCCATTCGTGAGTTTTGGGTAGAACACGTGATTCGTTGTCGTAAAATTGCCGAAGAAATCGGACGTCAATTGGGTTCAAAATGTATTCACAACATCTGGATTCCAGACGGGTCGAAAGATTTAATTGTAGATCGTTCGTTATATCGTCAAAACTTGAAAAATTCATTGGATAAAATCTTCGAATACAAATCGAATGACGAATTGATGTTGGATAGTATCGAATGTAAATTATTTGGTATTGGAAGCGAAAGTTTTGTAGTGGGTTCCCACGAATTTTATATGGGTTATGGCATTGCCAACAACAAAATGATTACTTTGGATGCGGGACATTTTCACCCTACAGAAGTAATCTCCGATAAAATTTCTTCTTTATTATTATTTACTCCCGAAATCTTGCTTCACGTAAGTCGCGGTGTTCGTTGGGATAGCGATCACGTCGTGATTTTAAACGACGAATTGCAAGCTATTGCTCAAGAAATTATTCGTGCCAAAGCTTTGGATAGAGTTCACGTAGGATTGGATTTCTTCGATGCGTCTATCAACAGAATTGGTGCTTACGTAATTGGTGTTCGCGCCACTCAAAAAGCATTTTTACAAGCCTTATTGGAACCAAGTGCACAATTGAATTCTTTCGAAGCAAACGGTCAAAATTTCGAACGTTTGGCCTTGTTGGAAGAAGCCAAATCATTGCCTTGGGCTGCCGTATATGATTACTATTGTTCAACAAAAGGAATCACTCCAGCTGAAGATTATATTTCAGACATTCAAGAATATGAAAGAAATGTAACTTCAAAAAGATAAATTTGCAACTCCTCAATTTCTTGTAAAAAAGAGGTTGGGGAGTTTTTTTATCTTGATTTTTTCTATTTACTAACCAATTAATTGTCTGCTATTTTTATAATTTACCGTTTTATTTTTTGATTTTACTGGAATAAAAAGCACCGTCTCTTCGAGTGATTTTTAATAGTAATGCGATAGCTTTACTATTAAAAATTGTATCGAGAAGTTTTCAATGTTGGAGTTCTCGATACATTTTATTAAAAAAGCTATCGCATTTTTAATAAAACACTCGAACTGACGTGTACATTTAGATTGATTTATATTAGTAAATTTAAAACTTAAATGGTATTAAACGTATGGATTAGGGCAGATTTCAATAAAAGATGAATGCACTTTTAGGATTACTTTTTCATTCTATCGGAGGTTTTGCTTCGGGTAGTTTTTATATGCCTTACAACAAGGTAAAAGGATGGGCTTGGGAAAGCTTCTGGATTGTTGGTGGTTTGTTTTCTTGGCTAATTGTACCGCCATTGGCCGCTTATTTAACCATTCCAGGATTTGGAGCCATTATTGCCAATTGTTCCACACCCATTTTAATCCTGACCTTTGTGATGGGGTTATTTTGGGGAATTGGTGGCTTGACTTACGGTTTGGGTGTTCGCTACTTGGGAATGTCCCTGGGGAATTCAGTGGTGTTGGGATTCTGCGCTGCTTTTGGAGCCGTGGTGCCTTCCATTTATTACACAATTTATCCAACAGTCGGCAAGGTTTCTTTTACCGACATGTTATCCACCAGCGGAGGACAGTTGGTACTTCTTGGTGTTTTGGTTTGTCTTCTGGGTATCGGTATTTCTGGTAAGGCCGGAATGATGAAAGAGCGTGAATTAACCAAAGAGCAACAAAATGCCAGTGTTGCCGAATTCGATTTGGTCAAAGGATTGATTATTGCCGTGATTTCGGGGATTTTGAGTTCGTTTTTCAATTTCGGAATCGAAGCCGGAAAACCAATGGCCGATGTGGCCAATGAAGCATGGAAAGTATTGAATCCCAATCAGGGAGAATTTCTTTACCAAAACAACGTGATTTTTGTGGTGATTCTTTGGGGTGGATTGACAACTAATTTAATCTGGACGACCATTTTGAGTTTGAAAAATAAATCATACCAAAACTTCACTGATAAAACGACTCCAATTACCCGTAATGTCATGTTTTGTGCCTTGGCTGGAACTACCTGGTTTTTGCAGTTCTTCTTTTACGGAATGGGCGAAAGCAAATTAGGAAATGGAGCCAGTTCTTGGATTTTGCACATGTCGACCATCATATTGACCGCCAACATGTGGGGGATTTATCGAAAAGAATGGTCTGGAGTTGCCCCTAAAACCAAATGGACAATCGCTACAGGAATTGTGGTAATTTTGTTGTCGGTGGTATTGGTGGGAATCGGGAATTCAATGTAATGATTATTTTTTATATTTGTAGAGAAAAGCCAATTCGAACACGTTAAAAAAGAATTTGACACGAATTTCACGAATTATCACAGATTATTGGGATTCAAAAGATGATTATACAAAGTATTTTATGCTGTGGTAGATTTGTGAAATTTTAACGGGATATATTTCGTGTTAATTCGTGGAATTCGTGTCTTTTTTTGTTTTTTTTGCTGAAGTTTTTTCCTTGATAGAAAAGTTGCAATGATTTATAACGACAAAAATAATAGTGTTAATTACCCCATAACTTCGGAAGAAGACGAGTTGTGGGGCTTAACCATTACGACTGTTGGACGTCAAAATATTACCGAAAAAGAAAGTTATCCTCCTGATAAACACCCTGTCGGCTATTATTTCAATGTAGACAAAGGCCGAATATTGAATGAATACCAGTTGCTGTATATCACGAACGGGAACGGTGTTTTTACTTTTGGGCATTCCAAGCAATCTTGTTTTATTACCGAAGGGAAAATGTTTTTCCTGATGCCCGGAGTTTGGCATACCTATAAACCTTTGGAGAATTCGGGATGGAATGAATATTGGATTGGTTTCAAAGGAGAAATCATCGAAAAAATAGTCAAAGAAGGTTTTTTCTTGAACAGGCCGCCTGTGTTCAACATCGGAATGAACGAAGAAATAATCGATTTGTATTACAAGGCCATAGAAATTGCCAACGAAGAACGCGCCGGATTCCAGCAAGCACTTTCGGGTATTGTGATGAATATTTTGGGATTGATGTATTATCGTGACAAAACACGGGATTTTGAAGATGAAGAGCTCATCAACAAAATCAACAAAGCCAAAGTGATGATGCGGGAAGACATCTACAAAAATACCTCTGCCGAAGATATTGCCAAAAACCTTGGCATGAGCTATTCGGGATTCCGCAGGGCATTCAAGGAGTTGACGGGAACTTCTCCCTCCAAATACATGGTGGAATTAAAATTGAACGAAGCCAAACTTTTGTTGTACAATACCAACTTGCCCATCAAGGAAATATCGTATAGTTTGAACTTTGAAAACCCCGATTATTTCCCCATTTTCTTCAAAAAAAGAACCGGTAAAACACCTAGCGAATACCGAAGTTTTGCGGTTTCCAACAGCAGTTTGTAAATAGAAAATTTGCTTTTATTTCCTTTTGCCCTAATAAAAATATTCCGTCACTTCGAGTGATTTTGAATGGTAATGCGACAGCTTTACGATTCAAAATTGTATCGAGAAGTTTGCTATGTTGGGTTCTCGATACATTTATTCAAAAAAAGCTGTCGCATTTTTTAAATAAACACTCGAACTGACGCATATGGTTATATTAATATTAATTGCTTTATTCCTGATCTGCATTGGCACGATTCAGGATGTTGTCGGGCAATGCTTTTTTGGCTTTAGCTCCCATTTTTTTCAATTTTTCGACACTCGTGATGAGGTTTCCTTTGCCGTCCACGAGTTTGTTCATCGCGCCTTGGTATTCGACTTTGCTTTCGTCAATTTTCTTTCCAATTTTAATTAAATCGGTAACAAATCCTTCAAATTTATCATACAAAGCTCCGGCTTGACGGGCAATTTCAAAAGCATTTTCTTGTTGTTTTTGATTGGTCCACATACTGTCAATTGTGCGTAATGTCGCCAAAAGAGTAGAAGGGGTTACAATCACGATATTTTTCTCGAAAGCCTTGTTGTATAAAGTTGTGTCATCGTTCAGCGCCAAGGCAAAAGCGGGTTCCATCGGGATGAAAAGCAGGACGAAATCTGGGCTTTCAATTTGGTATAAATCCTGGTAATTTTTATTTCCTAAATTTTCTACGTGAAATTTTATCGAATTGACATGCTCTTTCAAATAACGGGTTTTTGCTGTTTCATCGTCATCCTCGTTAATGTATTTTTCGTAGGCAGTCAAAGAAACTTTAGAATCGACAATCATCTTTTTTCCGTCAGGCAGATTGATGACCACATCAGGAAATACTCTGTTTCCTTCCTCTGTTGTGTGACTTTGTTGTACTTCGTATTCACGTCCCTTTTCCAATCCGGATTTTTCAAGCACGCGTTCCAAAACCAATTCGCCCCAATTTCCCTGCATTTTGCTGTCCCCTTTCAAGGCTTTGGTCAGGTTCAGGGTTTCCTTGCTCATTTGGAGGTTCATTTCTTTCAAGCCCAAGATTTGTTGGCGTAAAGCGGCGTGATAATCGATGCTTTCCTTGTGGGTGTCTTCGACTTTCTTTTCGAACAATTGAATCTTGTCTTGCAATGGCGACAGGATGTTTTTCATGTTCTCTTTGTTTTGTTCGGTGAACTTGCTTGATTTTTCGTCCAAGATTTTATTGGCCAAATTCTCGAATTCCTTGGTGAATTTTTCCTGTAGTTTTTCCACTTCTTCTTTTTGTTCCTTGTTGCGTTCCCAAAGATTTTCAAAATCCACCTCTTTCTTGGTCAGTTGAATAGCCAAGCTGTCTTTTTCGTTTCTAATGCTTTCTTTTTCGGCATTGGCCAATTCGAGTTGTTTCTCGAAACTGTTTTTGTCGAGCAGGAATTGTTCTTTTTGTTGGTTCAACTGGTCATTCAAGGCAATCAACTTTTCTTCCAGACTAATTTTGTCTGATTGGAATCGTGCCGAAAATAGGAGTTTGCCAATAAAAATTCCAATGGCGAGGGCAATAATGAACAGCAGTAAAAACGGAAGCATGTTTGACATAAGAAGAAGGGTTTTTGTGGAAGGTAAAAGTAAGGAATAATTGGCGTTTTTTTTATACTATTTTAATTGGGGTGTAGTAAAAGAGTAAAAAAAATAGCCAACAAAAAATCCCTTTCTTGTTGGCTACTCAAAAAAACAAAAAAATTATTCGTCTAACTTCATGTTTCCCCTGTCTTCGTGATTGTCGGGATCGGAATTGGGATATCGAAAGGCGGTAATATCCGAGTTGTGGTCTTTGTTTTCGATCATTCTTTGGGTTTCTTTATCCGAGAAAATCTCGACACTAGAACTCGGTTGTTTGTTATCTACGCTACTATTTTGTTCGGGATTAGAGTCAATATTCCGTGCTCGGTGCACGATTTTTTGTTCTCCACTGCTATTGGTTTCTACTTCTGCCACGAGTTTTGTTGCTGCAGGATCATAATTCTCTGGTAGGATTTCGTTGCTGAATTCCTCAGGCGTATTTTGCTTATTGTTCATCTTTTTTGAACCAAGATCATTATTTTCCATCGTGTTTGTTTTAGGATTAATAGTGTCAACTTTTATAAAGATATTCTATTTGCCTATGGTAATACCATCATTTAACAAAGCTTTTGGTTTGTGGGGATGAATTTGTATTTAGAAAAAAATGGAATTATTAGTTTTTTAAGGTTTAATTATCTTTTTGAAAACCAATTGTTTTAGCATTAGTTTGAGTTTTTTGCCAGGACGGAAAATAATCGAACTGCGTTTTATTTTCGATTTATCTACTTCTTCAGGAGTAGCACTCCCAGTGCTTTGTATGCTTATTTGAAAAGAGCCTAATTGTCCTAATCGTACTATGTTGCCTTGTTCTAAAGCAGATGTTATTTCCTTGACAAGACCAATGACCACTGCATAACAATCGGACTGGGTTGCGGAGCAGCTGATGGAAACACGTTCGGATAAATCTTCTAAATCCAGGACGCCACTTGTGGCAACCCTAGGATAATACCCAATTATGGGATTGGGTTTACTGGGAATGTTTTTTTTTGTTACAGTAAAAGGAACAGCCATAAGTATTGATTTTGAAAGTTGTACGCTCAAAGATACAAATTCGTCTTTACGTAACAAATAAACTGACGCGGCCAAATTATTATTCAGACATGGCAGTTTGTTTATTTGGCCATGGCCATTTAAGTCAATCGTATTGATGAAAAAGAAATTCTCTTGGGAGTTTAGCAAAAAGAAGTCCCACCGAAGCAGGACTAAAGATTTCTCTACGGCATATAGCCTTATTGTGATAAGATTAAAGATTAGAAATTTTAATCAGTAACAAATATATGTAAAAAAAACTTTAGTTCGAATGAGGAAAACCGTAAAGTGGGTAATTATTTTCTCCATAACTTTAAAAATTCTTACAAAAATAGATTGTTATGGCTAAAATATTAGGATTGGATTTAGGAACAAACTCGATTGGGTGGGCAATCAGAGATAATAATATAGATAATAAAAATCAGATTTTAGATTCAGGAGTTATTGTTTTTCCTCAAGGGGTTGGTGAAGAAAAGGGAGTTGAATTTTCTTTAGCATCAGAAAGAACAAAAAAAAGAGCTTCAAGAAAATTATATTCTAGAAGAAAACAAAGAAAATCTGATTTATTGAAGTTGTTAATTGAGAATGGAATGTGTCCATTAACAATTGATGAGTTGAATAATTGGGCTCTTTATACAAAAGGCAAGTCTTGTGTTTATCCAACTGAAAATTTTGAATTTAGAGAATGGTTAAAAATTAATCCTTATGAAGCAAGAAGTAATGCTTCGAATGATTCTGTTTCTAATTTTGAATTTGGAAGAGCTTTGTATCACATTTGCCAAAGAAGAGGCTTTAAAAGTGGAAGAAAGGATGCAGATGCAGGAAAAGATTTGGTTGTTTATCTACAAGAAAAAGAAAAAAGAGGAGATAAAACTTTAGGAGAATACTTGTATGAGCAATTGGAAGAAGGGGAAAGTGTTAGAAAGGCTAAATATGCTGGTGATGATAATGAAGTTAATTCTTCAAGAATAAGTTATATAGAAGAATTTAATGTTTTAATAAAAAATCAAAAAATTGCTACTGTACTGGCTGACAAACTTTTTAAAGCTATATTTTTTCAACGGCCGTTGAAATCTCAAAAGGGAAGTGTTGGTAAGTGTACCCTTGAACCAAGCAAAACTCGTTGTGCGGTAAGTCATCCTTTGTTTGAAGAATTTAGAATGTATCAATTTTTAAATTCAATAAAAGTCAAAGAAAGAAGTCTAGATAAATTTCAGTTTCTTTCCAATTATCCAGAGTATTTTAATTTGGTTAAAGAATTGTTTTTTAGAAAAAGCAAGCCAAGTTTTAAGTTTGCTGAAATATCTAAAGTAGTCAATACAAAAGCAAAAAAGAATAATTTATACTTTGAGTTTAATTATAACGACAAATATCCAATAGTTGGAAATCCAACTATGAGTTTGTTAAAAGATGTTTATGATGCAAATGATTGGGAAGATTGTAAAGAGATAATCTGTAGTAAGTATAAACTATCAGATAAAAAATCTACTGACGACTTAATCGATGAATTGTGGCATACTTTATTTTTTTCAGGCGATTTTGTGAACGATGTTACTTCTGAAAAAGTGAAGCATTTCATTAGGAGTCGATATGATATTACTGAAGAACAAGTTGAAAGATATGAGAAAATTAATTTAAAGCAAGGATATGCTTCGCTAAGTAAAAAAGCAATTGTTAATATTCTTCCTTTTTTAGAACAAAACATTATTTATTCTCACGCTGTTTTTTATGCTAATATTCCTCAAATAATTGGGAAAGAAAAATGGTTGGAGAAAAAACAATATGTTCAAGATAATATTTCCAATATTATAGATGGTTATAAAGACCAAACTTTAAAAATTGACATTGTAAATTCTCTTTTAGAAGATTTTATAAAGGAATATGATAATTCGGATGCTGAATATGTTTTGGATGAAACTGACAAAAAAAGTGTTTCTGAAAAGATAATTGTATTTTATGGAAAAGACAGGTGGAACAAGTTTAGTGAGGATTTAAAAAATGAAATACAATCTGAAATAGAGTTTAATTTTCAAAGTCAATTACAAAAAAGAAGATTTGGTGGTTATCATTTGTCTAAACCAAGATTGGATGAAATAATCAAACAGTTTTTGATTGATGAATTCAAAGTTTCTTCTACACAATCGGATAAATTATACCATCCATCAGCAATTGATACCTATCAGGAGAGTAACGATGGATTGCTAGGAAGTCCATTTACAGCATCAGTTAGAAATCCGATGGCAATGCGAACACTTCATTATTTAAGGAAATTGGTTAATTCGTTGCTAAAAGAAAAGAAAATAAGTTCAGACACTACCATCATTATTGAATTGGCTCGTGAATTGAATGATAAAAATAAGCGATTGGCAATTGAAAGATGGCAACGTGAAAGAGAAAATGAGAATAAAAAATTCAAAGAAAGATTAGAAGAATATGCAATAGAGAAAGGTTATAAGGTAACTGATATTGATATTTTGAAATATCGATTGATGGAAGAACAAAACAAGCGATGTCTTTATACAAATATACCGATAAGTATTGAAAACTTATTTGGAGATAATCCAAAATTTGAAATTGAGCATACTTTTCCAAGAAGTAAATCTTTTGATAATTCATTAGTCAATAAAACTTTAGCCGAAAAACTTTTTAATAAAATTAAAGGTAATAGAATTCCTCAGGAATTAGAAGAAATAGATACTAAGTATATCCAAAATGTAACTATTAATACTAGTCATTGGAAAGAGAAGATTGAGGATTTGAAAGAGAAAATTGAACAGCAAAGATATTTTTCTAAAGTAGCTTCTACGGTTGAACAAAAAGATAGAGCAATCCAACAAAGACATTATTTATCGTTAGAGTTTAATTATTGGAATGAAAAATACAAGCGCTTTACAGATAAAGAAATAAATCCAAAATTCAAGAATAGTCAATTGGTTGACACTGGAATTATTACCAAATATTCAAAATTATTTTTAGGGTCGTTGTTCAATAATGTCTTTCCAGCCAAAGGTACAATGGTTGCTGATATTCGCCAGTCGTGGGGTTTGCCTAAAAAAGACAGAACGTTACATTATCATCACGCTATTGATGCGGTTGTGCTGACTTGTATGGATAAAAGTATAAGAGATTCTTTAGCACAGGCGTTTAATGAGTCTGAATCACTCGGTAAAATTGAAAAATTTAAAGTTCAAAAACCTTGGTCAACTTTTACGGAAGATATTGATAAATTAAAAGAATCAATTTTAGTAGTACATAATCATAAAGACAATTTATTGAAACAAACCAAGAGGAAACTGAAAATCAGGAATAAAATTCAATATGATAAGTCAGGTAATGTAATTTATCAAGAAGGACAAGGAATTAGAAGTTCCTTGCATTTAGATACTTTTTACGGAGCGATTGAAAGAGTAAATGAAAAAGACGAAAAAGAAATTTGGTTTGTAAAAAGAGATTGGGCCAGTAACTTAAATGAGGCAAGTATTGAAAATATTGTTGATGAAGCTATAAAGCAGAGAATAAAAAAACACGGACTAAAGAATATTAGAACTGACGAAGGATTTATTCTTTTGCCTGAAGAAGATAATTTGAAAAGTATGTTGATTAAAAAAGTTAGAATAAAAACTAATTTTAGACAATTGCCAACCATTAAAAAGCAAAGTCACGTTTCTCAAGGTAAAAGAAAAGAGCACAAAGAAAATTATTACGCCAAATTGGAAAATATTTTTGCAATGGCTGTCTATGAAGCTTTAAATGAGAAAGGTAAGGTAGAAAGAATTCATAAAACAATTTCGGCTTTTGAAGTAGCAAAATACAATCAAGGAAATAAAAAATTGGAAATACCAATTGAAAATAATATTGTAAAAAACAAAGACAAAAAATCTGAAATTTTAATTCCATTTTCTTATTTATTAAAAGTAAATCAAATGGTTTTATTTTATGAATCTAGTAAAGATGAACTTAAACAGTTGTCGCATTTAGAATTGAGTAATCGTTTGTATAAAATAACTCAATTTGAAAATGATAGTAGAATTAATTTGAGACATCACGCTCAAGGAGATGCGGATAAGAATTTAATTGAAGAATCTTCATTAGATTTTATAAAACCAGCTCAAAAATTAAGAATACGTTTAAGTAATTTTAAAGCTTGTGTTGAAAATATTGATTTTAAAATTTCTCCGAGCGGGAAAATAAATTTCAAATAAGTTATGAATCGATTAGATTTTTTAGGACTTTAGGTTTAGGAACAACAGGTTTGATCATTCCTAATACCACTTGGTCGCAAAAACCAGTCAAAATATATGACAATTATGTCAAGGGTTTAACGCATTATCAATTTGGAAAAGTGAGAAGTCAACTTGTTGTTGGTCAGGAATTGGTGCTTCATCGAGAAATAAATAATCACTATGATAGTTTTGCGGTTGAGGTCTATTTTGGTAGCCATAAATTAGGCTATTTGGCAGCTTATGAAAATATTGCCATTGCCAATATGTTGGAACAAGGAGTGAGTTTTAAAGCTTTTGTAAGCAAGCTAACGACTAATCCAGATCAAGTTTTTGATGGATTGGCCATTGAAATATACACCACTATTGTATTGGAAAATCCTAAAATTATTGAAACTGATTTGTTGGAAAAAAGAGCTGATGATGCCCACGATCAATACCGGAAAGGCTTTGGTTTGTAGGTAATAATTGTTTGCTTTGAAAGACACAAAATAACATTGGTTAAAGTTAAGGCATTGTAAGCTGGGCGTTTATTGATAAAGTTTTCAAAATGTAATTCCATTTCAAAAAGTTTGGTGTAAATTTACACCAAACAAAAAAACTATTATTATGGCACGACAAAGTATCACTTTAGCCAATCAAAATGATGAATGGTTAAAAGAACAAGTTAGTAAAGAAGAATTTACGAGCAAAAGTGAAGCGGTAAATTATTTAATCAAGCAAGCTCGTGAGCGAGAAGAGTACCACCACTATGTGCAAATGAAAATTGATAGAGGTTTGAAAAGCGGTTTTAGCACTAAAACCAAAGAAGAGCTTTTGGTGGAAATTAAAAGTAGGCTAAATGTATAAGTGTCATTTATCTTTTGAAGCAGAAGAAGATATTGTAAGGATTTTTGAGTATGGTTTATGGAGATTTGGTTTGCAACAAGCAAATAAATATTACGATATGTTGTTTGATTGTTTTAATAAAATAGCATCAAATCCGTTTATGTTTCCAGTCGTTACAAAGTACAGGGATGTAGATCGTTTTTGTGTTTGTGGAGTTGACACCATTTATTTCAATATCAAAGGGAATGAAATTGAAATCATCACAATCATTGGGAGACAAGATTTCTAAAAGTTCTTTGACATAGTTTTTCGACCTCTTAAACAGCCAAACCACAACTGAAAGGTATGGCATCCGCCCAGCAGGGATGCAGTAGCTTTCAGTTGTGGTTTGATTAAAGATTAGAAAACACGATATTTAAGAAAAAAGGAATAAGAGGCGTTATAATGTTGTGGTTTGATTAAAGATTAGAAAACACGATATTTTTAAAGTTAAAATTAATGAGCTATCCACGGTTGTGGTTTGATTAAAGATTAGAAAACACGATATTACTAGTGCTTTAATAGCAAAAGCAAAAGTAGTTGTGGTTTGATTAAAGATTAGAAAACACGATATTACGACTGCAAACCTTACCGGATCCGCTCCTGTTGTGGTTTGATTAAAGATTAGAAAACACGATATTTCATATCGAAGGGATAATTAATAGCGTCGGTTGTGGTTTGATTAAAGATTAGAAAACACGATATTCCGACTTGAAAGTTGTACAAGATCACGCAAGTTGTGGTTTGATTAAAGATTAGAAAACACGATATTTCTTTGCCATAATAATAGCATCAACATAAGTTGTGGTTTGATTAAAGATTAGAAAACACGATATTTTTTAAACGAATTAGGGTTTTAAAAGACCAGTTGTGGTTTGATTAAAGATTAGAAAACACGATATTATCCTAAACAAGACTGTTTTGCATCTTCCTGTTGTGGTTTGATTAAAGATTAGAAAACACGATATTAAACGAGGATAATATGGCTTTAATGGCTCGGTTGTGGTTTGATTAAAGATTAGAAAACACGATATTACCCTAATGGAATTATAGGTGAATGGCCTTGTTGTGGTTTGATTAAAGATTAGAAAACACGATATTTTCCAGCGATGAAATCAGTCGGTACATCTGTTGTGGTTTGATTAAAGATTAGAAAACACGATATTACTATTATCTACTCCAACCGCTGTCCTGTAGTTGTGGTTTGATTAAAGATTAGAAAACACGATATTCTCAAACACCGAGATACTTAATCGCAGGAGGTTGTGGTTTGATTAAAGATTAGAAAACACGATATTTTCCGCAAAAGACCTGAATGGATTGCCTTTGTTGTGGTTTGATTAAAGATTAGAAAACACGATATTGCCAGTTGAACGATTATATCTTTAATCCTAGTTGTGGTTTGATTAAAGATTAGAAAACACGATATTAAAAGAAGTCACGGGCGAAATCGAACAAAGGTTGTGGTTTGATTAAAGATTAGAAAACACGATATTGACATCGCAAACATCAAACCCTTTTGTAAAGTTGTGGTTTGATTAAAGATTAGAAAACACGATATTAGAATTGATTTGCAAGATTGAAGGAATTGAGTTGTGGTTTGATTAAAGATTAGAAAACACGATATTACGTTGCGAAATTGGTATAACTTTCAACTGTTGTGGTTTGATTAAAGATTAGAAAACACGATATTAAGATACTTTTGACCAAATTGACCAACGTTGTTGTGGTTTGATTAAAGATTAGAAAACACGATATTAGGTGAAAATTTGAAAGGTTTAATTTCAAGGTTGTGGTTTGATTAAAGATTAGAAAACACGATATTGGAGTTGATGATGGATTATGTTGACCAGCAGTTGTGGTTTGATTAAAGATTAGAAAACACGATATTTTGTGAGGATTATAAAACAGAAAACCTCGGTTGTGGTTTGATTAAAGATTAGAAAACACGATATTACCACGCATTAATAAATCATCAAGTGGATAGTTGTGGTTTGATTAAAGATTAGAAAACACGATATTTGTGATGAATTTACCGCTAGTTGCCGGTAAGTTGTGGTTTGATTAAAGATTAGAAAACACGATATTTCGCCAACCGACACACAATCAAGCAATCGAGTTGTGGTTTGATTAAAGATTAGAAAACACGATATTATGGAAGTCGACGATGCAAACGGAAAGTAGTTGTGGTTTGATTAAAGATTAGAAAACACGATATTATTGTGAGGATTATAAAACCTTAAACCTCGGTTGTGGTTTGATTAAAGATTAGAAAACACGATATTGTTGAGTAGTTTTTGCAACACTTCAACCTTGTTGTGGTTTGATTAAAGATTAGAAAACACGATATTTTCATTCCAATCGGACTGAACATTTACCTGTTGTGGTTTGATTAAAGATTAGAAAACACGATATTAAGGTTTTTCAACAAACGAACCAGCACGTGGTTGTGGTTTGATTAAAGATTAGAAAACACGATATTATATTTGTTAGTGTCGAATATGCCTAAAGTGTTGTGGTTTGATTAAAGATTAGAAAACACGATATTAATCATAATATTGAAATTATCCCAATAGTAGTTGTGGTTTGATTAAAGATTAGAAAACACGATATTTTCGGACAACTACGGCAAAAAACAAATACAGTTGTGGTTTGATTAAAGATTAGAAAACACGATATTTTTATTGCCGTTACTTTCTGACCAACTTCTGTTGTGGTTTGATTAAAGATTAGAAAACACGATATTTAATAGTGATATCGTGAATTATGATATTATGTTGTGGTTTGATTAAAGATTAGAAAACACGATATTTGGTTGTGCGCTACCACTACAGCATCTTTGTTGTGGTTTGATTAAAGATTAGAAAACACGATATTATTTAATTTTTTACTAATTTAATTCAAATAGTTGTGGTTTGATTAAAGATTAGAAAACACGATATTAATTAATGTTTGATGTACTGAAACTATCCTGTTGTGGTTTGATTAAAGATTAGAAAACACGATATTCTACGGCAAGTTATACTGGAGCTCGTGATTGTTGTGGTTTGATTAAAGATTAGAAAACACGATATTTTTACACGAAATTGGATTGCAGCCTAAAATGTTGTGGTTTGATTAAAGATTAGAAAACACGATATTTACCATTACTCTTTTCAGCACATTTGCAGAGTTGTGGTTTGATTAAAGATTAGAAAACACGATATTTTCATAAATATCAACTCCGTTTTTGTCTTGGTTGTGGTTTGATTAAAGATTAGAAAACACGATATTATGTCGAAGTGCCATTCGTGGAGTTTTTGAGTTGTGGTTTGATTAAAGATTAGAAAACACGATATTTTACAAAGCCCTTGCATTTAAGTATATCAGTTGTGGTTTGATTAAAGATTAGAAAACACGATATTATTTACTATTTCCTTTATTGCTCAATTACAGTTGTGGTTTGATTAAAGATTAGAAAACACGATATTCTGATTTTATAAATAACTCTTTTGCGCGTGGTTGTGGTTTGATTAAAGATTAGAAAACACGATATTTTGTCCTTGTTTTTTATAGTCCAAAACAAGGTTGTGGTTTGATTAAAGATTAGAAAACACGATATTGTCAAATAACAATCCAATAGGCACGTTTAGGTTGTGGTTTGATTAAAGATTAGAAAACACGATATTTTTATTAAAAGATTTGTATTCATACCCAGGTTGTGGTTTGATTAAAGATTAGAAAACACGATATTAAGTAGTATGGGTACTTTCTTATGGTATAAGTTGTGGTTTGATTAAAGATTAGAAAACACGATATTATCGTACTTCATAATACTGCAGCCTTTCGGGTTGTGGTTTGATTAAAGATTAGAAAACACGATATTTTGTAGAGTTCGGAACAGGCGGATTAGTTGGTTGTGGTTTGATTAAAGATTAGAAAACACGATATTAGCTATCCTTTAGATGTAATTGTCGAAATAGTTGTGGTTTGATTAAAGATTAGAAAACACGATATTCATCCAGTAGCGGTCATTTGCCAAGTCGTAGTTGTGGTTTGATTAAAGATTAGAAAACACGATATTTTGTCGGCTTTATAAATTGCGCCTTCGAAAGTTGTGGTTTGATTAAAGATTAGAAAACACGATATTCAATATCATTTTTATCGGCTAATTTATTCGTTGTGGTTTGATTAAAGATTAGAAAACACGATATTAATTGGCCATTGATTTACAAGAAGATCAAGGTTGTGGTTTGATTAAAGATTAGAAAACACGATATTTTTAAAGGTAGATTTGTTTATTGATCCGCAGTTGTGGTTTGATTAAAGATTAGAAAACACGATATTTGCAGCCGCTTAAAGACGCGATCGCAACGGGTTGTGGTTTGATTAAAGATTAGAAAACACGATATTAAATATACACGGCCGTCCATCGCTGCACTGGTTGTGGTTTGATTAAAGATTAGAAAACACGATATTTTCCTCTACTGATTTATAGAAAACGTCTTCGTTGTGGTTTGATTAAAGATTAGAAAACACGATATTTGTTAGTAAAATGAGCAGTTACGGTGTCTGTTGTGGTTTGATTAAAGATTAGAAAACACGATATTTATTAAAAATAGAACTGGTTTCGATATATTGTTGTGGTTTGATTAAAGATTAGAAAACACGATATTATGGTATGATGGTGTCCCACTTACACGCGGGTTGTGGTTTGATTAAAGATTAGAAAACACGATATTCTTTTGGAATGTATTTACATTCTGAATTCAGTTGTGGTTTGATTAAAGATTAGAAAACACGATATTATGAACTTGTTGAGATTGGCTGAAGAATCAGTTGTGGTTTGATTAAAGATTAGAAAACACGATATTTTGGCGAAGTTACTAAAACAGTGTCGGTCAGTTGTGGTTTGATTAAAGATTAGAAAACACGATATTTGGATTTTTCTTTTTATCGAAAATTTCTTGGTTGTGGTTTGATTAAAGATTAGAAAACACGATATTTTTAATATTTCCTTTTGGGTCTCCAAATTGGTTGTGGTTTGATTAAAGATTAGAAAACACGATATTTAGGTCATCTGTTACTTCTTCAATAGATAAGTTGTGGTTTGATTAAAGATTAGAAAACACGATATTGAGAATATAAAATCAATGTGGCCTAATGGAGTTGTGGTTTGATTAAAGATTAGAAAACACGATATTCGAGGCTAAAAAAGTACAGACCCCAAAGCAGTTGTGGTTTGATTAAAGATTAGAAAACACGATATTGCACGAGTAATGATGTTATCATCTGCTGTAGTTGTGGTTTGATTAAAGATTAGAAAACACGATATTTAATAGCAAGGGTATAGTGAAGCCTATTGGTTGTGGTTTGATTAAAGATTAGAAAACACGATATTAATCCAAATCCTAAAGACACAGCAGCAAAAGTTGTGGTTTGATTAAAGATTAGAAAACACGATATTGGGTTGTAAAATCTAAACTGTACTATCTTGGTTGTGGTTTGATTAAAGATTAGAAAACACGATATTAGGTTGTATGGGTACTTTCTTATGGTCTAAGTTGTGGTTTGATTAAAGATTAGAAAACACGATATTATAGGCTATGGCGGTTCGAAAGGCTCCGGGGTTGTGGTTTGATTAAAGATTAGAAAACACGATATTTCCGCCTATCCCTGACGCAAACCACTTTATGTTGTGGTTTGATTAAAGATTAGAAAACACGATATTGGCGTTGTTCCAGTAGGATTACCACCATAAGTTGTGGTTTGATTAAAGATTAGAAAACACGATATTTTAACAAGAATGTTTACATAACATCGTCAGGTTGTGGTTTGATTAAAGATTAGAAAACACGATATTTTTTCCCTTTCTTTGGAATTCGGGCACGAAGTTGTGGTTTGATTAAAGATTAGAAAACACGATATTGCTTACCGGCTGCACTTAAATCTTGACAAGGTTGTGGTTTGATTAAAGATTAGAAAACACGATATTTAATTTCTTAAGGCCGAAATTGTTTGATTGTTGTGGTTTGATTAAAGATTAGAAAACACGATATTACATTATAAGATTTATATTCTTCGGTTGTGGTTGTGGTTTGATTAAAGATTAGAAAACACGATATTTCCTGCTGCTAATGTCTGTATAAGATATTGGTTGTGGTTTGATTAAAGATTAGAAAACACGATATTATTGAGTTCGAAAGCGAAGACAGCGCAGTAGTTGTGGTTTGATTAAAGATTAGAAAACACGATATTTTCGGCCGAAAGCTGCTGAGTGGCTTGGATGTTGTGGTTTGATTAAAGATTAGAAAACACGATATTAACTTGTCAAGGTCGATGTCGTTACCGATTGTTGTGGTTTGATTAAAGATTAGAAAACACGATATTGCTATGCGGGCGATAAAGCCCGACCAAGTGGTTGTGGTTTGATTAAAGATTAGAAAACACGATATTGTATCGACCAGAAGGCGCGAACGCTGCACGGTTGTGGTTTGATTAAAGATTAGAAAACACGATATTTTCTGGTTACCGAACAATAATTTCGAAATGGTTGTGGTTTGATTAAAGATTAGAAAACACGATATTTAAAACCAAAAGCATCAACATTATCAATTGGTTGTGGTTTGATTAAAGATTAGAAAACACGATATTGCTCCAAGTTTCATAAAACCGTTGCATTCTGTTGTGGTTTGATTAAAGATTAGAAAACACGATATTGTGGCGGTCATTACCCTAAAGGCTTGTTGGTTGTGGTTTGATTAAAGATTAGAAAACACGATATTCTTCGAACGTTACGTTAGTCCTCGCCGTGGGTTGTGGTTTGATTAAAGATTAGAAAACACGATATTTCGATATTTCATCTAATAAGATAGTAAGCGGTTGTGGTTTGATTAAAGATTAGAAAACACGATATTAGTTGGCTTGTTACCTTCTAGTAATCAAGAGAATAAATAAGAATATCGTAAAATAAAATGCTCCTTTTTAGCACGTGATAGGCTAGATTGGAGCATTTTTTTGTTTCTATGCAATTGCAGTTGTTCAAGCCAAAACCCAATTGTAATAATTTGTATATTTGTAAAAACATTGATTATGAGAGTAGTTATTGAAACCCAAGAGGAATACAAAAGTATGTTGCAGGAAATTGCCACTGCCATTAAAGCAAAAATTACTTTTGAAGAAAAAGAAGTTGATTTTTGGGACGAACTTCCAGAGCATGTAAAAGCAGGGATTCTTGAGAGTCAGGAACAATTCAAGCAAGGAAAATTTTCTTCGCACGAAGAAGTTATGGCTAAGTATAAAACCAAATATAACTTATGAAAGTGGTTTGGTCAGAAAATGCCGAAACAACTTTTGATGTAATTGTTCTTTATATTGAAGCAAAATTTGGTGTTATTTCTGCTAAAAAGTTTATAAGAAAAGTAGATTCTGTAATTCACTCCATTTCCAAGCAACCCTATATTTATAAAAGTTCTAATTTTAATAATAAAGTTAGAAAAGCTACTATTACCAAACAATGTTCGTTGTTTTATGAAATAAACAAAGAAACTATTCAGTTGTCTTATTTTTGGGATAATCGGCAAGAACCAATGTTTTAAAACAATTCCAACTGCGTTGGCACATCTACTGCATCTTGTTTGGCTTTGCCCAGATAATTGATAATCATCCCAAATTGCTTGTCGGTAATCCGCAAAACACTGACTTTGCCCAAGGGCGGGACGAGTTTGTGAATCCGTTTTTCGTGAACATCGGCACTTTCTCCGCTAGCACAATGGCGAATGTAAACCGAAAATTGCATCATCGAGAAACCATCCTTCAAGAGATTGCCTCGAAATTGCGAGGCGTTTCGCCGATCCTTTTTGGTTTCTGTCGGCAAATCAAAAAACACGAACAACCACATTATTCGGTAGGCGTTAAGTTCCATAATTTGGGGTATTTGATTTTTTTTCTGTTTCCCATAAAGCATTGTTGCAAGGAGCTGGCTGTTTTTTGCAAGGCTACCATCAACGGGCTTTTTTCGTCTTTGAAATAAACGGTTCGGGTCAATACCTGCAACAGTTCGGCCTTGATTTTGGTGTTTAATTCCTGTTCGTCGTATTGTTGCATAATTTCAAAAACCTTTTCGTCCACCAAGGGTCGGAAGGGTTCCATGATATCATCGGCGAGGGCAAAAGCGTTGTATTTGCTTTTGTGATGAATGCCCAGGGTGTTCAATAATCCGCTTCCCGACAAAGCCCTGGCGGTAGCGGCACGAAGAATCGCATAGCCGTAATTGAGGAAATTATTGGGATAATCGCCAAAACGTTCTCTCCTGAAATTGATGTCATGGGTGTCAAAAAAGGTTTTCCAATATTGGCTTGCTGCCACGCCTTCCATATTGGTAGTGTCGCCACTCAAAACTTTGCTGGCCAAGAATTCAAGAGTGTTTTTATTTGGAGTAATTTTTGTCAAAAGAATCCCTTGATTCGTTATTTTCTCGACAATGGTTTGTTGCCACAATTGTTTTTTTAGCGGAATGGAAGCTTCAATTTGGTTTTTGAAAACCTCTTGTTGAATGTGGTGGCTGTTGAGGTTGAGAAACATTCCGTTGGGTAAATGATTTTTGCCGCAAATAATTACCGAAGTATTGTTCTCCACCAACAAATTCATTGCCGGCAAACTGAGGTAAATTTCTTGATGATCGAGAACCAAAAAGCCAATATCTTCAATGGGAATAGCACTTTCCCGGATTTCGGATTTGATTATTAGTTGCAAGTTTTTGGCGGTAATAGAAGTTTTATTCTCTATCAAAATTGATTTTTTTATCATAATTCAAATGTTTAGTATTTATGATTGATTTGAAGTTATGTAAAATAAAGAATAAATAAAGTAGGTTCTTTACGGGAAACCGTAAAATGCTTTAATTTAGTGACTTGAAGTCTTTTTGGTGAAAACAGGTTTTGTCCATTTAAAGCAAAAAAACTGCCCGAAAATTGCTTCTCGGACAGTTTCTATTTAGGAATGAGTCAAACTATTTTTTGATGATAAGCTTGTAAGATTTGTTTTTGTTGGAATCTTTTACAAAATAAATACCGTCAGTAAGGTTTTCTGCCTCTATTGTATTAATCACATTGGCATTCACTTTGAACGTTTTCATTACTTGACCTAATTGGTTTAGAATTTGGAAATCGCCATCGGCCTCGGAATTTATATTTACAATTCCGGAACTCGGATTAGGGTATAATACAAATTTTGAATTGGTTTCAAAGGTCGTATTTCCTAATGTTGTCACTGTAACACAAGTTGATGTCACGGTACAACTTCCAGAAGTAATGTCAACTTTGTAGTCACCCACTACTGTTGGAGTATAAGTATTGCTGTTGGTTCCAACAAGGGAATTGTCAGAACATTTATACCATTGGTAAGTGGCTCCAGTTTGGGTCGCCGTCAATATTCCAGCTGATTGAGTAACGGTATTGTCTAAATCACATAAATCATTCACGGTGATGGTAAATGTTTTTTCGAAGAACAACAACCCTTGATCCGTTGTTCTCACGCGAACGGAGTAGGATGACTTGGTTTCGAAATCGGGACTAGCCGTGATTCTCAAACTCGAACCGCTGATGTTGAAAGCAGCGTTGTCCGTGCTTCCTGTTCCCGCTACCAAAGTATAGGTAAACGTGTTTGCAGCATCCACATCGGTAGAAGACAAAGTTCCCACGGTGGAATTGGCCACAACATTTTCGTTGATAGCCGAAGCAGAAAGAGCAATGTCGGTTGGAGCTTCATTCAAGTCGTTGATGGTGATGGTAAATGCTTTTTCGAAAAACAACAACCCTTGATCCGTTGTTCTCACACGAACGGAGTAGGATGATTTGGTTTCGAAATCGGGACTAGCCGTGATTCTCAAACTCGAACCGCTGATGTTGAAAGAAGCGTTGTCCGTGCTTCCTGTTCCAGCAACCAAAGTATAGGTAAACGTGTTTGCAGCATCCACATCGGTAGAAGACAAAGTTCCCACGGTGGAATTGGCCACAACATTTTCGTTGATAGCCGAAGCAGAAAGAGCAATGTCGGTTGGAGCTTCATTCAAGTCGTTGATGGTGATGGTAAATGCTTTTTCGAAAAACAACAACCCTTGATCCGTTGTTCTCACACGAACGGAGTAGGATGATTTGGTTTCGAAATCGGGACTAGCCGTGATTCTCAAACTCGAACCGCTGATGTTGAAAGCAGCGTTGTCCGTGCTTCCTGTTCCAGCAACCAAGGTATAAGTAAACGTGTTTGCAGCATCGGCATCGGTAGAAGACAAGGTTCCCACGGTTGAATTGGCCGCCACGTTTTCGTTGATAGCCGAAGCAGAAATAGCAATGTCGGTTGGGGCTTCATTCAAGTCGTTGATGGTGATGGTAAATGTTTTTTCGAAGAACAACAACCCTTGATCCGTTGTTCTCACGCGAACGGAGTAGGATGATTTGGTTTCGAAATCGGGACTAGCCGTGATTCTCAAACTCGAACCGCTGATGTTGAAAGAAGCGTTGTCCGTGCTTCCTGTTCCGGCCACCAAGGTATATGTAAACGTGTTTGCAGCATCCACATCGGTAGAAGACAAAGTTCCCACGGTGGAATTGGCCACAACATTTTCGTTGATAGCCGAAGCAGAAAGAGCAATGTCGGTTGGAGCTTCATTCAAGTCGTTGATGGTGATGGTAAATGCTTTTTCGAAAAACAACAACCCTTGATCCGTTGTTCTCACACGAACGGAGTAGGATGATTTGGTTTCGAAATCGGGACTAGCCGTGATTCTCAAACTCGAACCGCTGATGTTGAAAGAAGCGTTGTCCGTGCTTCCTGTTCCAGCAACCAAAGTATAGGTAAACGTGTTTGCAGCATCGGCATCCGTGGAAGACAAGGTTCCCACGGTGGAATTGGCCGCCACATTTTCGTTGATGGATGAAGCCGAAATTGCCATATCGGTTGGGGCTTCATTCAAGTCGTTGATGGTGATGGTAAATGTTTTTTCGAAAAACAACAACCCTTGATCCGTTGTTCTCACGCGAACGGAGTAGGATGATTTGGTTTCGAAATCGGGACTAGCCGTGATTCTCAAACTCGAACCGCTGATGTTGAAAGCAGCGTTGTCCGTGCTTCCTGTTCCAGCAACCAAGGTATAAGTAAACGTGTTTGCAGCATCGGCATCGGTAGAAGACAAGGTTCCCACGGTTGAATTGGCCGCCACGTTTTCGTTGATAGCCGAAGCAGAAATAGCAATGTCGGTTGGGGCTTCATTCAAGTCGTTGATGGTGATGGTAAATGTTTTTTCGAAGAACAACAACCCTTGATCCGTTGTTCTCACGCGAACGGAGTAGGAAGACTTGGTTTCGAAATCGGGACTAGCCGTGATTCTCAAACTCGAACCGCTGATGTTGAAAGAAGCGTTGTCCGTGCTTCCTGTTCCCGCTACCAAAGTATAGGTAAACGTGTTTGCAGCATCGGCATCGGTAGAAGACAAGGTTCCCACGGTGGAATTGGCCGCCACATTTTCGTTGATTGAAGAAGCCGAAATTGCCATGTCGGTTGGAGCTTCATTCAAGTCGTTGATGGTGATGGTAAATGCTTTTTCGAAAAACAACAACCCTTGATCCGTTGTTCTCACACGAACGGAGTAGGATGATTTGGTTTCGAAATCGGGACTAGCCGTGATTCTCAAACTCAAACCGCTGATGTTGAAAGAAGCGTTGTCCGTGCTTCCTGTTCCAGCAACCAAAGTATAGGTAAACGTGTTTGCAGCATCGGCATCCGTGGAAGACAAGGTTCCCACGGTGGAATTGGCCGCCACATTTTCGTTGATTGAAGAAGCCGAAATTGCCATGTCGGTTGGGGCTTCATTCAAGTCGTTGATGGTGATGGTAAATGTTTTTTCGAAGAACAACAACCCTTGATCCGTTGTTCTCACGCGAACGGAGTAGGATGATTTGGTTTCAAAATCAGGGCTAGCCGTGATTCTCAAACTCGAACCGCTGATGTTGAAAGAAGCGTTGTCCGTGCTTCCTGCTCCAGCAACCAAAGTATAGGTAAACGTGTTTGCAGCATCGGCATCCGTGGAAGACAAGGTTCCCACGGTGGAATTGGCCGCCACATTTTCGTTGATTGAAGAAGCCGAAATTGCCATGTCGGTTGGGGCTTCGTTCAAGTCGTTGATGGTGATGGTAAATGTTTTTTCGAAGAACAACAACCCTTGATCCGTTGTTCTAACTCGAACGGAGTAGGAAGACTTGGTTTCGAAATCAGGACTAGCCGTGATTCTCAAACTCGAACCGCTGATGTTGAAAGAAGCGTTGTCCGTGCTTCCTGTTCCGGCCACCAAGGTATAAGTGAAAGTATTTCCCGCATCAACATCGGTGGAACTCAATGTTCCCACGGTTGAATTGGCCGCCACATTTTCATTAATAGATGAAGCAGTAAGTGCTATATCAGTTGGTGCGCTATTGGCACCTGTTACGGTGAAAATTGGATTAATTCCAGAGAAGTTTGCTCCTCCTGGAGTGATGTCATAAGTTGTAGTCTCATTGCCGTCCCAGTTATCCTTGTTACAAATTGCAGTTAGTAATGCTGCTTTTGTACCTGATTTTGTACCTGTATAGATATTGTTGTCTGCATGAAAACCAATCCCACCATTAATATTTGGATCAACAGTCAATGCAATGGCATTGGTGCCTAAGGTTAAACTTGGAGGTAGATAAGTTACATTGTTATTACTTAAATCGCTAGTTCCCCATAGTGAACTGATACTTCCTGGAGTTACAAATTGACTAGGAACAATAGCAGTATTATTTATTATAGCATTAGAACCATTTCCCCAAAGAAAAACAAAATTGGTAACATCTGTTACACTAGTGCCCTGATAGATGAACCAGTTGTCACCTCCTTGACTTGAAGGAGTACCGGCAGCTGTTGACCAACCAGTAACAGAAACGTTACCGGGTAAGCCGATAACTGTATTGCCCCCTTGCAAAATACTTATTTTGTATAGAGTGCCTGCTGGAATAGCGGAGAGGGGTTGCCATAAAATAGCCCCTTCTGATGTCAGGACTGCGTTGCCTGAACTAGCTTGAACGTTGGTCAGTTTGTTTAGGGTGTTCTCATTATACCAATAATCACTAATTCTAATTTGTGTGTTAGCGGCAATGGGAGCAAGGGTTACTATTGTAAGTTCATAGTAAGGAGAAGTGTCGTAATTTACTCCAATAATAGCTATGTCGCCTGGAGATAAAGTGGTTTGGGCTAGTGAGGATGAAAACAAACTTAGAAAACATCCAATGAGAAGTAGTTTTTTTATCATAACTTGTTAATGTGTTTATTATCAAAGATATAAAAAAAATGGACTATTATTCAATAGTCCATTTTTTTTATATTTATTATGGTCTTGAAGGAAAGATTCCCTGATAGCATATAATATACTGCATAGCCACAAAAGGCGGTAATGTTGGCAAGGGCATTGGTCCAGAACCCCAAGGAGTCAATTGTAAGCCTGTTGGGTCAAAATTTAAATTATTGCTAGCTGTTGAACTAATTCCTGCTAAATTTTGACTCGGTGCGGCATTAGTGTACAAATTAGGGTCACTATTGCCATTGGTATCAACCGTTTTTCCTAAAGCATTATTGATTGCAGAAGGAGTTGAATTTGCTCCTGGACTAGTGCTGGCTTGTAATGTGGTGGTTACCGATACATTTCCAGTTATGTTGGTTCCTGATCCTTTTACTATGGTGTGAGTGTGAGGTGGCATGTTTACTGCTGTAATGGTCGCAGCCTGTGCTCCACCAGTTTCTCCAAGAGAATAAGTGCCTCCTGGGTGTACGCCTGGTGTGTTGGTGCATTGTGTTGGAAAAGCACCACGCAAGTCAGGTAATTTAAAAGTATTTACACCATCTCCGCCATAATAGGTTCCTAAGATGGCAAAAAGTGCAGTATAATTTCTGATTGCTAAAGTTTGTCCTTCACAAGTGAAATAGCCTACAGGTGCAAAACTACCTGCGAAAAGTTTGATGGTTCCCATTAATTCATCGTCCATAATTTTTGTTTTTTAGTAGTTGATAGATTTATTTTTTTATTCATCTCAAAAATAGACAGGAAATTAAATGACCAATATAAAAATGGCACAAGAAGGAGAATTATTGTCACAAGATTTGAAATTTGGTGCATCTAAATAATCGCATCAAGACACAATGTTTATTTTTTAACTTCCAAAACAAAACTATCTTTGTCTTTTGAAATTTAAGTCCAAATGTCGCACCGTCATTTTATCCTCCACAAACCTTACGGCTATTTGAGTCAATTTATTTATGAATTGAAACGAAAGAAAAAACTCTTGGGCGAATTACACGATTTTCCGGCAGGAACAATGGCCATTGGGCGCCTTGACGAGGATTCGGAAGGCTTGCTTTTGTTGACCACCGACGGGAAAATGAGTGAAATTGTCCGTAGTAAAAAAGTGGACAAGGAATATTACGTGCAAGTCGATGGAATCATGACGCAGGCGGCCATTGACCAAATGAAAAATGGTGTCGAAATTGGTTTCAATGGCACGAAATACATCACCAAACCTTGCGAATCTTTTATCGTCAACGAAATTCCTGATTTTGGGCCAAGAGGAAAAAAAATAAGGGACGAACGCCACGGCCCCACTTCCTGGGTTTCGATCACGGTCAATGAAGGGAAATTTCGTCAGGTTCGAAAAATGACGGCTGCTGTTGGTTTTCCTACTTTGCGATTGGTGCGGGTTCGAATAGGAAAGGTGCATTTGAATGATTTAAAAGCAGGAGAAGTTGTTGAAGTTGATGCTTTTCAAATAACCGAATAAACAGTTAACCAAATAACCAATAAGAAATGTTAAACGTAGTCCTTATAGAACCCGAAATTCCCAACAATACAGGAAACATTGGTCGGTTGTGTGTAGGCACCGAAAGCCGATTGCACCTGATTCATCCTTTTGGATTTGTCATTAATGATAAAAACCTGAAACGCTCCGGATTGGATTATTGGGTACATCTCGATGTAACTGAATATCAAAATATCCAAGAATGGATTGCCGAAATTCCGGATCAATCCCGTGTTTTCTTGATGAGTTCCCACGCCGAAAAGTCTATTTATGAAGCGGAATTTCAAGATGGCGATTGGTTGGTTTTCGGCAAAGAAAGCGTTGGTTTGAGCGATGAAGTTTTGAATCGATTTGAAAATCATTTGACCATTCCGATGTCGAAATTAATCCGAAGTTTTAATATTGCCAATTCCGTTGCTTTTGTGGTTGGCGAAGCGAAGAGGCAGATTTCAGTATTAAGATAGGAGTATTAAGTATTAAGACAGATGGACTTCACTCAAATAGATTTTATGAAAAACAATTTTTATAAGTTCCATTTTTATCTTTTAATTTTTTTAATTGGATATTCTATTGTTGGAAAATTAACTGGATATGGGTTTAGTGAACCAATAGTTTTTGGTTTTAAAATTATACTTTATATAACTGGTTTTATTCTTTTCTTTTGGAGTTTAAAACCATTTAAAAAAAAGGCAATTTATTTTTCTTATTATTTTTTTACACCTGTTATTGCTTTTTTGGGATATATTTTTGGAGGAGTTTTTTTAGTTGGAATTTTAGGTTCAGTTTTATTGTTTCCAATCTTTCCTAAAGAAAAAGCTTTTGAAAAAGGAGATATACTTGTTTATCATAAGTTTCAAGGATTTTTAGGAGCATGTTGTTCTTATGAAATTTATCAAAAAAAGTTTGGCATTTTTGAAAAACATCTTAAAGATATTAAGGTTGATGGTGAAATTGATTTTGAAAAAGATACTTATTGGTTTTTAGAAGATTAGAGTCCAAACGAATTATAAACCGCTATCTTTTTAAACTTTGTGAACTTTGTGCCTTCTTTGTGTCTTCGTGGTTAAGAAGAAATCACAAACTTCCCTTTTTCACTGTCAAAAACAATGTGTTCATCCTTGAATAAAGTATTGAAACTTCCTTTTAGAATCAAATTGCAAGGCTGGTCTTGCACCGTGTTTTCGGGAGTCATGATAATCATTTCGTCGCTCAATTGTATTGCCATGTCGATGTCGTGAGTCGAAAAAAGAATGCACTTTTCCGTTTCTTGGGTGAGTTTTTTCAAGAGTTTAAAGAGCACCACTTTGTGCAACAAATCCAAGTGGGTGGTGGGTTCGTCCAAAATAATCAAGGGCGTGTCTTGAGCCAAAGCTCTTGCAATCAAGACGATTTGCAATTGTCCATCGCTGATTTCGTAATGTCTTTTGGATACTAAATGTTCGATTTGAGTGAGTGCGATGGCTTCGTTGATTTTTGCAATATCCTTGTCGGTTAGGGTTCCAATCCAATTCGTGTAAGGTTGTCTTCCCAAAGCGATGAGTTCCCATACGGTCAAGTTACTTGGCGGTAATTTCTCGGTAAGAACAACACTCAGGTTTTGCGCCAAAGTCAATGAATCCAATTCATGAATATTCTTTTCATTCAGCAAAACGGTGCCTGAAAGCGGTTTTTGGATTCCAGTAATGGTTCTTAAAAGTGTTGATTTTCCAATACCGTTGGCGCCAATTAAAGCGATTAACTTTGCTTCCTTTAAATTCAAGTTTAAATTTTCGGCAATGAGTATTGTTGAGCTTTTGGTCTTGTAACCAACGCTTAAATTTGAAATCGAAAGGATGTTTTTATTACTCATAATTTACAAGTTAATGTTTTTAAACGCATAGAAACATAGTCTTTTGGAATCTATAAAGAGTTTATAGTTGAAACACGTTTCAAACATAGAGGGATAGTTTATTTTTCGGGTAAATTTTTAAAATATTCGTTTACGAAAGTTTTTTGACCATCTTTAAAAATATTGAAACAATTGAAATTAATTAAGATGCCTTTTGGGGCTTTTAAAAGTTTCATATAGGTAAGAAGTTGAGCTTCAAATATAGGATTTGGTTGTATTACGGATTTTAATTCTACAACTAAACAATTTTCAATAAATAAATCACATTTAAAATCTACTTTGAGTTCTTTGGTTTTATAAATTAGAGGAACTTTCATCTCTGTAGAAAAGTTAATTTTTCTAAGAGCTAATTCTTCTTTTATACATTGATGGTAAACGCTTTCGAGTAAGCCTCTTCCCATTATTTTATGTACTTCAATGGCGGAACCAATGACTTCGTAAGTTAAATCATCTAAATATTTTTGTGTTATCATAGCAGTGTTATTTTTTAAAATATTAAACGCAAAGAATCATAGAAAAAAGAGTTACATAGCCCAATTGATTCGCCTGTTCGCTATCGCTTGAGTCTTGGGTTAGCATAGCTATGATTAGCTATAATTTAGTGAAACGTCTTGATAAAATTAATAAAAACTATGTTTCTATGCGTTTAAAAAAATTAGTTCATCATTTTACGTTTTCGAATCAACAACCAAATCACGATTGGCGCGCCAAAAATGGATGTGACGGCATTAATGGGCAAGGTCAAGTCGCTTCCCGGAATTTGCGAAATGCTGTCGCAAACGAGCATAATAATGGCTCCCAAAAGCAAGGTGCTCCAAAATAAAATAGTGTGATTACTGGTTTGGAAAACCAATTTGGCAATATGTGGCACGGCCAGTCCTATAAAGGCAATTGGGCCGGCAAAAGCGGTGATGCTTCCCGTCAAAATACTGGTGGCAAAGATTATAATCAATCGCGTTCTTTTGTAGTTCATTCCCAAGCTTCGGGCGTAGTTTTCGCCAAGCAATAAAGCATTCAAGGGTTTGATACTGACAAGACTTAAAAGCAATCCGATGAAGATACAAACGGATAAAATGAAAATCGATGGCCAAGACAAATTACCAAGGTTTCCCAAAGACCAAAAAGTGAATTTTTGCAATTGTTCGGCGGTGCTGAAATAGGTTAATGTCCCAACGATGGCACTTGTTAGACTACCAAACATCAATCCTACAATTAGTATGGCCATTGTGTCACGCAGTCTTTGGGAAACCCCTAAAACGGCCAATAAAACCAGGAAACTGCCCAAACTTGAAGCCAAAATAATTCCATAAGAAGAAAGTAAAAACGAAGCCAAGAATGGAGGTAAAAAACCGGCTCCCAAAATAATCATTGCCACACCTAAACTTGCCCCGGAACTTAATCCCAAAACGTCCGGTCCAGCCAATGGATTTCGGAACAAGGTTTGCATCAACAATCCGCTGATGGATAATCCCATCCCCACGAGTATGGCCGCAATGGCTTTGGGTAGTCTATAATTGACGATGATGTAATCCCAAGTTTCCTTGCTGGAGTTGCCGCCTGTCAAGCTGTTGAAAACGTCTTTTATGGGGATGGAAACAGAACCCAAGCTGATGTTCAACAACAATAGCAATAGCAGTGACAATGTCAAAATGGTGAATAAAAGGATATTTCGGTTTTTGTTTTGCAAGCTTGGATTTGTTTGTTTTTTAGATGGTTTTATGGGGTTATTATTTTACCATTCTGTTTTTCTTTCTGCTTCTATATCCCAAAATATTCCTGTTTCAAAGTCAGTTGTCACAAAATTAAATATTTTAATTGCAGATTCGTCTGGTGAAAGTTTTCCATTCACAATATTGTCTTTGGCTATAGTTGTTCGAACCCAACCGGGGTGAATAGTTGCCACTGTTTGTTTGTCTAATAGTCTGTTCGTTAGGATTTTTGAATACATATTAAGAGCAGTTTTGGACATGCTGTATGCAACAGAATCAACCCGTTCACATAATTCTATTGATCCCATTTTTGAGGAGATGTTTATTATTTTTCCACCCAATTTAATGTGTTTATAAACTAATTCAGTAAAAAATACTGTTCCAGTTACGTTTACATCAAAAGTCTGTTTGAAACTTTCTATCTCAGGATTTAAAGTGTCTAAATCGGGACCAATTGCTGCATTGTTAATTAAATAATCAATTTTAATATTTCCGTTTTCAATTAGTTTGTTGAAATTGATTATTGTCACTTCTTTTGATAAGTCAAGTTCCAAAACTGTAAAATTAGGATGTGATAAGTTGTCTATTTCCCCCGTCCGACTTGTTCCAATTACAGAATAACCATTATTTAGAAATTGTTGTGACAAAGCGAAACCTATTCCTTTACTTGCTCCTGTTATTAAAATTGTTTTGTTCATTTTTTTAAAATTAGTTTATCACTTTGAGGGGATTAGCTTCTCGATACAATCCCGCCCAAAAGCGGAATCACTCGAAGAGAGGAGGTGAATTCTCTGTTTTTTTTAATTATCATTTAACATTATTCTAATTTTTGGAAGAAAAATAATTTATGATTCGGCACTAATTCGGGATGAAAAATCTTGATCAAATCTTTCAAAACCCAGTCGGGGCGAGAAGAGGCCAATTCGAAATAGACAATTCCCCCTTTTGCTCCCTTGTTTAGGCTGTACGAATATACTTTTTTATTTTTAAACGAAGCAAATTGGTTGTAATGCGGATTGCTGTCGCTCATTTGTTTCAGGCTTGAAAAATCTCCGGGAGCAATCCAGAAATCGGCATTTTGTGCTTTTTCCAATATGGTTTCAAATGGCACTGCCAAACTGCCTGTTCCCTTTGTGTTTGCCCATAAATATTGTGATTGCGCATCTTTCAAAAACAAGGCTGCCCAGCTTTCGCCTTGCGGAACGTACCATTGTTCTTGATACATTGCGCCACTTAAAACAGTCGGTTTTGTTGTCGCTTTTTTGACTAATTCCAAAGTCGAATTGTATTCTTTTTCAATCTTCGAAAAAATGGAATTTGCCTTGGAATCCAATCCGTACAATGCGCCAAAAAACTTAATCCATTCCGCTTTTCCCAAAGGAGATTGCTCTGTCCAATCGCCGTTGAGCATTACTTTCAAGCCGCTTTTTTGAAGATTATCCAAAGTAGGATTGCTGTTGTTCAAGCCAAAACTCACAATCAAATCGGGATTTATGTCGATTAAAACTTCGGTGTTCAGGCTTTCATTGACTCCTACTTCTCGAACTTTTCCAGCGTCGATACGCTTTCTGGTTTTTTCGGAAGAAATGTAATCGGTGCTCGGAAAACCTGCCAAAGTATTTTCGACTCCCAATAACTCCAAGGCTGGAATATGAGTGGTTGAGGTCACGACAATCGATTGAATTGGAACTGGAATGATGGTGAATTGCTTCAAACTGTCGGGAATTATTCCGTTTTTTTCTTGCAGGATATAAGTGAAATTTTCTTTGGCTTCCGGCCAAGGATTGGTGATTTTCAGGATGGAAAAGCCTTGGTGTTTGTAGATTTCCAATCCTTTGGCATATTGGATTTCATTTTTTGAAGAGGCAATTGTGTCGTTGAAAACAGTAGTGTTTTGTTTGCATCCAACAAAGGAAATCAGTGATAAAAACAGGATGATTCGTAAGGAAATAAATTTCATAAAAAACACTTTTGAAAGAAGTGCAAAGGTATAGGTATTCCTTTTTAAAAATCAATTTTATTTTTTTATTCGAATGTTAGAACTACCTTTGCCGCCGTATTGAGGTTGCTGTTTTAAATTTTAAAACCGCATTAAAAGGGAATTGAGTGAAGTTTTTTTGGTTTCAGGTTTTTTTGGTTTCAGGTTTTTTAAAAATCTGCAATCTTGAATCTGCAATCTTAAATTCTAAATCTTAAGCTGTACCCGCAACTGTAAGCTATCAAGCTTGTTGTTATCTACAAAACCACTGTTTGGAAGTGGGAAGTAGGAAGAGGGGAGTTGGAAGTTAAATACTTCTGACCTCTAACTTTTGACTTCTAACTTCAAATGGGAAGGTCAACAACAAGACGCAAGCCAGGAGACCTGCCTAGTACATCGAGTATCAAACTTTCGGGAAAAAAGGTTTGGGTATGGGTCATTCTATGCTTTTCTCCCATTTTTATCATTAAAAATGTTTATTAAATGAACAACAAAATCGTTTGTGTTAGTGCGTTATTCGCATTAATGACAAGCTGCGTTTTTGCGCAGCAAAAAGACGCCATCGTGTCTAAAAATCAACTGGATGAAGTGGTGATCTCTGATTCCAAATTTGCTTTGCCCAAAGAAAAGTCGGGAAAAGTAATTACAAAAATTACTTCCCAAGATTTAAAAATGAAGGAAGGGCAGAGTGTGGCTACCATTCTTAATTCGGTTGCAGGTGTTGAAATTAACGGAAGCCAAAGTGTTGCCGGAAAAAATTTGGGCTACTACATTCGTGGGGGAAAAAGCAGTCAAGTACTTATTTTAATTGACGGGATTCCGGTTACCGATGCCTCGGGAATCAGTCTTGAATATGATTTGCGTTTGCTTCCTGCCGAACAGGTGGAAAGCATCGAAATCATGAAAGGGGCTTCGAGTACTTTGTACGGAACCGGTGCTGCCACAGGGGTAATCAATATCAGTTTGAAAAAATCAGGCAAGAAAGCCATTCAAGGAAATGTATATTTGAATGCTGGAACGTACAATACGGCATTTACTTCCAAGACAAGTCCCCAGGATTACAATCAAGGATTTTCGGTGAATGGGAACGTGGACAAGGTCAATTATTTTGCCTCTTTGAACAGTACGGAAACCACGGGAATGTCACAAATTGCGCCGCCAAACGAAAATGTTGCCTATGAAGTTGACCGTTTTTCGAGAATCAATTATTTGGCCAAGTTGGGTTATAAAGTTTGTGATAAATTGACCTTGGATTTCTTTGGAAATTTCGACAAAATCAATAATGATTATGACGGCGGTTTTGACAATACGGGAACCAATGACGTGAGCCAGAATCATTCAAAAACAGAACAATCCCGTTTTGGGTTTATGCCAAAATACAAATATGATAAAGGGGAATTCATCCTGAATTCGAGTTTTAACAAAATTGGGCGCACTTACAACGAATTGGATAGTTATTCTGGAACGGTTGGTTTGTCACAATACGATTCCAGAAGCGTAAATGTGGATGGCTACAATAAATATGAGTTTTCCAAGTCTTTATTTCTTGTGACTGGTGCCCAATATCAGTTTCACGACATGAACAGTGAAACGCCTTATGGAGGTGTTGTGAAAGAAAATGCCAAATTCAACATGATTGATCCTTATGTTACGGGAGTCTTTACTTCGGATTTTGGGTTGAATTTAAATGCGGGAGCTCGATTGAACATTCACAGCGAATACGGAAACCAATTGGTTTATAACGTCAATCCGTCTTATGATTTTAAAGCATTTCCGTTGAAAGTTTTGGCTTCTTACAGCACCGCTTTCGTGACGCCAAGTTTGTACCAATTGTATTCTCCCTATGGAAATACGGATTTGACACCGGAAAAAAATACCACAGTCGAAGCTGGTTTTGAAACACAGATTTTAGATGAAAAACTACGATTTTCAGCAGTAGGGTTTTACCGGGAGCAGAATAATTTTATTGGGTTTTCGCCAACTTATAAATACATTAATATTGAGGGGACGAATAAGGCCAAAGGAGTTGAGACAGAAATCACTTTTACCTTGAACGAAAAAATAAAATGGATTTCCAATTATACTTTTACGCAAGTAGATGAAGCTCTGGATCGATTGATTCCGAAACATAAAGTGAATTCTTCTTTGGATTATCAAATTTGCCCAAGAACTACTTTTAACGTGAATTACCAATATGTTGACGGTAGAAATGATGCTTTCTTTGACGGAAATACTTATGGGACAAAGAAGATTGTTTTGGGTTCTTACCAATTGGTAAACGCTTCCCTGAACTATGAATTGGTGAAAAGCAGGTTGACTATATTTGGTGCAGTAACCAATATTTTGAATGAAGAATTCGTTGAAAATGTGGGTTACAACACTTTGGGTCGAAACTTCAAACTGGGGTTGAACATCAAGTTGTAATTTCAAGAATTCCAAACAAAAAAAACCGTCTCAAATTATAATTTAATTTGAGACGGTTTTTTTTTGTTTGTGATTTCGATAATGTTAATTCGGCAATTTATTATATAGCTCGATGCTTTTAGGTGAAATTTGAGCCAATTTGTATTTTCTGAAGAGCATGTCGAAGTATAATTTTGATTTTTGAAAATCTTTGTCCTTGTAATAATAATTTCCCAAATATTCCAGCATTTCGATGGATTCATATCCTTTTTCGATGACTCTTTCATAGGTTTGGCGAACATCAATCTTGGCGTATTTTTTCTTGCTGATGGAATCGTAAAAAATAGTTTGGGAATTGGCATTGATTATGCCCAATAAAAAAAAGGAAAGGATGAAAAACCCTAATAAATTCCTTTTTGATTTCCCCGTATTGTTTTTCACATTTATGCTGTTTATGGTAAAAAAGTTAGGCTAATTTACACATTTTTAATTAAGTTGCAAATAATTTATTGTTTTTGTAATCGCATAACTACTTTAGCGTTAGTTTGTTGTGTGTGTTGTTGCTAATTTTGGAGTCTTTTATTGATTTGTCCTATATTTTTTAGAAATTAAATGTGGTCAACATTTTGGACTTTTTTTGAATTTTATCATTCCACAGGTTTTTAGGATTGATCTGGATTCTTTTGATTAAACAAAAAAAAGGTTTTAATCCACATTTCTAAAGTCGGTTGACTAATGTTGACTAAAACCTTTGTTAAGCCCTGTAAACAGGCTTTTAAAGTGACCACGGCGGGATTTGAACCCGCACGCCCTTGCGAGCACCAGCCCCTCAAGCTGGCAAGTCTACCGTTTCTCCACGTGGCCTAAAAAAAACATAGAGACGCTGCAATGCAACGTCTCTATGTTTTTCTTTGTGTGACCTGACTGGGTCTCGAACCCAGGACCCCAACATTAAGAGTGATGTGCTCTACCAACTGAGCTATCAAGTCTACAGACTATCAAGATTCTTTAACGTATGCGCATTATATTGTGACCCGACTGGGGCTCGAACCCAGGACCCCATCATTAAAAGTGATGTGCTCTACCAACTGAGCTATCGAGTCAATGCTTCAAGAAAATTATGTGTTGATCACAATTTTGTGACCCGACTGGGGCTCGAACCCAGGACCCCATCATTAAAAGTGATGTGCTCTACCAACTGAGCTATCGAGTCATATTCTTTTCTTGAATGCGGGTGCAAATATAAGATGTTATTTTTGATTTTTCAAAGGTATTTTGTTATAAATTTGTCTTTTTTTAACAAAATCCTTTAACGCCTTAGTATTTAAGGTTTTATTCAAATGAGAAAAATAGTTTTATTAGGTTATATGGGTTGTGGGAAGTCCACAATCGCCAATAGATTGTCAAAAACTGCCCATATTCCATTCGTGGATTTGGACAAAATCATCGAAGAAAGAACCAATTTGTCCATAAACCAGATTTTTGAACAGCACGGAGAAATCTATTTTAGAAAGTTGGAACACGAAACTTTTGTCGATTTGTTGAATTCTCCCGAGAATTTAATAATTGGTTTGGGAGGTGGAACACCTTGTTATGCCAATAATCACGAATTGTTGAAGGGGGACAATGTTTTGTCCATTTATTTGAAAGCTTCGATAGAAACTTTGTTTGACAGATTGGTTGCCAACAAAAGCAAACGTCCTCTTATAGCTGACAAAAACGAAGCCGAAATGAGGGAGTTTATAGCCAAGCACCTTTTTGACCGAAGCTTCTATTACAACCACGCACAACATAAAGTGGTGGTCGACGATAAAACAGTGGAGGAAACAGTTGCCGATATTCTGGAAATCCTAGCTTAAATAAGCGCAGCTGCCACCGTTTTCATCAAAAACCACTTGAACATGCTCCAGGGAGGAGGTAGAGAGCGAAATTCCTTTAAAATCTGCCTTTACCGGGTATTTTTTATGATTTCGATCCACTAAGACAGCCGTCTTGAATTTGGTCAGGGGAACGTCCAAGAAGTGTCTTACGGCATAAATCAGGGTGGTTCCCGAATTCAACACGTCGTCAACAAGTACCAAGCCTTTGTTGGTATATTCTTCTTTGGGCAAAGAGGTGGTTACGGCCGATTCTGGTTTTTGCTTGTTGATTCGGACTTCGCACAACGAAACTTTGAGTGTCGAGATGGCATTCAAGGCTTCGGCAATTTTTTTGGCAAAAATAAACCCATTGGAAGCGATTCCTGCAATGACAATTTCTTCTTCATCTACAAATGTTTCATAGATTTGGTAAGCAATTCTTTTTATTTTATGCTCTATTTCTTGATTGGACAGGATGATGTTTTTGTTCATAGGGATTTTTTTTCAAAGATAAAAAGAGTTCTTTCTGTTTTCTTGGTTTAGACGAATTAAATATTTTACTTTATTTTTGAAAGTTGTATAAATTCAAGCCGTATTTTATTCTGTTTCTTCAGCATCTGTTTTTGTTTCATTGCCAAAATCGTCAATGTCGCGCCGGTCTTTTTTGGTTGGTCTTCCCGTTCCGTTTTTTCGATAATGTTCCTTCGATAATTTCAACAATTCTAGATGCTCATAGGCTTCTGCCGGCGTTTCGTTTTTCCTGTACATATCGACCAATTTGGCGCCAACCCGATTCTCCGGAATGTCCAAAACGGTTATGATTTGCGTGATTTGATCTTTCCTGAAAGTGATTTTGTCGGTAGGAAAAACTTCCTTCGATGGTTTGGCTACTTGTCCATTTACGGTGACATGATTTTTTTTGCAGGCTTCCGTTACCATATTGCGCGTTTTGTAATATCGCACGCACCATAAATATTTGTCTATTCTCATAAATTTTGCAAAATCGAAGTTAAATTGTACGCAAAAATAAATCAAAATTGTATCTTGCGGGCTTAAAAATCAGCTATAATGAACAAATTTAAGTTTTATTTTATTCTATTAATTACATCCATCACTATATTTTCGTGTTCAAAGAATGAAGATTCTATAACAGTTGAGCCACCAAGAGATTATCAGACACAATACGACGCTGATATTAAAATTATTGAAGATTATTTAAAAACAAATTACATTACTGTTGTTGATAATCCTGGAGAAACAAGTGATCAAGATGTGATTATACAAAAATTAGATGCAAATCATACAGTGTCAATTTGGGATCAAACTAAATATCCATTAAAATCGAGAATTGTATTATTTCACAACATTAAATATACATTATATTATTTAGAGCTAAGACAAGGAAAAAAAGATGTCGTTACAGGTCTTGGAGGCGTGTCTCCATGCAATGTTGACGGTGTTTTAACATCATACAGAGGGACTTATTTATCAGAATCGACCGCAACAGCAACAACTCCTTCAACGATTACCGTTACTCAATTTGAAGATGCTGTGCTACCAGGTGATTTTCTAAGTTTATTTACCACCATCAAAGGATGGGGAGAAATTTTTCCGCAATTTAAGACTGGAAGCTATTTTTCAAAAGCAGACGGAACGATTTCTTATAACGATTTTGGAGCGGGCGTGATGTTTATTCCTTCAGGATTAGGATATTATACGGGCTATAGCTCAATTCCAGCCTATTCTCCCTTAGTATTTAGTTTTAAATTATATGAAATTCAAAGATCAGATATAGATAACGACGGCATTCCATCTTATCAAGAAGACCTGAATGGCGATGGCTATATGCAATTTTTACTGGCAACTGACGAGAATCCATATGCTGATGATACGGATCACGACGGCATTCCTGACTTCTACGATGTTGACGATGATGGCGATAATTATACCACGAAACTGGAAATCACTAATGCAGCGACGGGATTAGTTTATCCATTTGCATTGATTCCAGACTGTAGTGGCAACACTACTGACCCGGCCAGAGTCAAAAAACATTTAGATAAAACCTGCCACTAATAAAAAAAGACAAATAAAAATCCCATTCCTTTTCATTTTAGGAATGGGATTTTTTTATCGGTGAATGTATAATTTACATTACGAAATTACCAATTGTCATCCACATCAGCCGCATCAACATTAATGTCGGAGGTGGCAATTTTTGTCAAGGCAACATCTATTTTTTTTTCTTCTTCAAGAGTCATGGCCAACAATTCTTCGGCTCTTTCTTCTCCCAAGGTCACGGCATAGGAATGCAAAGTTCCATAAGTGGCGATTTCATAATGTTCCATTTTTTGCATAACGGCAATGATTCCGGCATCACGAACCACGCCTAACTCGGTGTCTTTCATGATAATCTCGGACTCTTTTATCAATCCCTCCATGGCACTGCATTTTCTTTCCACAACTTTAGCACCAATGGCGTCATAAATCCTTTCGATACGTTTAACGTGTTCTTCGGTTTCAGCCAAATGTTTTTTTAAAGAACGAACTAATTCTGGAGAAGAAGCATTTTTGACCATTTTTTGAATGGCGCCCACCAATGCTTTTTCAGACCAATAAATATCCTTCAATTCCACTTCAAATAAATCTCTTAAACCTTGTGCTGCATGCGATTTTGCTTTCACAACACCCTGTCTTCTAATAACCGTTTCCATGATAGTTTAACTTTAAAGATTAATAATTTATTTAAACACTGAAAAATGAGTCACTGTTTTCAAGAGTCTCTTTGCTCATTTTTTGAGTAGGTCAAAATTAAACAAAAAATACTTAACTATCTGTTAATTAACAATTTATAAACAAAAATATGTTGTTTTTAGAATTTGATGTTTTTAAACAAGATCACTTTTGATTTTATTTAATTTCTTCCGATTCTACCTGTTCGCTTCCGTTGGAACTGTTTTTCTTTATCGGAACGGCACAGCCATTTGTGCCACAACAGCCCGTATTTGTAATTGCCTGGAATATAAAAAATGTAGCCACAGCTCCAGAAAACAAGCTTAGGGTTTCAATGGCTTGAAAGGCGATATAAATACCCAACCCCAAACGAAGCCAACGCATAAAATTCCAATTATTGAAAAGAGTTTCTTTGTTCATTATATTTTGTTTTGCAAACTGCTCCATCCGCCACCATTGTAAACTTGGGTGTAACCATTTGATTTCAAGATATTTTTTGCCGAGGCACTTCTCATTCCCGAGGCACAACAAGTAATAATGGGGTGATTTTTGTCTTTCAATTTAGATAAGTTGTTCCTTAAAGCATCCACCGGAATATTGACCGCTCCCTTGATGTGACCCCCGGCAAATTCCCCTTTGGAACGAACGTCTAAAATTAACGCACCCTCTTTTACCAATTCACTATAGTTTACTCCCGGTCCGAAACCAAATATTTTTTTGAGTGTATTTATCATTTTTATTTAATTGCTGATTGATTTATAATAATTTACTGTTAGCCAAGAACCTCCATTGTAACATTCGATTCCTTGTTGCGACAGGTAACCTTGAGCCTGTCCGCTTCGCATTCCCGAAGCGCAACAGAGTATTAATGGTGCTTTGAGTTTTTTTAATTCTTCTATTCTTTCCGGAATTTCATTCAAGGGAATATTGATGGAACCAGCCACGTTGCCGCCCAAAAATTCGCCGTAAGAGCGCACATCCACGATGGTACCCTGATTTTCTGCAATGATTTTTTCTATCTCCATTTTTTTTGCTTGTAAACCCATCCTGATTTATGCAAGAATGAGTATTTGGTTTATTATGACGCAAAAGTAAGGCGGTGATATTGAGCGTACAGTAACTTTAGTTACACAAATGAGAATTTTGTTTTGTTTTAGGAAAATGGCATAAAAAAATCCGAAGTCGAAAGGCTTCGGATGAATGATTTATAATCGAATAGTATTTCTATCAAGCCTTCTCCTTCACAAAGCCATCAATCACTTTTTGATAATACTCAAAAGTAGTTTTGGCAATGGATTCCCAACTGAAAATTTTCAAGACACGTTCTCTTCCGGCTTTCCCCATTTGGGTGGCCAAGGCTTCGTCTTCCAACAATATATTTACTTGGGCGGCAAACGCTTTCTGGAATGCTTCGGGATTGGCTGGATTGAAATCGGTTCTGGAAACGCTTTCCAAAGGAACCAAATAACCCGATTCGCCTTCGACGATGATTTCCGGTATTCCGCCCACATGACTTCCCACAACCGGTGTTTCGCAAGACATCGCTTCGAGATTGATGATGCCAAAAGGTTCGTATAATGATGGACAGGCAAACACTCGGGCGTGGCTGTACAGCACTTTCACTTTTTCGCGTGGCAACATTTCCGAGATTAGAATCACGCCTTCCCGTTCTTTGCACAAATCGGCAATCAAGGCTTCGGTTTCTTCGGCAATTTCTTTGGTATCGGGCGCTCCTGCACAAAGCACGATTTGGCAATTTTTGTTGAAATGTTTGGCAGCGGCAATCAGTTGGGAAATTCCTTTTTGGCGCGTGATGCGGCCCACGAAGAGCACGAAAGGAATTTTGGGATCGATGCCGTATTCCAAAAGCAATTTTTCGTCAAAAGTAGGTTTGTAGAATTCCGGATCGATTCCGTTGTGGATTACGGTTACTTTTTCGGGATTGACACCATAGGCTTCGATTACGTCGTTCTTCATTTGTTGGCTCACGGCGATAATTCCGTCGGCTGTGTTGTAGGCACTGTTTTCTATCCAACGCGACAGGAAATAACCGTTGCCCAGTTGTTCCACTTTCCACGGACGATGTGTTTCGAGACTGTGCGTGGTCAGGATCAAAGGCGATTGAAGCAATTCACGGGTCATAATTCCCGCTAGATGCGTGTACCAAGTATGGCAATGAATGACGTCGGCTTGTGGCGTGGCTTGCGACATTTCGACATTTCGACTCATATTGTGAAACATCTTGATGTGTGGATTGCTGTCGTCCACCATTTTGGTCAGCGAAGAATTGATTCCTTCGATGTGCATACTTTCGGTATTGACGGATTGGTCACCAAAACATCGCACTTCCACTTGAGCCAACTTGGCCAATTCTTGGCTTAAAAAATCAATGTGTACGCCTGCGCCACCGTAAATATTTGGCGGGAATTCGTTGGTAAAAAGTGCTATTTTCATCTTTATGTTTTTTAATTGTTTAGTAACATGTTTTGAAGTCCAAAAGGGTGTTTTTAAAATACGAACCCAATCTTGATGTGTGAATATACCTTGCCAATTTCTGGTGAATACATGGCCGTTAGTTCCATTGGCAAAAAGCCTAAATTATAACCCAATCCCAACGAAAAACCATTGACAGATTTTACCGTATCCGAATTCCAGGCTTTGGTCAAGGTACTGAAATTGTACACTCCCGTGTTGGCTCTTCCCATCAAGAACAAATCGCCGGCAAAATTATACTGCATCCCCAGCATTCCCGAGGCGGTGGAACTGGAATTGATTTGTTGTTCGTTCAATCCCGCAAACACCACTTGTTGCCTGAACAATTGCTGGATACCGCCCATATAAAAATTATCCACTATAAATCCTTGGGAACGAAGGCATACTCCCGATTGCAAGGTATAAAAAAACGTCCATTTGTCATCCAAAGGATGGTATTGGGAGAAATTAACCAGGAACTTGTAAAAATCATCGGCTTTGTCGAGAAAACCCGAAACATCTTGGCTTGGGCCACCATTGGCAGGAGAATATAGAATATCTGCTCTTCTGTGGAAAACGACACCTGCTTGAGCAAAAAAAGTGTAGCCGCTAGTTGGAAAATGGGGACGATTGATTGTCGTGGCTTCCGAGGACAAGTATCCGTAGTAATTGCTGGCATGACCCTCAAAAGAATCAACGCTGATGACATCTGGCGAAAATTTATTCTTCTGGTAGCTAACCCCCCCTGACAAACTCCAATCGTTGTTCAAGACTCGGGTGTAGCTTAAATCCAATTGAGAATATTTGACACCGTAAACAAAGAGTTTTTGCGTGCCGTCGTATCTGTTCAAAGGGAGATTTTGTCGCTCCCAACTGAGGTTAAAATAGTTATTGGCCTTGGGTCCGAATATTTGTCGGTGTTCGAGCAAGGTCCTGAAGTTTTCGCCCACGGCAAATTTGGCCATGGTACGCGATTTGTCCAGCAACAAATCCCTGGAGGTCAAATTGAGCAATAATGCCGCCCCGGTATAGGAATGAAACGACAATCCAAATTTCATTTGGGTCAGCAACTTTTCATACACCTTGCAAATTAATTTGGTGTGTCCCTCGGTGGTGGGTTCCAATGAATAGTAGATATTGTCATAATAACGGCTTGAAAAAGCTTTCCGGAAACCATCGTTTATCTGTTTGGCGGTATAGGTATTTCCGGCTTTTATCTGGAGTTTTTCCGTCAATAAACTTTGGCTTGTTTTTTCTATTCCTTCAAAAATGATCTCGTCAACCACGATGTTTTCGACTTTCGGCAAACGATTATTGGGGTCATAAGCAACAGGATGTTTGGCATTCAAGGAATCGGCCAGTTTCTTGAAATAAGGATAATACAATTTCCCGATTTTGTCCCCGATATCCATGATGGAATCCGTGGAATCAAAACTGCCGGCACTGTACTTCTCCAATGGTGGCTCAATCACGAGGTCGCAAAGCTTTTTTTCCTCCACCAAGTCGTCGGCATCGCGGTATTGGGTAATTTGGTAAAAAACATCCAACACGTTGTTTAGTTTAGAAATATCGGGAAGTCCCGTAAACAGGTTCACGCCAATCACGACATCGGCTCCCATTTCCTTGATGTCTTTCACGGGAAAATTTCGAACGATGCCACCATCTACAAGCTTGGTCTTTTCATAATCAACGGCGGTAAACACGCTTGGTATGGCCATACTCGAACGAACGGCGGTAACAATGTCCCCTTTAGAAAGCACCACGGGCTTGCCGTTGGACAAATCGACGGCGATACATTTGAAGGGAATATTGAACTTTGAAAAATCCTTGACGTTGTAAACCGGCAGAAACATCCTGTTCAAGACCAACCAAAGTTCCTGCGAATCTATCAATCCCGTTGAAAATTGGGGTTTCATTTTTTTTACCCCTATTTCGGCGGAATACTGGCCGTATTCGTCTTTTTCGTCAATGCTGACGTGTTTATAGACCGGCTTGCCGCTCAATAATTCGTCCCAATTTAGTTTTTTGGTTATGTCTTCGATTTGTTTTCCGGTATATCCAACAGAATACAAACCTCCGATGATGCTCCCCATACTGGTTCCCGTTACATAATCTATCTTGAGTCCGGCACTGTCAATGGCCTTCAATACTCCAATGTGGGCAATGCCTTTGGCTCCACCTCCACTCAAAACCAATCCCACTTTTGGGCGTTGTGCCCAGACAGAAGTTGCGGAAAACAGCACTAAAAAGAAACAAATCAGAAATCTTTTTTTGGAGAGTAGTTTTTTTTTCATTTACATGTTTTTTAAGATGACGAAGATGTTTTAAAATCATTTATTGAGAAGCTTTGCTAAAAATGGAAGAAAGACCCAATCTATTCAAAAAAAAATAATTTAAGTAAATATATGTGATTTGCCTGATATAGAAAATATTTATTTATCACTATTTTCAAGCTTGTACAGGCTATCCATTTGCCATGGAAAAGTCACAAAAAAAACCGGAAATCACTTTCCGGCTTCTTCTTCCATTCCAATTTTATTTTTTCAATCTAGCCTTGAAAATCTTTTCGAACTTTTCTATTTTGGGCTGGATGACCATTTGGCAATAAGGTTCGCTTTTGTTGTTTTCGTAGTAGTTTTGATGATAATCTTCGGCTTCATAAAATTCGGCAAGTGGCTCCAAGGTTGTCACAATTGGATTTTTATACACTTTTTCGGCATTCAATTGGTCGATGATGGACTTGGCAGCCTGCTTTTGTTTTTCATCTTTATAAAAAATCGCCGAACGATATTGGGTTCCCACATCGGCACCTTGACGATTTAGCGTTGTTGGGTCGTGAACGGTGAAAAATACCTGGAATATTTCGTCGAGATTGGTCTTGGTCTTGTCATAGGCAATTTGCACCACTTCGGCATGACCCGTGGTTCCGGAACAAACCTCATCGTAAGTGGGATTGGCAACATCTCCTCCAGTGAATCCAGAAACCACCGACTTCACGCCGTCCAGATTTTCGTAAACCGCTTCGACACACCAGTAACAACCGCCTCCAAGCGTGATGGTTTCCAAGTTGTTCTTGTTTCCGTTTTCAGTTATGGCGCCGTCCGGAACAAAATCCAAGGCTATGGAATTCATGCAATACCTCTTGCCCGTTGGCTTTGGTCCATCATCAAAAAGATGCCCCAAATGTCCGTCGCATCTGCCGCAAAGGGCTTCAATTCTTCTCATTCCGTATGAGTTGTCTTCTTTGTACACCACGCTGTTTTTGTTTTCTTGTTCAAAAAAACTGGGCCAACCGCAACTGCTGGCAAATTTCTGGTCGGATCGAAACAATTTGTTCCCGCAAGCTGCACAATAATAAGTGCCTTTGGCATCCAAATCCCAAAGTTTTCCCGTGAAAGCCCTTTCGGTATCGGCATTTCTGGAAACGGCATACAAGTCGGGCGACAATACTTTTTTCCATTCCACATCAGGTACATTCAGTTTTGTTGTGTCGGTATTGGAATAATAAGGATTTTCGGGTTTGTTGATGGTGTTCTCCATGGCTGTTGTTTTTGGTTTTTTAGTTGATTGTCCGCAGGCATTCAATGTGAATAACGACAGTATCATCAAATAATTAAAAATGGTTTTCATGGTAATCTCGTTTGGATTCTGTGTAAATTTACGATACAAATGCACAAAAAAACAGAATAGGATTTGCAAAAGAATTCCATTTAAGGAAAGTTTAACGATTGTTGCAGTTCCTAAAAACTTGAAAAACTAATTCAGGCTAATCCATTCAATCGATTATCTTTTTATCAATATCATTCAGGAATTTATCATACACTGACTGCATATGAATTTTATTTTCGTTTGAATTAAATTTCATTGAGCCCATATTTTTTAGATATTCTTTTGAAATAACATCAAAATCTTCATTCAAATACATTCCCACATAGTAAAAATACTGATTACATATTACACATAAATCTTCGTATGAGTTTTTAGCTTTAAATTTTAAGATTTTTAAAATATTTTTGTCATTAATTCCTCTAATAAAGTTTAACAAGCTCAAATCATAGGCATCTAATTCACCACTCAAATTTATAAATGTATTATACAATCTTTCTTTATGATTTGTTGTCAATAAATTTGCGTAATTTATTGTTTCTATATTTTTTTCATAATCAAATGTTTTTATTAAATCAGATACCGCATCTTTTCTAGTTATATCAGTTTCTGCGCATTTAACTAGCCATTCAGTTGTTTCGATGTCTTTTTCATTTTGATTTTCAAGTTTCAAAATGTCTAAATATTCATTAATTCTACTTTCATAGATGTTTTTTATAGTATCATCTATTATAGGTTTCTTTCCGTTATATAAATTTGGAACATAATATCCTCCTAATTCATTGTAAAAATTGTCATCAATAAAACATAATACTTTTTCGTTTATTTGATATGTGTCAGGAGCTGGACAAATCAGATTCGGGCGAAAGTAAATATTGATTGTGTCATTTATGACTTGACCCTTAAGTATTTTTAGAATTTTAATTTTTGCAATCGACAGAAATTCATTGTTTTTTGCCTTGACGGAATCGATTTTAAAAACTTCTCCTTCAATAATATAAGGAGTTTCTTCTATTAGGGATTTTAAAGTTTTTTCAGAAATTGGAAGACTATAGTTTTTTTGAAAGAAAAAAAGAATAAATATAATTAGAAAGGTCTTTTTCATTAGATACATTTTTGAAACACCATCAAATATAATAATAATTTTCTTATACTAAACAAAACCTAATCTTTTCCTAAATTCTAAATCATTCCAATAATCATTTTCTTTTTTCGTATTTTTGACAAGCTAAAATAGATTATGAAAGAAGAGAATGTAATATTGGTAAACCCAAATGACGAGCAAATTGGCCTGATGCCCAAATTAGAAGCCCATGAAAAAGCGGTTTTGCACCGGGCGTTTTCGGTTTTTATATTGAATGGCAAAAATGAAATTATGCTCCAGCAAAGAGCGCAACACAAATACCATTCCCCATTATTGTGGACGAACACCTGTTGCAGCCACCAGCGTGACGGCGAGACCAATCTTCAGGCAGGAAACCGCAGATTACATGAAGAAATGGGTTTCGGAACCGAATTGAAGGAATTATTCCATTTCATTTACAAGGCACCGTTCGACAATGGGTTGACGGAACACGAACTGGATCACGTCATGATTGGGTATTATAATGACGAACCAAAAATAAATCTCGAAGAAGTGGAAAATTGGAAATGGATGGGCATTGAAGATGTGCAAAAAGACATGCAATTGCATCCAGAAGTTTACACGGTTTGGTTCAAAATTATTTTTGACGAATTTTATCATTTCTTGGAAGAACACAAAATATAACTTTATACATCAGAGGCAAGAAGTTAGAGATTAGAAGTGACGAGATGATACATTCATCTTATAAACTCTTTTTTTAACTTCGTATTTCTAATCTCCAACTTCTAACTTTACCATGAGAGTCACCCTATCCAGAAAAGCACATTTCAACGCAGCCCATCGATTGCATCGAAAAGATTGGACTTTAGAACAAAACGATGCTGTTTTTGGCAAATGCAACAATCCAAATTTCCACGGACACAACTACGAGTTAATCGTCAGCGTAACGGGAAAAATCAATCCAGAAACGGGTTACGTGATGGATGTCAAGGATTTGAGCGACTTGATTCTGGAAGAGGTCGAAAAACCATTTGACCATAAAAACCTGAATCTTGATGTGCACGAATTTGAAAACCTGAATCCAACTGCCGAAAACATAGTGGTCGTGATTTGGAATAAACTCAGGAAAAGAATCAAACCAGAATTGGATTTGGAGATAACTCTTTATGAAACACCGCGCAATTTTGTAACCTATAAAGGAGAATAATGGCACTGCAAGAAGGAGATGAAATTCCCAATTTCTCGGCAAAAGACAGCAAAGGAAATGATTTTTACAGTGCGTCAATCATAGGCAAAAAACCTGTGGTCTTTTATTTTTATCCCAAAGACAACACGCCTGGTTGTACCGCCCAAGCCTGCAGTTTTCGGGATCAATACGAAGATTTCAAGGATTTGGGAGCCGAAGTGGTGGGCATCAGCAGCGACAGCATAGCATCGCACGAAAAATTTGCCCATCAATACAAACTGCCGTTTATTTTACTTTCGGACAACGACAAAAAAATCAGGAAACTTTTTGGCGTAAAGCCAAATCTATTCGGTTTAATTCCGGGCAGGGTAACTTATGTGGTGGACAAAAATGGAATCATCCAATTAATTTTTGATAGTTTAGTTGCCACGAACCATATTCCAAAAGCTTTGGAAACCATTAAAAAAATGGTATCAGAAAAACCAAAAATAGTATTATAAATCATCCGATTTTTTACTTTATTTTGCCATTCCAATTTAATGTCATTTTAAACTAAAGTTGGTAAACTCACTTAAAAAAAAACTAAAAATGAAATTATATCCATTACAATTTGAGCCCATTTTAAAAGAAAGAATTTGGGGAGGACAAAAATTAAAAACTATTTTAAACAAACCAATTATTTCTGATATTACAGGAGAAAGTTGGGAATTGTCGACCGTTGAAGGCGATGTGAGCATTGTTGCAAACGGAGAATATAAAGGAAAATCATTGACCGAATTAATTGATGACAATCCGAATGAAATTCTCGGAACCAAGGTGTATGAACGTTTCGGAAAACAATTTCCGTTGCTTTTTAAATATTTGGATGCCCGCGAAGACTTGTCGATCCAGGTTCATCCCAATGACGAATTGGCAAAGGAACGCCATAATTCTTTCGGAAAAACCGAAATGTGGTACGTAATGCAAGCCGATAAAGAGGCAAGGATAATTGTTGGGTTCAAGGAAAATTCCAATGCCAACGACTATCTCGAAAACCTAAAAAACAAAACCCTGCTTTCCATTCTTGATTCCGTAAAAGTGGAGGAAGGCGATGTTTTCTTTCTGGAAACTGGAACCGTGCATGCCATCGGGGCAGGACTGGTCATTGCAGAAATCCAGCAAACATCGGACATTACCTATCGATTGTATGATTTTGATCGTGTGGATGCGGCAGGAAACCAAAGAGAATTACACGTGGATTTGGCTTTGGATGCCATCAATTACAATAAAGTGGATACCCACCAAAAATACGACAGAAAACCAAATCAATCGAATACTGTCGTGGACTGTCCTTATTTCACGACCAATTTTCTTCCATTGGACGGAGAAATTTCAGTTGACAAAACAGGAAACACCTTCACGGCATATATGTGTGTTGATGGCAGTTTTGAATTAGAATGCGAGGGTACAAAATTCGAATATATTAAAGGAGACACGGTTTTGATTCCTGCCGCCTTGAAGACTTTCATTCTCAGCGGAAAAGCTTCAATTTTAGAAATTTACATTTCATAGTCGGTAATAGAAAGATTATGTGTACTTTTGCAATCGCAAATTAAAATTAAAAATAAAATGGCAAACGTTAAGAATTTAAAAAAAGACATCAACTACGTTTTAGGAGATATTATTGAAGCAGTTTACTTGTTCGAAATCGCAACTTCTGGACAACCAACTACAGAAACTAATGCTTTGATTGACGAAGCTATCGCTGCTTTTGATGCTTTGATTACAAAAGTAAACGCCAAAAACGTTGAAAATAAAAAAGCACATTTCAAACAAATCAATGTTGAATTGGAACAAACTGCAAATCAATTGATTGCCAAAATCAACGAATTACAGTAAAAAAAAGCAGTAAAAAAGTTTGAATTTATTTTGGAAAAACAAAATTCAAACTTATATTTGCACCCGTAATGAGTCGCCAGCGTAGCTCAGTTGGCTAGAGCAGCTGATTTGTAATCAGCAGGTCGTGGGTTCGAGTCCCTCCGCCGGCTCTTTAAGAAAACCATCTAACGAAAGTTAGGTGGTTTTTTCGTTTAGGAACATTTTTGATCAATCCTAAAACTTGTGGAGCGACAATAATTAAGCATAACTATTGGTTTGTTTTAAAAGAAAGTATTCTATATTTTCCACACCCCTGAATTGTGGTCTCAAAGCTTTTATTTTGGATCGATCCTAAATCAGGATGGAAAGATGTATTCAATAAAAAAACCGTCTAAACTAGACGGTTTCTATGGTAAAATGGGTTAAATCAAGTTTACTTCTGTGCTTTAATTTTTGCCACGTATTCCGTCAATTTTTTTCCATAAAGGGATTTGGCCACTTTTGGGGTCATCGACTTTTGGATGGTGTCCAAATATTTGACATTGATGTCATAGATGTCGGATAAGGCGATGTAAGGCGATACCTCGTAGTCTTTGTTGTTGATGGCAAAATTGGTGGCGAATAAATATTTGCGCTTGGTATTGTTGTCCTGTTTTGCATTTAAGCTGGCCAAAGCTTCTTGGTCATTGTTTTTTAGCGCTTTAAATTTTGCTTCAATCAGGTCAAGATTCTCGTCTCTAAAACGGATATTTATTTTTTTATATTCTTCATATTTATCCTGATTTTTGGAACCTGTTATTTTAGCGCCTACAATATAGGAATCCAGGTTGGTTTCGATGTTTATGTTTCCAGGTTCGGCAAAAAATGAAATGTTGTTGTCTAAAGAATTGGTTACGCCTCTGTCCAAGAATAAATAAAGCATTTCTGGGGAGGCTATATTCAATTCGCTTTCAAACTTTGAATCGCCATCCATAATTATGGTGTCTAATGCCAGAAGTTTGTTGTCTTTGATTTTTTGAATATATAAAGTGCCTTTTTTCAATCCTTTTATGGTTCCCGTAAGATGTAAATTAGTTTTTGATTCGTTTTTGCCACAAGACGACAAAATTAAAAGTGTAACGAATGCAATAATAGCTTTTTTCATTAGTGTTTGTTTTTTTTTTTGCAAAATAAAGAAAATTGTTTGGAAAGTGGGAATATTGATTAAAGGATTTTAAAAAAAATCCAATCTATTGTAGAATTGAATTTTTTAGGATTAATTAATTTGTTGTTAGTCTTTTAACCAAGCTTCTTTCAATGCCGATTTTGAAGAGTCCGAAGCTTTCAAGCCTTCGATTTCCTCGTAAGGCAATTTGACGGTTCCTTTGATGATTTGCTCCACTTCGTTGCGTCTTATTTTTAAGGTTATGGGGGCGTTTTCTTTCCAATTGTCGCAATCATAAAGTATTTCATCTACATTATCCGAAGTATAGGTTTTGTCATTTACGGCCATTATAATGTCGCCGGCCACAAGTCCTAAATTTGTAAAAAAGTCGTTTAACGGCATGTCCGAATTAATTATGATTTCACTTTTTTTGTCGGTTTTGGCTATGTATTGTTTGCCGTCTTTTTCAAAAATAGAAGCAGGAATTTTTAGGGAAACTTTGGCAACGCCCACTTTTTCCAGATAAGTTTCATAAGGAATAGGCGTTGATCCCGCAACATAAGTTTTCAAAAAATCGCCAACTTCCGGATAGGTCAATTCGGTGATTTTTGCAAAAAGATCCTCGTCGTTAAATGCTTTTGTAACGCCATATTCATTGGATAATTTTCGCATTAAATCAAGAACACCTTTTTTACCATTACTTTTTTCTCTTATGATAATATCGAGGCACATTCCTATAAGCGCTCCTTTTTCATACACGTTTAAATACTGGTCTTTGTAGGGTTTTGTCAATACATTGGCGCTCATTATTGTAAATGGTATCATGTCGTCCATTGTTTTTGAGTTTTCGATTTTTTCGGCAATGCGGCTGTAAAATTCCGTTTCGTCAATTAATCCTTGGTTGATTTGGAAAAGATTCGAAAAATATTCGGTAATGCCTTCGTACATCCATAAATGCTTGGACATTTTTGGGGCATTGTAATCAAAATTTTGAATTTCTTGGGAATGAATGGTCAAAGGAGTCAGCGTATGAAAAAATTCGTGTGAAACTACGTCTTTCATTAGTGTGATGAGTTGTTCTTTCGACATTCTTTCGGGAAACACGACCGTTGTTGCCATGGGATGTTCCAGTGCTCCTGAACCAAGGGCGTCATTTTCCGAAGTCGATAAATACAACAATACACTGTATTTTTTTGTGCTGTTGATGTTGCCCAAGAAACGTTTTTGGGCTGTCATCATCGTTTTCATTTCTGGCGTTATGCTTTCTGCGGTAAATTTCCCGGTGGGAGAATAGACCGCAATTAGAATTTCCATGTCATCGACAGTGAATGTGGTATAATCCGGTTTGGCGTACATAATCGGGTTTTCGACCAATTCTGCATAACGCGAGCTAATAAACACATCATTGGTTACGCTCGAATCTTGGTCAATCATTGAGGTTGCTCCCCAAAATTGGGCTGGATGCGAAACCGTTAATTGATAAGGAATGGACATGAAATTTGTGAAATAACCCACAAAGCAATGGGTGTTGAGCATTACATTTTTATCGGCATCAATGTTTGAACCCGCAGGCGAAAAGATGTCTTCATCGCCAAAATCTTTTCCGGTTTCAGTGTCAAAGGTGTCGTTTACCCAATAGGTGATTTTGTCCAAAGTTTTTGCTTTGGCAATAAACCAAGAATTGGTGTCTGTTCTTTTGACTTCCAAAGAATTTCCTTTTTTGTCATACGCTTTTAAGTCGTCAATGTATCTGCCATAATTGTCGTTTGAATAAGTTCCGGGAACCATTTTTGGGAGGCGAAACGTAATGGTGTCGGTTACTATGGATGGAGGATTAATGCTAACAAAAACTTTGTCGTTTTTGACGTCGTTTAGATTGATGTTGACTTCTACCTTTTCTTTTGATTTTGACAAAACAGATGTTGGGGCGTTGATAGTTTTGCAACTCCAAAGAATCGTGGCAAATACTAATGCCAAGAATATTTTTTTCATGGATATTAAATGTTTTTTTATTCAGGCATTAGACTCTATAGCCCGTAATTGTTACAGTCTAGAGTGTTTTAAGGAGTAAGAAAAAGGAATAAAAAAACTCCCTAAAGGAGTTTAATAATACTATAATTTAATCGAGTTTGTTTTTAATGTAATATTTGCCGTCTAAATCTTCGTCAAAATCGTCAATTTTAAGAGGTTTTGGTTTTGGTTTATTGGCAATAGCCTTCTTTTTCCACATTTCAAATTTTTCTGCGGGCATCTTTTTTTTCATAATTTCAAGAACCTCTTTTTCGGCTAGACCAAATTCTTTCTTTATGATTTCAAAAGGATTTTTTTCCTCCAAGGCAAACGTAACAAGTTTTTCTGTTTGTTCCCAAGTCAATTCTTTGCGATTACTCTTCTTCATTAGTTGAAAATTAATTCAGGTATTATAGATTGATGATGATAGACTTTGTTTTCAAATATATTCCCAATATTAATAAAAAAAATAATTACTTCTTACCAAAAGGGATTTTTTTTTACTGTTTTTAATTGTTTTTGAAAGAACGGTGTTTTTGGAACGGTATTTTTAATAAATTCTTCAATTGGTTATTGTTTTCGGGTTCCATATAAGTGTCTATTCCATAAATGATTTCTTCTTTAGGCAGATACATAAATGTGCCGAATATTCGATCCCAAACCGAAAAAATATTACCGTAATTACTGTCTGTGTACGGCAATATATAATGATGGTGAACCTTGTGCATGTTTGGGGAAACTAAAAAATAACTCAAGAAAACGTCCAGTTTTTTGGGCAGGGAAATATTAGCATGCGTAAACTGTGTCGAAATCACCGAAAGGGTTTGATACATAAAAACCAGCCACATCGGACATCCAACGATTAGGATTCCCAGAGTGGTAAAAACGAATCGAATGACACTCTCGCCCGGATGATGACGATTCCCCGAGGTGGTGTCAACCCAAGTATCGGTGTGATGAATCAAGTGAAATCGCCACAGAAACTTGACTTTATGCTCAATTAAATGCACCAAATAAGCGCCAATCAAATCCAATAGCAGCAATCCAACCAAAGCATAAAGCCAAAGAGGCATCTGTGGCAACCATTGCAACACTCCAAAATTATTGGCGATAGTCCAATCGGATGTTTTCAATAAAATAAAGGCCAAGCTAAAGTTGACAATGATGGTGGTCAGCGTCAGGAAAAAATTTATTCCGGCATGTTGCCACTTTTTATAATTGAACTTAAAAAGCGGAAAAGCATTTTCGATTAACCAAAAAAGGGTAATTCCACCCACAAGTATCAAACTTCTGTGCGAAGACGGAATGGTTGAAAAGTAAGTGATAATCTCGTTCATAATCAGTATTTTATTCCAAATCTAATGATTTTTAAATAATCTGATTATTGGATGACCCGAAATGTTAGATTTATTCTGGAGCCAATGGGTTTTAAAGTTTTCGGAATTTGATGTTTCCAGAAATTTTGGGTGGTTCTCTTCATTAGCAGCAAGCTTCCGTGTTCGAGCAAAATGTTTTGCTTTAGACCCGGAATCGAATTGTGTTTCAGTTGAAAAACTCTTTCCGCTCCAAAGCTCACCGAGGCAATTATTGGGTTTACGCCCAATTCTTTTTCGTTGTCGGCGTGCCAACCGTTGCTGTCTTTTCCATCACGATACTGGTTGAGTAAAACCGTGGTGAAATTCGAGTCGCAAACACTTTCGACTTTTAATTTTATTTTTTGCAGAAGCATTGTCCAAGGATGCGGTTTCATCTTGATGTTCGAATAGGAATAGGATTTTCCTTCGTTTCCAAATAATGCCGTCAAGCGCGGTTGTTGATGGATTTTTCCATAAACGCGAATGTCGTCCTGTTGCCAAGGAATATCATTTTTCAATTCGGCAAAAATGGTATCGGCCTCTTTTTTGTCGAAAAAGTGGGGATAATAAATGATTTCTGCATCCGGCAAATTTAGAATTATCGGTTCCGATTGAAAAAGTGAATTCATAATGCAAAAATAAAGAGAAAAACGAAGATTTTCATCTTTGTTTTTCTCTTTGAAATATAATTTAAAAAAGGAATTATGCTTCTGAATTGTCCTGTAGCAAGTTTTTATAAATTAATCCAGCCACAATCGCACCCAATATTGGTGCAGCCCAAAACAACCAAACTTGAGACAACGGTTCGCCACCCACAAAAATAGCCTGAGACAAAGAACGGGCTGGGTTTACGGAAGTATTGGTAATAGGAATACTAATTAAGTGAATTAAGGTCAATGCCAATCCAATGGCAACTCCAGCGAACTTTCCGTTGGCAAATTTGTCTGTTGCACCAAGGATTACCAACAAGAAAAATAGTGTCAAAACAAACTCGGCGATGAAGGCAGATTGCATAGAATAACCATCAGGAGAAAAAGCGCCAAAACCATTGGAAGCAAAAGCACCTGCTTTGGAAGCATCGATGGCAAATCCTGCTTTTCCGGAAGCAATCGTGAATAATGTTCCAGCGGCAGCAATGGCTCCAACACATTGGGCGACGATGTAAGGCACTAATTCCTTGGCGGAAAAACGACCTCCAGCCCATAATCCGAAAGAAACTGCGGGATTAAAATGTCCGCCAGAAATATGACCCACGGCATAAGCCATTGTCAAAACAGTTAAACCAAAAGCAAGAGAAACTCCCACGAATCCAATTCCTAAATCCGGAATCCCGGCAGCAAAAAGAGCGCTACCGCAACCACCAAAAACCAACCAATACGTACCAAAAAATTCAGCCAATAATTTTCTCATAATGTAAAATTTAGATTGTTAATACATTACGAAGTTAAGTTAAATAAATCTTAAAGTCAAAATTATTTATTGAATTATCTGCGTAATAACCAGTTACTTCCATTAGAGTTAACTAAAGAAAGTTCTCATTTACACACTGAAATGAAAGAATTAGTTGCTTCGGAAGTGCTTGGTTAAATAAAAAATATTGACTCCCAATATGAAGGCATTGGAAATAATTATCGGCCAAGACGTCGCCAACATAAACCCATAAACCACAAACAACAAGCATCCCGTTGAATTTATTATTCGCAACGTGTTAATGTTTTTCATTAGAAATGAAACCATCAATACCAATGATGCCAAATAACCTACTCCTTCTGTCAATGAAATATCAAACATTTTGTTTTATTTTTAAAATGAGGCATAAAAATAAGATATAGTTATGGTTTGAAGGATAGAAATTTCGTATTTTTTAGAACAGTCCTTCCAAAGCCTTGTTTTTTATTCCAATTTTGGTGAAATCAAAATCCAATTTGTTTTTCAAAATCGATGCATAAACACTCCTGAAATCAATCTCGTGTTTCAAATCGCCATTGTCCAAATCCGAAAGATTGGGGTTGTTGCCAATGATTTTACCGCGATTATTTCCGCCAATGACAAACATCGGGGCGGCTGTTCCGTGGTCGGTTCCTCGTCCGTTGTCTTTTACGCGGCGACCAAACTCGGAGAAAACCACGATGGTCACGTTTTGCAATTGTTGCGATTTTTTCAAATCTTCATAGAAACTATAAACGGCATCGTTGAGTTCCGTCAATTTGTTTTTGTGAATGGCCAATTGATTGTCGTGGGTGTCAAAACCGCCCAGCGAAGTATAATATACTTTCGAATTCAGGTTTCCTTTGATCAATTTAGAAATCCATTCCAGATTTTTTGCCAAACCTGTTTTTGGATAAACCACGTCCGAAGCGGTTGATTTGGCCAATGCTTTCTGAATATCATCCGATCCTTCCACAACGGAATTGGCCACTTTTCGAACAAAATCCAGCTGTGGATTATTGGATAATTGATCGTCATTTTCTGCCTTGTTTTTGGTTTTGAATCGGTTCGGGTCTTTTACGGTAATCGAATTGGGTTCTTCGCCTTTCAAGGCCAAGTTGTCAATAGAATCCAAGTTAATTCCCGCCGTGGGTTGGTGTTCCTTGCATTGCAAATCCAGATAACGCCCCAGCCAACCATCACTTAAATATTCCTGATTGGTTGGTGCGGTTTGCCAAATTTCTTGACTTCGAAAATGGGAACGAACCGGATTTGGGTAGCCCGCATTTTGTATCACCGACAAATCGCCACTTTGTTGGATTGCTGCAAATCCTTTCAGGGCTGGATGAAAAGCCATTCCTTTGTATGAATTTAAAACTTCGGTTTTAGAAAGGGAAATTGTGGGGCGTGAATTATAATAAAGCGCGTCTTCAAAAGGAATAAAGGTGTTCAGTCCATCGTTTCCACCATTCAATTGAACGAAAACCACGCATTGTTCGCCTACAACTAAATTATTTTGGGAGCCAAAAGAGTATAAAAAATCAGGCAATAGGAGTGAACCGCCTGTGAAAGTTCCTGTCAGGGTTAAAAATTTTCTTCTGTCCATTTTCATAATAGTATGCTTAAATGAGTTGAAATTCGGGAGTTTTTACCATAAAATTGAACAATCGCATCACGGCATTTTCGGAGCCTTCGGTTTTGCTGTCGAAATCGTATTTTAAAATTTGCTCAAAATCTTGTTGATTGTCTTTGTCGGTTTGAAATAATAATCGATCCGAAAGTTGGGCAATGATTTCTTTGTTGTTTCCTTCTTTGTCCCAATCCAGTTTTACGCTCAATATCCGATTTGGGTTTTGCTTCATCATCATATTTTCGTTAGCAGCATTGCCTCGGCTTAAATTCTTGCCGTTGCAAAGCAAATCGGCGGCATTGTTTCGTTGCAGAAAAATTTGTGATGTGAGCCAAGAATTTCCGCCGTCCCAACCTTTCACATTGGGCTGGTTGAACAAATCCATTCCTTGTTCCTTGATAAAAAAAGCGATTAATTTAGTATTGGGATTGGCAACATTCAGTTCATTCATTAATTGTAAACTGTATTCCAAGGGGTTTTTAATTTTGGAACCCGCATTGTTTTTGTCAAATTCTTCGGTAAAAATTTTGGTAAGAAGCGGTTTGATTTCAAAATCCATTTTCTTGAAATAATCACCATAATAGCGCACCAATTCTTCCTTTGGATTGTCGTAAATGAACCATTTCAATATTTTTCGGGTTATAAGATACGGAATGTTGGGTTGTTCGAAAATGATGTCCACCATTTCGTCCACTTTGAAAGTGCCTTTTTTTCCGAGATAAGTAAAGGGTTCGTTGTCTTCGAATATTTTTCTGTAAACGGCATTTTCTTCGCCAAGACCCAATCCTGCTAAACCTTTCGCCCCGTTTTTGATGTCTTGTTCGGTATAATTTCCGATGCCAAGCGTGAAAAGTTCGAGCAATTCCCGACTCAAATTTTCGTTGAGTTTGTCCTTTCGATTATCAGTATTGTCGAGATAACGCACCATTGCGTTGCTTTGAATGATTTTTTTGGTCAAGGTTTTGAAATTGCCAAAAGCATTCTCCCTCAGGATTTGATTGTGTTGAAAAACCCAATAATTCACTTTCACTTTTTGGAAGGTTGAAACATAATGATTGTGCCAAAAACACGTCATTTTTTCGCGAAGTGGAAATTCGTCCACCATCATTTTATCAATCCACCACACTTTCATTGCAGCGGAAGTCTGTACTTCTTTTTTAAGCATTTCTTTTGCTTCTTCAGGACTTGCAGCTTTTAGTTTTTTTCGAATTTCCTTGTATTCGTCGAATGATTTGGGACTGTATTCCAAAAAATCTGGAATTTTCGAATCAATTTTTGTAGCAAAAGATTGTTCCAAGAACTTTTTCAAGCCTGTTTTTTCGATAGCTTTTGCTTGTTTTGCCGAATATCCGAGTCGCAATGACCAAAGGGTGTTTTTGTCCATAATCTTAAAGTGCTATAAAAATTGGACTTAGATTTTGTAAAAGGGTTTAATTTAGTTGTGAATTCTTTTTATTTTTCGCAAGAGCAATATTTATTGTGCCTTGCTTTTTCGAAACATTCTTTTCCTTCTTTAAACGAAAAATAAGCCAACCCAAGTGTTCCAATACTGTCAATGTAAGCCAAATTGGCCAGTTCGTAAAGACCACTGCTTGTCAGCAAGATTATGGACATATAAATACAAACCTTGGTACATTCTGCATCGGCAAGAATGGCGTCAGAATCCAATTGTTTGCCCACTTTTTTCTTCCCGACAATTAATGCCCACATAATCACAATTGAAAAGATGGAAATGATGACGCCCCAAAAAGTGGTCTCGGGTTTGTGTCCCGTTCCAATGTTGTAAATACTCGTCGTCACCAACCCGATGACCAACCCATAAAAAGAAAAACCGGTTATTAGCAAAGCGGTTTTTTCAAATTTGTCCCTGTTGCTGTTGGGATTAAACTGGATGCGCAATACCATGTGGGCAATGCCAAGTCCAGAAATTACTTCGATAAAACTGTCTATTCCAAAACCGAACAACGCCAAACTTTCGTTTTCATAACCAAAATATGTGGAAACAATTCCTTCAACGATGTTATAGACAATCGTAAAAAGAGCCAGCCCAAAAGCTGATTTGTAAAGGCGTTGTCTTTCGGTGGAATGTTTCGTTTCCATAACTTTGCTTTATTCTTTCACCTCTTTTTTTTCGATCAAATCGCTCAAATGCACGCGAAGTGCACCAACAGAAATGTTGATTTCCCAAAACGACAAACCCAATGAAATAAGCAAACTAAGCAGGCTTAATCCAAAAAGTTTAACCCCAAATTCTTGTTCGTCTAAAAACAAAAGCAACATCGTGAATACCGACAGGAATAAACTCAAAACGCCAGCCATTTGCATAAAGCGAATGAGTGTCAATCGCAAGTTCAGGTTTTTAATTTCCAATAATACCATAGTGCTTTCTTTCTCCTTGTAGGCTTTTTTTAGTCCTCGAATGATGGTGGCGATTGTAAGAAAACGATTGGTGTAAGCCAATAAAATTAGTGAGGTGGCGGAGAAAAGTAAGGCAGGAGTTTCAATTTGTAAAGTCATTTTTTAGATATTTAATTTGCTTTCAAAGTTCGTGATTCTTTTTTCAAGTAGCAGTTTTTTAAACAAAAAAAGACCCGCAAATTTTCACTTGCAGGTCTTAATACTTAATACTTTTCTCTTAATACTTATTTCTTCAAAAGTTTGTCGATGGTTATTTTTAAATCTTCAAATTCCTCCATTGAAAATCCTGTCGAGGCATAAATCACTTCGCCTTTTTTGTCTATCAAATAATTTCTTGGGATATATTGTTTGGCAAAAAGAGAGTAAACTATTTTGCCTTTGTCGGCATAAATTGGAAAGGTAAATTTCTTTTGTTCGATGAATTTGTCTATTTCTGCCTGTGAATGATCCCTGCCAAGACTAAGGAGAACAAAATCAGGATTGTCTTTGAGTTTGTTCCATATTTCATTTTGTAGAAGTGGCATTTCGACCATACAAGGTCCACACCAGGTGGCGAAGAAATTGATCAGGATAACTTTTCCTTTGTAGTCTGACAAGTTTGCTTTTTTTCCATCGCTGGTGGTAAACGAAAATTCGGGTGCGGTTTGCTTTAGTTGCACTACACTAGTTTTCATGTAATCGTTACTTGAATCTTGGCTAAAGCTGTAATTGAATGATAAGGCAAGAATAAACAGAACTGTTTTTTTCATTTGGAGAGTTTTAGATTGAAATTCAAATATAGGAATTTTTTCTCAAAAAAAACCTGCAAATTTTCACTTGTAGGTTTCGGTTCCCCTCCTTTGGAGGGGTTAGGGGAGGATTATTTTATCAAATCAAAACTTCTCTTCACGAAAGCCGTCAATTCTTCTCCTTTCAATTAATTTCGTATTCTTCATCTTCATCATCTTGTTCATCTTCAATTTTGTCATTTTCATCTTCGTCTTCGTCTTCAATTTCATCATCATCTCCATATGACTTTTTAATACGGTATTGAATAAATATTGTTATCGATAAGATTAAAGTAAATAATAAAGAAAACATTACAAGTCCAACTAATGGCATTCCACAAGCATTATTGTTCTTTTCAAGATAATATACAATTAGATTAAATGCTAAAATGGTGAACAGGATTTGGCCAAAAAAACTAATTAAACAAATGGTTCCAAAGCTCAATTTAATATCTCCTCCAATAGCTTTTCTGCCAAAAATAATTTGAAATAATAGCGGTAGAATAATTAAAATTACGTGCATTTATTAGTTTTTATTTATAGTTGTCTCACAGCTAGTGCGAGCGTCCCGCTCGTACCCATTTCTTGTAATTTCTTTATTTTTTATTTTGATTATATGCACGAGCGGGACGCTCGCGCCAGCAGGGGAAACCGCTAGTTCCGGCTACCGAAAACCCGGCAATGTCTTGAAACGGCGGTTAGCTGAAGTTCATTGACCTCAATAATGTTGAAGATTTTTCGATATCTATTTTCAAATTTGTCATATTTAATAATTTTCGCAAATTATTTAATTTCCAAGATTCCATATTAGGATGAGCAATGATTGACATCTCCAATTTTTTAATTTCTATTGGAACTGCAAAAAAAGGAGGTTGAGTTTTTAAAGGAGTTGTTGCAATTAAAAATCTATATTCTTTTTCATATTCGAATGACACATCTTTTTTCAATCCGCTAAATCTAAAATTTTGCTTCGGAAGATTTTCATCAAATGGATTTAGTCTCAAATATTTTATTTCTTGCCCAAGAATTGACATTTTTTTATCATTCTCTGAAATTACTTTTTTAAATGATTCTTCAAGCAAGTCTTTCGATTTCTCAAATTCAATTCTAATTGCCACTGAATCTCTATTAGAATAAAGATTCCACATAGCCATTGATTCTCTATCACAAGCAAACCAGCAATTTACATATTGTTGGGTTTGATATTTTGCAATTTCCTTCTCACGAATTTTTTGGTGTGATTTTCTCTCATTTTCCAATTGAATTTTTTCCTCTGGTGAAAAGGATTTTGGAAAATAATCAGGAGTAGAAAAGAATTTGGAGTATTTAGCGTCATCACGAAGAATCTTAATAGCTACACCTTCAAATGGATCTTCTAATTTGTCTAATCTTGTGAAGAATAATTTTTGTTCCGTTAGAAGATAAATGAATCTATGTAAATCAAGGTATTTCCATAAATATGGAGAGTTAGTTTCAGGTTTGTTGATAGATAAATCTCCGGTAATTGTTTTTTTGCTAATATCCATTTTTAACTCGTTTAATTCGAGATTTTGTTGTTGAATTTCTGCTAACTATTTTATATACGCATAAAATTGCCAGTTTTTTTGTTCTAAATTGTTATGTTATGCGAATGTTTTTGGTTGCATTTATGCGTAGTATTCATTGTCAAATATATAAATATTTATTTACAAACCATCAAATGAGTGTTTAACTTAAAAAGAAATTGTATTTTGAAAAAATCTATTTGATAGGTAATTATGGTCTTTTAGAAAACATTCATTCTGCTCCAAAACAAAAAAAAACCTGCAAATTTTCACTTGCAGGTTTTGAATTTTCTATTTTCGAAAAAATTCCGAACGAAGTTCGGAATAAGCGATTCACTCCGTTTTATTGCATAAAACGGGTTCTCTGCTTATTTAATCAAATCAAAACTTCTCTTCACGAAAGCCGTAAGTTCTTCGCCTTTCAACAGGTTTTGAGATAATTTGGCCAAGTCCAAAGCTTGTTTTACCAAACCTTCTTGGGTTGTTTTGTCTTCGGTGTTCAAGATATTGGAAGCCAAATCGGAGTTGGTATTTACCACCAAATTGTACATTTCCGGCATATTTCCCATTCCAAACATTCCGCCACCACCAGACTGGCTCATTTCTTTCATACGACGCATAAATTCGGGTTGCGTGATGATGAACGGAGCGGCATTGCTGTCCAAAGCTTCCAATTGTACCGTGTAAGCTTTTGGAATATAAGTTTCCAATGAAGCTTTCAAACTTTCTTTTTCGGTGTCGGACAATTTAGAAATAGTCGTTTCCTCTTTCTTGATTAAATTATCGATGTGGTCTGAATCGACACGAACGAAAGTCAAATCTTTGTTGTCGCCTTCAATTTTTTGGATCAAATGCGAGATAATTGGCGAATCCAAAAGCAATACCTCGTATCCTTTTTCTTTGGCAATTTCGATGTAAGAGTGTTGTGCTTCTTTGTTTCCAGCGTAAAGAACCACCAATTTTCCGTCTTTGTCGGTTTGGTTTTCCTTCAAGTTTTCTTTCAATTCTTCCAAAGTGAAGTATTTGTTATCAACTGTTGGATACAAAACGAATGCACCGGCTTTTTCGTAGAATTTATCTTCCGAAAGCATTCCGTATTCCAAAACAATTTTGATATCGTTCCATTTTTGTTCAAAATCTTCGCGGTTTTCCGTGAACAAAGATTTCAATTTATCGGCTACTTTGCGAGTGATGTAGTTCGAGATTTTCTTCACTGCACCATCAGCTTGTAAGCCAGAACGAGAAACGTTCAATGGAATGTCCGGAGAATCGATAACACCTTTCAGCATTGTCAAGAATTCAGGCACGATTCCTTCCACGTTGTCGGTAACGTAAACTTGGTTTTGGTACAATTGGATTTTGTCTTTCTGGATTTGCAAATCGGAACCCAATTTTGGGAAATACAGAATACCAGTCAAGTTGAATGGATAATCCACGTTCAAATGGATGTGAAACAACGGTTCTTCAAATTGCATTGGATAGACTTCACGGTAGAAATCTTTGTAATCTGCATCCGTTAATTCCGTTGGTTGTTTGGTCCAAGCCGGATTTGGGTTATTGATGATGTTATCAACTTCCACTTCGGTGAAAATTTCGTCTTTGTTTTCTGATTCTACAAATTCGCCTTTCTTTTGTTCTATTTTTTCTTTTCTGGTTCCAAATTTAATTGGAACAGGCATAAACTTGTTGTAACGATTCAACAATTCCTTGATTTTGTATTCTTCCAGAAATTCCAATGAATCTTCGGCAATGTGTAAAATAATTTCGGTTCCACGAGTGGTTTTGTCGGCTGGTTCCAAAGTAAATTCTGGACTTCCGTCGCAAATCCAGTGTGCAGCCGGTTCGTCTTTATATGATTTTGTAATAATTTCCACTTTGGAAGCCACCATAAAAGCAGAATAAAATCCAAGACCAAAATGACCGATAATTCCTGAATCTTTGGCGGAATCCTTGTATTTTTCCAAGAATTCTTCGGCCCCTGAAAAAGCGATTTGGTTGATGTATTTCTCCACTTCGTCGGCAGTCATCCCCAAACCTTGGTCGATAATGTGCAGTTTTTTGCCTTCTTTGTCGATTTTTACTTCCAGAATTGGGTTGCCATATTCCACTTTGGCTTCGCCAATGCTTGTTAAATGTTTTAATTTTAGAGTAGCATCTGTTCCATTGGAAATCAATTCACGCAAAAATATTTCGTGATCGCTGTACAAGAATTTCTTGATCAAAGGGAAGATGTTCTCTACCGAAACGTTAATTTGTCCAGTTGCCATATTTTAAGTTTTTATAGTTTTATAATTGTTTACTGTTTACTCAAATAAGATACCAATTAAGGTCAAAGTGACAAAATGTCGGAACTGTTAATTTTGATACAAAAAATTTTTATTTTGAAACAATTTTTGGAAGCTTCATTGTACCTTTGTTTTAAGTTTAATCTTAAAAAGCCTATAAAAATGAAGAAAATTATTGCATTGATGATAGTTGGCGTTTTGCTTTTTGCCTGCAAAAGTGCATCCAGTACAACAAGTGAACCTGTAAAAAGCGAACCCGTTGCCGGCACGAAATTGGACAAAAGTTCCCAAGTGGCCATCAAGGGAGATTGGCAAATAACAAGCGTTTCTTATCCTGGGTCAGATTATATTGCGGTAAATTCATTTCAAATTGCCGATTCTAAATGTTTCGTTGGAAGCACTTGGCATTTCATTTCGAACAACAACAAGGGAAACATGAGTTTGACAAAGGCAGGTTGTCCAGCCTTCAGCTCGCCAATTGTTTGGAGCATCAACAAAGAAGGCGTTTTTGTGCTTAAAATTGTGGAAGCCGGCGTAAAATCTAAAACTGTTACCCAAGGTTATTTGTTAACAGTAGCTAATCAAACCGAAACATCTTTTCAGTTAATTGACAAGATAGATGTTGGGGGACAAAAAAAGAATATTACCTATCAATTTGAAAAAATAAACCAATAAATAAATAATGATGAAAAAAATATCAATTTTAGGAATAAGCAGCTTGTTTGTATTGGCAACACTTTTTGCAAGTTGCAGCTCAATGCAAAACGCAAACAATACTCAAAAAGGAGCAGGGATTGGTGCTACAACTGGAGCTTTGATTGGTGCAATAATAGGAAATAATTCAAAAATTGGAACAGCTGGAGGCGCTCTTATTGGAGCTGCAGTTGGTGGAGGAACAGGAGCATTGATTGGAAATAAAATGGACAAACAAGCCAGACAAATCGATCAAGCATTACCTGGAGCCGACGTAGAGAGAGTAGGTGAAGGAATTCGTTTGGTTTTAAACGAAAATGCGGTGCGTTTTGACACTGGGAAAGCAACCTTGACTGCAAATGCGAAAGCCAATTTAGATAAATTGGTTCCAGTATTTAAGGAATATGCCGATACCAATATCGAGATTTATGGTTACACTGACAGTACGGGAAGTCCAGAATTCAATCTAACTCTTTCTCAAAAAAGAGCAGAATCGGTGAAGAATTATTTGACGTCAAACGGATTGGTTAGTTCTCGTTTTAAAACAACCGGGTTGGGAATTGCCGATCCAATTGCAACCAACGACACTGCCGAAGGAAGAACTCAAAACCGCCGTGTTGAATTTGCGATTTTGGCCAATGAAAAAATGGTAGAAGATGCCAAAAAAGAAGCGGGTCAATAAAAACTTTATTTTTAAATACTTAGAAAGCTGTTTCAAATCGAAGCAGCTTTTTTTTGTTTTGGAATTATTGCGTACATTTGAGTTTTAAATTCTCTCACGATGGAAAATCCAAAGAAACGTTCGATTGATAAAAAACAGGATGCTGTTCAGGAACATGCAACGGATTATAAAACAACTTTTGCAGAAAAGCTAGATCCAAGCAATACAGATGAACAAGAAATCTTGTTGCGGAAATTGTTGGCCATAGGTTTGGAGCAAAGCAAAATGGGTTTGGGAATATCTAACGAAGAAATGAAAAGGAGAACCAAGCTAAGATATCCTTTTTTGAAATGATTTATAAAATTGAATGGAAAGAAGTTGCAACGCTTAGTTATTTCAACGAAATAGATTTTATTTTGTCAAAATGGAATGAAGTTGAAGTTCAGAAATTTGAAGATTTAGTTTATGATTTTCTGGCAACATTATTCAAAACTCCTGAAATAGGAATTTACAACTCCAAAAATAATTTTTATTCATTGGTAATTTCAAAACAGACTACTTTGTATTATAAAATCATTGAAGATAAATCTCAAATCGACTTGATTTTATTTTGGAATAACAAGCAAAATCCAGACGACTTAACCAAGTTGCTTTATTAATTCTTGAAAATGCAACTATCCATCATCATCCTTAATTACAACGTGCGCTATTTCTTGGAACTTTGTGTTCTAAGTGTCCAGAATGCGATACAAAATATCGATGCCGAGATTATTGTCATCGACAACAATTCTCTTGACGATAGTTGTGCAATGATGAAAAAACGTTTTCCGAACGTGAAACTCATCGAAAACAAAGAAAATTCAGGTTTTCCGAAAGGAAACAACATTGGCGTAAGTCAGGCCAAAGGCGAATATATTTGCATCCTCAATCCCGATACGGTTGTTGCCGAAGATACTTTTGCGAAAGTATTGGCTTTCGCCAAAAAACAAAAAGACTTGGGAATCGTTGGCGTGAAACTCATCGACGGAACTGGAAATTTCCTTCCGGAATGCAAGCGTGGAACTCCAACTCCGTTTGTGGCTTTTACCAAAATTGTCGGTTTGTATAAAATTTTTCCAAAGACATTCGGAAAGTATTATGCCCAACATTTATCGGAAAACGAAACTGGAAAAGTAGAGATTCTCGTTGGCGCTTTTATGCTGATGAAGCGAGAATTTTATAATGAAATTGGGGGTTTCGACGAAAATTGTTTCATGTATTCGGACGATATTGATTTGTCGTATATGGCGTTGAAAAAAGGGAAATCCAATTATTATTTTCACGAAACTTCCGTGATACATTATAAAGGAGAAAGCACCGTGAAAGATGGAACGTACATGAAGCGATTCCGCGAAGCGATGAACTTTTTTTACAAAAAACATTTTCGAGTATCGTTTTTGTTTTCTGTTTTTATGGAAATGGGAATCGTGTTTTTTTCTTTCGTGAAAATGTTTCAAGGAAAACCAAAACCAAAGTTTTCTCCAGAAAACTATATCCTGGTTTCAGGCAATCAAATTCTGAAAGAGAAATTAGAAAAACAATTCAATCAAGCAGTTGAACTTCAAAAAAAACAGGAATCATTTTCTAAAAGTACTAGGACAGAAATTATTTTCGACCAGAATCATCTCGATTTTAAAGCGATAATTAATGATTTTGAAGCCAATAAAAACAAGAGCTTTACTTTTAAAATTCTTCCTGAATCGTCTAATTTTTTGATTGGCAGCAACAGTAGTTTTGATAGAGGCGAAATTGTCAAGATTTCAAATTTTTTGAATTAAAAATTTTACAAATTCATTAAATTTAGATTGAAACTAAAGTTGGTTAAATTCGTAAAATTCGTGTTTATTTTATTAATTTTGCTGACACAAAATCAAAATCACCTTCATAGGTAATAATATGGCAAGATTTGAATTGAAACTTCCCAAAATGGGAGAAAGCGTGGCGGAAGCAACCATTACCAATTGGTTGAAACAAGTGGGCGACAAAATTGAAGTCGACGAAGTCGTACTCGAAATTGCAACTGACAAAGTCGATAGCGAAGTGCCAAGCGAGGTTTCGGGTGTGTTGGTGCAACAATTGTTTGCTAAAGACGATGTGGTTCAAGTAGGCCAGACGATTGCCATTATCGAAACTGAAGCTGATTCAGATTCAGGAAGTGCAAAACAAGAAGTTGTTGCTCCGGTTGAAGTGGCAGCCATAGAAAAAAGTATTGAAGCGGCCAAAGAAACTGTTTCTGTGCCAACAAATTTCTCTGATTCCGATAAATTCTTCTCGCCATTGGTCAAGAATATTGCCAAGGAAGAAGGTATTTCTCTTGCTGAATTGGAAAATATTGCGGGTTCAGGAAAAGACGGAAGAGTTACCAAAGAGGATATTTTAAATTATATAAAAACCAGAGGTGTTGTTGCGCCTAATGTAGTTGAGGTGCCAAAAACAGTTGCTCAACCACAAGCTATAATCAATAAACCACAGACTGCGCCAGTTTCTGTAAACGGAGGTGACGAAATCATCGAAATGGATCGAATGCGCAAGTTGATTGCTGGATATATGGTGGCTTCGGTGCAAACTTCGGCACATGTGCAATCGTTTATCGAAGTGGATGTGACCAATATTGTAAAATGGAGGGAAAAAGTAAAATTTACTTTCGAAAAAAGAGAAGGCGAGAAGTTGACTTATACGCCCATTTTTATGGAGGCTGTAGCCAAAGCCTTGAAAGATTATCCAATGATGAACATCGCCGTAGATGGTGATTTTATCATCAAAAAGAAAAATATAAATCTGGGAATGGCTGCTTCATTGCCAAATGGAAACTTGATTGTTCCTGTAATAAAAAATGCGGATCAATTGAACTTGGTAGGAATGGCTAAAGCCGTGAACGACCTTGGAAGCCGTGCCAAAGCCGGAAAATTAAAGCCAGACGACACCCAAGGCGGAACTTATACCGTGACGAATGTGGGAACTTTTGGCAGTGTTTTTGGAACTCCAATCATCAACCAACCACAAGTGGGGATTTTGGCTCTTGGAGCGATAAGAAAAGTGCCGGCCGTTATCGAAACGCCAGAAGGCGATTTTATTGGCATTCGCCAAAAAATGTTCCTTTCGCACAGTTACGACCATCGAGTTGTGGATGGCGCATTGGGAGGAAGTTTTGTAAAACGTGTTGCCGAATATCTTGAAGCATTTGATTTAGACAGCGATTTTTACGTTTAATGCGGAATTTTTAATACATATGCCCGACCGTTTTTTTAATTGGTCGGGTTTTTTGTTTTTTGTCCAAAATTTTTTTAAATAATCGACGAACTGTAAGTTCAAAAAGATATATTTGTCATTCTAAAAATAAAAAATGGAGCTCAAGCTTAACAAACCAATTTGTTTTTTCGACTTAGAAACTACCGGAATTGATGTCGCCAAAGATCGAATTGTTGAAATATCAATCTTCAAAGTTTTTCCCAACGGAAATAAAGAAACCAAAACGTGGTTGGTTAATCCAACCATTCCAATTCCTCCACAATCCACTGCCATTCATGGAATCAGCGACGAAAAAGTGGCCAATGAGCCCACTTTTAAGGAATTGTCTTCCCAGGTGTACAACATGATTAAGGATTCGGATTTGGCTGGATACAATTCGGATCGTTTTGATATTCCGTTATTGGCTGAAGAAATGCTTCGTGCCGGAGTGGATTTTGACATGAAAAACAGGGTTTCAGTCGATGTTCAAACTATTTTTCATAAAATGGAAGAAAGAACATTGAGCGCGGCATTAAAATTCTATTGCGGACAAAGTCTCGATAACGCACATTCGGCCGAAGCCGATACTATGGCGACTTACGAAATCATGAAAGCCCAATTGGACCGTTATCCGGAATTGGAAAACGACATAAAATTGCTTTCAGAATTTACAACCAGAAAAAAAATTGCTGATTTTGCTGGAATGATTGCTTTTGACAAAGATGATAATGAAATTTTTACTTTTGGAAAACACAAAGGAGTTAAAGTTGATGTTGTTCTAGAAAGTGAGCCAGGCTATTTTAGTTGGATTCAAAATGCTGATTTTCCATTGTATACGAAGAAAGTTTTGACAGCAATTAAATTGAGAAAATTGAATACGAAATAAGTTAGAAGATGGATGTTGGAAGCTTGAAGACAACTTCCATCTCCCAGCTTCCAACTCCCAACTAAAATAAAGAATGAAGATAATCTGCATCGGTAGAAATTACGTCGATCATATTGCGGAATTACAAAACGAAAGACCGTCGGAGCCTGTTGTTTTTATGAAGCCCGATTCGGCTATTTTGTTGAAGCAACATCCTTTCGTGATACCTGAATTTTCAAATGACATTCACCACGAAATTGAGTTGATTGTCAAAATAAACAAGGTGGGGAAATATATCGACACCAAGTTTGCCCATAAATATTATGACGAGATTACTGTGGGGATAGACTTTACGGCTCGTGATTTGCAAAAGGAATTAAAAGCAAAAGGATTGCCGTGGGAAAAAGCGAAAGCGTTTGACGGTTCGGCAGTTATCGGTGATTTTTTGCCAAAAAGTCAATTTAATTCATTAGAAAATGTTACATTTGAATTGACCAATAATAATAAAACGGTACAAAAAGGGAATGCCAGTCACATGTTGTGGAAAATTGATGAACTAATTTCTTTCGTTTCCCAGTATTTTACTTTAAAAATAGGCGACATTATTTTTACCGGAACTCCTGCGGGCGTTGCGGCTGTAAAATCGGAAGACGTTTTGGAAGGGTTTTTAGAAGGAAATAAACTATTTAGTATACAAATAAAATAATGGCACTACATTACAACTTAGCAAAAGTGTACGCACTTTCAGATAACGATCCAGAATTTGTCTTGCAAATCGTGACCTTGTTTGTTACGGAAGTTCCCGAGGATTTGGCCGAAATAAAAGAAGGAATCAAGAAGAAAGATCATAAGCATGCTTATGCTTATGCCCATAAAATTAAACCAACGCTTGATTTGCTCGGTTTAAAAGTGGCTTTTGAAGAAATTCTTCAAGTCGAGGCTTGGACAAAAGTTGAGGGTGAAAAAAAAGAAATCAAAGAAACGTTCAAGAGCGTCAAACATCAAGTGGAAGACGCTGTTAAAGAACTGAAAAAAGACTTTGATTTGTAGATAATTACTCGATTTTTTTATTTCTTCAAATTCATTTTTTTTTGAATTTCCAATAATTTCTAAAATCCTAGATTAATAATGAAAGCAGCCATAGTTACTATAGGCGACGAAATTCTAATAGGACAAATTGTCGATACAAATTCCGCTTTTATAGCCAAGTCGTTAGATAGAATAGGAGTCGAGGTTCACGAAATGATTTCCATCAGTGACGACAAACAGCACATTCTCGATACCTTTTTAAAATTCCAAAACAAAGTTGATTTAGTCCTCATTACGGGTGGACTTGGGCCAACCAAAGACGATGTGACCAAAAAAACGTTTTGCGATTATTTTGACGATGAATTGATTGTCGATGAAGTCGTTCTTGCCCACGTTACCAAGCTGATAGAAGGTTTTTACAAAAGAACCATTACCCAAATCAACAAAGATCAAGCTCTTGTTCCTTCAAAATGTACCGTGCTTCACAACGAAGTGGGTACTGCACCGGGAATGTGGATGAAAAAAGAAAACACCGTCTTTATTTCGCTTCCGGGAGTTCCTTTTGAAATGAAATATTTGGTCGAAAACGAAATCATTCCCAAGGTAGTTCTAGAGTATGAACGTCCTTACATTCTTCATAAAACCATCATGACATACGGTCGAGGAGAAAGTGCGGTGGCGGAACAAATTGAAGACTGGGAGAATAATTTGCCGGAATTTATAAAATTGGCCTATTTGCCAGCTCCTGGAAGAGTGCGATTGCGACTTTCCGCAAGAGGAACCGACAAGCAGTTTTTGGAAAAATCCATCGAAGAAAACGTGATTTCTTTAACTAAAATAATTGGTGACATCATTGTTGGTTTTGATGATGATGAAACCTTGGAAACGGTCGTGGGAAGGCTTTTGAAACAGCAAAATAAAACCATTTCCACCGCCGAAAGTTGCACAGGAGGCAATATTGCGCAGTTGTTGACATCGGTTTCCGGAGCGTCTAAATATTTTAAAGGCAGCGTGGTATCGTATGCAACGGAAACCAAAATTTCGGTTTTGGGGCTTTCGGAAGAATTAATCAATAAATATTCGGTTGTAAGTGCCGAAGTGGCCAAACAAATGGCTGTCAACGTCAAAAACATAATGAAAACTGACTACGCCATTGCCACGACCGGGAATGCAGGACCGACGAAAGGCGATTCAGATGCAGAGGTTGGTTCTGTTTTTATAGCATTGGCAACACCAAATGAAGTAATTGTTGAAGAATTTAATTTTGGTCAACCCCGTGAAAAAGTGATAGATAGAGCCGTGAACAAGAGCTTGGAAATTTTGCGAAAAGAAATTTTAAAAAATGTCTCGTAATTTTTTGCTTCATCCGTTTATTTTCCTTTTCTTTGCACCCTGATTTTGAATAACGATAAAAATAAGAATAATGTCTAGAGTTTGTGACCTTACAGGTAAAAGAGCGATGGTAGGAAATAACGTTTCTCACGCTATGAATAAAACTAAGAGAAAGTTTTCTGTAAACTTAGTTAAAAAGCGTTTTTATCTTCCAGAAGAAGATAGATGGATTACTCTAAGAGTAGCTGCATCGACGGTAAAAACAATTAACAAAAATGGAATTGCTGCAGTTTTGAAAAAAGCACAAGCAGAAGGATTTATTAAATAATCCACTCCTAAATATATATCAAGATGGCAAAGAAAGCAAAAGGAAATAGAATCCAGGTAATTTTAGAATGTACTGAACACAAAACATCAGGTGTTGCGGGAACTTCAAGATACATAACAACAAAGAACAAAAAAAATACTCCAGACAGATTAGAGATTAAAAAATTTAATCCAATCTTGAAGAAAGTAACTGTTCACAAAGAAATTAAATAATTAGAGATTTTAATAAAATTTCAAATGCTTGCATTAGAGATTGATTAAAATATAAAAAAACATTTGAATCATGGCAAAGAAAACCGTAGCATCGTTACAAACATCTTCCAAGAGATTATCAAAAGCCATCAAAATGGTAAAATCTCCTAAAACAGGTGCATATACATTCGTAGAATCTATTATGGCTCCTGAAGCAGTTGATGAATTCTTGAAAAAGAAATAATCCAAATAGCACTATATAGAAAAGCTACTTTCAATCGGAAGTAGCTTTTTTATTTATATATTTGTCTATCAAATTTTAAGGGCTGAATATTTGGTATTTTTAAACAGTCCAAAGCAGGAAAATCAAACCATAAATTAAAATGAGTTTTTTTAAAAAAATATTTTCTTCAGAAAAAAAGGAAACTTTAGACAAAGGTCTAGAGAAATCGAAAACGTCTTTCTTTTCCAAGTTGACCAAAGCCGTTGCCGGTAAATCAAAGGTGGACGATGAGGTTCTGGATAATCTGGAAGAAATTCTTGTTTCTTCAGATGTTGGAGTTAATACAACTCTTAAAATCATCACTAGAATTGAAAAACGTGTTGCCGAAGACAAATTTCTTGGAACCGATGAATTAAACCAAATCCTTCGAGAAGAAATTGCAGGGCTGCTTTCAGAAATTGATTCTGGTGAAGCCACCGAATTTGTCATTCCAATCAATACCAAACCTTATGTTTTGATGGTTGTGGGAGTGAATGGAGTTGGGAAAACTACCACTATCGGAAAATTGGCTTACCAATTCAAAAAAGCTGGGTATAAAGTGGTTCTTGGTGCAGCTGATACTTTTCGTGCAGCAGCTATCGACCAATTACAAATTTGGGCAGACCGAGTTGGTGTTCCCATCGTGAGACAAAATATGGGAAGCGATCCAGCTTCCGTAGCTTTTGACACTTTGCAATCCGCAGTTGCTCAAAATGCCGATATTGTCATTATTGATACAGCAGGTCGTTTGCACAACAAAATCAATCTGATGAACGAGTTGACCAAAGTAAAACGCGTGATGCAAAAAGTCGTTGCCGATGCGCCACACGACGTCATGTTGGTTATTGATGGCTCAACAGGTCAAAATGCTTTTGAACAAGCCAAGCAATTTACCGCGGCTACCGAAGTAACCTCGCTTGCAGTTACCAAATTGGACGGAACTGCCAAAGGTGGTGTCGTTATCGGGATTTCTGATCAATTCCAGATTCCGGTGAAATACATTGGAGTGGGTGAAGGAATCGAGGATTTACAGGTTTTCAATAAATATGAGTTTGTTGATAGTTTTTTTAAATAATAAATAATGAATTTTTCTTCCTTCAAAAACATCTCTCCAATTTATTTCTATTTAGTGAGTGTTGTTTGCTTTGTTTTGTCCAATATTGTTAGGGAAAAGAATATACCGTTGTATTATAGTTCTCTTTTTTTAGGGACTATTTTCTTTATTCTTGGTTTTTTTAAAAGGATGAAAAACAGGTAATATTTGTTCTTACAAGACGCTTTTTAATTCGTTATTTTTATTAAAGCTATATTGGTTCTTTAAATTATGTTGCTATACGAGAATACGAGAGAGTGTGTAAATCAAATGTTTGTTGATTTATGGCGCGTTAATTTAGCCTGTTTTTAGCTGTTGTTGTAAAGAGCGCTCTTGTAAATACTCCAGTTATAAAATATCTAAGAATCTTAATTTTCTTTTAAAGAAAGCAAAGTTTTTACCTGATAAATGATTTTTTGCTTTTTAATTTGTTTATATTTGAACACTTTAACAAGTGTTTATTAATATAAAACTTAATAAAAGAATGCAAAAAAAGAGTGTTGTGATTCTGTTGGTGATTGCCTTTCAATTTCTGTTGATAGGTTGTAAATCTACACCGCAAAAAGTCCAGGAATTTGTAAATTCATATAATAGTTCGTCGAGTCTTTTTAGAAACGAGATTATTACATACACAAAAGCCGAAGCCTTTTTTGAAGAAAACAAGATTGAGATAACTTATCTAACCAATTTGGATTCCAATGGAAAAAACAATGGCATATATGCAAAAACATTTGAAAAAATATTTTTAGAGATGCTTCAGAAAGAAGCTTCTTCAAGAGAATTGTTGGAAGAAGGAGTTAGTTTCAAAATGTTTTTTCTGGCCAATGATTATGTCGTGATTTCAGACTTGGTAGTTGACAAAAATACAATCAATGAACAGTCAAAACAAAAAACAGTAAATTCTGAAAAAGAATTCGTGTCTTCAAACTCCAATATAGATTCTTCCGTAAAGAGTATGTTGGAACTGTTAAACGAGAATATGCCGATAAAAAATGATGACGGTAGCAAATTAGTTAGAGTTGATTTGACAGAAAACAATGAATTGGTCTACAAGGTTGAAGTACCTAAAGAGTTTGGTGAAATTTTGAAAGCAGAAGGAGCCAATGATTTATTGAAAGAAAGTATTTTGAGGGCCAATAATTTTAAAAGAATTTCGAACATTGTTCGTCGTTATAATATTACTTCCATTAAATACGACTACATCGATGCTAAAGGAAAAGTATTGGAGAGCGTTGTCTTGAATCAAAAAGACTTGAGATAATATGAGTACCTCAAATTGGAGAACTATCTTTGTTGTAATCAGTATTTTTACTTTGATTGTTAGGTTGATATTCATGTGTTCAAGCGACAGAAAATCACCTTCTTACAATTATAACAATGATTCGTCGAATCCAGTGTTGGATTTTGAAGAAGCAACAAGAGAAAATAGGGAAATAAACAGAATTATAACAGAAAGAGCATCGAATAATTTTTTATACACTGATTATGAGGCATTGGATTCCTTGCCAATTGCTAATAAGGAAATGTATGATGTCATAAAACTGAAAAAGGACACTCTTGTATATATCGATTTCAAGACAAAATTAAAAATCGAAAAGGATTTCTATTTTCAAAACAATCATGATGATACCTTGCGATTAGCATTTAAATCACCGAAGAATTTCAATGTTTTCATACATGATTTGGATACTGAACATTCTGCAAAAGAAAACTTTAAAAGTTTAAAAAAAAATGGAAGGTTAGACAAGGTGCTTGTTGAGAAAATTAATGAAAACACAGAGTTTCTGTCATATAAAATTGTAACAGACAAGGCTAAATTTAATGGATTTGCCTTATGCTTTAAAAGCAAGGGATATCAACTTTTTTTTGAATTTGAAAGTGAGAAAATGTCAAAAGATATTTTAAAAATGAAAGCTGTCGATTTTTTGAGCCAAAATTTGAAACGGGCAAATTGATTTTGCAAAGAATAAAAATGCCGTGATTGGAAAAACTGAAATGAGGCTAGTTTAACTGAAAAATTATATATATAAGTAAAATGGAACCAGAACAAAGATTTGACATTTGTAAAATATGCCAAAACAAAAAATATTATAACTTCGAGATTATATGTTCTTTGACTAAAGAAAAGCCCGCATTTGAAAATAATTGCGAGAATTATATTGAGGATAAAGAAGCTGTTAGAGTCAATAATAATCAATATGTTGTTGAAGAAGAAGAAAGCAGCTCCAAAAGCGTGTGGTATATAATTGGGATTTTAGTGTTGATATTTAAACTTGTCCGTCTTTTTGCGAGGCATTAAAAACAAGTGAAAATTATTGATACAAAGCATTAATTTTTTGCCACAAAACATCATCAAAATCGGATAAAGCCAGATTCACGCTATCGGCCGCATCACCCATTCGAATGACCACCATTTTTTTGCTTGGAATCACGTAGATTTTTTGGTCGTTCTTGCCCAAAGCCATATACATGTCATTTGGCCCAGAAGGAATGATACTTCCAGATAATTGCAGTTGGGATTGTGGTAAATGATAACTCGATTTTCCGTTTAACCACCATAAATAGCCGTAGCCCAAATTGATGTTTTGTGAAGTATTCGTGGCTTCATTAAAATAAGTTTCGTTTAGAATGGTTGTGTTTTCCCATTTTCCTTTGTTGAGCATCAGCAAACCAAAACGCGCCATACTTCTGGTGGTACTATAATATACACTATTGTTGTCCACTTGTAGCCAAGTTCCCGTCATTCCTATTTTGTCCCTCAATTTTGTATTAAAATAGTTAGGCCAATTTTGTCCAGAAGCCGAAGCAACAACATCTTGCAATTTCACATACACGTTGTGGTATGCCCAGCGTGTTCCTGCATCGGCTTTGTAGGTGAGATGTGCTGGATCAACGGCATCACCATTGGTAATGTCTTCCAGGCCAGAAGTCATGGTAAGTAAATGCTTATTGGTAATCAAGTTTTCTTTTGCCAAAGGTAAACTCGTCCAGCCTGTTCCAATATAATCTGAAACTTTGTTGTTGATATTCAGTAAACCTTCCTGTTGGGCAATTCCGGTTACGGTTGATGTTAATGTTTTTCCGGCACTTGCCCAATACCAAGGCGTTGTTGCGGAATGTCCGTTGAAATAATTTTCCATTACAATTCTACCATTTACGAGTATGATAAACCCTTTGGAGTTTTTGAGTGCCAAATAATCCAGTAATGGTTGAACGGCAGTTTGCTTCCAGCCTAAATTGGCTATGGATTTTGTTTCCCAAACATCGCCTGTCAGCGGTGGAAAATAGGCTGTATCCGTTGGACTAGGTGTTGGAGTTGTTGAATCAGAGCTACAACTGGAAAACAACAATAGGGTCAGTAAACTATAGATTATTTTTGACATACTTAAAACTATTTATTTGGAGTTAAGACCAAAAATATAGAAAATAGTTTAACGAGTTTTTTTTATTTTTGTTTTCTTTGAATTTAATAAGGTTAACTTTGTCTAGGAAAATAAATGCCATTTTATCCTTGAATTCCAAGCCCTGATGGCTGAATTGTCAACTGTAGGATTGGCTTCTAATAAAACATAATTATTTATGAAAAACATTTTTAAAATTCTATTCTTGTCGTTTCTTTTTGTTGCTTGCCAGCAAAAAATAAAACCCGAAGATATCGCCAAAATTAACGGCTATTGGGAAATTGAAAAAGTGGTTTTTGACCAAGGAAAAGACAAGGAATACGGCATCAACGAAAGTTATGATTATTTCCAGATTGACAAGAACAACAAAGGTTTCCGAAAGAAAGTGATGCCGCAGTTGGACGGAACTTTTATAGTGAATGATTCGCAAGAAGATGTAAAAATACGATTCCAAGAGGACAAGGTCTTTTTTGATTATGTCACGCCTTATGCCAAATGGAGTGAGGAATTAATTACCATTTCTGATAAAAAATTGGTTTTTAAAAATGCCGAGAAAAAAGAATACCATTACAAGAAAGCAGAACCACTAAATATTTTGGGCGATGGCGAAAAGACTAAATAATCAAAGTACGGTTGGCGATATTCTGCAACAAATTATCCAAGTAAATAAGTTGCAAGGCGGTATGGATCAAATTGACGTGAGAGAGGCCTGGAAAAATTTGATGGGCAACGGCGTGAATCATTATACAAAAAATGTGGTTTTGAAAGGAAGTACCTTGTATGTGGAACTTTCTTCGGCAGTTTTGCGGGAAGAACTGAGCCACGGGAAATCTAAAATTGTGGCTATGATCAACGAAGAATTGCGTCGTGATGTGGTGAAGGACGTTGTTCTTAGATAGTGGTCAGTGTTCAGTTTTTAGTGTTCAGTTGTAATTCTAAATAAAAAAATCCCATTTCGAATAATTTTTTCGAAATGGGATTTTTTCTATGGTCGTTAAAGCGACTGATCACTAAAAACTGATCACTGCATATTAGAACTGCTCTCTTCCTGCAAAGTGGAAAGTACCTTCGATGGCTGCATTTTCATCACTGTCAGAACCGTGAACTGCATTTTCTCCAATAGAAGTGGCGTATGTTTTACGTATTGTTCCTTCGGCAGCTTCGGCTGGATTTGTGGCTCCAATCAAAGTCCTGAAATCTTCCACGGCGTTTTCTTTTTCCAAGATGGCGGCAACTATTGGCCCTCTTGACATAAATTCCACCAATTCTCCGTAGAAAGGTCTTGCAGCGTGAACGGCATAAAAAGCTTGTGCGTCAGCCACTGTCAATTGTGTTAATTTTAAGGAAACGATTTTGAAACCAGCGTTGGTAATCATCGCCAATATATTTCCGATGTGTCCGTTTGCAACCGCATCCGGTTTGATCATTGTAAAAGTTCTATTTGTAGCCATTTTGTTTTTGGTTTTTTTAAATTGGATGCAAAAATATAACTTTTTTGTGAATTGATTTTAATAAATCAACAATTAAAAAGGTGAATCTAGAATACTATAACTTCAAATTTAGTATCCAAAGGTTTCAATTGGGTAATTAATTTTTGAATCAACTCCTTTCCGTTTTCTAAATAAAATTCAGAGAAATTGGTTTGGCGTTCCTGTAAACTTTTGTTGGGAAACAATTCGTTTTGCAAGTCCGTGATTCGTTCCAATTCGTCGGAATGTTTCTTTTTTTGGGCTTTTAACAAACGTTTTTCCAGATTTTCCAAGCCTTTAATTTGTTTGGCTTCCTGTGCTTTTACGGCGCCAAGAAATGATTTATCGGTTTTTTGCGCCAAACTATGGAGGTAATGAAACTGGTTTTTTAAAAAATCTTTTTGAATGGACAAGTCAATTGAGAAATCATCCAACAATTTTGTTTTTTGGTTAACCAAATCGGTTTGTTTCGAAAATAAATCGCTCCAAGACAGTTCTAATTTATCCGCTTTTTTGGCTTGTTTTTCGTAGGCCAACAAGGCTGAATTTCGAAGTAAAAGTATAGGGAAAGTAACATTCACTGCATCGAAAAATGATTTTAGTTCCAGCCAATAGGCAATTTCTCCGCCTCCGCCAATGTAGCATAAATTGGGCAAAATAACTTCTTGGTACAACGGACGCATAATCACGTTGGGACTGAATTTTTCGGGATAATTTTCCAATAAAGTAAGAATCTCGGTTTCCGAAAATTCCATTTTGGTATTGTTTACGCTGTATTTTCCGTTTTCGAAAATGATGCGTTCCCGCAAATCATCTTCCATATAAAACAAATTAATCTCCCGTGGATTGACTTGAATGGTGTAGTTTTTTAGTTTCTCGGTAGTTTCGAGAACTTTTTTATGGGAAGTCTGCAACGTTAATTCTTCCTTTATATACGGTATAAAAGTTCGTTTTAAATCTTTATCGTCCGCATCCAAAATTACCAAGCCATATTCACCAAAAAGTTGGTTTGCCAAGAAACGAGTGGCATCGGCTAAATTGGAATGGTCCAAATAAGATTCCTGAAAAAGTTTCTTGATGGCTTCGGCATTTTTGCCGGCACCCAATTCAAGAGTGTAAACTTCAAGGAAATCTTCCAATCCTTCGGTAGATAATCGTCCAACGGGACCGGTGCTTTCCTTGTTCCAGCGAAATTTTCGACCTTTGAAATTAAAATAATTGATTTCGTCAAAATCGTGGTCTTCGGTTGCCATCCAATAAATGGGTACAAAATTTTCTGATGGATATTTTGCCTTTAATTCCTTTGTCAGATTGATGGTCGAAATAATTTTGTACAAAAAATACAATGGGCCGGAAAATAAATTGAGCTGATGTCCAGTCGTAATGGTAAAAGTTTCTGGACTTGCCAGGGCTTCAATATTTTGTTGGGTCAAGGCAGAAGTAGCAATTTTGGAATATTGATTTTTTAAAACCGAAACCAAAACAGCTCGATTTTCATTAGTGTAGTTGGTTTTCTTTTCTTTTATTTGCGATTCGAAATTTTCAAGATTTGGAAAACGGTTGTAAAGTGACTGTAAATTAGGGTTTTGGTCTAAATAATCGTTCATTAAAGGAGAAAAATATCCAGAGTTTTGGTAGCTGATACAGTCGGTTGGCATAGTAAAGTTTATTTGATGCTAAATTACCAAAATATTGGAACTGAATCTTTGTTGTTTTCGAAAATTAACATCAATTTATAGAAATAGAATATAATTCATTATGAAGAACAATTCCAATCCCACCAAAGTAAATTCGCTAACACACGTACTTTTTGGAAGTTTAATAGGCACCACCATCGAGTTTTTTGATTTTTATATTTATGCCAATGCGGCGGTTTTGGTATTCCCACAATTGTTTTTTCCGGGTTCAGATCCTACGACTTCCACGATCGAATCCTTGGCTACTTTTTCGATTGCCTTTTTTGCCAGACCCATTGGTTCGGCAGTTTTTGGGCATTTTGGAGACAAAATTGGGCGTAAAGCCACCTTGGTTGCGGCTTTGTTGACGATGGGGATTTCTACAGTTAGCATCGGATTGTTGCCAACCTATCAAAGTATCGGAATCGTTGCGCCGTTGTTATTGATGCTTTGTCGTTTTGGACAAGGTTTGGGTTTGGGAGGCGAATGGGGTGGTGCGGTTTTGTTGGCCATCGAAAATGCGCCTCCGGGAAAACGTGCTTGGTATGGAATGTTTCCGCAATTGGGTGCGCCAATTGGGTTGTTGCTTTCGGGTGGAACTTTTTTGCTTTTAAGTGATTTGTTGACCGAAGAACAATTTTTTGATTATGGTTGGAGAATTCCATTCATCGCCAGTTCATTATTGGTTGTGGTTGGGTTTTACATTCGATTGAAAATCACCGAAACGCCTTCTTTCGAGAATGCTTTGGAGACCAAGAAACAAGTAGAAATTCCGTTGATGACGATTTTGAAATCCTATAAATGGGAATTGATTTTCGGAACTTTGGCTGCGGTGGCGACTTTTGTGACCTTCTATTTAATGACCGTTTTCAGTTTGAGTTGGGCAACCACTGATTTAGGATTTAGCCGTCGTGATTTTTTAATCATCCAGTTGTTTTCGATCTTGTTTTTTGTGGCTGGAATTCCTGTTTCGGCAGTTTTGGCGGATAAATTGGGACGAAAAAAAATATTGGTTTTTATATCTACTTTGATAGCCCTTTTTGGATTCACTTTTTCATTCTTTATGGAATCGGAAAGCACGCCGATGATAACCACTTTTGTTTGTATCGGAATGGGATTGATGGGACTGACTTACGGGCCGGTGGGAACATTCTTGTCGGAGTTGTTCCCTACGGAAGTTCGGTATTCCGGTGCTTCTTTGACCTTTAATTTGGCGGGAATTTTGGGAGCTTCTTTTGCGCCACTTATCGCCATTTGGTTGGCCAAAAATTATGGAATTGCCTACGTTGGCTTGTATTTGTCGGTTGCTGCCTTGATTTCGGTTTTGGCACTTTTGGCCATTCGAAAAAAAGAGGAAAAGTTTTAAAGCCGTTATCGTTTCAAACTAAAATGCCCTTTGTATTCAGTGCCGTTGGCTCTTGTCACTATAAACCAATAATCGGTGGCAGGAAGTTCGGTTCCGTTGAATGTTCCGTTCCAGCCATCGGTAACGTTACTTAACATTTTGATTAGTTTGCCATAACGGTCGAATATTTTTACGGTCAAACCTTCTTCAACATCCGCGAATTTGATTTTCCAAGCGTCATTAAATCCGTCGCCGTTTGAAGTAAAGAATTTAGGGAACATTAACAGATATATTTCATCGGTTTTTATTATTCCACAATTATTTTTATCTCTTACGTGAATAATGTATTTGCCACTTGCCAACCCCGGGAAAACGTTGCTGTCTTGGTAATTTGATCCATCAATGGAATATTCGTAAACACCTTTCCCTGTGGCAATGACGCTTATTGTGTTTTCGGTATCTGTCCAGTCAAGTGTTTCTATACTTTTTATGGAGGCTTTGCCGGATTCCTTTACCGTGAAATTTTTAGTGCTAGAGCAAGAAATAGTTGTATAATCATTCGTCACGGTTACCGAAAAATTACCCGGATTGGATGCCGTTATTGTCTGCGTAATTTCTCCGTTTGACCATAAATAATGATCAAAACCAGCTCCGGCATCAATCGTAACACTGTTGCTTTCGCATATTGGCACGATGTCTTCAATGGTAATTTTAGGTTTGGACAAAAGGGTCAATTTCAATTCGGCAATGGCGTAACAAGGCGTATTAGAATTGATGCGAACATAGATTTTGTTCTCTCCCAAAGCTAATTTGTAACTTGAAAAATTATTTATTTTACTGCTTGCTGTTTCATTTTCCGCACCGGTAAGGGAATTGTAATAAGAGAAATTGTAAGTGGCAGTATTTGAAATGATGCTGGAATTATAACTGTTTAAATTCACGGTTTCTGTACCGTCATTCAAATCATCACAGAATAATTCAGCATAATTATTTGCAGGTAAAGTAGAAATTAACGCAACAGTTATGGCTAATCTGGTTGGGCTTTCACAACCATTTAGAGTTTGTGAAGCATAATAGGTTTGTCCATCTAGTAGAAGAGTTGAAATTGGCAAAACGTTCCCTGCGGTTGAATTATCATACCATTTTATAGAAGTTCCAGAAATTACAAAAGTATTTAGGGTTGGGTTTTGGCTGGCGCAAAAAGTTTGTGTTGAATTTCCAGTTGGAGTTGCCGTGTTTTGAATGTTTATTAAAACTGGAGCTCTTTCGCTTTCGCAGCCGTTTATGGTTTGTGAAGCATAGTAAGTTATTCCGTTTTGTAATAATGTTGTGTCTGCTAATAGATGTCCATTGGTCAAAGCATCGTACCATTTTATGTTTTGCCCTGAGATGGCAATGGAATTTAAAGTTGCATTTTGCTGGATGCAGAAGGGTTGAGGTGAGGTTGTTGTTGGCAATGCTGTATTATGTATTAGAACTAGAATTGGAGTTCTTGGGCTTTCGCAACCATTTACGGTTTGTGAAACATAATAAGTTGAGCCATTTTCTAATAAAGTAGTAATAGGTATATTTGAAACATCTGATACGTTTGCATACCATTTTAAATTTTGCCCAGAAATGCTGATATCTGCTAGTTTAGCATTGTCGCTTTTACAAAATTCAGGATTTATAGATGTTGGTGCTTGCGGACTTGATGAGATGTGAATTAATACTTCTAATCGTTCAGTGCTTTCTGGACAGTTTCCGTTTTTTCGAGTTGCATAATATTTTTTATTATCTAGAAGAGGAGTGGTTTTTGCAAGTGGTGTATTAGAATTGCTTGAATCATACCAGTTTATTGAACTAGAGTTTGGATTAATATCACTAATTGTTGGGTTTTTAGCAGAACAAAATGATTGATTTGTATCTCCAACAACTTTACTATCGTCGCAAGGTCCAAGTTTTAGGATAAATCCGTCTCTATTTATTGTACCACTATTTACGGTTTTCAACGTATATTGTGTAGTCGTTGAAGGGTCGAAATCACAAGTCCACATAAAATCGCCCATTAAATAATTGTTTTTATTTACTATTTTTATCCCTTTAATTTCAATAAAATAGCAATTATTATAAGGACTTAATTTTGGGTTTTCATCTCCAAGTTTAAATGCACTATCAAAATTTCTATTTGAATCAAGTTTTAAATAGAATGCTTCACCATCGTAGCCATTAGATGTTAGATTGAAAATGTTACTAGACGGGTCTAAATCGATAGTATCTTTAAATTGTCCTCCAAAGAAATAATTTCCATCATTATCAGTTGTAACTGCAGTAAATGTAATATCACCATTTGTAGGTTTTTCAAATTGTTTTACATCTATTAAATCACCATTTAAATTTAAAAAAATTAAAAAACTGGTATTAAATCCAGAGACATTAAAGACAGCAGAAGAAGGATCTACATCAATTGTGTCATAATAATTTTTATTACCAAGTATCGTAATTCCATTATTTGAAACATCAAAAGTTCTATGTCCTTGATTTACAAAATCTTTTTGCCAGATTATCGATTTATTTACATTGTCAATATTGTACAACCTATAATTATTATAATTGTGTATAAGCATATTGATGTTTCCATCAGGTCTTACAATTAATTTGTTATAAGAATTGTCGCCTATGTTAAACTGTTTTGCCCAATCAAAATTGCCATTATTATTTATTTTAAGGAGATAGTTGCCAATTCCATTGGCATTATTTAAAATTAAGTTTGGATTGTTGTTTATTGAAATATTTCCCACAAACCAACCGCTTAGAAAAATGTTATTTTGATTATCTAAGTCAAATGAATAAACATACATATTGTTGTTGAATCCGTAGTTTTGTTTAATACTTGTTGAAGTTAAAATGTTTCCAGAAGGAGATATTTTTATAATTTTTATAAATGTATCCATAACATTTAAAGAAGTATTTAATTCACTTAGTGATAATAAAAGATATACATTACCATCCGATCCAATTTTTACATCAAATCCTGTATCATTTCCATTGAAATTACCTTTGTTTAATGCAAATGTTAATCCCCAAAGATAGTTGCCATCTTTGTCTGTTTTTATCAAATAAGTTCCTCGAAAACTATTGTTTATGATAGTATTATCAATGATTTCTGTCCCTGTGACAGTTGGATCAAGATCAAATAATGGAGATTCAGTACTGCCTACAGTATAAGTATTCTCATTGCTATCAACTGCCAATCCGTTTGCAAAATCAGCATAATCATAAGTTATTCCTTTTATTTGTCTTGCCCATTGGAAATCTTGCGCATTACCAGTAGAAGAAAATAGCATATTTAAAAAAAAAAGAAACGAAGCAATTGTTTTTTTATACTGATTGTAGGACATATAAAGGGAATAATTTATTAGTAACAAATGTAATTAAATATCTACAAATTGAAGCAAAAATAAAGATTCAAATAGTAAATAGTAACATTGAAATCATTTTGTCATAAATCCCCAAATAACTCCTATTTTTGCACAAAACAATTCTTTTGAAAACCCAAGTATTTCTCATCACGCCACCCTTTACCCAACTGAATACACCGTATCCGGCAACTGCTTATATCAAAGGGTTTTTGAATACCAAAAACATTTCGGCAACACAGGCAGATTTGGGTATCGAAGTGATTTTGAAACTATTTTCGAAAGAAGGATTAGAAGCTATTTTTGGTCAAGCAACTATAAACAATAAACCAAAAACCACAAACACTCAAAGAATTCTCGCTCTCCAAGACGAATACATCAAAACCATTGATTCGGTTATTGCATTTCTCCAAGGAAAAAACCCAACATTGGCACTCCAAATTTGTCAGGAAGAGTATTTGCCGGAAGCTTCTCGTTTTGCACAATTGGAAGAATTGGATTGGGCTTTTGGAACAATGGGAACTCAGGACAAAGCCAAACATTTGGCGACTTTATACCTCGAAGATATTTCCGATTTTATTGTGGAATGTGTCGATGCCAATTTTGGTTTCAGTCGCTATGCGGAACGTTTGGGACGATCTGCCAATTCTTTCGACGAATTATATTCAGCTTTACAGGAAGAACCTACTTATATAGATGAAGTTTTATTTTTGCTTTTGAAAGAAAGAATCGAAACCATCCAACCCGAATTATTCTTGATATCTGTTCCCTTTCCAGGGAATTTATACTCGGCTTTTCGTTCCGCACAATGGGTCAAGAAGCATTATCCAAACATCAAGATTTCAATGGGAGGTGGTTTCCCAAATACAGAACTTCGTTCGCTTTCCGATGCTCGTGTTTTTGAGTTTTTCGATTACATTACTTTGGATGATGGGGAATTGCCAGTAGAGTTACTTTGTAATTTAGTTTTCAATTCCCCTCCTTTGGAGGGGTGTCCGAAGGACGGGGTGGTTTTTTCAGGTGAGTTCAAAAGAACTTTCCTGTTGGAAAACGGAGAAGTGGTTTACAAAAACAATTCCACCCGAAACGACTACAAACAATCCGAAGTCGGCACTCCCGATTATTCCGATTTGTTTTTGGACAAATATATTTCGGTCATCGAAATCGTGAATCCAATGCACCGAATGTGGAGCGACGGACGTTGGAATAAACTCACGATGGCGCACGGTTGCTATTGGGGAAAATGCACGTTTTGCGACATTTCATTGGATTATATAAAAATCTACGAACCCATTGCAGCCAATTTGTTGTGCGATCGAATGGAGGAAATGATGGCGCAAACGGGACAAAATGGTTTTCATTATGTGGACGAAGCTGCGCCACCCGCCTTGATGCGCGCTTTGGCACTCGAAATTCTTCGTCGGAAATTATCAGTCACTTGGTGGACAAATATTCGTTTCGAGAAAAGTTTCACGGGCGATTTGTGTTTGTTATTGAAAGCTTCTGGTTGTATTGCCGTTTCCGGCGGACTCGAAGTGGCTTCAGATAGATTATTGCAATTGATTGACAAAGGCGTAACGGTAGAACAAGTGGCAAAAATTACCCGAAATTTTACCGAAGCCGGAATTATGGTACATGCTTATTTGATGTATGGTTATCCAACGCAAACGGTTCAAGAAACGGTGGATAGCTTGGAAATGGTGCGTCAATTGTTTGAAGTGGGCGTTTTGCAATCCGGATTTTGGCATCAGTTTGCAATGACGGCTCACAGTCCTGTTGGAATGTATCCAGAGAAATTTGGTGTTGTTCCTACTTCCCCTCCTTTGGAGGGGTTAGGGGAGGTTTTTGCCAACAACGATATTAATTATGTGGACAAAACCGGAATCGACCACGATAAATTCAGTTTTGGATTGAAGAAATCGCTTTTCAATTTTATGCACGGCATTTGTTTTGACTACGAATTGCAAGAATGGTTCGATTTCAAAATTCCGAAAACAAAAATCCATCCCGATTTTATTGCCAATGCTTTAGAGGAAGACGAAGATTTCAATATAAAACCGACTGCCAAAATTGTTTGGCTAGGAGGGAAGCCACTTGTGGAATATTTCACAAAATCCAAAAAAGGAAATAGCTGGGAAATGGCGACCTTGACTTTTCACCACAAAAAGGAAAGTTTCAGCATTCAAACAGGAAAAAATGAGGGAGAATGGTTGATCCAAATGCTTGAAAAAATATCGGTTTCACAATCGAAAACCCATTCATTTAAAGAAATAAAATCTGATTTCGAAACTCATTTGGAGGATTTTGAATTGTTTTGGTATTCCAAACCAGTGAATACTTTGCGGGAATTTGGACTACTGGTATTGTAATCAATCACACAGGATTTCTGTATAGACGGGATTCTGTACAGACGGGATTCTGTACAGACGGGTTTCAAACCCGTCTCTACGTGTTATAATTAAAATAAAATTTATGAATTCTAAATTGCTATTGCTTGTTTTTTGTTGTACCACAAAATTCCTTTTTTCGCAAGAAAAATTTGAAACAAAACTGATTTACTCCGACAATTTCGATACGGATTTGGCTAATTGGAATATAGATCTTGAAAAACCGGAAACATCAAGCCTAAAAATAATTGATGGTAAATTGGATGTTTCGACTTCCATTGGAGCAACCATTTGGTTCAAAACCCAATTGTCCGGCAATATAATGATTACTTACGATGTAAAAGTGATGGATGAAGGTGGTGCTTTCGATCGAGTTTCTGATTTGAATGCCTTTTGGATGGCGACTGATCCTTCAAATTCAAATGCAATAAAAAGGGACGGAAAATTTGCTTCTTACGACAACCTGAATTTGTATTATGCAGGTGTTGGCGGACATTACAATAAATTCACCCGATTCCGTAAATACAAGGGTGTCGAGGATAAACCTGTTTTAATGGAATACAGTGACAAGGAGCATCTTTTGGCTGGAAACAAATTATATTCTGTAAAAATAATGGTCAATAATGGTCGCATTCAATATTTCTTGAATGGAGAATTATATTGGGATTTTCAAGACGAAAAGCCATATACACAAGGTTTTTTTGGATTCAGGACTTCAAAAAGTCATCAACAGTTTGATAATTTTAAAGTTTGTAAAATAGATTAAAAATCTAATTTTATACCATTTAGAAATATAAAATAATCCAATTCTTGCTCCCTCTCCTTCGGAGAGGGTCGGGGTGAGGTTAAACAAAAAAAACTATTTTATATTTCTAAATGGTATTACTCTCAAATAAAACAAGAAACCCAATCTTTCGACTGGGTTTTTTTGTGGAAAAGTATTGGATTATTTCTGAATCATTAGTAATTGAAAATTTCTTCCAGCGAAACTTCTTCAATAGTACCTAGTTTTTTAAGGGCTTCAAAGTCCAAGCTTTCTTTCTTGCCAATGATGGCGGTGTTGTATTTCTTCGTTTTAACTTCCTTGTTGAAAAAATCATTCGTGCTTTCTAAAGTAAGATTTTGAATGGTTGCATAGATGTTTTTTCTGATGTCATAATCAAAGCCTAATTTTTTCAAGCTCATTTGATTGAAGAAAATGTTGGTCTTGATGATTCTGGTGGAAGCAATTTGTTTCAAGCTCGAATCTTTGGCGTTGTTGAATTGCTTTTCAATTTTTGGCATATCGGTTAACAATGCCGAGATGGCATCAACGGCTTGAGGCAGTTTGTTGGCTTGTGTTCCAATGGAAACCTGCATGTAATCTGATAAGTTTTTTTCATTGGCAATGCCGTATAATGCGCGAGCGGAGTAAGCCAAAGATTTAGATTCCCTGATTTCCTGAAAAACGATGGACGACAATCCTGAGCCAAAATAAGAATTAAACACATTGACAGTTCCAGTTAAATTGGAATTGTATTTTTCGCCTTTTGCTATTCGGGTCATTTCTGCTTGGACCATATCGTAATTGGCAAAATAGACTTTGTTGGTCGTTTCTGGTTCAGGATATACTTTTGGACTTGGAATGGCTTTTCCGGCATCAAGATTGTGATTTTTTTCCAAGGCGGCAACAATTGGATTCAAATCGTTTCCGTAAAAGAAAATTTGGTGTTCATAATCCGAAAGCCCTTTTAGCAAATCCGTAAGTTCGGAAACGTTCATTTCTTTCAATTCCTTTTCAGAAAGAATGTCTCTAAAACGCGAATCTTTCCCGTATTTGGCATAAGTACTCAATGCCATCATAATGTTTTCTTTGCGTTTTTTCGAATTGACTCTTGTGTTCAAAATGGTGGCCACTGTGGTGTTGTACACTTCTTGGTCTGGTTTTACATTTTTCAGCAAGTTTTCCAATAAAGTAATTCCTTTTGGCAAGTTGCTTTCTAAACCGGAAAGATAAATATAGCTCAAATCACTTCCCGCATTGACGGAATACGTAACGCCAATTTTATAAAACTCTTTCTTGACGTCTTCAGCACTCATTTTGTCGGTGCCCAAATAGTCCAACATTCCCATTGCCAAGGATAGTTTTTTGTTGTGATCCGACCCCATATTGAAAATATAATACAGGTTCGAAATAGCGTTAGTGTTGTTTTTTATAAAACTGACAGTAGTATTTTTTACTTTTTTGGTTTGTATTTCTTTTTTGAAATCTACATAAACTGGTGTCAATTCTGTAGAGGTTAACTTGGAAAAGTTTTTGTAAAATTCCGATTGCGCATCTCGATTCAATTGAACAGGGGTGATGCCGGGATTGGATACACGAACCAGTTTGTCGTTGACTCCTTTTCTTTTATAAACAATTACATAGTTGTCTTTGTAAAAATCATTGGCAAATTTCACGACATCGGCTTTGGTTATTTTCGATAATTCGTTTATCTCAGATAAAGTTTCAGTCCAGCTTCTCCCTTCAATAAACGATCGGTATAATGAAGTTGCCAATCCGTCACCCGATTCGTGGTTTTTCATTCGATCCAGTTTCATGTTGTTGATTACAGCCTGAATCATCCATTCGTCAAATGCTCCTTTTTTAATTTTGTCAATTTCTGAAAGCATTAGTTTTTTCCCTTCTTCCAAAGTCTGTCCTTCCTTGACGGATATAACCAATCCTTGATAACCATAATCATTGAAGGTTGTGGAATAGGCACCGGCACCCAATGCCAATTGTTTTTGATTGATGTCAATGTCAATTAAGCCAACATCACCGGAGTTGGACAATATACTGGATGTGATGTCTGCCAATAAGGCTTCTTTAGTTCCTACTCCAGAAGTTCTCCAAGCCATCGTCAATCTTTCTGCTGTTGGACTTTTTACTTCTCTTTCAACTATGGAAGTCATAGGTTTTTCGACAACTTGTTTCTTCATTGGAAGTTCTTTATAGGCAAATGTTCCAAAGTATTTATCCACCATTTTTATGGTTTTGTCAAAATCTAGATCGCCAACCAAGACTACCGCCATATTGTTTGGAACATAATAGGTATTGAAATAGTTGTGAATGGCAACCATCGAAGGGTTTTTTAAATGTTCCGGTTTGCCAATGGTGGTTTGCTGTCCGTAAGCTGTGGTTGGAAATAAAGCGCTCATCAATTCATAGTATGCCAGACGTCCATCATTGTCTTGGGCACGATTGTATTCTTCATAAACTGCTTCCAGTTCGGTATGGAAAAGTCGCAAAACCAATTCAGAAAAACGTTCTTTTTCAATAGTCATCCATTTTTCCAACTCGTTTGCCGGAATATTATTTTTGTAAACGGTTTCGTTTAAAGAAGTATGTGCATTCGTCGCTTTTGCTCCTAATGAAGAAATGAGTTTGTCATATTCATTGGCCACCGAATATTTGGAGGCTTCCTGGGAAACTTCATCGATGCGTTTGTAAATGGCTTTCTTCTTTTCGGGATCGGTTTCTGCTTTATGCTGTTCGTACAAATCAGAAATTTGTGCAATCAATTTTTTTTCTGTCTCCCAGTTCTGGGTTCCTATCTTGCCGGTTCCCTTGAAAACCATATGTTCAAGGTAATGTGCCAAACCGGTATTGTCAGACGGGTCGTTGTTGGAACCTGTTCTTACCGGGATGTAGGTTTGTATTCTTGGTTCGTCGGTGTTTTGGGCCAAATAAACTTTCAATCCATTTTTTAGCGTATAAACTCTAACGCCTGTTTTGTCATTCTTTACCGTTTCATACGTATATTCTTGAGAGTCTTTCTTTTTTTCGGTAGAAAAGGTTTGTGATGTAACGCTTGTCAGTGAAAGGAATAAACAACTTAGTAGTAGTAATTTTTTCATATTTTTTAGTTTACTCAAAAGTAAGGTAATTTGTATATTAGGCCATAATAAAAATTGTTAAAATAGTAAGGGCTTTAAAATTGGGGTATAAAAAAACCCAATCTTTCGACTGGGTTTCTATATAAGTAAGTAATCTTAAATTGAGTTGATAAAACGTTTATTTTACTTTATTAAGTATGGCTTTGAAAGCTACTGGGTGATTCATCGCTAAATCGGCAAGAACTTTACGGTTCAATTCGATGTTGTTAGCTTTGCATTTCCCGATGAATTGTGAATAAGACATTCCTTCCAATCTAGCTCCAGCGTTGATACGTTGAATCCACAAAGCGCGGAAATTTCTTTTGTTCACTTTTCTGTCACGGTAAGCATAGCACATTGCTTTCTCAACCGCATTCTTGGCAACTGTCCAAACGTTTTTACGTCTACCAAAGAAACCTTTGGCTTGCTTCATTATCTTTTTTCTTCTTGCTCTTTTAGCAACTGAATTTACTGATCTTGGCATAATTTTTCTGTTTTTTTTGTAGCAGGCGTCCCGAATTTAATCAAGGGAACTTAAGGCCATACTCCAAGGTTATTTTAAATTGTTTTAACCTAAAGAATAAATTGGTGTTAGGATTCAAGTCTTAATACTTAATACTCAAATCTTGATACTAATTATACGATTCTTAATTGTTGTTTGATGCTTTTCATGTCTGTTTTGTGAACTAGCGCTGAGTGAGTCAAAGCTAATTTACGTTTCTTGGATTTCTTGGTCAAGATGTGACTTTTGAAAGCATGTTTTCTTTTGATCTTTCCAGAACCAGTAACTTTAAAACGTTTCTTGGCGCTAGATTTGGTTTTCATTTTAGGCATTTTTTCCTAGTGTTTTTTAATTTATTCTTACTTACTTATTTTTGAGTGAAAAGCCAAAAGCCAAAAGCCATTAGTTTTGAAACTAGTGGCTAATGCCTGTTGCCTAATTACTATTTTTTCTTTTTCGGAGCAATAAACATAATCATTCTCTTTCCTTCAAGAACGGGCATTGCTTCTACTTTTCCAAATTCTTCAAGATCCGTAGCTAATCTTAGTAACAAGATTTGTCCTTGATCTTTATAGATGATCGAACGTCCTTTAAAGAAAACAAACGCTTTCAATTTAGAACCTTCTTTCAGGAATTTTTCTGCATTCTTTCTTTTGAACTCATAATCGTGCTCATCCGTTTGAGGACCAAAACGAATTTCTTTCACTACAATTTGAGTAGATTTTGCTTTAAGCTCTTTTTCACGTTTCTTTTGCATGTAAACGAACTTTTTATAGTCCATTATTTTGCAAACAGGCGGTTCTGCATTAGGCGAAATCTCAACTAAATCCAGTTCAAATTCGTCGGCTAATCTTAATGCCTCTGAAAGTTTAAAAACTCCAGGCTCTATGTTTTCACCTACAAGCCTTACTTCTTGTACACCACGAATCAGATTGTTTATTCTGTGGGCATCCTTTTTTTCTACTCGAGGTTGGTAACCTCTATTACTTCTTATTGCTATGACTTTATAATTTAAGTTAAACTGTAAATACTTTTAGTGTTTTGCTTATTTCTTCGTTTACAATTGCAGCAAATTCTTCAATTGTAACGGTAATGTTCCCTTTTCCTTCTTGTCCGTGACGACGTATGGATATGGTGCCGTTTTTCTCTTCTTCCTCGCCTACAATCAGCATAAACGGGGTTTTCTGCATTTCGGCATCCCTGATTTTCTTCCCGATTGTCTCGTTTCGGTTGTCAATAAGGGCGCGAATTTCGTGATTTTCTAGCAGACTTAAAACTTTTTTCGCATATATTTCATATTTCTCGCTCAAAGACAATATAATAGCCTGTTCTGGCATCAACCAAAGCGGGAATTTTCCTGCTGTGTGCTCTATCAAAATGGCGATGAAACGTTCCATCGATCCAAAAGGTGCTCTGTGAATCATCACGGGAGTATGTAATTGATCGTCAGAACCTTTGTAAGTCAATTCAAAACGCTCTGGCAAGTTGTAATCTACCTGAATGGTTCCCAATTGCCATTGTCTTCCAAGGGCGTCTTTTACCATAAAATCCAACTTTGGACCATAGAAGGCGGCTTCGCCATAAGCGACAACTGTTTTCAATCCTTTGTCGGCAGCGGCATTGATGATCGCATTTTCTGCTTTTTCCCAATTTTCGTCGCTACCTATATACTTGTCCCTGTTTTCTTGATCACGTAACGAAATCTGTGCTGTAAAGTTTTCGAACCCTAAAGAGCCAAAAACATATAATACTAAATCAATCACGTTTTTGAACTCCTGATCCAATTGGTCTGGTGTGCAGAAAATATGGGCATCATCTTGGGTAAAACCACGAACACGAGTCAAACCGTGTAATTCACCACTTTGCTCATATCTATATACAGTTCCGAATTCAGCATAACGTTTCGGTAAATCTTTGTACGACCAAGGTCTTACATTGAAGATTTCACAGTGGTGAGGGCAGTTCATAGGTTTCAATAAAAACTCTTCGCCTTCCGCTGGAGTATTTATCGGTTGAAAACTGTCGGCTCCGTATTTGGCATAATGACCTGAAGTCACGTATAGTTCTTTCTGTCCAATATGAGGAGTAACCACTTGTTCGTAACCCGCTTTCTTCTGTGCTTTTTTCAAAAATTGCTCCAAACGATCGCGCAAAGCGGCTCCTTTAGGCAACCATAAAGGTAAACCTTGACCCACTTTTGACGAGAAAGCAAATAATTCCAATTCTTTTCCTAGTTTTCTGTGGTCTCTGCGTTTGGCTTCTTCCAATAATTCCAGGTATTCTGTCAAGTCTTTCTGTTTAGGGAACGAAATTCCATAAACACGAGTAAGCTGTTTGTTCTTTTCATCACCACGCCAGTAAGCACCGGCAACGCTCATAATTTTCATCGCCTTGATGATTCCGGTATTTGGAATATGACCACCACGACACAAATCAGTGAAAGTAGAGTGGTCGCAAAAAGTAATCGTTCCGTCTTCCAGATTCGAAATCAGTTCCGTTTTATAAACATTGTCTTTGTAAACCTCCAAGGCTTCCGCTTTAGAAACAGGACGCAATTTGAATTCGTGCTTCTCTCTTGAAATTTCAAGAACACGATCCTCTATCTTTTTGAAATCGGCATCCGTGATCTTGTGGTCTTCAAAATCCACGTCATAGTAAAACCCATTTGAGATTGCTGGTCCAAGAGTTAATTTGATTCCTGGATACATTTCCTCAAGAACCTGTGCCATCACGTGTGAAGTCGAATGCCAAAAAGCTTTCTTGCCGCCTTCGTCATTCCACGTATATAATATAAGATTGCCGTCCGTCGTCAAAGGAGTTGTGGTTTCTACAATCGTACCATTGAAAGAAGCCGAAATCACGTTTCTGGCAAATCCCTCACTAATGCTTTTGGCAACCTCCATTGGAGTTACGCCTGAATCAAACTCTCTAACTGACCCGTCGGGCAAAGTAATCTTAATCATTGTTTTTAATTTTGTGAATGCAAATATAGCGCATTACTAAAATACATACAATATATATGTACAAGTTTATACATTATATAATAGTGTCTTTGCGAGGAACGAAGCAATCAGGAGCTTCATCCCGCTGGCTGTTTTAATCTTTTGTGCGGAACGCCTGCAGAAAAGGATTTCCACTGCTATCCCCAACGCAGTCGAAAACGGCAACGGCTGTTTTTAAATGGGTGTACTATATATAGACTAGTTTTTACAAGATCTATCCACTGCTGTCGGCTGGAACATTCGTTTTGACACCCCTCTTCTTTTTTAAAAACCGCCATATCCTTATATGTATTAACCCATTGGATGTAATGTTTGAAATAGAAAGCAGTGATTGGATATGGGTAAATGTTCTGAAATTCAGCAACTTGAAGCGTGATAGCAATCGATATCCTCCTCAAATACGGTAAGAAATATATTTTGGAGTGTCGAAATCCATGAGTTCTTCTGCTCGTGAATTGGACCATAAATCTGCCGTTGTAAAACAAAAACACCTGAAGTATAGTTGATAGCACTGACTTTGATGGTGCAAAAGCAGGGATAAAGATAGAGATGGTGTAGGTCTGAAGTATGGATCAAGTATGGATAAAGCATATATATAGCAACTGTATGGTAACTGTATGGTAACTGTATAGTAACTGTATAGTAATTATGTAGCTTAGCTGCAGCAATACTTGGCCAATGGTAAATAGGGACGAGCTGCCCCAAATACCCTTCGAATCTGCCTTGAGGGGGGGTGGAGGAAGGGTTTTTTAGGTCATTTCGGGATAAAAATCCGTTTTTGTCTGCGTTTTCGCTTTAGCGAATTCGTGTTAATCGGCGTTCCATTTCAATACAAGCGCGCCCAAAACGCACTAAAACCGATACAATTCCCAAAAAGGCGTGTCTAAAAATGGCAGATCCCCAAAAAAGAGTGGTTGTAAATACCGAAAAACCAGTTCATTAAAAAATAGTTTTAAAAAAGATTGAAAAGGGTGTTGTTTAATCGAAAACACTCACTACTTTTGCACCCGCAATGACGCACAAGTTCTTATAAACACTGGCAAACAAGAAGAAATCAAGAGAAGATTTATTTTCAAAAAAGGTTTAAAAAAAGTTTGCGAGAAATAAAAAAGAGTGTTACATTTGCACCCCGCTAAATGAGCAATTTTCCTTGAGAAACTGACAAGAAAATTAAGAAGAAAGGAAAAAATATTTTTCAAAAAAACTTCACGAAAAGCTTGCCAGAAAGGAAAGGCTTTGTTACTTTTGCACCCGCTAAACGAAAGACTGGCACTCAAGTAAAGACGACGATTTATCGCGTCTCGCTTAAAAAAAAGAAAGACACGTTCCTAGACATATTGAATTGACAGCCGTCCCGATTTATCGGGACAATAATAAAGAGAGTAAGAGAATCGGAAGATTTAAAAAACCACTAGAATTTGAGTCGAATAAACAAAGAGTTAGAATTATCTAATTCACACAATATACGATGAAGAGTTTGATCCTGGCTCAGGATGAACGCTAGCGGCAGGCTTAACACATGCAAGTCGAGGGGTATTGGTTTTCGGACCAAGAGACCGGCGCACGGGTGCGTAACGCGTATGCAATCTACCTTTTGCAGAGGGATAGCCCAGAGAAATTTGGATTAATACCTCATAGTATTATAGTATGGCATCATATTATAATTAAAGTCACAACGGCAAAAGATGAGCATGCGTCCCATTAGCTAGTTGGTATGGTAACGGCATACCAAGGCTACGATGGGTAGGGGTCCTGAGAGGGAGATCCCCCACACTGGTACTGAGACACGGACCAGACTCCTACGGGAGGCAGCAGTGAGGAATATTGGACAATGGGCGCAAGCCTGATCCAGCCATGCCGCGTGCAGGATGACGGTCCTATGGATTGTAAACTGCTTTTGTACAGGAAGAAACATCCCGACGTGTCGGGACTTGACGGTACTGTAAGAATAAGGATCGGCTAACTCCGTGCCAGCAGCCGCGGTAATACGGAGGATCCAAGCGTTATCCGGAATCATTGGGTTTAAAGGGTCCGTAGGCGGTCTTATAAGTCAGTGGTGAAATCTCCCCGCTCAACGGGGAAACGGCCATTGATACTGTAGGACTTGAATTATTAGGAAGTAACTAGAATATGTAGTGTAGCGGTGAAATGCTTAGAGATTACATGGAATACCAATTGCGAAGGCAGGTTACTACTAATGGATTGACGCTGATGGACGAAAGCGTGGGTAGCGAACAGGATTAGATACCCTGGTAGTCCACGCCGTAAACGATGGATACTAGCTGTTGGGCGCAAGTTCAGTGGCTAAGCGAAAGTGATAAGTATCCCACCTGGGGAGTACGTTCGCAAGAATGAAACTCAAAGGAATTGACGGGGGCCCGCACAAGCGGTGGAGCATGTGGTTTAATTCGATGATACGCGAGGAACCTTACCAAGGCTTAAATGTAGATTGACCGGTTTGGAAACAGACTTTTCGCAAGACAATTTACAAGGTGCTGCATGGTTGTCGTCAGCTCGTGCCGTGAGGTGTCAGGTTAAGTCCTATAACGAGCGCAACCCCTGTTGTTAGTTGCCAGCGAGTCATGTCGGGAACTCTAACGAGACTGCCAGTGCAAACTGAGAGGAAGGTGGGGATGACGTCAAATCATCACGGCCCTTACGCCTTGGGCTACACACGTGCTACAATGGCCGGTACAGAGAGCAGCCACTGGGTGACCAGGAGCGAATCTACAAAACCGGTCACAGTTCGGATCGGAGTCTGCAACTCGACTCCGTGAAGCTGGAATCGCTAGTAATCGGATATCAGCCATGATCCGGTGAATACGTTCCCGGGCCTTGTACACACCGCCCGTCAAGCCATGGAAGCTGGGGGTGCCTGAAGTCGGTGACCGCAAGGAGCTGCCTAGGGTAAAACTGGTAACTAGGGCTAAGTCGTAACAAGGTAGCCGTACCGGAAGGTGCGGCTGGAACACCTCCTTTCTAGAGCCTAAATGTTAGTTGCTTGCAACACTTTTAGGAAAGAAGACGAAAAATATTATTGGAAAGAATCGAAAGATTCAATTACTCTCGCTGTTAGTTCAAATAATACACGTAAAACCTGACAAAGGTTTTATTTTTAAGAAAAGAGTGTCTCGTAGCTCAGCTGGTTAGAGTACTACACTGATAATGTAGGGGTCGACAGTTCGAGTCTGTCCGAGACAACTATTTTAGACTTAAAGATTCTGAAATAAATTCAGAATAAAAGGAAATTTTAGAGGTTGAGTGAAGCCGTTTTAAGTACTGTTAACTGAAAACTGTTAACTGCCACTAAAAAATGGGGGATTAGCTCAGCTGGCTAGAGCGCCTGCCTTGCACGCAGGAGGTCAACGGTTCGACTCCGTTATTCTCCACAAGATAGTATCAAGATGATAGTATCAAGTATCAAGACGCAAGTCTTAATTCTTAATACAGAAGTCTTAATACAAATCTAAAGTTCATTGACATATTGAGATAAGAAATAATAAAAAGTAGAAAGCGTTTTTTCTAATTTATTAGAAAAGACAAACAAAAACGGTCATAATTAAATTTATGATTGGTACAATAAGCAAAATAAGGGCGTATGGGGGATGCCTAGGCTCTCAGAGGCGATGAAAGGCGTGATAAGCTGCGAAAAGTTACGGGGATTGGCACACACGATATGATCCGTAAATACCTGAATGGGGCAACCCACTATGTTGAAGACATAGTACACCGATAGGTGGGCAAACCCGCTGAACTGAAACATCTAAGTAGGCGGAGGAGAAGAAAACAAAAGTGATTCCGTAAGTAGTGGCGAGCGAACGCGGATTAGCCCAAACCAGTGTTGTTACGGCAATGCTGGGGTTGTAGGACCACGATATTTGTTGCGGATAGAATTAGAATCTACTGGAAAGTAGAGCCATAGAAGGTGATAGCCCTGTATAAGTAATAGAAGATAACGATAGTGGTATCCTGAGTAGGGCGGGGCACGTGAAACCCTGTCTGAATTTGGCGGGACCATCCGCTAAGGCTAAATACTCCTGAGAGACCGATAGTGAACCAGTACCGTGAGGGAAAGGTGAAAAGAACCGTGAATAACGGAGTGAAATAGATCCTGAAACCATACGCTTACAAGCGGTCGGAGCCCTTTCGTGGGGTGACGGCGTGCCTTTTGCATAATGAGCCTACGAGTTAACGTTGCTGGCAAGGATAAGTGGTTAAGCCACGGATCCGTAGCGAAAGCGAGTCTGAATAGGGCGCTTTAGTCAGTAGTGTTAGACGCGAAACCGTGTGATCTACCCATGGGCAGGATGAAGCTGTGGTAACACACAGTGGAGGTCCGAACCGGTTGACGTTGAAAAGTCTTCGGATGACCTGTGGGTAGGGGTGAAAGGCCAATCAAACTCGGAAATAGCTCGTACTCCCCGAAATGCATTTAGGTGCAGCGTTGGTCATAAAGTTATATAGAGGTAGAGCTACTGATTGGATGCGGGGGCTTCACCGCCTACCAATTCCTGACAAACTCCGAATGCTATATAATGTTTACCAGCAGTGAGGGCTTGGGTGCTAAGGTCCAAGTCCGAGAGGGAAAGAACCCAGACCATCAGCTAAGGTCCCCAAATATATGTTAAGTTGAAAGAACGAGGTTTGTCTGCCCAGACAGCTAGGATGTTGGCTTGGAAGCAGCCATTCATTTAAAGAGTGCGTAACAGCTCACTAGTCGAGCGGACGAGCATGGATAATAATCGGGCATAAACATATTACCGAAGCTATGGATTTTGCATTAAGTTGCAAAGTGGTAGGGGAGCATTCTAACAGGGTAGAAGGTGTGTTGTAAAGCATGCTGGACTGGTTAGAAAAGAAAATGTAGGCATAAGTAACGATAATGCGGGCGAGAAACCCGCACACCGAAAGACTAAGGTTTCCACAGCTATGCTAATCAGCTGTGGGTTAGTCGGGACCTAAGGCGAACCCGAAAGGGACAGTCGATGGACAACGGGTTAATATTCCCGTACTAGTTATAATTGTGATGGGGTGACGGAGTGATGAAAGTGTCGCGAACTGACGGAATAGTTCGTTGAAGTACCTACCTATAGGCTGCGCAGGCAAATCCACGCGGCTTGGGGAAATACGATAGTACTCGGCGTCTTCGGACAAAGAGATAGTACACCTAAGGGCTTCCAAGAAAAACCTCTAAACTTCAGATTATAAGTACCCGTACCGCAAACCGACACAGGTAGTCGAGGAGAGAATCCTAAGGTGCTCGAGAGATTCATGGCTAAGGAATTAGGCAAAATAGACCCGTAACTTCGGGAGAAGGGTCGCCAGCAGCAATGCTGGCCGCAGTGAAGAGGTCCAGGCGACTGTTTATCAAAAACACAGGGCTCTGCAAAATCGTAAGATGAAGTATAGGGCCTGACACCTGCCCGGTGCTGGAAGGTTAAGAGGAGATGTTATCTTCGGAGAAGCATTGAATTGAAGCCCCAGTAAACGGCGGCCGTAACTATAACGGTCCTAAGGTAGCGAAATTCCTTGTCGGGTAAGTTCCGACCTGCACGAATGGTGTAACGATCTGGACACTGTCTCAGCCATGAGCTCGGTGAAATTGTAGTAACGGTGAAGATGCCGTTTACCCGCAGTGGGACGAAAAGACCCTGTGCACCTTTACTATAGCTTAGTATTGACCTTGGATAAATGATGTGTAGGATAGGTTGGAGACTGTGAAGTGGCGTCGCTAGGCGTTGTGGAGTCATTGTTGAAATACAACCCTTTGTTTATCTGAGGCCTAACCCCGAAAACGGGGGACATTGCTTGGTGGGTAGTTTGACTGGGGTGGTCGCCTCCAAAAGAGTAACGGAGGCTTCTAAAGGTTCCCTCAGTACGCTTGGTAACCGTGCGTAGAGTGCAATGGCATAAGGGAGCTTGACTGAGAGACATACAGGTCGATCAGGTACGAAAGTAGAGCATAGTGATCCGGTGGTTCCGCATGGAAGGGCCATCGCTCAAAGGATAAAAGGTACGCCGGGGATAACAGGCTGATCTCCCCCAAGAGCTCATATCGACGGGGGGGTTTGGCACCTCGATGTCGGCTCGTCACATCCTGGGGCTGGAGAAGGTCCCAAGGGTTGGGCTGTTCGCCCATTAAAGTGGCACGCGAGCTGGGTTCAGAACGTCGTGAGACAGTTCGGTCTCTATCTACTGTGGGCGCAAGAAATTTGAGTGGATCTGATTCTAGTACGAGAGGACCGAATTGGACTAACCTCTAGTGTATCTGTTGTTCCGCCAGGAGCATCGCAGAGTAGCTACGTTGGGAAGGGATAAGCGCTGAAAGCATATAAGCGCGAAACCCACCACAAGATGAGATTTCTTTTAAGGGTCGTGGGAGATGACCACGTTGATAGGCTATAGATGTAAAGGCAGTAATGTCATAGTCGAGTAGTACTAATAATCCGTAAGCTTATGTACACCTTTTCCCCCGATGCAAATCGGGGGGAGAAACTTTCTAATACTTTTTATATTCTTTATCTCAGTATGTCAAGATATTGTGTAATGTTGTTCCGATTGAGTCGGAATACCCATTGCAAAACGACCTTAAGGTGGTTATTGCGGCGGGGCTCACCTCTTCCCATCCCGAACAGAGTAGTTAAGCCCGCCTGCGCAGATGGTACTGCAGTTATGTGGGAGAGTATGTCGTCGCCTTTCTTTTGAAAAACCCTGTTTCTAACGAAACAGGGTTTTTTGGTTTATAGGTACGCCGTGTTCGCCTAGCGGCTCGGTTCGTCGCCTTTGCTTCGCCAGTTCGGCTAAAGCCTCGGGTCTTTTGAAAAACCCTGTTTCTAACGAAACAGGGTTTTTTGGTTTATAACAGTTTTTTATTTTATAATTTTAGACTTTTAAGGGGTAATAGCTCTTATTTTTGCGAAAGTTGGATCAAGTCTAAAACCTAGAATTGTGACCACTATTTCCCGAAATTAATTTTCTCTATGATATCAGAATATTGTTTAGTCTGGTCGTTGAATCTCCTAAGGTGAAATGAATCACAGTTAAATTGTAAATTAATTGGAGTATTTCTGAACAGTTCGTAGGCTGTTTTCATTTTTTTGGCATCGAGTCCACGCGCAATGCTTAAGTGGGCGTGAACATTTTTGATTTTAAAACCCAAATATTGATGCAAATCCACAATGAGACTATCGAGGTATTGTTGTGAAGTTTTATCTGGTGTAATGAAAAAGGTGCTTTCTCCAAAAGAATCCCAAGCGTTTAAAGTCACTTTTTGTGGAACGACAGACTTGCAGAATTCCCTAATCTTGTCAAGATAAAGCTGAAGTGAGAGTTCGTTTTCAAAGTTGATTACCGTAATATGTGCCGCTGCATTGGCACTGCCAAACCAGCCAACATGATTTTTGAGCAATTGTTTATAAGATTTAATCAAAGTCGATTGCTCGGAATTGGGAAAAATGACCAATGAGAAAAGTGGAATGGGACGTGTCATATTTTTTTAAATCGTTTTTAATGGATATTGACAATCTTCTCGAATTGGACATTCCGGGCATTTAGGAGTCGGTCTACAAATCTCCCTTCCCAAAAACGAAATTGCCATACCAATTTCTTCCCAAATTTCCTTTGGCAACACTTGCATTAATTGCTTTTCGACTTTGATTCCGTCTTTGGATTCTGGAATTAATCCAATTCTTGGTGCTACTCGAATGACGTGTAAATCGGCAATGATGCCTTCTGCGGGAACATTGGCTTCGCGCATAATGACATTGGCGGATTTTCGACCGATGCCTTTCAGGGCGGTTAATCCGTCCATCGTGAGCGGAATATTTTCATCTTTCTGGATTGTTTGAGCAATTTCTATCAGCCAATTGGCTTTAGTGCCAAAATTCCTGACTTTAGAAATATGAGGAATTAATGCTTCCACATTCGAAATGGACAGGCTTTCCATATTCGGAAAAACTTCAAATAGAGCTGGGGCAATTTTATTGATATTGGCATCGGAATCTTGGGCAGAAAGCACCACCATTACCACTAATTGGTACAAATTATGGTAGTCCAACGGTTGTTTTCGGCCTTTATATTTGGTCAGGATTGGAGCCAGTTTTTCAGCCCAATCGTTGGTTTCTTCGAATAAATTCATGATTTGATTTTATCTTTTGTAAAAAAATACTGCTAATTTTCCAATTTGCTTGGAGAATTAGCAGTATAAAGTTAAGATAAAAACACTAAAAGTTTGTTTTTAGTTTTATGAATTCTTCCAATACTGTGGTTTTGTTTCCGTGGTTCTTTGAAACCAGTAGTCTTGGGTTACTTTGTGACCGTCGAGTGTTTTCAATAATCGTTGGAAAATCCAGATGGTGGGATTGAAAACCATATCGGTTACGGCCACGGTGTATAATTGCGGATCTTCTTCGGCTTTTTTCTTTTCTTCTTCGAGTACCACTTCAAAGCCGTTGTGTTCCAAGAGTTGTTTCAAGAAATCCCTACGGCCTTCGTCAACGCCTTTTTCGACAAAAGTGACTCTTGTTTCGCCAATGCTTCCAAATGAATGTTTTCCGTCTAATGATGCCATAACTTATTTATTAAAAACGTTGCTTAATTCAAAAATGTAGTCGTACAATGGGCTGTATAAACCTAGAATTAGAATACCCAAAACAGTGATTATTAATCCCAATCTCATATAAATTTTGCTCTTGAAAAACGGAATTGGATTCTCGCTTTTTCGGATGAACATTGCTCTTACCACCAATAAATAGTAGTAAAGGGAGATAGTTACATTAACAACTGCCAAGAAAACCAATAGGTAATAGCCTTTACTTGCCGCTGCGGCGAAAAGGAAAAACTTGCCAAAAAATCCTGCCACTGGTGGAATTCCCGCCAAGGAGAACAAAGCCAACATCATCACGAGACTCAAGTTGGGATTGGTTCTGTACAATCCATTATAATCGTCCCTGTTTTCTTTACCCGTTTGCAAAGAAATGGCCTGCACCACACCGAAAGCTGCCAAATTAGTAAAGATGTAAATCATTATAAAATACACCACTGTAGCCGTTCCTAGTTGTGAACCAGAAATTAATCCTAATAGGATAAAACCGGCTTGTGCAATGGATGAAAAGGCCAAGAATCGTTTCATATTCTGTTGGCGCAAAGCGAACAAGTTACCAATAAACATTGTGGCAAGTGCTATTACATAAACGATGTTTTCCCAAACGTGCATCAATGGTTTTAGAACGGTAAACAATAAAATCATCAAAATGAATGCAGCTGCTCCTTTTGAAATGACTGATAAATAGGAAGCAACTCCAATGGGAGCTCCTTCGTAAACATCGGCTGTCCAAAAGTGGAATGGAACCAAGGAAATTTTGAATGCCAATCCTGCAAAAAACAGAACGAAACCTAATATTGTCAGGTTAGATGAAGTTATGATTCCAGTTATAACTTCAAAATAAATTGAGCCTGTTGCTGCATATAATAACGAGATCCCAAACAAGGAAACTCCCGATGCCAATCCTGCCGAAAGGATGAATTTTACTCCTGCTTCACTAGAAATTCTTTTGGAAGTTTCCCAAGCTACCAATGCAGCGACTGGTAATGTTGATAATTCCAATCCAATGTAAAACATTAGAAAATCGCCTGCCGAAATCATAAAATACATTCCTATAAGAGAAGAAAATAATAACATAAAAAACTCCGTTCCTTTATTTAAAGGCACCATTTTTTCCTGAATCCAATCGGCTGATTGAAGTAGAACTATAAATACACCAATATTTAGTGCATTTTTGAAGAAGTGAATCAGGGTATTGGTGCGAAACATTCCGCCAAATAAACTGGTTTCTTCAATGGCAAAAAAGCCTATGATAGTGTGAATGCCAAATAGAAACAAGGCCAAATGCACAATGCTTGCTTTTTTGTCTTTATGTATGAAAATTTCGCCCACAATCAACAATAATAGTATTGCCAATAGGAGAATTTCTTGTCTCATTGCGATAAAACTGTTCAAATTCATTTTCGTTATTTTATAAATGATTTAATACTCCTTGAATAAATGGTTGGAGACTGTCCATAGTCATATCGCTTAACCAAAGCGGTGCCACACCCATTCCGATCATTGGAATCAATAGCAGCAAAATACCCGTAATTTCGAACCAAGTCGCCTTTGGCAAGTCTAAAAACTCTTCGTTTTTAACTTCTCCCATCAGCATAATTCCCAAAACTCGGAGAATGTAAACGGCCGTTACCACAATTGCCGACATCGAAATTACGGTGGCCACCCTATAGAACATTTCTTCGTGTTGGAATGCACCGACGAAGATGTTCATTTCGGCAATGAAACCACTAAATCCAGGCAATCCCAATGAGGCCAAACCAGCTATTACATAAATGACTGAAATAAACGGCATCACTTTCAGTAATCCTCCCAATTTGGTGATGTCCCGGGTGTGTGTTCTTCCATAAATCATCCCGATCAAGGCGAAGAACAAGGCTGTCATAAATCCGTGGGAAAGCGATTGTAAAATGGCTCCGTTCCAAGCGGTTTTGTTCAACATCAATAAAGCGAACAATACCATTCCTAAGTGACTCACAGAAGAATAGGCATTAATATATTTTAAATCGGTTTGTTTTAAAGCTCCAAAGGCACCATAAATTACTCCAGTTGCGGATAAGATAATGAAAAACCAAGACCATTCGATGGCTCCCAATGGCAATAAAAACATTGCAATTCTGAAAACACCATAACCTCCCAATTTCATCAAAACTCCTGCGTGAAGCATTGATACAGCTGTTGGCGCCGAAGCATGACCATCAGGTGACCAAGTGTGAAAAGGAAATAAAGCTCCCAAAACTGCAAATCCGACAAAGGTCAAAGGGAAAAATAATTTTTGGGCTTCGAAAGGAATATGAACTTTTGCAATTTCTAAGATATTGAAAGTTAAAGTTCCGCCATCGGCATTCGAATTGAAATAAATTCCCAGCACGCCAACCAATAAAACTGCGGAAGCTCCCATCAACATTAAGGTCAACTTCATTGCCGAATATTCTTTTGGCCCTGAGCCCCAAATTCCAATAAGCAAATACATTGGTATTACGGCAATTTCGTAGAATACAAACATTGTAAATAAATCGACGGAAATAAAGAATCCGTAAACTCCGGTGGCTAAAACCAATAGCGAAATGAAAAATTCTTTGGGCAAATCGTCGGTTTTCCAAGAAATAAAAACTCCTGCCAATACTACTATCGAAGTCAATAACAATAGCGCTACTGAAATTCCATCAACACCAATAGCGTAATGCACATTGAAATTTTTGAACCAAAGATAATCTTGGGTAAAAAGCATAACGCTTTTATCGACGGCTCTTTCTTTAAAATAGGCGAATAGAAGATTGACAGCCATTCCTAGTTGAATGAAACTTCCAATCATTGAAATAATTCGTGCCTGTTTCAAGCCTTTGGAGAAAACCAAAGCCAAAACCGTGAGTACAGGTACAATTACAAAAAGTGATAAAATATCCATATTAATTTATTGTTATGTCCATAAATAAATGAAAACCAAAGCGACAATCACGACTCCCGAAACAAAAAACATAGCGTAATCTTGTAATCTTCCGGATTGTAATCCTTTTATTTTTTCGGAAATGATAACCGTTTTGTTTCCGATTCCTTCCATTGTTCCATCCACATATTTCTTGTCGAATTTGGCAATTGGTGCAGAAACTCGATCGAAAATTATTTTCTTGGTAACGAACATATAGATTTCGTCGAAATAGAATTTATGAAAAGTCCATTTGTACAACATTCCAAACGCATTGGAAAATCTTTCGGCCAAATCATTTTCTTTTTTATAGAAAACCCAAGCCAAGATGATTCCGGTTAAACCTGTTCCAACAGCTGCAGCAGCCAATGGTAAATTTAAATGTGCTTCGAATGCCACTTTGTCGGCAGTCACGAATTCGCTGAAAGGAATAAATCCTGCCACGATGCTCATAAAAGCCAAGAACAATAAAGGAAATGCCATTGACATTGGCGATTCGTGAGGCGGATGATGGTATTTGGTTTCTTTGCCCCAAAATATTCCAAAATAAAGTCGGAACATATAAAAGGCTGTCAATCCTGCCACGAAAAGCCCAACGAAATATAATAATTGATTTTTTTCGAAAGCGGCAACCAAGATTTCGTCTTTACTCCAAAACCCTGCAAACGGTGGAACTCCGGCTATTGCCAATGCGGCGATCAGGAAAGTAATATTGGTAATTGGCATATGCTTGCGCAAACCGCCCATATCTTTCAAATAATTGCTGTGAACCGCGTGAATAACGGAGCCTGCACCCAAGAACAACAAGGCTTTAAACATAGCGTGAGTGAACAAATGAAACATAGACGCCATATAACCAACGCCTTCGTGACCTTTATAACTGGAAACCCCCAAGGCCAACATCATATAACCAATTTGCGACATAGTCGAAAAGGCCAAAACTCGCTTGATATCGGTTTGCGTGAGAGCGATAATTGCTGCAAACAAGGAAGAAAATGCGCCTACGTAAGCCACAATATTCAAGGCAAATCCATCCTCAACGAAATAATACATCGGGAATAATCGAGCCACCAAATACACTCCAGCCACAACCATTGTTGCTGCGTGAATCAAGGCTGAAACAGGCGTTGGTCCTTCCATCGCGTCCGGTAACCAAATGTGTAATGGGAACATCGCTGATTTTCCAGCTCCACCCATAAATATTAAAAGTAATGCCCAAGTGATTACGGATAATCCCATAAAGGAAGAAGAAGCCCAATTTAAAAGTAAACCTTCACCTCCTGGATTGACGGCATTTAATGTTTGAAAGTCAAAAGTGCCGGCATAATAACCCACTATCAAAATCCCCATCAAGAAGCCAAAATCAGCAAAACGAGTTACGATAAAGGCTTTTTTTGCTGCAGCTACTGCCGAAGTTTTGGTGTAATAATAGCCAATTAATAAGTAAGATGAAACTCCCACCAATTCCCAGAAAATATAGATTTGGAAAAGGTTTGTTGCCAATACCAATCCCAACATTGAAAAGGAAAACAGTGATAAAAAGGCAAAGAATTTGGTATAACCGTCATCGCCTTTCATATAGCCTCGGCTATATATGTGCACCATCAAGGAAACCGTGGTTACCACGATGAGCATCATCACGGAAATGGGATCAACCAAAATTCCCATATCGATATGCAAGGTGTCGGTGAAGTTCATCCACGGTGTTTTTTCGACGAAAGTCTGGTAAACGCCATCTACTTTTCCAGACACAAAAAAGTATTGGTAAGCCGCATAATAAGACAATGCAGCAGAAACAGCCAAGCCCAAAACTCCAATGTAACCCGATACGGCCGGTTTGATTTGTTTGTTAAAGATTCCCAAAAGCAAGAAAACGGCCAGCGGAATCAACGGAATAAATACTATATAAGAGATGTCCATAGTTGATGAATATTAATACTTCATAATTTCAGTTTCCTTCACTTCCACAGAGCTGATTTGTCGGTACAGATTGATGATTATTGCAACAGCCAGCGCAGTTTCGGCGGCAGCCACGGCAATAATAAAAATCGAAAAGAAAACACCCTGCAGCACGTCTGGATATAAATATTTGTTGATGACAACAAAATTTACTGCCGAGGCATTCAATAATAATTCGAGAGAAATTAAAATCGAAATCAAGTTTTTCCTTGTAATAAACCCATAAATACCTATAAAAAACAGAATAGAGGTGAGGGTGAAAATTTCGTAAATGCTAATTCCGGCTATCATAATGTGTCGTCGTTTTTAGTTAGTTTGTCTCCTTTTCCGATGATGATGGCTCCAATCATGGCGGCCAACAGCAGAATACTGATGACTTCAAAAGGCAATATGAATCCGCCTTCGTTATAGTTTAAAAGTCCTCGGCCAATATCTTCAACCGTTGTGGATTTATAATTTTCGACCACCTTGAAATCCGTAGAATAAATGGTTAACAAGAAAATACCAAGTCCAATCAAGCAAACCAATCCGGTCAGGATTTTTTTGGATAGTTTGGCCATTTCCAATTCCATTTCGATATGATGCACCAGCAAAACCGAGAAGATGACCAAGACTATAATTCCTCCCGCATAAACCGTCAATTGAACGGCGGCCAAGAAATTGTAATCAATCAAAAAGTAAATTCCCGCGATTCCTATCAACACAAACAACAGATAAATAACGGATCGAAGCATTTGGCGACTTGTTACCGAAGCAATGGCAGCAACAATCATTATCAAGGCCAGAATATAAAATATAATTTTTTCCATAAGATTAATCTTCTACACCAGGCAATAATCGTGATCCTGGTTTGTTTAAAACTCTAGTGAGGTATTTTCTATCGTAAACAGAATTTTCAAAATTTTGCGCCCATTTGATAGCATCAGTAGGGCAAGCTTCGATGCATAGACCACACATTGTACACATTCCTAAATGGTATATGTGTTTGTCTATCATTTTTTTCTTTTTTCCTGAATCGGGATCAATTTGTCGGTCCCAAATGATTTCGATAGTTCCATTCGGGCAAGCCAATTCGCATTTCTGGCAACCTGTACAACGGTGCATATTGTTTTCGTCGTGAGGCATAACCACTTCGCCACGAAAACGATCAAACATTTTTAAAGTGTCGCGATTGTCAGGATATTGTTGGGTTATGGCGCCTTTTCGGGAATGTAAAAAGTACTTTCCGGTAACACTCATCCCTGTGAGAAGTGTTTTTACTGCGTGATATATATCTGAAAAATAACTCATAATTTCTAAAATTGAATTGTTAATCCGAGCAAGACCATTAATGCCATCAAAATCAAGTTCATTAAGTTCAACGGAAGTAAATATTTCCATTCCAATACCAAAAGTTGGTCGATTCTCAATCTTGGAAAGGTCCATCTGAACCACATCATCAAAAATATAAGCACTAATGTTTTTGCCAAAAACCAAAATACGCCCAGCAAGGGAATGGATTCCGTTATTCCAAAAGGAGATAAATAGGCTCCGAAAAATACGGTTGTGGCGATTGCCGCTATGATAAACATGTTGATGAATTCGGCCAGGAAGAAATAGGCAAACTTCATTCCCGAGTATTCGGTGTGGAAACCGGCACCCAATTCAGATTCGGCTTCGACCAAGTCAAAAGGAGCCCTGTTAGTTTCAGCAGTTCCGGCAATCATGTAGATACAAAAAGCGATGATGGCAGGAATATGTCCTTGAACGATGAGCCAGCCGCTTTTTTGAACTTCTACAATGTTTGAAAGTTGCAAAGAACCTGTCATTACCACCATAGTCAACAGAGATAATCCAACGGATAATTCGTAACTGATGGTTTGGACACCGCTTCGCATCGCACCAATCAAGGAAAACTTGTTGTTGCTGCTCCAACCCGCCAATAAAATTCCGATAACTCCAATGGAGGATATTGCGGTCAAAAAGAAAATACCAATATTGATGTCAAAGGCTTGAAATTCTTTCGAAAAAGGGAAGAGGGAAAGTGCCATCAAAGCCGTGACGATAACAAAATAAGGAGCCAAATTGTACAAGAATTTGTCGGCTTTTATGGTAACGGTCAACTCTTTGGAAACCAATTTTAAGGCATCTGCCATAGTTTGCAACAATCCTTGCCAACCTACTCGGTTTGGACCCAAACGCAATTGAAACCAAGCGGCCACTCTTCTTTCGAGTAAAACCAAATACAAACCTGCAACGGCAAAAATGGCTAGGTAAACAACGGCTATCAATACCATTTCCACAATACTTGCCGTGGTTTCTGGCATCAGGCTAAAAAGCCATTCGTGAATATTTTTTGTAATGTTCATAAGGTTAATTTTATCGGTCGATATCTGGAATTACAAGGTCTAATGTTGCCATTGTTGCCACTAAATCCCCAATTTTTCCTCCAACGGCGATGTGGTTTAACAAGGACAAGTTGGAGAATCCCGGCGAACGGAATTTTACGCGATACGGATTTTTGGTTCCCGTACTGATGATGTAAACGCCCAATTCTCCTCTGGCCGTTTCCACTCTTTCGTAATATTCTCCTTCGGGTAATTTGATGACCGTATTGGTTGCCACTTTAAAATCGCCTTCGGGAATATTGTCAATTAATTGTTCGATTATCGACAAGGATTCCCACATTTCCATCACCCGGACTTGGTAACGGGCAAAAGTATCGCCTTCGGTTTTCAAGACTTCGTTGAATGTCACTTTGTCGTAAGCACTGTACGGATGGTGTTTTCTCACGTCGCAAGAATAACCGGAACCGCGACCCACAGGTCCAGAAGCTCCAAACGAAATGGCATCTTCCTTGGATAAAATTCCAATGCCTTTCATCCTTTTTTGGAAAATGATGTTTCCTGTCAAAAGCGTGTCGTATTCAGGTAATTTAGTTTTGAAATGGGCGATAAATTCTTTTGTTCTTTTCACGAAATTAGGGTGAATGTCAAACATCAATCCTCCGGGAATGTTGTAGTTCATCGTCAAGCGAGCACCACAAGTTTCTTCGAAAATATCGTTGATCATTTCTCTATCTCTAAAACCGTAGAAATATGTCGTCAAAGCTCCTACGTCCATTCCCATTACGCCCCACCACAAAGTATGGGAAGCAATTCGGGTCAATTCGCCCAAAATGGTTCGAATGACTTTTACACGCTCAGGAATTTCGAGTTTCAGCGCATTTTCAACCGTAAGGCAAACCGCCTCGTTGTTGATGTGCGAAGACAGGTAATCCATTCTGTCGGTCAAATGCACGATTTGTTGGTAGCTGTCGCGTTCACACATTTTTTCGATGGAACGGTGGATGTAGCCTAAATCGGGTTCCACTTTTTTGATTATTTCACCGTCAATGGTCAACAACAAGCGCAAAACTCCGTGCGTTGCCGGGTGTTGTGGCCCCATATTGATGAAATATTCTTCGGATTTAAAATTGTTGGTTATGGTAGTTGTATCCATTTTTGCTTATTTGATAACCATGTTAATTTCATCTACGTAATCTTTTCTAAGCGGAAATCCATCCCATTCTTCGGTCAAGAAGAGTCTTTTTAGATTTGGATGGTTGTTGAATTTTATTCCGAAGAAATCAAAAACTTCCCGTTCGTGGAATTCGGCAGTGTACCAAATGTCGCAAACCGTGTCGAATGTTGGATTTTCGCGATCGGTAGTTTTTACTTTTACCACAATTGTATGTCGGTGAACAGTAGATTCGAGATGATAAACCACGCCCATTTCCTTTTCCCAATCCACGCCACTCAGGCAAAACAAATAATTGAAATTTGTTTCGGGATTGCTTTTCAATTGCGACATTAATTGGTGTAAATGTTCGGGTTGTACGGTTATATTTAGAAACTGGGATTTTTCTTCGGTGAATTCCAAGTCAGGAATCCAGGTGCTTATTATATTTTGTAAGGCTTCATTTGTCATTACATTTCATTTTTTATTTTCAAAAATCGTAATTCGTAATTCGTAAATCAAATATCTCAAAGTCCTTCGTCAAACCCGTCGATAGGGAATACTTTGTTTTTCATGCTTTCGGTTCGTATTTTGTCTTGAAGCATCAACATTCCTTCCAACAAGGCTTCGGGACGAGGAGGACAACCCGGCACGTAAACATCCACGGGAATCACGTGGTCGGCACCTTTCACGACAGAATACGAATTATAATAGAAAGGGCCGCCGGAAATGGCACAAGCTCCCATGGCAATTACGTATTTTGGTTCGGCCATTTGATCGTACAAACGGCGTAAAACCGGAGCCATTTTGTTGACGATGGTTCCCGCAATGATGATTAAGTCGGCTTGTCTTGGCGAAGGCCTTGCCACCTCGAATCCAAATCTGGAATAATCGTGGCGGGCAGCTCCAGTTTGCATCATTTCGATGGCGCAGCAACTGGTTCCAAAATAGAGTGACCAAAGTGAATTGGCTCGACCCCAATTAATGATTTGATCCAATGAAGTCACGATGACATTTGCTCCATTTCCTGCCGGAATTACTTTTCCGGGGAAATCTGCGGGTATTTCGGGGGTGTTGTTTATTCCCATTTTAATGCTCCTTTTTTCCAGGCGTAGGCCAAGCCTAAACCCAATATTACTAAAAATATGATGATTTCGACAAAGGCCACCATTCCGATTTCTTTGAAAACGACTGCCCATGGAATCAAAAATGCCACCTCGACATCGAAAACCAAGAATAGAATGGCGTATAAATAGTAGCCCACCTTAAACTGGACCCAAGTTGGTCCAATGGTGGTCATCCCACTTTCGTATGGTTCCCGTTTTTGGGTATTGTCTGATTTTGGCGAAATTAAATTGGAGAGGAAATTGGCACCGGCGACCAAGACTATTCCGGCTAATAAGAAAACTATAATTGCTTCTGAACCCATATTGATTTATTTTATTCGTTTTTATGCTAATTATTTTACTTCATAAGTTTCACCTGAAAAGAACAAGTCGTCGGCTTTGGTAAAACTCGAATTGGCTTTGACTTCTGCCGTTAAAGCGTCTTCCCTTTCTTCCAAGGTGACATCGTTGAAACTTCGAATCACTCCCGTGGCCATTGGGTATTCTTGTCGAACCAACATTTGATGCAGCGTTGGATCCTGTTCTTTGGCATTGTGAACCAAAATATCTTCCTGCGTGATTCCGTTTTCGCCTATGGTTACTATTTCTAATTTCAATCCTTTTAAAATTAACCCTTTGTCACGGTTTTTGCCAAATAGCATTGGTTTTCCGTGTTCCAGATAAATTTGCTTGTCTTCTTTTACTTCTTTGTCGGTAACGTGGTCAAAACAGCCGTCATTAAAAATCACGCAATTTTGCAAGACTTCAATCAACGAAGTTCCTTTAAATTGATGGGCTTCGATGAAAATCTGCCCCATTTCTTTCGGACTATTTCCGGCAACCCTGGCAAAAAATCTCGCTTGGGCACCCAAAGCCAATTCTCCGGGAGAAAAAGGAGGTTGGGTATTTCCGTAAGGAGAGGATTTTGTTTTTTGACCAATCAATGAAGTTGGCGAAAACTGTCCTTTGGTCAAACCATATATTTCATTGTTGAAAAGGATTATGTTCAAGTCAATATTTCTACGCAAAACGTGGATAAAATGATTGCCGCCAATGGCCATGGCATCACCATCACCCGTTGCAATCCAAACGCTTAGGTTGGGATTGGCCAGTTTTACGCCCGTTGCAATTCCGGGAGCCCTGCCGTGAATACTGTGAATGCCGTAGGTTTCCATATAATACGGAAAACGGGACGAACACCCAATGCCGGACACGAAAACCACGTCTTCTTTGGCAACGCCCATTTCAGGAAGCACTTTCTGCATCGTGCGCAAAATTACGTAATCATCGCAACCTGGACACCATCTTACCTCTTGATTACTGGTAAAATCTTTGGGCGTATAATTTTTTTCAGCTATTGTTTCCATGTTATACTAGTTCTTTAAATTTCTGAATTAGGTCATCGTTGGCAAATGGCAATCCTTGAATTTTGTTGAATTGTAAAAATTCGAATGAACTGAACTTAATTTTTAATATACTGGAAAACTGGCCGCTGTTTAATTCGCAAACCACTATTTTTTTATATTTGGATAAAATTTCCTCGGTGTTTTTGGGCATTGGATTGATATAGTTGAAATGCGCATAACCAATGTTTTTATACCCTTCGTCATTGATTTGTTTCACCGCTGAATGCAAAGAACCATAAGTTCCTCCCCATCCAATGACCAATAAATCGCCTTCAGGGGCATATTCGGTTTCCAAGTCCGGAATGTTGAATTTAACTCTTTCTATTTTTGCTGCCCTGATATGGGTCATTTTTTCGTGATTGGAAGGGTCATAAGAAATATTGCCCGTAACAGCATCTTTTTCCAATCCACCAATTCGATGTTCCAATCCCGGAGTTCCCGGAACGGCCCAATTGCGAGCTAGCGAAGTTTCATCTCTATCATAAGGATGCCAATTTTCCTTGACTTCCGTAATCTTGTAGTTTTTGATTTCCGGCATATCGGCCACGGTTTGGATTTTCCAAGGCGCAGCACCGTTGGCAATGTATCCGTCCGTCAATAATATCACTGGTGTCATGTGTTCCAAGGCGAGTCGGGCAGCTTCGTAGGCAAAATTAAAACAATTGGCTGGCGTGCTGGCCGCGATGACAATCAATGGACTTTCGCCATTTCTTCCGTACATCGCTTGTAGTAAATCGGATTGTTCTGTTTTTGTCGGCAAACCTGTTGAAGGGCCACCGCGTTGCACATCAACAATGACTAAAGGCAATTCGGTCATTATGGCCAAGCCAATGGCTTCTCCTTTTAATGCCAATCCCGGGCCTGAAGTGGTCGTGATGGCCAAATCTCCTGCAAAAGCGGCTCCAATGGCCGATGTGACACCCGCAATTTCGTCTTCTGCCTGAAAGGCTTTTACGCCAAAATGTTTGTGTTTCACCAATTCGTGCAAAATATCGGTGGCTGGTGTTATGGGATACGAACCCAAGAACAATTCCAAGCCGGATTTTTCGGCTGCTGCCAAAAATCCCCAAGCAGTGGCAGTGTTTCCCATTATGATTCTATAAGTTCCGCTTTCCATTTTGGCTGGAGAAATGGTGTAGGAGTTGGGAATCAATTCCAAAGTTTCGGCATAATAATAGCCGGCATTCAATACTTTGGTATTGGCTTCTATTAAATGAGGTTTGGATTTGAATTTTGTATTGAAAAAATCAATGGTATGCTCGGTTGAACGATTATACATCCAATAAGCCATACCCAATGAAAACATGTTTTTACTTCTCGAAATCGTTTTCGTGTCTAAACCAGCAACATCCTTCAAAGCTTCTTTTGTGAGTGTTGTCATATCTACCTGAATCACCCTATAGTTTTCAAGACTTCCGTCTTCCAATGGATTCGAGGTGTATTCTGCTTTTTCCAGATTTTTTTTATTGAATGAATCGGTATCAACAATTAGAGTGTGACCTGGTTTTAAAGCGTATAAATTGGTTTTTAAGGCGGCAGGATTCATGGCGACCAATAAATCAACACTGTCACCAGGAGTGCTTACTTCAACGCTGCCTATGTGCACTTGAAATCCAGAAACTCCATATAAACTTCCTTGCGGAGCTCTAATTTCGGCGGGGTAATTGGGGAAAGTTGCGATGTCATTGCCAAACATTGCTGAAGTGTCGGAAAATTGGGTTCCCGTCAACTGCATTCCATCTCCTGAATCACCAACAAATCGGATGACAACAGCTTCAAGAACTTCAGGTTGAATTTTCATTTTTGTTGGCATCATGATTTAAAGGATTAGGTTTTTAAAACTGATTAAAATGCAATATTTAATGAGTCAAATATAATTTCACTAAATAAAATAAAATATGACTTATATCATATAAAAGTAATTAAAAGCCATTTAAATTTACATATAATTAATTAAAAATATTAAATATGGCTATTATTATAACTGACGAATGCATCAACTGCGATGCATGTATTTCGGAGTGCCCCAACAATGCAATTTACGAACCAGATACCAAATGGTCGTATGCTGAAGGGACTTCTTTAAAAGGAATGGTGAAAACACCCAAAGGAGTAGAAGTGGATGCAGATGCAGAAAATGATCCTATTTCGGATGAATTTTTCTACATTGTTTCTGACAAGTGTACGGAATGTAAAGGCTTCCACGATGAGCCACAATGTGCTTCCGTTTGTCCTGTGGATTGTTGTGTTCCTGACGGGAATCACAAAGAAACAGAAGACGAATTGCTACAGAAAAAAGCTTGGTTGTATAGCGAGAACTAATTCGGAAAAAGCCAAATTCCTGTGCAATGGATTTTGGCTTTTTTTAATCTTAAAAATTAATACTATCGGTGATTTGCGGATGGAATATAAGGAGCAGATTCAAGATAGTGACAATAACTAAAAAAATGAACACTAAGAAATTTAAAAAGTTAATTTGTGACGGTAACGAAGCGGTTGCCATTATTGCTCACAAGACCAATGAAGTCTGCGCCATTTATCCAATTACGCCATCATCGCCGATGGGGGAACATGCAGAACTTTACAGTTCCAAGGGTAAAAAAAATATTTGGGACAATGTTCCAAGAATTGTTGAATTGCAAAGCGAAGGTGGAGCAGCGGGAACTGTTCACGGATCATTGCAGGCAGGAGCGTTGACTTCGACATTTACGGCCTCGCAAGGGTTGTTGTTGATGATTCCCAACATGTATAAAATTGCGGGTGAATTATTGCCTTGCGTTATACACGTTGCCGCCAGAACGGTTGCCACGCATGCACTGTCCATTTTTGGTGACCATTCCGACGTGATGGCTTGCCGACAAACCGGATTTTCGATGTTGTTTGGCGGTTCTGTTCAAGAAGCCCATGACTTTGCCTTGATTTCCCAAGTGGCCACATTAAAAACGAGAGTGCCATTTTTGAATATTTTTGACGGTTTCAGAACTTCACACGAAATTTCGAAAATCGACGGTATTCCAGACGAAATCATCAGGGCAATGATGCCGGAGGACAAAGTGATGGAACACCGCAAAAGATCATTGGATCCAGATAATCCAGTATTAAGAGGAACTACCCAAAATCCTGACGTATTCTTCCAAGCCAGGGAAGCTTGTAACTTATTTTACGACAAAGTTCCAGCCATAGTTCAAGAAACAATGGACGAATTCTACGAACACACTGGTCGTAGATATAATTTGTTCGATTATATAGGTCACCCAGAAGCCGAGAGAGTCATCATTATTATGGGTTCTGCTGAAGGGCCTGTAAAAGAAGCTCTTGACGTTATGCTTGCCGAAGGAGAAAAAGTGGGAGTGATATTGGTTCGTTTATTTAACCCGTTCTCAATTGCAGCTTTTGTTGATTCTTTACCAAAAACTGTCCAAAAATTAGCCGTTTTGGATAGAACCAAAGAACCAGGAAGCGTTGGAGATCCTCTTTATTTGGAAGTTGTAGCCGCATTGGTGGAAAGTGGAATCGAATTGCCGGTTATTGTTGCCGGTCGTTACGGATTGTCATCCAAAGAGTTTACACCAGCAATGGTAAAAGGAATTTATGACGAATTGTTGAACAAAAAACCTAAAAACCACTTCACCATTGGTATCAACGATGACGTGACTTTCAGAAGTTTGTATTACGACAACACATTCGATACGAAAGCAACTACCATAAATTGTATGTTCTACGGTTTGGGTTCTGATGGTACCGTTGGTGCAAATAAAAACTCCATCAAAATCATTGGAGAAACCACTGATAATTATGTTCAAGGTTATTTCGTGTATGACTCCAAAAAAGCGGGAGCACAAACTATTTCGCATTTGCGTTTCGGACCAGACCCAATCAATTCCAATTATTTGGTTGACAAAGCCGATTTTATTGCCAGTCATAAATTTAATTTTATCGAGAAATTCAATATGACTGCCGACTTGAAACAGGGCGGTACTTTCTTGCTGAATTCCCCTTATTCCAAAGACGAAATTTGGGACAGGTTGCCTGTTCAAATTCAACAAGGAATCATCGAAAAAGAAGCCAAGTTCTATGTGATTGATGCCACCAAAGTTGCCTTTGAAGCCAGTTTAGGAAAAAGAGCCAATACCATTTTGCAAACTTGTTTCTTCGCTATTTCAGGAATTTTGCCTAAAGAAGAAGCTATTCAAAAAATTAAAGATGCCATCGTTAAATCCTACTCCCACAAAGGAGAAAAAGTGGTGAAAATGAACTTTAATGCGGTGGATAAAGCATTGGAAAATTTACATCAAGTGGAGTATCCAAAAGTGGCATCCAGTTCAAAACAATTGGCATCGGCAATGAAAGATGCACCTGATGGTTTTGTTACCGAAGTTTTGGAAAAAATATTGGGTGGTTTTGGAGACGAACTTCCAGTAAGTGCCTTCACGGTGGATGGAACTTTCCCGACAGGAACTTCCCAATTCGAAAAAAGCGGAATTGCCGATTTTATTCCGGTTTGGGACGACGAAAATTTATGTACCCAATGTAATAAGTGTGTTGCCATTTGTCCTCACGCAGCCATTCGTTCTAAAGTGGTTTCCAACGAAGATTTGGCTAGTTTCCCAACTTCTTTAAAAAGCGTTCCAGCCATTGGACGACCTTTCTCCAAAGAAAATGAATCCTATGTTTTACAAGTTTCGCCAGAAGATTGTACTGGTTGTGACCTTTGCGTGGTGGTTTGTCCAGCGGTAAGCAAAGAGAAAGAAAACTTCAAGGCCATCAACATGCACAAGAAAATCGAGGTGGATGTGGAAGAAAACGTGAATTGGGATCATTTTGTTGAATTGCCTTATTATGATCGTACCGCTTTGCAAATATCAAACGTGAAAGGAGCACAATTCTTGGAACCATTATTCGAATTCTCGGGAGCTTGCTCCGGTTGTGGAGAAACACCTTATATCAAGTTGATTACACAATTGTATGGCGACAGCATGATGATTGCCAACGCAACAGGATGTTCTTCTATTTATGGTGGAAACTTGCCGACAACTCCTTATAAAACCAATGAATTTGGTAGAGGACCAGCTTGGGCCAACTCCCTTTTTGAAGACAATGCCGAGTTTGGTTTGGGAATGAAACTAGGTTTGACCAAAAAACAAGAAATTGCCGTTGACCTATTAAAAACATTGGAACCGGTAATTGGAAGTGAATTGGTACAAGCCATTATCAACAATACAGAAGAAAATGAAATTCTGAAAAAAGAAAAATTTGCCCAAATTGCAGCACTTCAAGAAATATTGGATGGACTTCCAAACAATGAAGATGCCAAAAAATTAAGCCAATTAACCGAATATTTACGCAAGAAAGCGGTTTGGATCTTTGGTGGAGACGGTTGGGCTTACGACATCGGATACGGTGGTGTGGATCACGTTTTATCTACCGGTGAAGACATCAATATTTTGGTAATGGACACCGAGGTGTATTCCAACACCGGTGGACAGGCATCCAAATCAACTCCTCTGGGAGCCAGTGCCAAGTTTACCATTGGTGGCAAGAAAACCAGCAAAAAAAGTATGGCATTGCAAGCGATCTCTTATGGAAATGTTTATGTAGCCCAAATAGCCATGGGAGCCAAAGATTTGCAATCCTTGAAAGCCATTCAAGAAGCGGCTGCTTATCCTGGACCATCCTTGATTATTGCTTATTCTCATTGCGGTGAACACGGTTATGAATTGAAAAACGCTATTTCGCAACAAGAAAAAGCCATCGATTCCGGTTATTGGCCACTCTTTAGATTTGACCCTTCACAACCGAAAGGAAAAAAATTCAAATTGGATTCCAAAGAGCCAAGCATTCCTTTGAGCGACTTTATGTATAACGAAGCCCGTTTTACCAGAGTAGTCAAAGAAAATCCTGAATTGGGAGCCACATTGTTAACTCAAGCCCAAGAAGAAGTACATACTAAATGGGAAAGATTGGAATTGTACAGAGACATGTAATTTAAAACTGCATTAAAATTAGTTTAGTTGAAAGACCTACTCGGGATTTAAAATCTTGGGTAGGTTTTTTTATGAATTTTAAGTACAAAAAGAAAAAAAATGAAAAAAAGTTGTGCCAAATGAGGGAAACCGTAAAGAATATCATTTTAGGCAATGTAATTTTGAAACTGAAATTATTTTCTTTTAACCCAAATTACGCATTAGAAAAATAAAAACACCTAACTGTTTGTTTATTAGTGTATTTATTTTTTGCAACTTTTTGTTACATAATTATAATTGTTTCAAAAACAGAACATTGCATTTCGATAAAATCTCTAATGCGTAATTTGGGTTTAAAAAATAATTAGACAGGTATTAAATAGAATTTTTAATTTTTCCTTTAAAGCATCTCAATTTTTGAGATACTTATTAAATCACACCTTTTTATATGAAGAATTTACTTAAATTATTTTTTTTACTTTTTTTTACAATTTCTTATGGTCAGTCAAAATTTTACAATTACAATTTTTATGAAGGTAAAAATTATCTTTTTACAATGAATCAAAGTAATGACTTGATGTTAAATTTCATCCGCTACATTGGTGGTAGTATTAATGATAGTTCTTTGTCAAAAAAGGAAGAAAAATTATATTCTACTGGATTGGTTTTGTTTACTGCTCTAGTAGGTCAGGCTATAACACATGAGGAAGGGCACCGTTCCGTTTTATCCGAACTTGGGATTGGTAGTATAAGTGAACCAATTTTTGATAAGCATTTAGTTGCAAAAGTTACGGGAGTAACTGATGAGACTTTGATGAATTTGCGGGATAATGATTTGCCAAATTACATACGGCTTCACACTGCTGGATTAGAATCTGATTTTGCTTATTTAAGAAAATCAGATGCTTATTTTAATTTTAATGAAGAAAAACACTCGGTTTTGTATCCTGATTATTTAATGCGAAAACTAGGAACTCAATTTTACTATCTTACTAATTTATTCTCGATGAAATCCGGAATTAAAGAGAGTGAAGATCCAGAATTAAAACGTGACATAGTTGGTCACGATTTGTACGGGATGATACGTCATTTGCACAGACCTACAATGGAATTCTATCGTTATACGGAAAGAAATGATTTAACCGCTGAAGAAAAGTCGTATGCCAATCGAATGGCTTATATGTCATTTCTTAATACTCTCAATCCAAATATATGGAAAGAAGGTAATTATACTCTTTCTAAAGATTTAAAAGCAAATTTTTCCGTAAATTATTCATTGGCTCCTTTTGGTGATTTTGTGGAACAAAATGCTTATTTAACCATAAAAGATAAATATAAAATAAACCCTTACTTTAGGCAATATTTCAATAAGAGTTATACTTTCTTGGCAGGAGGTGTCAATCTACACAATTACGTATTTCATAATGATAAATTTTTACTGAATTCATCAATGGATTTTTGGAATCAGCCAAAAAATCTTGAGTTCAGAAATAAAGAAGCAGTGTTTGGTTTTGGCTTAAAATCAGAGTTAGCTCTCCGGTTTTCCAGTTGGAAAAGCAATACAAAATCGGCTTATTTCAATATTGGTGCAGCTTATAAAACTGATGGATTCATTCCTGAAGCGCCTTCTCTTAAAGAAGATTTTAGAATTCTTATGGGTATAGTTTTGTCAATAAAGAATAGTTATTAAAAAACCATTTGAATTAGTACTCTAAACTTTTTTCTAAAATTTAATAAAGATAATTGAAAAGTTTTTTGGTTTTAACTTCCGTGCAAGTTTGTTGCACGGAACTATTTTTAATTTGTAAAAACAAAGAAAAAATCACTTCATTTCTAGTTTAAATAATCAAATTATACCTGCTGTGCGAAGTCTACCGACTTCGTACCCATTGCTATATGCCGTTACAACTTTTTAAACTTATTTTAGAACTTGTTTTTATTGATTGTGTTTACTGCCTACCGGAACGGGTACGAAGTCGGGAGACTTCGCACAGCATTAGGTGTAAATCTTGGGTAGGTTTTTTATTTTTAACCAAAAAAAGGAGTACCAATTCCACTTGCCAATAAAATCAAAATTATCTCAATTCCAAATTAGTTTTTTCTCGATTTATAATTGTATTTTTGCATCGTTTTTGCAAACCTGCTTTGCTGGACTATTTACCAAACACAACAACTACAATAGAATGAATCAAACAAAATATATTTTTGTTACAGGCGGAGTAACGTCTTCTTTGGGGAAGGGAATTATTGCAGCTTCATTGGCAAAATTATTACAGGGAAGAGGATACAGAACAACAATCCAAAAGTTTGACCCGTATCTTAACGTTGATCCGGGAACATTAAATCCTTACGAACACGGCGAATGTTACGTGACCGATGATGGTGCCGAAACCGATTTGGATTTGGGACATTACGAGCGTTTCTTGAACGTTCCCACTTCCCAGGCGAATAATGTTACCACGGGAAGAATTTACCTTTCGGTTATCGAAAAAGAACGAAGAGGCGAATTCCTTGGAAAAACGGTTCAAGTTGTACCTCATATTACCAACGAAATCAAGGAAAGAATGCAATTGCTGGGGAAATCTGGTGATTTTGACATCGTGATTACCGAAATTGGAGGGACCGTGGGTGACATCGAATCGTTGCCTTACATCGAATCGGTTCGTCAATTGGTTTGGGATTTGGGCGAAAACAACGCCATCGTTATTCACCTGACCTTGATTCCTTATTTGGCCGCAGCCGGAGAATTAAAAACAAAACCAACCCAGCATTCCGTTAAAACCTTGATGGAAAGCGGTATCAAAGCCGATATCTTGGTTTGTAGAACGGAACATGAAATCTCGGATGAAATCCGCAATAAATTGGCCTTGTTTTGCAATGTGAAAAGAGAAGCCGTAATCCAATCCATCGATGCTTCAACCATTTATGAAGTGCCCAATTTGATGTTGGAAGAAGGTCTTGACGTTGTGGCCTTGAAAAAACTGGATTTGCCTAAAAAAGCAGCTCCAGATTTGAAACATTGGAACACTTTTTTGAGAAGATTGAAAAGCCCAAAACACACCGTAAACATCGGTTTGATTGGGAAATATGTAGAAATGCAGGATTGCTACAAATCTATTTTGGAAGCTTTTATCCACGCAGGTGCTGCCAATGAAACCAAAGTAAACGTGATTTCCATCCATTCGGAATATATAGACACTGAAAATATTAAAGAAAAACTGCAAAGTTTGGACGGAATTCTTGTGGCTCCAGGTTTTGGAGAAAGAGGAATCGAAGGAAAAATTGAAGCGATTCATTATGCCCGTGAAAATAAAATACCATTTTTAGGAATTTGTTTGGGTATGCAAATGGCAACTATCGAATACTCCAGAAATGTCTTGGGTTATGCCGATGCCAATTCGACCGAAATGAATCCTGATACCAAACATCCTGTTGTTAACTTGATGGAAGACCAAAAAACAGTTACCGACAAAGGAGGAACAATGCGTTTGGGAGCATGGAAATGCGAAATAAAACCAGACACTTTGGCTCATAGAATATACGGAAAAACGACAATTTCCGAGCGTCATCGTCACCGTTATGAATTCAACAGCCATTATTTGGCCGAATTGGAAAAAGCGGGATTGAAAGCATCTGGAGTGAATCCAGAAACCGGTTTGGTCGAAATAGTGGAATTGGAAGATCATCTTTTTTTCATTGGTGTACAATACCACCCAGAATACAAGAGTACCGTGGAAAACCCACATCCACTTTTCGTGAATTTTGTGGCCGCTACCGTGAAAGCAAAGAAAAAATAGTTGGCAGTTTTCAGTTAGCAGAATTCAGTTTGATAGAACTAATAAAAAAAGAATAATAAATAAACACATTCAAGACTCGGCTCTCTTTCCTTTGGAGAGGGTCGGGGAGAGGAAAAAAAATTAAAATGGAAGAAAAAAAATTAGACCTCAATTCGATTATTGGTTTCGTATTGATTTTTGGAATCTTGATTTGGATAATGTACCAAAACAAACCTTCTGAGGCGACAATTGCAGCCGACAAAGCCAAGAAAGAACAACTTGCCAAGGCATCAGCAACTAAAGCCAAGGTATTGGAGGCGAAAATCCTGGCAACTCCTACGGCTGTAGTAGCAGGAGATTCAACCCAATTGGTTAAGTTGCAAAAAACATTAGGCGGTTTTGCTTATTCTGCATCTCTTCCATCTGCAAAAAATGATTTTACCACCATCGAAAATGAAGTGGTAAAACTGAAAATCGCCAATAAAGGAGGTTATATTGTAGAAGCCACCTTGAAAAATTTCGAAAAATTCAAGAAAGGTTCCGGGCAATTGGTAGAATTGATTAAAGACAACAATACCAACTTGAATGTGCAATTGCATACAAGCGACAATCGTACTTTAAACACCAAAGACCTGTATTTTGAACCAACTTTGACTAAAGTTGGAGAAGACCAAATCCTTTCGATGAAATTGAAGGCTGGTGCCAACGAGTTTTTGGAATACAAATACATTTTGAAGCCAAACGACTATATGATTGGTTTTGACCTTCGTTCGCAAGGGTTGAACAAAGTTTTGAATACTGCCAAACCATTGGATATGGAATGGAGTATGAAAACGTATCGAAACGAGAAAAGTATTGCTTACGAAAACCGTTATACTGAAGTTTATTTTGAACACGAAGAAGGTAAAATTGATTACGTAGGTCAAGGACAAGACAAGAAAGAAGACTCCGAAAAAGCCACTTATGTTGCATTCAAACAACACTTTTTTACCTCAATTCTTTTGACAAACAAGCCTTTTGGATCTGCTAAACTGCAATCCAATAATTTGGTTAACGACGAGGCAATCGACACTACTTTTACAAAACAATTCAAGGCCAATATTCCGTTGGCATTCGATAACGGAGAATTGGATTATAAAATGAGTTGGTATTTTGGCCCAACGGATTACAAGATATTAAAATCCTATGACAAGAATTTGGAGAAAGTGATTTCTCTGGGTTGGGGAATTTTCGGATGGATCAATAAATTTATTTTTATTCCATTGTTTGGATTCTTGAGTTCTTATATATCTTATGGAATTGCGATAATCATTTTTACTATTTTGATTAAAATCGCCATGTCGCCTATTACGTTTAAATCATTCTTGTCGCAAGCCAAGATGAAAGTGTTGCGACCAGAAATTACCGAATTGGGTGAAAAATTCAAGAAAGACCCAATGAAGAAACAACAGGAAACGATGAAGTTGTACAACAAAGCCGGCGTAAATCCAATGGCAGGTTGTATTCCGGCCTTGATACAAATCCCGTTCATGTATGCTTCGTTCCAGTTTTTCCCGTCGGCTTTCGAGTTGAGACAAAAAAGCTTCCTTTGGGCAGACGATTTATCTTCGTTTGATGAGGTAATCAAATTGCCTTTCCATGTTCCTTTGTACGGAGACCACATTAGTTTGTTTCCGGTACTTGCTTCGATAGCTATTTTCTTCTACATGAAAATGACTTCTGGTGACCAACAAATGGCAGCTCCGCAACAAGACGGAATGCCGGATATGGCCAAGATGATGAAAATGATGATTTATATTTCACCAATTATGATGTTGTTCTTTTTCAATAGTTATGGTGCAGGATTGAGTTTGTACAACTTTATTTCCAACTTGATTACCATTGGCATCATGATTGTCATCAAAAGATATTTCATCGACAGCGACAAGATTCACGCCCAAATTCAAGAAAACAAATTGAAAGAGCCTAAAAAGCAAGGCAAGTTCCAACAAAAATTGCAACAAGTAATGGAGCAAGCCGAAGCTGAAAAAGCTAAAAGCAAAAAGAAATAATTTTAAAAAAAAACTCCCAGAAATGGGAGTTTTTTTTTGACTATAATTTATTTTGTTACATCGAGCGCAGTCGAGATGCTGGGTGTGTGAGATATTTTGAAAGAATTATAAATATATTGTGCTTGATGGATTAACACAATTATTTCCTCTTGATCCATTCATAATTCACGATTGCAAGACCGTAGAAAATAGAGTCGGCAGATATTTTTCCGAGAATGATTCCCGTAAAATAATTGTCAGTCAATAGTGGCATCCAATACATGCAAAACGGACGGATGAAAAAGAAATCCAAAACGGCGGGATAACCAAATTCCAGAAATAAATTTCGCAATAAAAGCAGCAATTCTCTTAAGGAAGTATCACTGTCCAGAGATTTATTGGCTTCCACCAATTTTTTGTAAGCCATAAACACGATAACCCCATAAAAGGCAAAGTATTCGGAGAAAGTGATGAGGTAGGCTGTCGTTAGCCCATCAAAAATCCGGCTAAATTGAGAACTGGCTACCGCAGCACTGGTAGCGGCCAATTCGGCATATTTATACCGGTCAAACCATTCCTTGAAATTGGATTTGTTGAACATTATGAGTTTTTTAAAAAATTGCCGCAGATTCGCAGATTTTAAATCAGTGTAAAAACCTGCGAATCTGCGGTTAAAAATTTTCCTCAATTCATTACCACAATTGGTGCACTTCCGGCTTGATGTATTTTTCGTAAATGGCATTCATTGCCGCAATTTTCTCAGGAGTTAATTTTGGTAAATCATAAACCGACAAATTCGATTGAACGTGAGCAGTTTTAGAAGCTCCCGGAATAATACAGCTGATTTCATTGAAACTCAATATCCATTGCAAGGCTATTGGAGCTAAATTGGTGGCTTCGGGAAACAAGGCTTTCAATTCCTCAACGGCTTTCAAACCCAATTCATAATTAATTCCCGAGAAAGTTTCCCCTTTGTCGAATGCTGCTCCTTCTCGGTTGAAATTTCGGTGGTCTTGGGCTCCAAAAGTAGTTTTGGAATCGAATAATCCAGTCAAAAGTCCGCTCGCCAAAGGCACTCTGGCAATAATACCGATGTCTTTTTTTTGAGCTTCCTTGAAAAACAATTCCGATGGTCGTTGACGGAACAAGTTGAAAATGATTTGAACCGTTGTCACGTTTGGATATTCAATGGCTTTCAGTCCTTCTTCCACTTTTTCGACGCTGACGCCCAAGTTTTGGATTTTACCTTGCTCTTTCAAACGGTCAAACAATTCGAAGATTTCGGGACGGTAATACACCTCGGTTGGCGGGCAATGCAGTTGAATTAAATCCAGGGTTTCGAGCCCGGTTCTTTTCAAACTGTCTTCCACGAATTTTTGTAAAACCTTCGGTTGATAACCGTCATTCACGTGCGGATTGATGTGGCGACCACATTTGGTGGCGACAAAAATACGTTCGGAACGGGAACGAACGACTCTTCCAACGGCTGTTTCGCTTAAACCATTTTCATACACATCGGCAGTGTCAATAAAATTCACGCCGTTGTCGATTGCGGTATTAATCAATTCGTCTGCGGTTTTATCATTGAATGGCGAACCCCATTTTCCGCCCACTTGCCAAGTTCCCAATGCTATTTCCGAGATATTGAAATTGGTTTTACCTAATTTTCTATAGTTCATATTTTGTTGTTTTTTACTTTATTTTTTTTCTAACCATTATGAATTGTTCTTGTTTTCCTATTAACAAATGCATATAAATTGTGTCCTTAGAATATTTGGTTACTTTGTAAACATCTGGAAACATAAAGAAAAGATCGTTTTCTACGTAATAATCCCAATCTTTAGATTTTTTTTCAATTCCCTCGATATTAATATTGCCATATTTACCTTTGATATTTTCGTTATCTGAATAGAAAGCATCACTTGTTTTATTTTTATTAAAAATCATTTGTATTCCAAAATAATTGAAATTTCCTAAAGAGTCTTTTGCTTTTCTTGCCCAAAATGTATTTTGTGAGTCGTCAATTAAATTTTTTTCAAATGGATTCTGCTTTTCGCAAGACGACAAAACTAATATAAGAATTAAAATTGAAACAATTTTTTTCATAATATTTATTGTTGTTTTTATTGGTTTGATAAAATTTCATTTATAGCTTTCTCCACAATCGGTGCCATCACTTCATATCCTGCTTTATTCGGATGAACTCCATCATCGGCATAAGCTGCTTTCAATCCTTTTCGTTCATCCACCATGGCTGAATAATAATCCAAATATAGAATTTCATTTTCATCGGCATATTTTTTTAGCATCGTATTGAATGTCTCAATTTTTTCGGCAGGAAAAGAACCTGTTTTCCAAGGGAAATCATAAGCTGGCAAAAGCGAGCACAGAATCATTTTGATATTGTTGGCTTTGGCCAGTTCTGCCATTGAAATAATATTGTTTAGTATCATTTCCAATGTTGAAGGGCCAGTGTTTCCGGCAATATCATTGGCGCCAGCCAATAAGACCACAATCGATGGTTGCAAGTCAATCACGTCGGCTCTAAATCGAATTAGTATTTGGGGCGTGGTTTGTCCGCTAATGCCACGGTTAATATATGGTTTTCCAACAAAAAACTCGGGACAAAGTGCAGACCAAAACTCGGTTATGGAATCTCCCATAAACACGATTCTTTTTTGTCCAGATTCCAAAATTGGAAGATTGGCGTTTTCCTTTTTGTATTTTTTCAAATAGGACCAGTCCTGCATTTGTAATTTGTTTGGCATATAGTAAAGTGACTTTTGTGTTTAGGGTAATTGCTGATGAGGCCGTGAACAAAAATAAGGATTTCGTCCAGAATTATCTATTAATTGTTCTGTTGAATTGTATCGTGTTTTAGTTGAAATAAAAAATCCGCCTCAAATTATGAGACGGATTAGTGTTGAATTATATAGTAGTTAAAAAATGGCTCTTTTATAAGGTTGGCAGCAATACTTTGTTGAGCACGTGAATAACACCGTTGGAGCATTGTACATCGGTAGCAACAATTGTTGAAATTCGATTGTTGACATCCTTGATTTTTGCACCACCAGCAAGTTGCACAGTGAATTTTTGCGGTGTTTGTAAAGTGCTTACCATTTGTCCTTCAGTCAAACTTGCGGCCAAGATGTTGCCACTTACGACGTGATATTGCAGTACTTTGGTCAAGTTGGCGCTTGAAACTCCAGCGATTCCTCCAGGAGCTAATTCGGTGTTGAATGCCGTAAAAGCATCGTTGGTGGGGGCGAAAACCGTAAATGGTCCAGTTCCTGAAAGGATACTTACGAAGTCAGGTTGTCCTGCTTTTGTCAATGCACCGACTAAAGAAGTAAAGTTTGAATTTGCAGTGGCGTGCGTAACAATGGTAGGCAAATTTATTACGGCGTCAACAACATGTACAACACCATTGGTTGCCATTACATCTGCGATAGATACTTTTGAAACTCCATTCAATTTTACTCCAGACGTGAGATCAACATACATACTCATTGTGTTTGTACCTGATGTGGCACTTTTGGCTAAAGTTTTTATGTAACCTGTGCTTAAATCTGTAGATTTTACTTTTCCGCTCACGACATGGTTTAGTAAAATTTGTGTCAAAGTCTCCTTGGGAACATCGTTTATGGTTGCATAAGGAGTGGTTTTCAAAAAGGCAGTGAAAGCTGCGTCGGTTGGTGCAAATACCGTAAATGGTCCAACTCCTTGCAGCGTATTTGCTAAATCTGCTTTTACCAAAGCTTGAACAAGAATTGTCAAGTTCGGATTGGTTTTGGCAATTCCGGTAATGGTGTTGTCTGCAGGCATATCATCATCGTTATCACAAGAAATCGTGAAAGATGTTAATGCGATAATTGCAATTGCAATTTTTAGTTTAGATAAAATTTTCATAATTTTTTTATTTTAGTGGTTAATTGTTTTGTTCAAAATTATTTAAAAAAGATTAAACAAAATTTAAATTATAAAAATATTAACTATTGTTTGATTGTATTTTTAACGAATTAAAGTACTGTAGTTTAGTATATTGGATATTTTGTTTGAAAATATGCCAAAGAGATTAAACAATTGTATGTTGGTTGAATTGCTCATGTTTTGTCTGGATTTATTTAGTATTTATTGAATATAGTAGGAGTGTTTTTTAATCAAATTATTTATCCTTGCCGAATCATTATGGGTTAAACTTTTTTTTAAAATTTTTTAAAATAAGGATTTCGTCCAGTGTTACCTATTAATCATGCTGCCGAAAAGCATTGGTTGAATTTTATTTTAAATTTTAGTTAAATGATGAAAAGTCTTAAAATATTGGAATTTAATTGGTTAAATTTGAGTGAACATTAAAAAATTAATCATGAAAAGAAATGCTACCGCAGTTTGGAAAGGTTCGCTTAAAGAAGGAGCCGGCCATTTGACCACCCAAAGTGGAATTTTACAAAACACGCAATATTCATTCAAATCCCGTTTTGAAGAGGGGATAGGTACCAATCCGGAAGAATTGGTTGCCGCGGCACATTCCGGCTGTTTTACGATGCAGCTTTCGGCCTACATCACCGAAGGCGGTTTCGAGATTGAAAGCATCGAAACCAAATGCGACATTAATTTATTGGAAGGAAGAATTGTAAGTTCGCACCTAACGGTAAGTGCCAAAATTAAAGGGATTTCAAACGAAACTTTTCAAGAATTGGTAAGCAAAGCGGAGGAGAATTGCCCTATTTCTAAATTATTCGATACAGAGATTAGTACTGAAGCCAGTTTGGTTTAGAACTTTATAGTTATAAAAAAAGTGCTTTCATTTCTGAAAGCACTTTTTAGTTATAATGGGATAAGAATTACAAAGCTGATTTTACAGTTTTGATGATTCTTGCAGCAATTTTGTATGGATCACCATTAGATGCTGGTCTTCTGTCTTCCAAATATCCTTTCCAACCATGTTGTACGGTATATAATGGAATTCTGATTGAAGCTCCTCTATCAGATACTCCGTAAGAGAAATCGTGGATAGATGCAGTTTCGTGTTTACCAGTCAAACGTTGCTCGTTATAAGCTCCGTAAACTGCGATGTGCTCTTCAACAACTGGACGGAAAGCTTCACAGATTTTGTCATAGGTTGCTTTGTCTCCACATGTTCTTAACACTTCGTTAGAGAAGTTGGCGTGCATACCTGAACCATTCCAGTCAGTATCTCCTAGTGGTTTTGGATGGTATTCAATATAGTAACCGTATTTTTCAGTCAAACGGTCTAACAAATATCTAGCAACCCAGATTTCGTCACCCGCTTTTTTTGCTCCTTTTGCAAACAATTGGAATTCCCATTGTCCACAAGCCACTTCTTGATTGATTCCTTCAAAGTTAAGTCCAGCAGCGATACATAAATCTGCATGCTCTTCTACCAATTTTCTTCCGTGTGTGTTTTTTCCACCTACTGAACAGTAGTACATACCTTGTGGTGCAGGGTATCCACCAACCGGGAATCCTAATGGCAATAAAGTTTTAGTATCCATGATGAAATATTCTTGTTCGAAACCAAACCAGAAATCATCGTTGTCATCATCAATGGTAGCTCTACCGTTTGAAGGGTGTGGTTTTCCGTCAGCAAACATAACTTCAGACATTACCAAGTATCCGTTGATACGAGTTGGATCTGGATAGATTGCCACCGGCACTAATAAACAGTCAGACGAACCACCTTCTGCTTGTTTTGTTGAAGAACCGTCAAAAGACCAATTTCCAATTTCAGCCAATGTTCCTTGAAAATTTTCGTGTTCTTCTACTTTGGTTTTACTTCTAAGATTTTGAGTTGGCTCATAACCGTCTAACCAAAGGTACTCTAATTTAATTTTTGCCATGATATAAAATATATAAATTAATTTTTTTTCGATATTTAAGTGCAAATATATATTAAATTAACATTGGGTGAAAATGGAGGGGTGTTTTTTATTTATCTGACTATTATTTTTCGCAAAACTGCAATTTTAAGGGGGTATAACTAAAAAATAATAATTTATATTGGGATTAAAAATTAAATTCGTAATATGCTATTTCTAGATAATATCAAATGGTTAAGATTTTTATCGCCAAAAGATGCGGGTCTGGTTCATTCTTTGTTTTTTTTACATAATTTGTTTAAAATTAGTTAGTTGTTTCTTGTTGCGGTTTACGATAATATTATTTTTTTTCAAGTCGCGAAATATGGATTTATCCTATTTCAAATGAAATTGGAATGTGTTAAAATAGGTTTCAATTGCTTTAATATTTTTTATATTTGTCTTCTTGTATTAACAAGGTAAATATTAATTCAATAAAAAACGATTATTATGTCAACACTACGTTTCCAGGCTTTGAAAGAGGCTTCATCCAGAAAAGCGGTACCCTTTGAGGAGACCGACAGGAAATCAATTATTTTTGGTTCAAATGTATTTAACGAAAAAGCAATGAAGCAATATTTGACTTCGGATGCTTTGAAAGGAGTTCAAGGTGCTATTTTACACGGAACCAAGATTGACAGAAAATTAGCCGATTACATAGCTATGGGCATGAAAGAATGGGCTTTGTCTAAAGGCGTAACCCATTATACACATTGGTTTCAACCCCTTACAGGAACCACCGCCGAAAAACATGATGCTTTCTTCGAAACTTCGTATGACGGCAGCGATCCGGTAGAAAAATTTGGTGGAGGACAATTGGTGCAACAAGAACCGGATGCTTCCAGTTTCCCGAACGGGGGAATCAGAAACACCTTTGAAGCCAGAGGTTACACGGCTTGGGATCCCACATCTCCGGCTTTTATATACGGTACCACTTTGTGTATTCCAACGGTTTTTATCTCCTATACGGGCGAAGCGTTGGATAATAAAATTCCTCTTTTGAGAGCCTTGTCGGCGATTGACGAAGCCGCCACAGAAGTGTGCAAATATTTCGACAAAAACGTGAAAAAAGTGACCGCCACCTTGGGTTGGGAACAAGAATATTTCTTGGTAGACAGTGCCTTGGCCAATTCTCGCCCTGATTTGATTATGACGGGAAGAACTTTGTTGGGGCATACTTCTGCCAAGGGTCAACAGTTGGATGACCATTATTTTGGATCTATCCCGACTCGTGCCTTGTCTTATATGAGAGATTTGGAACAAGAATGCATGTTGCTCGGAATTCCGGTAAAAACGCGTCATAATGAGGTCGCTCCAAACCAATTTGAGTTGGCACCTATTTTCGAAGAAACCAATTTGGCGGTAGACCACAACTGTTTGTTGATGGACGTAATGCAAAAAGTGGCTGAACGTCACGATTTGAAAGTGTTGCTACATGAAAAACCATTCAAAGGAGTAAATGGTTCCGGGAAACACAACAACTGGTCATTGGCCACGGATACAGGTGTAAACTTGTTGAGTCCGAGCAAAACGCCAATGAGCAATTTGCAGTTTTTGGCTTTCTTTATCAATACCATCAAAGCGGTAAATGATTATGAATCTTTGTTGAGAGGAGCCATTGCAACTGCAAGTAACGATCATCGATTGGGAGCCAATGAAGCGCCACCGGCAATCATCTCGGTGTTTATTGGAGAGCAATTAACCAAGGTTTTGGCCGAATTAGAAGGTGTTACCAAAGGTAAATTATCACCAGAAGAGAAAACGGATTTAAAATTAAATGTGGTAGGTAAAATTCCGGACGTTCTTCTGGACAATACGGACAGAAACAGGACTTCGCCCTTTGCCTTTACGGGAAACAAATTCGAGTTTAGGGCTGTTGGTTCTTCTGCCAACTGTTCGAATGCGATGACTACTTTGAACACGATCGTTGCCAAACAATTGAAAGATTTCAAAATTGAAGTAGATGCCTTGATTGAGAGCAAGGACATGAAGAAAGACGATGCCATTTTCAATATTTTAAGAGAATATATCAAAGTTTCCAAAAAAATCCTTTTCGAAGGAGACGGTTACAGCGAAGCTTGGGAAAAAGAAGCTGCCAAAAGAGGGTTGAGTAATTTCAAAACAACGCCTGAAGCCTTGAAAGCCAGGGCTTCCAAGCAAGCCTTGGAATTGTTTTCAGAAATGGGAATCATGAACCATGTTGAAATGGAAGCACGTTATGAAATTGAATTGGAAGAATACACCAAGAAAATCCAAATAGAAGGAAGAGTTTTAGGTGACCTTTCCCAAAATCATATTATTCCAACAGCCATTCGCTACCAAAATACTTTGATTGAAAATGTAAAAGGCTTGAAAGAAATTTTTGGAGACGAGTTTAAAACGCTGGCCAAAGAACAAATTATTCTAATCAGGGAAGTTTCCGGCCATATTGAAGGAATCAATTCCAAAGTGGAAGCGATGACTAACGAAAGAAAGAAAGCCAATCATTTGGAGAGCGCACAAGAAATGGCCGAAGCCTATTGTAATAAAGTAAAACCTTATTTCGAAGAAATCAGAAATCACTGCGACAAACTGGAGTTGTTGGTGGACGACGAAACCTGGACATTGACCAAATACAGGGAATTGTTGCTAACTAAATAATCAGTTGCTAAAATTCTTAAAATGCCTTTCTAAATATAGAGAGGCATTTTTTTTATCAAATTAAACAAAAAAATCTGTGTTGATCTGTTCAATCCGTGTCATCTGTGTGCCATTGATTTACTAAATCCATTCCAAGTTTGTCACGCTGGAAGCGTCTCATCGCACGAGAGCAAAACATAACCTAGACGCTTCCAGCGTGACAAATAGCAAGAATGATGCATTGCAAAGCGTGTGACCGCAAAACAGTATAGGCAAAACCCAAAAAAAATAATTATATTTGCGCCACAACTACACACCTATAAAATGAGTTCAGATTCTAGCAAACGTTATGCACAAAGAGGAGTTTCAGCATCTAAAGAAGATGTGCACAACGCCATAAAAAACATCGACAAAGGATTATTTCCACAGGCTTTTTGCAAAATTGTCCCGGATTATTTAACCAATGATTCCGATTATTGTTTGATAATGCACGCCGATGGTGCAGGAACCAAATCGTCTTTGGCGTATATGTATTGGAAAGAAACAGGCGATATTTCCGTTTGGAAAGGCATTGCGCAAGACGCCTTGATCATGAATATCGACGATTTATTGTGTGTGGGAGCCACCGACAATATTTTGCTTTCTTCCACCATTGGAAGAAACAAAAACCTGATTCCTGCCGAAGTCATTTCGGCCATCATCAACGGAACGGAAGAATTAATCAAAGAACTGGATTCTTTTGGAGTAACCATTCATTCCACAGGTGGAGAAACTGCAGATGTGGGTGATATTGTTCGAACTATCATCGTGGATTCAACAGTTACGGCTCGTATGAAACGTTCGAAAGTGATTGACAATGCCAACATAAAAGCAGGTGATGTAATCGTGGGACTGGAATCTTTCGGTCAGGCGACTTACGAAAAAAGCTATAATGGCGGAATGGGAAGCAACGGACTGACATCGGCACGTCACGATGTTTTCGGAAAATATTTGGCTACCAAATATCCAGAAAGTTACGATGCTGCCGTTCCCGAAGAATTGATTTATTCAGGTCAAGTAAAATTGACCGATGCGGTCGAAAATTCCCCAATCGATGCGGGACAATTGGTGCTTTCGCCAACCCGAACTTATGCGCCAATTATCAAGAAAATCTTGGACAACTATTCTTCGAATGAAATTCACGGAATGGTGCATTGCAGCGGAGGAGCGCAAACCAAGATTTTACATTTCGTTCAAAATCTACATATCATAAAAGACAATTTATTCCCGGTTCCACCTTTGTTCAAACTCATTCAAGAGCAATCCAAAACCGATTGGAAAGAAATGTACCAAGTATTCAACTGCGGTCATCGTATGGAAATTTACGTTCCCGAAGAAGTTGCCCAAGATATTATCGCAATTTCAAAATCATTTAACGTCAATGCGCAAATCGTGGGTAGAGTAGAAGCATCCGATGCCAAGAAATTGACTATTACCAGCGAATACGGTACTTTCGAGTATTAAAAAAAAGTTTAAAATTGTTTAAGGTTGTTTAAGGTTGTTTAAGATTGTTTAAAACTGTTTGTAAATAGATAGTTAAACGATTTTAAACCTTTAAACTCTTAAACAATTTTAAACCTTTAAACCCTTAAATTTTTCCCCAATGTACGAACTACTTTTTTGGCAATATCAAGACGGAATTTATCTCAACCATCATTTGGTTTACGAAGCCTTGGTCGAACAACAAGAAGTAGAGGGTCTTGAAATTCTTCCTGTTCAGGTCATCCTAAATCGTATCAATAAAGTTTTTGAAAGCTGGGAAAAAGTAGATGAAAACAGTTGGAAAAACACCAAAGGGAAAGGCGCTTTTCAAGTAAAAACCACGCCACAAAGCATCCAAATCGATTGCTATGGCACCGAAGGCAAAACGATGAACCTCCTAGCCGATACTTTGGAAGAATTCAAATGTCCGTTATACGACCCACAAGTTCCCGTGCGTTACGACGAATTTAATGAATAGATTTCCATTTCAATCTCAACCTCAAAAATCGGTGTAATTTAGTTTTATCCGTATTATCCGTGCGCCATTCAATAACCTTAACCGCCAATTTATTCTTTAATTAATTTTATGGGAACATTCGTTATCAGCAAAAGATTTGATGATCGTTATAAATTTGTATTTACCTCCCGCAAGGGGAAAACCATTTTCACCAGTCCTTCTTTGGAGTTAAAGATGGATTGTGAAGATTGTATCGAAGCCATAAAAGCCAACATCGAAAAGTACACTTACGTGAAAGCGAGGGCGGCCAACGGGAAGTATTTTTTCAAAATGATGCTCGAAGAAACCGTAATTGCTACCAGCCGAAAATACACCACGCCCTTATTGCTAGAAAAAGGCATCGACGAAATCATTCGCACTGCCGTAAAATCGGATGTTTTGGATTTTACGATGAATGAGTTTGTGTTTCCGGATTAGGGTTTATTTATAAATCCACATCAAAACTGGTTTTGAACTTGACCTTAATAATGGATCAATTATTTTGAAACTGTTGTTGGATATTGTTGGACATCCCCAGCCTTCAGGAGTTCCATTTGGATAAACTTCTTCATCTGAAACTACTTCCCAAGAATGGAATACAATAAAACGTTTAAAAGCATTGCTGTTTGTAGATTCCAAGCCGTGTAAAACATATTTTATATTGACTCCCCAATCGCTATGGGCTCTTTCGCCAATCTTGTATTTCCCAAGAGATGAACAGTGACTACCGTCTATATTACTGAATTTTGGATTTTCTTTTGAAAAGTCATTGTTCCAAGGATTATTTCCGCATCCGTGTCCTACCAAAAAACTATTGGCAATTTTATTTTTTTTGAAATCCCAAACGACAAATCTTTTTACGCCAGAGTGTAAACTCATATCAATTAAAATACAAAAGTCCTGATTGAAATTTTTAGCTTTGCAAAATTTCAATGCTTGGCTTGCTTTTGTTTTTGTAGATTCAATGTTTATAGCCAGATTACTAACTTCTCCTTTTTTTGTGGATGGATTGTTGCATCCGAATAAAGATGTTGAAACTATTAGAAGAATAGTGTGAAGGAATCTCATTGTATGGTGTTAAATTATTTTCTACTACTTATTCCAAATCTTCCAAGCTTTCTCTGCCTGAAAAACAAGCATGTCCTGTCCGTTTTTGGTTTGTGCTCCCCGTGCTGCCGCTTTTTTCAGGAATTGGGTTTCGGCAGGATTGTAAATCAGGTCGTAGGCAATGTGTTTTTCCGTGAAATATTCATAAGGAATCAGTGGAAAAGCATCGATATTTGGGCTAGTTCCCACCGGCGAGGAGTTGATGATGATTTGGTAATTGTCGAAAGTGGTGGCATTGATTCGGTCGTAATCGATGATGCCTTCTTTGGCTTCTCGGGAAACAAAAGTGTACAAAATGCCCAATTCTTTCAAGGCATAAGCCACGCCTTTGGATGCGCCGCCGGTTCCAAGAATCAGTGCTTTTTTGTGATGCGGTTGCAACAAGGGTTTCAGTGATTTCATGAAACCGTAATAGTCGGTGTTGTAGCCTTTCAGTTTGCCTTTTTTGGTGAATTTTATGGTGTTTACGGCACCGATTTCGGTTGCTTTTTTGGATAGTTTGTCCAAATACGGAATCACGACTTCTTTGTAAGGAATCGTCACGTTCATCCCTTTTAGGTCGGGCGTATTTTTTATAATTTCGGGGAAAGCGGTAATTTCGGGAATATCAAAATTCTCGTAAGTGCAGCCTTCAAAAAGCTTGTCTTTGTTGAATTTTTCGGTAAAATAACCTTTCGAAAAAGAATAACTGATGTTGCGTCCCAGTAAACCAAAGCGTTTTCGTATTGTGTCCAGCATTTTTGTATGTAGTTTGTTAAAGCACAAATTTCACGAATTTACACTAATTAATTTGTGAAAATTTGTGAAATTTGTGGTTAAATAGAGTTACTTATTTTTTATGTTTGGCAATGTAGTTTTGGACCATTTTTCGAGCCCAAACCACGGGAAATAAATCCTCCAAAATGATGTAATTGTCAAAATTCAATCGCAAGGCATTGCTCAAATGGAATTTGGCTTTAACGTCATCCTGAACCATGAAGTACAACCCCGCCAAACGGTATTCGATTTCGTTTTCTTCCGGAAAATATTCTGTGGCTTGCAACAAAGATTGAATGGCACTTTCGAATTCGCCCAAAAACTGCAAAATATCCACCCAAAACAACCAAGTGTCCAAAGAATAATCTCCAAATTCCACCGCTTTTCTATAACCAAATTCAGCTTCTTCGAAGAAGTTCATCTGTTTGTTTATGGTAGCATATCGTTTCCAATACAAACGATTTTGATTGTCGATTGCCAAGGCTTTGTTGACAAAGAACAAGGCTTTCTGGAAGTTTTTTTGACGAACGTAAAAATCGGTAATGGCAATCCAGCCTTTGTCCAAAAGCGGGTCTTCGTGCACCGTTTTGTTGAAGTATTTCAAGGCCATAACCTTGTTGCCCAATTTTTCGTAACACTTTCCAATTCGAAGCAAGGCATAGGAAGTGGCATCGTCCAATTCTATCGTTCTGTTGTAGCTTTCGATGGCTTCTTCGTATTTTTTCAAGCGTTCCAAGGCTTTGGCTCTTTCCATAAAAGCACCCAAGAATTCGTCGTCAATGAGCGTGGCATAATCAAAAGCACGGATGGCTTCTTCATATTCTTTCACGCCGTAATGCAAACGACCTAACTGATGCCAAGCAATTTCGCTGTACGGATTTTTTTCGATGTATTGTTTTAAATAGGTAATGGCTTCTTGGTTTTGATCCAAGAATTCGAAGCAATACACCACGTTATACAGAGCCGATTGGTCTTCAAAATCTTCTTCCAGACATTTGATGAAGCTTTCTTTGGCCATTTCGAGATTGTCCATAAACAGGTATTCCATTCCCATTAAATTATAGACATCGGCATAGTCATCGGTATATTTCAAAGCAATTTTGAGCATTTCGACCGCCTTTTCGTGTTGGTCTCTTTTAGAACAAATATTGGCTTTTTGAATGTAAATTTCCTCATTGGTAGGTTCTATGGCATACAACTCGTTCAATAGCTTTTCAGCCAGTTCCAGTTTGTCGTCATAAATCAGCATTTCAATCTGGACTAGTTTTAATCCTGTTGATCTTGGGTGTTGTTCCAATGCTAATTTTAAGGCTTTTTTTGCCAAATTGGCTTTTCCCATATCGAGGTAATGAAGAATGATGTCTTCAAATTCTTCGGAGTCAAAAAAGAGCACTTTGTTGGTTTTCAACATCGACTCAAATTTGGATAGGGATAAGTTATAGTCTTCTTCCTCGTCGCTTAATTGCATAATTAATTTTTTTGAGTTTGCCCAAAATAAAAGTAGGCAACCTTGGTGTTATTATGAGGAAAATCTAGAATTGTTGTGAACAAATTAATCAACAGCTATTTGAGTTTGTGGTTTGTTGTTTATAGTTTGTTGTTCGTTGATCATAAATCATAAACCCAAAACTATAAACTATCGACAATAGAATCCATCACTTCCAGCATTATCGCACAACCTTCCCGAATTTCGTCTTCTGAAATGGTCAATGGTGGTGTTATTCTTATGGCATTGGCTTCGAATAAAAGCCAAAATAAAATCAGTCCTTTGTCTTGGCATTTCAGGATCACTTCATTGGTTATCTCCGCAGTTTCCGTCATTGCCGCCAACATCAATCCTTTTCCTCGAATTTCTTTTATCAAAGGATGTACCAAAAGTGTTTTGAAGAGCTTTTCTTTCTCCAAAGTTTCTGCCATCAAGTTTGTTTCTGTAATTTCCTGCAAAGTCGCCAAACTAGCTGCCGCAATGACAGGATGACCTCCAAAAGTCGTGATATGACCCAATTTAGGATCGTGGGTTAATAAATCCATCATTTCTGAGGAAGCGGTAAAAGCACCTACTGGCATTCCGCCGCCCATTCCTTTTCCCATAACCACAATATCGGGAACAACATCGTAGTTTTGGAACCCGAAAAGTTTTCCTGTTCTACCAAAACCCGGTTGAATTTCGTCCAGAATCATAATAGCTCCGACTTCGGTGCAGCGTTCTCGGACTTTTTTCAAGAAGTTGTCGTGAGGCTCAATAAAACCAGCCCCACCTTGAATTGTTTCGAGAAGAATTCCGGCAGTTTTGGTAGTTATTTTTTCTAAATCAGCTTCGTTGTTGAAGGTGATGAAATCGACATCGGGAATCAAGGGACGAAAAATGCGTTTGCGTTCTTCAAATCCCATCACGCTCATCGAACCCATAGTGTTGCCGTGATAGGCGTTGTGACAAGAAATCAATTGGCTTCTGCCAGTAGTTCTTCTGGCGAGTTTCAAAGCTCCTTCGATAGCTTCCGTCCCGGAATTGACCAAATAGGTTTTGTCTAAAGGTTCTGGTAGGAGTGAAGCCATTAGTTTGCAAAATTCAACGGCCGGGCTTTGCGAATATTCGCCGTAAACCATCACGTGTGAATATTTGTCCAATTGGTCTTTAATCGCCTGATTGACTCTTGGCGGTTGGTGTCCGAGCGTGCAAGCCGAGACGCCAGCCACAAAATCCAAATATTTTTTGTTGTTGGTGTCGAAAATATAAGATCCTTTGGCGTGTGAAACCTCCATTCCCAATGGATAAGGAGAAGTTTGGGCTTGGTATTTTATGAAATCGTTGTCCACGTTTTATTAATTTAATAATTTATTCGAAAAGTAAAGTTTTGATTTTGACTTGCTTTTTTAAATTTATTTTTCAAAAGTGAGTCTAATTTTTGTTTGTTTAAACCTACTTTTTTTTCTAAAAACTGCAACAAATCTTTGTCTTCAACTCCACTATTAAGAGCCTCTTTAAGCAAATCAATTCCCCCTTTTTCTAAAATAATATCTGTAATTAATGCACCTACAAAATAATAGGCATCTATTTCATCTATTTGAGGTAATTTTTCAAAATCTGCCAAATCAATTCCTAGATTTGCATCTATATAATTTTGTATTCTATCGATATAATATAAAAAGGGTTTTCCAAAAGATGCTGATTTGTCATTTGTATATGTTGCTAAACCTGATAAAAGTAAATAATGAGCTTTTGTATATTTCGCATTAATAACGTGAATTAATTCATGCATATCATATTCTCCAATTTTACTGCTAGAATACACAATACTGTTTTGGGTATCATAAAAGCGACATAAACTTGGCGTCCTTCCCATGGAAATAATATATTCAAAGCCCTTCATTTTGTGAATTTCGTCACAATCTCTGGCTATATAATAGGTCAAGTTTTTTAAATCTAAATCAAACAATTCATTTAATTTATGTAAAAGTTTATCTGCTTTTTGGGCGTTCTCATTATCAAAAATATAGTCGTTTGGATAATTATAATTAATCATTCCAACTTGTTTACTCTTCCATACATTTGTATAAAAAGGCAAATAATTATATAATTTAAAAACGCCATTTTCTTTTTTAGCGACTACATTTGTTATGGCTAGAGGGTTAAGTGTATTATCCTCATTAATCCAGTAATACATCGAGTGAATTATATAATCATTACCAAATTCGTTAATATATAATACAGTATTTAAGGGCTGTAGTGCATAGATAGAAGGGTTTAAAAAACCTTCAGATTTTAGCAAGTCATAACTTTTGTATTTCTTTTTTTCTGAATCATTCCAATTAGGATTATCATAAATTAAATCTGGATTTGAAGACAGATAATTTTTCCATAAATTAAAAATGCTATTAACGTCTTCATTTTTTAAATCAATTCCTGGTCCTAATTTGGTTTGAATTTTTTGAGAAAAAGATTGTAAACTTAAAAAGAATAGTACTATTATAATGCTGTTTTTCATAAAATCAATGATTTAAAGTATTTGGATTTTCTAAAAAAGGAAAGGTTTTACTGCTTTCTCATAGCAATTAAGTAATCACTAAAAACTGACCACTGATTACTTTTTTTTCTTCTTGTCGTAATTCAAGGTTTCCTTCCTGATTTTCATCGGGACATTTTCCTTGGCTTCTTCGGCTTTGCCTTGTTTGACCAGTTTGTCGTTGAGTTCGTTGTCTTCGTCCGTAAAAATATCGTCTTTCGATTTGATTTTTTCATCGCCACGCCAGACCAGTCCACGGAGTTTTCTGTCGGGTTCGGGCAGGTCTTTCTCTGGAAAAATCGTGCCATCGACTTGTTTGAAAAAAGTGATGGTTTCTATTTCTTTTTTGTCAAAAATAATGTTGATTTTGCTGCTCACGTTTTTGTTGATGCCAATGAGTTCCTGGGCGTCGTTCCGCATATAATAAATAACCTCGGCATTTTTAATGATATCGACATCGTGGAGTTTTCCTTCCAGAAATTTCCCGAACAGATTTTGTCCCTTGACTTGGTTGAAACCGGTTCCGAGCGTGTCTTTCGAGACAATAAAGGTGTTGTTGAGCACTTTGAGCGAATCGAGTTTTTGTGTTGTTTGGTTGCCAATGAGGTGCATGATGTCGCCCGTAATCTGGCTTTCCCCGTTCCAAAGGATTGGATTTCCTATCAATTTGGTCAAGGCTGTTTTGGAACTGGAATGGATGGAATCGCATTTGCCGCTCATGTCGGTTTTAAAGAAACGGACATTGTTGAAAGCGCGAATGATTCGGTTACCTTCCGGGCCGGTAACCATCAATTTTTTTCCGTGAATGTAAACCGAATCGTTTTCGACAAAGTTGACCGCGACGGCTCTTTTGGTCACAAACATCGAATCTTTAAATTTGTATAATTCGCCATAATGACCTTTGACGATGCCTCGGTTGACGGAATCGGTAATTTTTACGTTTCGAGTGGCTGAGGCAAATTCCCGATTTCGGTCATAATACAAACTATCGCCTTCTATCAAGCGGTCGTCGTATTTGATGTAGGACTTCCGAAGGAAATGTGCCAAGTTTCTCTTGGTGTCGTAAAAGCCTTTTTCGGTATAAATAAAATTGGTCTTGCTGGTAATGGTCGATGGTCCAAAAAGGTAGGAATGCCCGGAATTGCTGTAATAATCCAAATGATTGGACTTGATTACCGTTTTGGGATTCGTGATGGTGACCGCCGTGAGGAATTGGAATTTTTTCTCGGCAACATAATATTTTCCGGACTTGCTTTTCAGGATATTATCCCGATTGGTAATCGTCCCGTTCGAATTGTAATAGACTTCCTGGGTGTTGCGGTTAAAGTTGATGGTGTCGGTGACCAAAGTGGATTCAGGTGAATGCATAATGGCATCGCCCGTGGCAAAAGCTTGTTTCATATTACCATTATATTCGGCATACTTACTGTTTAAATACAAGGTGTCGCCTTGAACCAATTGCACGTCTCCAAAGGCCTTGATGTAGTTCTCCTTTTGAAAATAGTAGGCTTTGTTGCAGGTCATGATTACGCCGTCGTGGTTGACACGCACATTTCCTGTCAGCAATGTTGCATCGGGAATTTCAATTTGATTCACGTCTGCAAAATCAGAATTTTCTATGATGATTTTTTTTGGTGTTTGAGCCAAAAGGTTTTGCGAACCTAGAATTGTCAAACAACAACTTATGAAAAGGAGTAACTTCTTCAATGGATTTATTTTTTGCCAAATTTAAGAAAAAGCAAACAACCTGAATTTATATTATGATTTATTTATAACCTTTTGAAAATGCCAAGAGGGGCAATTGATTGGGCTTTAAACTTATCAACAAACCCCTGTAATATTACGTTGTAGTAGAAAATATTAATTTTTTGCCAGTGATAATTCCGAATAACTGTCTTTTCTTTATGAAAAAATGTATTAAATTTAATGTCGATTAATTTTAAAAGGGTTGAATGACACAAAAAGCACAATAAAAGAAAATAGTATTATGATAAAAAAAATAACTGCTGTTGTTGCAATAAGTGCGCTACTTTTGGCAACAGCCTGTAAAACTTCAGGAATAAAAATGAATGCAGACAAGCAAGAGCCAGTCTCTGAGAAAAAGATAGTCGTTTATCAGGTTTTTACTCGATTATTTGGGAACAAAAATACCACAAACAAGCCTTGGGGAACCGTTGAAGAAAACGGAGTAGGGAAGTTCAATGATTTTACGGATAAAGCGCTCCAAGAAATAAAAGATTTGGGAGTTACTTATATTTGGTACACCGGAGTTCCACATCATGCTTTGGTGCGTGACTACACTTCGATAGGTATTTCAAACGACGATCCCGAAGCGGTAAAAGGTCGGGCAGGTTCTCCTTATGCGGTAAAAGATTATTACAATGTCGATCCTGATTTAGCGGTAAACCCAGCCAATCGCTTGCAGGAATTTGAAGCCTTGATTGCCAGAACCCACAAAGCGGGATTGAAAATAATTATTGATATTGTTCCCAACCACATTGCCCGTAAATATGAAGGGAAAAACAATCCGGAAGGCGTAAGAGATTTTGGTGCAGACGACGATACTTCGGTGGAATACAAACGCGACAATAATTTTTATTATATACCCAAAACTCCTTTTGAAGTGCCTGAAGCCGACAAACCTTTGAATGGCGAATACAATCCATTAGTAGATGGTAAATTCGACGAGTATCCAGCAAAATGGACAGGCAACGGTTCACGAAAAGCGAAACCAGACGCTAACGATTGGTACGAAACGGTGAAAGTAAATTACGGCATTCGTCCCGACGGTTCGAAAGATTTTCCGGAACTTCCTGCCGGTTTTGACACCAAATCATACCAAGAACATTTTAATTTTTGGAAAGACAAAAGTGTGCCGAATTCTTGGATAAAATTCCGTGACATTGCCTTGTATTGGACTGCCAAAGGCGTGGATGGTTTCAGATACGACATGGCCGAAATGGTGCCGTATGAATTTTGGAGCTACATGAATTCATCGATAAAAATGAAAAATCCGAATACCTTCTTGTTGGCGGAAGTCTATAATCCAAATGAATATCGAAATTATATTCGACTTGGAAAAATGGATTATTTGTATGACAAAGTGGAAACCTACGACAAATTGAAAGAAGTAATTCAAGGAAAATCATTGCCTGACGGACTTTCGGATATTCAAAACCGAATGGCCGACATTGAACGCCACATGTTGCATTTCTTGGACAACCATGACGAACAACGATTGGCAAGTCCTGAATTTGCAGGAACACCACAAAAGGGAAAACCATTGATGGTGGTTTCTACAACGATAAGTTCATCGCCAACAATGGTTTATTTTGGTCAGGAAGTGGGCGAAGCCGGAAATGAAGATGCCGGTTTCGGAAAGCATTCGAGAACTTCGATTTTTGATTATATAGGAGTTCCAAATCACCAACGTTGGATGAACGGAGGGAAATTTGATGGAGGCCAACTTTCGCAAGAAGAGAAAGACTTGCGTGATTTTTATAAAAGATTGTTGAATTTTTCTATCAACAGTCCAGCCTTGATGGGTAAATTTCAAGAAATTCAAACCATAAACCGTCAATCGACTCAAGGATATGATGATGGAATTTATTCTTATACTCGTTGGTCGGATTCCCAAAAGTTGATTATCGTGACTAATTTTTCTTGGCTAACCACCAGTACTTTCGAACTCAAAATTCCTGCCGACATTATCCAAAAATGGAATTTGAAAGACGGAACTTATACCATTACAGATCAATTGTATCACAAAAGCAGTGTGCAGTTGCGTGTAGAAAATGGGGAAGGGAAAGTGCAAATCAGTATTGCACCTTCGGAATCGTTTATATATCAATTGTAATTTTTTAAAGTTTTAATTTTTCTTTTTTATCCATGAAAAAATCAATTACAATTTGTTTGCTGTTTTTAGCATTCCTGCCTTCTTTTGCCCAAAACGATTTCACGCCCAATTGGAGTAAAGGCGTGGTTTGGTATCAAATATTTCCCGAGCGATTTTATAATGGAGACCCTTCAAACGATCCAAAAGTGAACGATCAAGACGGTGCATTCCCTTTTGATACTACTTCCGATTTTCAAATTCATTCTTGGACCAGCGATTGGTATGAATTGCAGCCTTACGAACAGAAAAACGGCAAAGACATTTATTACAATATTCAACGTCGCCGATATGGTGGAGATTTGCAGGGTGTAATTGATAAATTGGATTATTTGCAATCCTTGGGTATAAATGCCATCTATATGAATCCCATTTTTTGGGCACCATCTTCCCATAAATACGATGCCTTGTGCTATCATCATGTTGATCCAACATTTGGTCCGGATCCGGAAGGCGACAAAAAATTAATACTGAATGAAGATCCTTTAAATCCAGCAAAATGGGTTTGGACAAAAGCAGATTTGCTTGCCTTGAAACTGATTGATGAGGTTCATAAACGCAAGATGTTTATCATTTTTGATGGTGTTTTCAATCATTTGGGAGCCAAGAGTTTTGCTTTTCGAGATGTGGAAGAAAAACAAGAAAAATCAGCTTACAAAGATTGGTTCATAATTGATAGTTGGCGCGATGTTGCCAAAGGAACACAGTTTGAATACAAAGGTTGGTTTGGCGTGACAACTTTGCCAGAACTCAAAGAGGATGATAAAGGAATTGTAGTTGGGCCTAAACAATATATTTTTAACGCTACCCAACGATGGATGAACCCTATGAACAAAGGCGTTCAGCATGGGATTGATGGTTGGCGTTTGGACGTGGCCTATTGCATTGGTCATCCTTTTTGGAAAGATTGGCGAAAATTGGTAAAATCAATCAACAACGAAGCTTATCTAACAGCCGAATTGGTTGATCCAATTGACAAGACCAAGCCTTATTTGAGCGGAGACGAATTTGATGCGACAATGAATTATAATTTTTCTTTCATTGTACATGATTTTTTTGTGCAAGACGCAAAAGGCTGTTCCGTTAGTCAGTTTGACAACCAATTGAAGCAATTGCGTGAAGGTTTTGGAGAAGGTGTTGCAATGAATATGCAAAATCTGGTGGGAAGTCACGATGCAACCCGAATTGGTAGTGCCGTGGCAAATCCTGATGGGGAAAAATTTAGTGATTGGGGAGATTATTTTGTCTGGAGCCAGAAGAGCAACAATGTCAATTATAATGCTCGAAAACCGAGTGCCAAACAATTGGAAAAGCAAAAACTAATTGCAGCATTTCAAATTTTATATTTGGGTTCGCCAATGATTTATTACGGTGACGAATGTGGAATTTGGGGCAGTAACGACCCGGATTGTCGGAAACCAATGGTCTGGGCTGACAAGAATTATGATGCAGAAACATTCAATCCCGACCAAAGTAAACACGAGGCTGACGCAGTGAATTTCAATGCTGATTTATTCAATTGGTACAAGAAATTTATTGTTTTGCGCAATCAATATAAAGCCATAAAATTAGGAAACTACAAAACAATTGAAACCAATGATTTCGAAAAAACTTATGTTTTTTGCCGTAAATTTGGGCGTGAGGAAGTCATTGTGATTATCAATCGAAGTGATAAAGCGGTTCTTTTTGCAAACCCGATTCTCAATAAAGGGAATTACAAAGAGGTTTTTACCAAGAAGGCAATGAAAAAGGTGACGATAAAACCTATGGATATAGTTGTGCTGAGTAATACTGTTTACTAATTATCTAAAAAGAATATAAAAAAAGCTGGAGCACAAATTAATTTGGCTCCAGCTTTTTTATTAATTGCTTCTTTAAAATTTGTTGACAATCAAATTTTAAAACCTGTTTGTTTCCAAAACAAGTTGTGATCCTGGATATTGTGCATCTGCATTATCCTCGGCAGTAATAAATATTTTTACAGGTTTGAATGCGGTAACGGTTTCAAAATCAGCTTTCAATTTCGATGACATAAATTTGGTGTCACTTTTTATTCTTCCAATGTTTTTTACTTGCGATTCATCGGTTTCCATCCAAACTACATAGGCGTTTCTGGAAGGTTCCAATCGGCTGACTTCGGCCAAATCATCAATTTTTATTTTAACCACGTAATTTTTATTGTTGTCTTTGTTGACAGTAACTTGTCCGCGTGCTGCAGGGACTACAGTCGAGGTTTGGAACGTGATTTTTTTGGCACAAGAGGTAAAACTAAGCAGCAATAGAGCTACAAGAGTACCCAATAAAATGTTTTTGGAGAGGAAATTAAATTTTGTTGTTTTCATTATACTTGAATTTTTATTTGTTTAAACTATTCATGCAAAGGTTGTTCTTTATATGACGTTAGTACTTATAAAAACTTATGTATATGTTGTAAAATTCACAGGTTTGTGAATATACTAGAGTAAGACTGTATGATTTGTTTTTCTACTTCCTCAAGGCTTCTTCATAATTTTCGCTAACCTTGTTCCAATTGATTGCATTGAAAAAAGCATCTACGTAATTTTTCCTTTTGTATTGGTAATCCAAGTAATAAGCGTGTTCCCAAAGATCTAAAGCCAGAATTGGTTTTCCAGGAACAAGGGCATTTCGCATTAATGGATTGTCTTGATTTTGGGTACTTGTAATTTGAAGGTTTCCAGATCTATCCACAATTAACCAAACCCAAGAAGAACCAAATTGTTTTGTGGCTTCATTTTTGAAAGCTGTAGTAAATTCGTCAAAAGAACCAAATTTTTTGGTGATGGCTGCAGCCAAAGTATCTTTGGGCTGTCCTTCTGATTTTGGTCCCATACATTTAAAATAAAGGGAATGATTGTAGTAGCCGCCAGCATTATTCTTGATTTCGGGAACACTTGGATCCAATTTTGCCAAGACTTCTTCAATCGTTAGATTCTCTAATGGAGTTCCTGCGATGGCTTTGTTGAGGTTGTTGGCGTATGCCAAATAATGTTTGGAGTAGTGCATTTCCATTGTCAATGCAGTTATATTTGGCGCCAAAGCATCATAATTGTAAGGTAGTTTTTCCAGTTGGAATGAGCCTTCGTCCGCCTTTACGTCGTCGGGCATTCCCATGGTTACTTTTTCTTGCGCTGCAGGTAGTGGAACTTCAACTACTTCTGTGTATTTTTTTTTGTTGCAGGAAAGTAACAGGGTTGCCAACATTAAATTCAATAATAGAAAACGAATGTTTTTCATGGCTACAATTATTTTTTTATTAAGGAATTGATGATTTCTATGTATTGTTCTTTAGCTTCTTCAATGGTTAAATGACTGATTTGAATCCAAGCATTGGTTTTGAAAGCATTTCTCAAATCAAAATTTTCTGAAAGATTGTAATTCAACGTGCCAAAGGTGGCCTGTTTGTAAAAGGCATATAGTCGTAGCTGGACATCTTGCGGCAAGGATGCCTGTGTCATCTGTGAAGCTATTTCCACGGCTTCTTGAAATCGTGTGTCTAAATCTTTTTTTGTCATCAAGATTTTGTTGCAATGATGGTTTTTCCACCAACTGCTTTTTGGTTAAGTACAACATTAATAGGTGTTCCAAGAGGTAAAAACACGTCAACCCTTGAGCCAAATTTTATAAAACCAGCATCTTCACATTGAACAACTTGCGTTCCTTCTTTTGCATAATTGACAATTCTTCTTGCCAAAGCTCCCGCGATTTGACGGTAAAGTACCTCGCCAAAAGTTTTGTTTTCGATAACAATGGTTGTTCTTTCGTTTTCCTCACTTGCTTTTGGATGCCATGCCACCAAGAATTTTCCCGGATGGTACTTGCTGAATTTTACAATCCCGCTAAGAGGATAACGAGTTACGTGGACATTTATTGGCGACATAAAAATAGAAACTTGAATGCGTTTTTCCTTGAAATATTCGCCTTCATACACTTCTTCAATCACGACCACTTTTCCATCTACAGGAGACAAAATTTGATTCTCGTTGAGGATATAGTTGCGTTTGGGATTTCTGAAAAACTGTAAAATGATAATCAATATCACGAAAGCGGCTATTTGGACTGCTTTTTGAATCCAATTGGGATCCATAAATTTATCGGTTAATAAAAGTACGACAGCAGTAAAAACAGTGCCTAGTAAAATAGATGGGGCTCCTTCTTTATGAAACATAGTTTAGAATTTGGTAAAATAAAAATATTATTGGTGCTACAAATATAACACTATCTAGTCGATCTAGGATGCCTCCATGGCCAGGCATTATGGCTCCACTGTCTTTTACGCCGGCAATACGCTTGAATTTTGACTCTATTAAATCTCCTATAGTGCCTGCAACTCCAACAATAATGGCGATTGAAGTCCAAATCAAGATTGATTTTTCGCTAAATTCAGGTTTGGCCTTGATGTAGTATTTGGATATTAAATAACCCGCCAAAACGGCAAAAACGATTCCGCCAAAGAACCCTTCTATTGTTTTTTTGGGAGATATTTTTTCGAATAATTTGTTTTTGCCTATAGATTTCCCCACTACATAAGCAAAGGTGTCGTTTGTCCAAATCAAGATGAATAATCCAATTATGATTTTAGGATTGTAATCATTTATTCCGAATGAAATTTTGGTGATAAATATAAATGGCAGAATAATATACCCCAATAAATACAAATATTTTGACGATGTGCTTGTTTTTTGAATGTTGTCATAAAACAAGAAAAGGATGCATTTTATGGAAACAACCAATGTAATGACCAATAAAACAATGTCTAATTGTTGAATGTTTATGGCTATTTCTACGTCAGTGTTGAACACCTTATTGATGGTGTCGGTCGTGATTTTATTGTAATGGCTTACTAATGTTACTGTAGTATATAAGATAGTCCCAAACAGGATTGGAAATGTTTTATTTACTTGTATTAAATTGCAAAATTCATAAATTGCAATTGTAAGAAATATTCCAAATAAAATAAAAAAACTTTCGGTAGAAAACAGTATTGAAGCCAGTAATAAAATTACATAAACAGCCCCCGATAATGATCTCTTGAGTGTTTCATTCATATTATAGGTCTTCTAAAAGCAATAAATATAGATTTTTTGCAGTGCTTCCATATTGGGTAAAATCTTCCTCTGCCGCTTTTTCAAAATATTTTATGGTAGTAATATTTGTTGGATAATCTTTTATGTATTTCTTTTTTATAACACTAAGTCCATCACTTTTAGTTCCAATAATTTGGCTAGTGGTGGCAATAATGATTATGTTTACAGGCAATTCGTTTGGCTTTCTTTGCTTGATTTGTTTGGACGAAAACAAGATCGAACCTTCGTCGGCAATCAGGTTTTCGCAACCTGCCAAAAGGAATGTTGGATTTGTGGGTTTGTCAAAAGCAATTTTGTTTTCTTCAAGTAAACTAAAAAGTCCTGGTTCATAGCATAATGCTTCACTTTCAAACCAATCGTTTTCTTCGAGAATATGTTCTAAGTGATCTTTTACTTCAGTTTCGTTTTCACAATATAGAAATTTACCGCCATTTTTTTTGAAATTATAGACAAATTGCTCTTCTAAAGGTGCATCGTTTTCTGGTGAGAATTTGTTGTACTCATTATCTTTATCTTCCTCTGAAGCCGGGTTATGGGAACCAAAAAATTTTCTAAAAAGACTCATGTTTTTCTATGCTGCTTAAAATATTATTTTAATAACGTCCAAAGATAAAAAAATCTTAATTCAAAAGTGGATTTTGAATTAAGATTTTAAAATAATATGTGATTTTGCCTATTAAGAGACTACTTCTTCAAGGTTTGCGTCAAAAGTTCTTTTCCCAAATATGGTTTCCAAGTCGTCTTTGAAGATTACTTCTTTTTCTATCAGGATATCGGCCAGTTGATTTAATTTGTCTTTGTTTTCTTCCAATATTTTGATGGCTCTTTCGTATTGGCTTTCGATCAACAATGAAATTTCGGCATCAATTACTTTTGCGGTTTCATCGGAATACGGTTTAGAAAAACTGTATTCGCTTTGTCCACTTGAATCATAATAAGTAACATTCCCGATTTTATCGTTTAAACCGTAAATGGTCACCATGGCACGAGCTTGACGAGTCACTTTTTCCAAATCGCTAAGTGCTCCAGTCGAAATTCGGTCGAAAGTTACTTTCTCTGCCGCTCTTCCCCCCATGGTGGCACACATTTCGTCCAGCATTTGGTCGGTTCTCACGATTTGTCTTTCTTCCGGAAGATACCAAGCGGCTCCCAAACTTTGTCCACGAGGAACAATCGTTACCTTAATAAGTGGAGCGGCGTGTTCCAACATCCAGCTTACGGTGGCGTGACCGGCTTCATGTATGGCGATGGCTTTCTTTTCTTCGGGAGTGATGATTTTGTTTTTCTTTTCCAAACCGCCAATTATTCTATCGACAGCATCCAAGAAATCTTGTTTGTCCACGGCAGTTTTGTTGTTTCTGGCAGCTATCAAGGCCGCTTCGTTACACACATTGGCAATGTCTGCTCCCGAGAAACCAGGGGTTTGTTTGGCAAGGAAATCTAAATCTAGACCTTCCACTTTTTTCAATGGAGCAAGGTGAACTTGGAATATTTCGGCGCGTTCGCGAATGTCCGGCAAGTCCACGAAAATTTGTCTGTCAAAACGGCCTGCACGCATCAAGGCTTTGTCCAAAACATCGGCTCTGTTGGTGGCTGCCAAAACGATTACATTCGAATTGGTTCCAAAACCATCCATTTCTGTCAACAATTGGTTCAAGGTGTTTTCGCGTTCATCGTTTCCGCCTGACATATTGTTTTTTCCTCTGGCTCTACCCACGGCATCAATTTCGTCAATGAAAATAATTGCAGGAGATTTTTCTTTGGCTTGTTTGAACAAATCACGTACACGTGACGCACCAACACCAACAAACATTTCCACAAAGTCAGAACCTGACAGGGAGAAGAAGGGGACTTGGGCTTCGCCGGCAACGGCTTTTGCCAATAATGTTTTACCTGTTCCCGGAGGCCCAACGAGCAAAGCTCCTTTGGGGATTTTTCCACCGAGGTTGGTATATTTTTCAGGGTTTTTCAAGAATTCCACGATTTCCTGGATTTCTTCTTTGGCACCTTCTAGACCTGCAACATCCTTGAATGAAGTTTTGATGTCGTTTTTTTCGTCAAATAGCTTGGCTTTTGATTTTCCAATATTGAAAATTTGTCCGCCGCCGCCACCGCCGCCGCCAGACATTCTTCGCATGATGAATATCCAAACGCCAATTATAATGATGATTGGTAAAAGACTGATGAAGATATCGGTCCAATTGCTAGCGTCTTTAAAATCATAATCTTTTAATTTTTTATCCGCTTTTGCTTTGTCTAATTTTTCTTGAAAAGATTTAAGATCTCCAAATTTTGTAATATAATGTGGCCCTTTATTGGGTCTGTCTAAAACATCTTTAGCTACTTTTTTATTTGCAGGGTCTTTCAAAGCGGTCGCATTCAAATAAATTTCTGCATCTGTTTTATTAAAAATAATTACATTTTCAATTTGTCCCTTTGCCAATAGAGCATCTATGTCAGATGATTTAAGTTGAGATGGTTCTTGAAAATTGGATCCTCCGGTTATGTAACTTATGAACAAGAAAATTAATAGTATTGCGGTATAAACTAACCAAGGACTTACTTTAAATTTATTCGAATTTGGATTGTTATCTTTAGCCATTACAGTATTTTTCTTTAGTATTTATTTTCGATTGTGGTAATTTTGGCATCACCCCAAAGACTTTCGATGTTGTAATATTCGCGAATGTGCTTTTGGAAAACGTGTACCACGATGTTTACATAGTCCATAAGAACCCATTCTGCATTATCGGTTCCTTCAACATGCCAAGGCTTGTCTTTTAATTCTTTTGAAACTGTTTTTTGGATGGAGTTAACGATGGCGTTAACCTGTGTGTTTGAATTTCCGTTGCAAACGATAAAATAGTCGCAAACAGCGGTGTCTATTTCTCTTAAATCCAGAATGTCGATATCATTTCCTTTTACTTCTTCAATTCCCTTGATGATGTTTGCTAGTAGAACATCATTATTTATAGTTTTTTTAGCCATGAATTATTTTTAATATAAGTTTGTAAAGTTACCATTTTTTGTGATTATTTTTGAACCTTAACATAATATTAAATTTCTGTTTCACAAATAATTTCTCATGAAGCTAATCAAACTCGATGCCATAGATTCGACAAATGAATTCCTGAAAGGATTATCGAGTAACCAAACCATTGAAAACTTTACCGTTGTTACTGCCGAAAGCCAAACCAAAGGCAAAGGGCAAATGGGTGCCAAATGGGTTTCGGAGTCTGGTAAAAACCTAATAATGAGTGTCTTGGTGAAGGGTTTTTTGTTGGGCAACAATCAGCTATTCGATATTAATATTGCGACTGCCGTTTCCGTAATTCAGGCGTTGGAAACCTTTAATATTCCAGAATTAAGCATCAAATGGCCAAACGACATTATGTCATACAATAAAAAAATAGGCGGAATCTTGATTGAAAACAGCTTAAAAAGCAATGGAACCATTACTTCCATTGTGGGCTTGGGTTTGAATGTCAATCAAACTAATTTTGAGCATTTGCCCAAGGCATCTTCCTTGGCGGCAATTTGCAGCATTGCATTTGACAAAGAAGAACTGCTTTTCAAGATTGTCGAAAAACTGGAAGAAAATATCCAGTTTTGGCATCAAAACAAGCAAGCATTATGGGAAGATTTTACCAATAAACTTTTCAAAAAAGGAATTCCAATGCCATTTGCAAATGCAAACCAACAAAATTTTATGGGAATAATTCAAGGCGTGAACCTTATTGGAAAACTCCAAATTCTGTTGGAAGACGATTCGGTTTCCGAGTTTGATATTAAGGAAGTCCAGATGCTGTATTAAGAATGGAAACTATCCTAAACAAAGAAACCTTTCAGTTGTCCTGAAAGGTTTCTTTGTTTTTATATAAAAAGGGTTTTTATAATTTATTCATGTTCAAGGCCAATGTTTCGATAAATTTTCCAATCGGGCCTTTTATCATCATTCCCATCATGGCATTGAATTCGCCTTGAAAAAGCAATTGCACGTTGGAAGAGTTTTCTGAAACCGAATTGATGTCTGCTTCCAAAGTGAAAGGCAGTTTGTCGCTTGCAGCACCTAAAAGCACTTTTTTGGGAGCTACTTTTTCTTTCATTTTAAGTTGAATTTCAGGCATCCCTTTGAGGCCAAAAATAAAAGAATCTTCTCCAATAACTTCAAATTTCGCAATGTTTTCAGGCATCAGTTTTTCGAAATTTTGTACATCACTCAATAAATCAAATAATTCTTGTGCTGATTTTTCTACGGTAACTCTAGGGCTTTCTAAGTTCATTTTTATAATTTTATTTTAATCCCGAAGATGTTCGAGACGATAGTCAGCATTTTTAAACTATTTTTTATATTTCTACATTCCAAGTTGATGGTTTTGAACTCCAATCTCTCAGGGTTGCTTCTTCCTCTTCGGTAATGTATTTTTTGGCAACAGCCAAGTTCAATAAATTTTGATAATTACTCAAGGTAAACAAGTCAACATTGGCATTTTTAAAGTTTTCTGTGGCAACGTCAAAGCCATAAGTGAATATGGCAGCCATCCCTTTGATGTTGGCTCCAGCGGCGCGTAAAGCTTCCACGGCAAGCAAACTACTGTTTCCCGTGCTGATTAAATCTTCCACAATTACCACATTTTGTCCTTTTTGCAAAAAACCTTCCACCTGGTTTTGACGCCCGTGTTTTTTAGGTTCCGGTCTTACGTAAACAAACGGCAAGCCCATGCTTTCGGCTACCAAAATCCCAATTCCGATGGCGCCAGTGGCCACGCCGGCAATAACATCCGGCTTTCCAAATTGTTTTTCGATGTGTTTGGAAAATTCATCCCGAACATAATTTCTTATGAGCGGAAACGACAGTATTAGTCGGTTATCACAATAAATAGGTGATTGCCATCCCGAAGCCCATGTAAAAGGATTTCTTGGATTCAATTTAATTGCATTTATTTGCAAAAGCAATTCGGCAGTTTTCTCGGCAGTATCTTTATTAAATATCATAGTACAAATGTATAAAGTTTTTGTGAACGACAAACCACTTTTTTTGACAAATGAAATCTCCAAAGAGACGAATTTTCAGTTATTTTTATTGGAAAGTGTAGATATAGAACAACTTATAGTTAAAATTTTTCAAAATAAAATTCAGAAAGCCTATCTTTATCATCCTGATGAAAAGGAAATCATGAAAACTTTGAAATCCAAAATTCCTGTTTCCAAAGCGGGAGGTGGATTGGTTTACAACAAAAAAGGAGAGGTTTTATTTATTTTCAGGGGCGGAAAATGGGATTTACCCAAAGGCGGAACCGAAAAAGGGGAAGATATTGAAGACACCGCAATGCGCGAAGTGGAAGAAGAAACCGGTGTCAATAAATTGAGAATTACCAAAAAACTGCAAAAAACCTACCATGTTTTTAAACGAAATGGTGTTTATAAGCTAAAAATTACCCAATGGTTTGAAATGTATTCCGATTTTGATGGCGTTCCCGTTGGACAAATTGATGAGGGAATAGAAAAAGCCGTTTGGCTCAGTCCGAAAGAAATGCCTGATGTTTTGAAAAAATCATACGAAAACATAAAATTATTGTTCGAAGAAGAGAATATTAGTTTGAAGTAACCAGTTATAAGTTGCAGTCAATTTTTTTATCACGTGACTGCAAACTGCCACTGAGGACTGCCAACTTTTTTCCTACCTTTGCCAAATGAATAAAAAACACCATTCCAACAATATCCTTCTCAATTTAGGTATCGAAAACCTGAACGAAATGCAGGTTGCTGCCCAAGAAACCATTCTGGGCGACAACAATGTTTTACTGCTTTCGCCAACAGGTTCCGGAAAAACATTGGCTTTCTTGTTGCCTATTTTCGAAATGTTGAAACCCGAAATACTTTCCGTTCAATGTTTGATTCTGGTTCCATCACGTGAATTAGGTCTCCAAATCGAACAAGTTTGGAAAAAAATGGGAACCGATTACAAAGTGAATGTTTGCTACGGCGGACATTCCATCGAAACCGAAATCAAGAATTTAAGTAATCCGCCAGCGGTTTTAATTGGAACTCCGGGACGAATCGCCGATCATATCGATAGAGGTACATTTCGTTTGGACAAAATTGAAACCTTGATTCTGGACGAATTCGACAAATCCCTGCAGTTGGGTTTTCACGAGCAAATGTCCTTCATCATTGGAAAACTTTCCAAGCTGAACAAACGTGTTTTGGTTTCGGCCACTTCCGATATCGAAATTCCAAAGTATACTAGAGTGGTCAATCCCACGATTTTGGACTTTATTCCAAATGAAGAAGAGGAAAGCAATTTGGCCACAAAAATGGTGATTTCGAAAGAAAAAGACAAAATGGGAAGTTTGTTCAACCTGATTTGTTCGTTGAAATCGCAATCGGCTATCGTGTTTTGCAATCACAGAGACGCTGCGGAACGCATTAGCGATACTTTAAACGAAAAAGGAATTTACGCCACCTATTATCACGGCGGAATGGATCAGGATGAAAGAGAACGCGCCTTAATCCAGTTCAGAAACGGAAGCGTAAGCTACTTAATCACGACCGATTTGGCCGCTCGTGGATTGGATATTCCAGAAATGAAACACGTTATTCATTACCATTTGCCTTTGAAAGAAGACGAATTCACGCATCGAAACGGTAGAACGGCTCGTATGCAGGCTTCGGGAACGGCTTATCTTATCGTAAACGAAAGCGAGAAAAAACTAGATTATGTCGATTATGGTATGGAAGTCCTGAAAGTGGAAAACTCAACTACTTTGCCAAAACCACCAGAATTCCAAACCATCTACATTAGCGGCGGAAAGAAAAATAAATTGAACAAAATTGATGTCGTTGGTTTCTTTTCCCAAAAAGGAAAACTGGAGAAAGGCGATTTGGGACTAATCGAAGTGAAGGATTTTATTTCCTTTGCTGCCGTAAAATTCAATAAAGTAAAAGACTTGCTTCACAACATCAAGGACGAAAAAATGAAAGGCAAGAAATTTAAAATTGAAGTTGCCAGAAAGGTTATCAAGAAAGAAGAGGAGTAGATTTCAGATTAAGAAGGGTAGTATCCTATAAAGTGTGTAAGTAAAAAAAGTATTAGGGTTTGTGCAAACCCTAATACTTTTTTTACTTAATTTTAATATTTTACACATTTTATGAAAAAGGAAGATTTATTATCCGATGAATTTTTGAAGCAATTCAAAACAGGCGAAGACCTTTATGGCTTCTTAGCCCAACTACAAAAGCGAGGAATAGAGAAAATGCTCGAAGGCGAATTAGACGCCCATTTAGGCTATGATAAGCACGAGAAAACTACAAAATCCAATGCTCGTAATGGTTTTTCTAACAAGAAAATAAAAACCTCATTTGGCGAATCTCAGATTCAAGTTCCCAGAGATCGAGAAGCCTCATTTAACCCTTTAATTGTGCCCAAAAGGCAAAATATGCTCGATGGTTTAGAGAACGTAATAATCTCTCTCTATGCCAAAGGAATGAGCAATAGCGACATCGAAGAACAAATAAGAGAAGTTTATAATTTTGAGGTTTCCACTAGTACTATTTCTAGGATAACCGACACGGTTTCGAGTGATATTATTGCTTGGCAAAACCGACCTTTAGAGGCTGTTTATCTGATAGTCTGGATGGACGGAATTGTTTTTAAAGTTAGAGAAAACTCAAAAATAGTCAATAAAACCATCTATTTAGCCGTTGGACTTAATAGAGAAGGTAAAAAAGAAGTCCTTGGAATGTGGCTAGGAAAGAATGAAAGTGCTAGTTTCTGGCTTGGCGTTTTAACAGATTTAAAAGCTAGAGGAGTTGAAGATATACTAATTACTGCTACTGACAATCTAAATGGTTTTACGCAAACTATCAAAAATGTATTCCCGGAATCACAAACCCAAATCTGTGTAGTACATCAAATTAGAAACTCAGCTCGTTATGTGGTTTGGAAAGATAAAAAGGAATTTTCGGCAGATATGAAGCTTATTTACAATGCTCCAACTAAAGAAGCTGCTAAAGCATCTCTGGGAGATTTTTCTAAAAAATGGAATAATAAATATCCTTATGCGATTAAATCCTGGGAAGAAAATTGGGAGGAACTTACCGTATTCTTTGACTTTCCAGTAGAAATCAGAAAGATAATTTACACCACAAATTTAATCGAAAACCTCAATGGTAAAATCAGAAAATACACTAAAAACAAATTATCATTCCCAACGGATGAAGCTGTTTTAAAATCTGTATATTTGGCTTTGAGAGAGGCAACCAAAAAATGGTCGATGCCAATCCAAAACTGGGGATTAATCCTCAACCAGTTCTTGACTATATTTGAAAAAAGGGTTCAACTTTAATTAAAAAATCAAACCCCTATATTTTTAAACTTACACACTTTTTGGGATAGTGTCTTAAGAAGGTTAAGCATTCCTATAAAAAACGAAAACGTCTTGATTTATCAAGACGTTTTCGTTTTTTTTTGGTACTTCAAACTTCCCACTTCAAACTTCCCACTTCAAATTATATTTTCTTCACGTATTGCGTAATAATTACAATAGTTTGACCGTCAACACGACCTTCAATATATTCGGCGTTTTCGTGGTCTAATCTGATATTACGAACGGCAGTTCCTTGTTTGGCAACCATGCTCGAACCTTTTACTTTCAAATCTTTGATTAAAACTACTGAATCTCCAGTGGCAAGAATCACTCCGTTGCTATCACGGTGAATTACTTTGTTTTCGTCTTCTTCGCCTTCGCCAGAGGCTTGAGCCCAAGCCAAATCATCTTCATCCAAATACATTTGTTCCAATAATTCTTGGTTACCTAAACGGCTCAACATTCTCCAAGAAACAACTTGAACGGGAAGATGTTCGCTCCACATACTGTCATTCAGGCATCTCCAAAGATTTACATCCATAGTTTCAGGATTTTCGATTTGGTCGATAAGGGTTTTGCTTGCCAAAATACTTTCGTCAATTCCGCCTTTTCGGGTTGGAAGAATTTGATATACTTTTAAATCTTCGGTAACGCCGGAAAGTTCACATTTTCCACCGCTGCGTTTGATTAATTCTCTTTCTATGCTCATTTTTTTTGTTTTGTTAATTTTTTTTGGCGAAAGTACTCTATAAATGGAGTTTTTCAAATTTTATTTTTTAACTCGAACTGCATCAGGAACCAATAGTTCATATTGGCCTTTGTGTCGAATCACGTCTCTCACGATACTGGAACTGATAAAGGATGTTTTTGCGGCGGTCAACAAAAACACGGTTTCAATTTTGGACATTCTTCTGTTGGCGTGGGCAATGGCTTTTTCGAACTCGAAATCGGCTGGATTTCTTAGTCCACGAAGGATGAAATTGGCACCTATTTTTTTGCATAAATCAATGGTCAAACCTTCATAGGTGATGACGGAAATCTTCGGTTCGTGTTTGAAAGTTTCCTCGATGAAGCGTTTTCTTTCTTCCAGCGAAAACATGTATTTCTTCTCGGCGTTGATGCCAATGGCAATTACAATCTCGTCAAACAAGGTAATTCCTCTTCTGATGATGTCTTCGTGACCTAAAGTAATGGGGTCGAAAGATCCCGGAAAAATAGCTTTTCTCATTTTAATTTTAATTAATTTGTTTTTCAATTCGCGTATCCGGCACAATCCAGAGTATGGCAATTGCAATATAGAGCAGTCCGGAAATCCAGGGCGAAACAAAAGCCAACGGGATTGCGGAAAGATAAGTGAAATTTGATATTTTGCCTTTGAAATCCTTTTCGACTGCACGGTGCAAAACAGAATCTTTGCCTTCCAATTTTATGATTTTGTTTTGGAGTATGTTGTAGGCAATGGCGCACATCAACAAGACAAAACCATAAACGCTCATGGGTACAGCCGAAAAATGATGTTCTCCAATCCAACTCGTGGCAAACGGAATCAAGGACAACCAAAAAAGTAAAAAGAGATTGCTCCACAAAATGGAACCGTTAATTTTCTTGACCACCTGCAACATGTGATGGTGGTTGTTCCAGTAAATGCCTACGTAAACAAAGCTCAAAACATAACTCGATAAAACGGGAATCAAGGCTTTTAAAGACTCAAAACTGTCGTCTTCGGGCGCTTTTATTTCCAAGACCATAATGGTGATGATAATGGCCAATACGCCATCGCTAAAGGCTTCGAGTCTGCTTTTGTTCATGGTTTGAGTGATTAGGCCAACGCCAATTCAATAGCATTGGTAAACAAATCTTCCAATGAAATTCCAGCTGCTTTGGCTTGTTGCGGAATCAAGCTTTCGGTGGTCAATCCTGGAATGGTGTTCATTTCGAGCATGTGTGGTTCGCCGTTCACGAAGATGAATTCGCTTCTCGAAAATCCTTTCATTTTCAAGACTTCATAAGCGCGTTTGGCTGCTTCGCTCACTTTTTGGGTCATTTCTTCGGAAATTCTGGCAGGCGTGATTTCCTGTGATTTTCCTTGGTATTTGGCTTCGTAGTCGAAGAAGTCGTTTTCTGAAACAATTTCGGTTATCGGTAAAACGATGATTTCTCCTTGGTAATTGATGACACCAACGGAAACTTCGGTTCCGTCCAAGAAACTTTCGATGATGATTTCGTTGTCTTCTTTATAAGCTACTTCTATGGCGATTGGTAATTCAGCTTCGGTTTTTACTTTGGAAATTCCAAAACTGGAACCCGATTTGTTTGGTTTTACGAAACAAGGCAAGCCGACTGTTTTCACGATTTCGGCAGTGTCGATTTTGTCGCCTTTGTTCAAATAATAGGAAGTGGCGGTTTTGATGCCGTAAGGTTTCAACACCGACAATAAATCGCGTTTGTTGAACGTCAATGCGGCTTGGTAATAATCGCAAGACGATTGCGGCATTCCAATTAATTCAAAGTAGGCTTGCATCAAACCATCTTCGCCCGGTGTTCCGTGAATGGCGTTGAAAACACAATCGAAAGTTATTTTGGTTCCGTTTACGGTGGTTGAAAAATCATTTTTGTCAATTGGAAATTCAGCGTCATTGGCATCAACATAAACCCATTTTTCTTTAAAAATATGGATGCGAAATCCGTTGTATTTGGTTTTGTCAAGAAATTGATAGACAACGTTTCCGCTGATTAAGGATATTTTGTATTCGCTTGAATATCCGCCCATTATAATGGCAATGTTTTTCATTTTTTTTGTTTAATCGGTTAATCGTTTAACCGATTAACCGATTAAACGTTTTCAAAACAAAATTAGAATTTTTTTTGGAACGAAATAGCTTTATCTTTGCGACTTATAAAAATAAATTTATGAGTTTACGTAAGTATCTTACCAGTCGCGTATTTTTTGGACAAGCATTTGCCGCTCTTGTCATTCTTGCTGTTTTGAGTTATTTGTTCATGCATTGGTTGACATTCACCACCGATCACGGTCACGAAATCACGGTGCCCAATTTGGCCAAATTGACCGAGGAACAAGTGGAGGAAAAACTGGACGAGTTGGATTTGGATTACGTGCTTTTGGACAGCGTGGACTATAACAGCGATTTTCCAAAATACAGCGTGGTGGAGCAAGATCCTTTGCCGGGTGCCAAAGTAAAAGAAGGCAGAAAAATATATATCAAGATAAATGCTTCTGGTTTTTCGTCTGTGAAAATTCCTGATTTGATTGATAAAACCTATCGTGAAGCCGTTCCGACATTGAAGGCTTTGGGACTTGAAGAAGGAACGATTACCTATATCCCGAATCTTGGAAAAGACATGGTGCTGGAAATGCGTTACAAAGGAAGAAACATCAAAGCGGGCGACCGCGTTTTGAAATCCTCCAAAATTGATTTGGTGTTGGGAGACGGAAAAGAAAGTTATGTAGAAGAAGTGGATAGCTCAGCTGTACAAAAAGACTCTATCCGATGAGCGAAAATAAAGAAGAAATTGTAGATTTAGAAGACGAATTGTTTGAACATTATCGATTTGATGTTCCCAAAGGCCAAGAGTTTTTGAGGATCGACAAGTATTTGATGAACATGATTCCGAATGCAACCCGCAACAAAATCCAAAATGCGGCTACTGCCGGCGATATTTACGTGAATGATATTCCCGTAAAATCGAATTACAAAGTAAAACCTTTTGATGTGATACGCATTATGTTGTCGCATCCACCGTTTGAAAACAGGGTCGATCCCGAAAATATTCCATTGGATATTGTTTATGAAGACGATGCACTTTTGCTGGTAAACAAACCGCCCGATTTTGTGGTTCACCCTGGTCACGGAAATTATACGGGAACCTTGGTGAATGCTTTGGCTTTTCATTTCGAAAATTTACCAATGAACAGCAGCGAACGTCCTGGACTGGTTCACCGAATTGACAAGGATACTTCGGGACTTTTGGTTATTGCCAAAACCGAAGCGGCCATGACGCATCTCGCCAAGCAATTTGAAGCCAAAACGACCGAAAGAGAATACATTGCGCTGGTTTGGGGAAATGTGGTGGAAGAGGAAGGAACGATTGAAGGCAACATTGCCCGCCACGTAAAAGACCGCATGCAAATGGCGGTTTTTGCCGATCCCGAAATTGGAAAACCAGCCGTGACGCATTACAAAGTGTTGGAGCGTTTTGGTTACGTGACTTTGGTTTCCTGTATTCTGGAAACGGGGAGAACACACCAAATTCGCGTACACATGAAACACATTGGTCATCCGCTTTTCAATGACGAGCGTTATGGCGGTCATTTGATTTTGAAAGGAACCACGTTCACGAAATACAAACAATTTATAGAAAACTGTTTCAAGGCATTGCCACGTCAGGCTTTGCACGCCAAAACGCTTGGTTTTATGCATCCCACAACGGGAGAATACATGCGTTTTGACACCGAATTGCCGCAAGATTTTCAGGATTGCATCGAGAAATGGAGAGGCTATTCGAAAACGCACGCCAACGAGGAAGAGTAAAGATTGGGACCCCGATTACGTAATAAAATCGATTTTAAGACAAAATGTAAAGCCCTCTCGGAATTATCGGGAGGGCTTTTTTTGGGTTTTTGAAAAGCTCAATCATTATCATCCCAAAGAATAATTTTATTGAAGTAATATTGTAAAAAGAGAATTATTGGCGAGAAAAAAATGGGGAATATAATTAAAGGGAAATGACATCTCATTTGAGAGCTTTCCGCTTGAAAAAACGAACTTATCCAATCAAATAGTATTGAATAAACCAATGACACTATTATAGTAAAAACATAAGTTAGTCCCCTATGTGAATAATCGCCTTTAAACAGGTGAGCCATTATGTAAGGAAAACAAAAGAAAGGCAGAAAAGTTAAAATTACTGACATGGTTCAAATGTTGGATGAAGTTGTTTTTGATTTTCCTCCCAAATATACCAAAATAAACAAAGCGAAATTTTCTTACTTCTCGATTTTGTTTTCTCCATATTTCGACCCCTGCACAATTCCCCTGCGTTCGATTTCTTTCTCCATATAGGTTTGAATTTGGGTTTTTTTCAAGCCCCAGTTGGGTGCAATCAGCAAATTCCAATCGGAAATCCCAAACAAACGCTGGATAACAATATCAGGACGCAAAAGCGGAATCAATTCGCAAAGCAAATCGGTGTATTCTTCCAAAGTAAAGAGTTTGAAAGGTTCTCTCTTGTATTTGACGCCCATGATCGAGCCTTCGACGATGTGCAAATGGTGGAATTTCACGAATTTAATTTGCGGAAAACGGTTGATTTCGTGAATGTAGTTCAACATCATTTCGCGAGTTTCCCAAGGGAATCCAAAAACGGTGTGCACGCATAAATCGAGTGGGCTGTCTTTCAATAATTCCACTGCGGCTACAAACTCGGCGTGGCTACAACCCCGGTTGATTTGCTCCAGGGTTTCGTCATAAATGGATTCCATTCCCATTTCCAAATCGACGTCAAATCTATCGCAATAACTTTCTAGCAAAGCCACTTTTTCGGCATCGATGCAATCTGGTCGTGTGCCAACGGAAAAACCGACCACATCTTCGGTGTTGATGGACAAGGCCTCGTCGTACATTGTTTTCAAAAGCGAAACCGGAGCATAAGTATTGGAATTCGGCTGAAAATAGACAATGAATTTATCGGCTTTGTAATGATTTTTGGCGCGCTCCATTCCATCTTTTAATTGGGTTGAAATGGTTGGCGATTTCCTGGAAAGTTCTGGCGTGAACGAATCGACATTGCAATAGGTGCAACCGCCAAAACCTTTGTTTCCGTCTCGGTTGGGACAGGAAAATCCGCCATCGACAATGACTTTGTAAACGCGTTGTCCGTTGTATTTTTCACGCAAATGTGCGCCGTAATTGTTGTATCCTTTGGCTTCTGGTTGTGGTGTTGTGCTCATTCGTCAAAAATACGAAATTCGATTTACTTGATGAGATTTCATTTTGCTTTATAAGGGTATTTTTGTTTAAAAATTTCAACCACAAATTAAACAAATTGTCACAAATTTTATCAATTTTAAATTCTACATAGTTTAAAAATTCGTGTAATTTAAACAGTTTGTAATTTGTGCGAATTTGTGAAATTTGTGGCTAACTTTTTTTATAGGCTAATGTCCTGCTGCTTTATTTTGCCAATCGAACCCGTTTCCATTGGAATCAATTCAAAAATTGACTTGGGTTTCAGCGCGGGTTCCATTCGATGCGAAACATAAATAATCGTCATGTTGGTCTCTTGAATCAAGAGGTTGATGAGGTCGGTAACCAAAACGGAATTGTTGTCGTCGAGACCTTCGAGAGGTTCGTCCAAAATAATCAAGGGTGGATGTTTGATGACGGCACGAACAATCAGGATGACCCTTTGTTGGCCTAAAGACAATTGTAGAAACGACTTGTTTTTTAATGCACTCATCCCTATGACTTCCAGCCATTGATTCGCGATTTGTTTTTGCAAAATGGTCGGTTGGGTGTACAATCCAATGGAATCGAAAAATCCCGAGAGAATCATTTGTTCCAAAGTGTGGTTTCTTTTGAACATCTGCGTCATCGAAGTCGAGAAAATCCCGATGTTTTTCTTGATGTCCCAAACGCTTTCGCCGCTTCCTTTTTTACGTCCAAAAAGGTACAATTCCTGTCCGTAGCCTTTCGGGTTTTCTCCAGTAATCATTGATAATATGGTGCTTTTTCCAGAACCGTTTGGTCCAACGAGTTGCCAAAATTCCCCTCGTTGAATCGTCCAGTAAATAGAATCCACAATGGGTCTTTCGTTGTAACTTACCGAAACGCCGTCCATTTTTACTAGAACGGGGTCGTTGCCTTCATACGAATGCAAGGGTTTAGGGATTTGGGTTGTATGCGTCTTTTCGGTGGGATTTGTCGAAGGATTGATGGGTTTCACGACAAAAGAATCATCGGTAATCTGCGCCTTGTTTTCAATGAAAGAAAGCAAATCTTCGGTGCGGTTCACCAATTGGATGAAGCCCAACGATTCTGATAATTGTTCCAGAGAATCGGCCAATGTTTTTCGGGAAGCCAGATCCAAATGGTCGAAAGGATTGTCCAAAATGATGTAATCCGGCTTTTGGTTCAGGCAATATTTCAGGAATTCCTTTTTTTGTTCGCCAGCCGAGAAGCTGCGCAATTTTCGATTTGAATTAGCTTTAAGAGTGTCGTATTGCTCTTCTTTTTCTATAAATTGTTGAATGGTGATGTCCGAAAAAAGAATGCCTTTCAAGTTGTTGTAAACGGCCAATTCGCCGGTGCTGTTCCCGGAAAGCAGGGTTTTAATCAGTTGATTTTTATTGACAAAATCAGATAAAAGGAGATTCCAATGGGGTTTATTGTTCATTGTGAAAGGGATGATTTTTAAGCAGAGAATTCTTTTTGTAAAACTAAAAAAATAATTGGTGCTAATTGGTGAAATTTGTGGCTACTTTTTTGCTTTTTAAGCAGCCAGTTTGTCACGCTGAAAGCGTCTCACATAATGAGAGCAACATAAATAGACGCTTCCAGCGTGATAAATAATATGGAAAGTAAAGCTATATGGATTATACAAATTATTAAAACAGGTGAAATTTGTGATAATCCAATTTATAAATCAATACAATTTGTACTTTTGGAATCATTTTAAAACCAATTTAAAAAATGAAAATCGTCATATCGCCAGCCAAGTCTTTAAACTTCGAAAAAGCATTGCCAACACCCAATTTTTCGGAATCTTTGTTTTTGAAAGAATCGCGCCAAGTGCACAAAGTGTTGAAGCAAAAATCGCCAAAGGAACTTTCAGAATTAATGGATATTTCGGATAAACTGGCCGATTTGAATTGGCAACGCAACCAAGATTGGAAAACGCCTTTCACGTCGGAAAATGCGCGTCCCGCCGTTTTTGCTTTCGATGGCGATGTTTACACTGGTTTGGATGCCTATTCGATTCCAATAGAAAAACTGGACGTTTTGCAAGAGCGTTTGCGCATTTTGTCGGGTTTGTACGGTCTTCTGAAACCATTGGATTTGATGCAGGCTTACCGATTGGAAATGGGAACCAAATTACCCATTGGCGAAAGCAGAAATCTATATGAATTTTGGAAACCCATTATCACCAAAGCGTTAAACAAAGAACTTCACAAAGGGGAACTTTTTGTCAACTTGGCCAGCAACGAATATTTTTCGGCAGTTGATGTCAAAGAGTTGAAAGTTCCCGTAATTACCCCTGAATTCAAGGATTACAAAGACGGAAAACTAAAGATAATCAGTTTTTTTGCCAAGAAGGCGAGGGGATTAATGGTGCGTTACATCATTGACACGAATGCCGAAACTATCGAAGATTTGAAAGGTTTCGATTATGAAGGCTATCGTTTTGACGCCAATTTGTCGAAAGGGAATCAGTTGGTTTTTACTCGATAATTTCAGATTGTCGAGTACTATTTTGTAGGCACGAATTGCAAATTCGCGCTATTGGGGTTTATGTAAGTTCAGCTTTATTGTCCTGATAGTTGTGGATGGTGTTGCTAATTAAATAATAGATAAGGTAAAGCATAATCCAAATAGATAGCCAAAATGAAACTATACCCAGTGCTTGTCCGTAATAATTATTCCAAATTACTTTAAGCATAAAATACTCAAAATAAAAGGGGAGAAAAAGAAGAGACAGAAGAGGAAGCGCTAACAACGCACCGAAGCAACTATTCAAATTACTGCCTTTTTTTGTGTTAAATTTTAAAAATTCGATGGAATATGAAAATGGTAAAAGTAATCGAGTGAAGACATTATTATGTTCATTATCCATATGTTTAGGATTGACATCTTGAATATAGTTTGCTAAGAAAATCATTTTAACTATTGTAAATAGCTCTGATTTTTGGGATGAAATAACGACTATTTGCAATAATATGAAGGCAAAAAGAACCGGAATAATTTTTAGTAAAAGTGATATGTCTGAAATATTAGCAGGGCCAATTTGCAATGAGGAAATAGTTGTGCTTGAAGCTATAAAGTAGAGAAAAACAATTATAATAAGGTATAAAGTTAACTTGTCAATTTGATGATTGAGGTCGCGTAGTTTTTCATAACATTTATCATAATAGTCAAGTAGTTTCTCGTTTTGATTTTCAGCGATGAATTTTAGGATCTCTTTTCTATTCATAAGGCGTTATAAATTGTTGCTAACTTACTTTTAGCAGTCATAAATGGTTTCAATCTGTTCCAATTGAGTTTGATTGGTGTGAAAAACACCTTTTTGTATCTTTCTTCAAATATAGAAAATAATAGTAACAAAATTTCAAAGTGCGGATTTGAGATTGCTGAAATTGACTTTTAAAAAAAAGCTTCAAATTTCACTTATTATTTAGTGAAACTCGGAGCTTTTTTGTCTTCTGCAACCTGCAATTTGCATTCTAATGCATCGCCTCGGCAGGGTCAATTTTGTTTTTTCCTTTTTTGACCATAAGAATAAAGGGAATGCACAACAGGAACAAGATTCCGAGATACATAAAAATATCCATAAATGACAATACGGAACTTTGTGCCATCACTTTCATTTCGATGACTTTATAGGCTTTGGACAAAGCTTGATTGGCAGAATATCCTTTGGACATAAAACCCATCTGCAGTTGATGAACCGTTTGCTGTACTTTGAAAGAGCTTTTGTCCAAATAGGAAATCAAATTCACGCGGTGCTCCTGATTGAACCTGGTAAGGTAAGTGGTTATGATGGCAATACCAAAAGAACCTCCCAATTGTCGCATCATTCCTGTAAAGGCCGCACCTTCACCAATATGTTTTCCTTTTAGGGTGGATAATGATAAAGTGGTAATTGGCACGAATAATAATCCCAAACCAACACCTCTGAGGATTAACGGCCAAAACATGTGCTCAACGCCGGTGTCTGGTGTCATTACGCCGCGCATCAAAAAGGTGAAAAGAAAAAATACCAGGAATCCCACTGCTACCATGTAGGTTTGAGGTACTCCACGCTGAATCATTTTTCCTATGAAAGGCATCATGATACCCGTTGTTATGGAACTTGGGATTAACAATAAACCTGCATCGGTAGCTGTCCATCCTAAAAGAGATTGGGTATATACTGGAATGATAAATGTAGATCCATACAATCCAAATCCCATGATGAAAGACATAATGGTTCCAATTCTAAGGTTACTGTCCTTTAATACTTTCAGGTTTACAATTGGATGCTTATAGGTGAGTTGTCGCCATACAAACAGCACTAAACCAAAGACGAAAACTACGCTTAAGGTCACGATTATGCTGTCATTGAACCAATCGTCCTGCTGGCCGTGTTCCAATACAAATTGCAAGGAACCGATGAAAGTGGTCAAGAGCAAAATTCCCCACCAATCGACTTGTTTGGCCTTGAGTTTCTCTCCGTATTTTGGACTTTTTACAAAACCAATAGTTAGTAAAGCTGCAATAATACCAATTGGAATGTTGATGTAAAAAATGAAAGGCCATGAAAAATGGTCAACAATGTAACCTCCCAATGGCGGTCCCAATGTTGGTCCAACAATAACTCCCATTCCGTAAATTGCCTGTGCCATTCCCCTTTTGGCCACGGGATAACTTTCGGTAATAATGGTCTGCGCGGTAACCAACAAAGCTCCTCCTCCCAATCCCTGTATGAATCTAAAAGCAACCAGTTCCCAAATATTGGTGGCATTCCCGCATAAAAAAGAAGCTACCGTAAAAATGATAATAGAGGTTGCAAAGTAATTTCGTCGGCCAAATTGTTGCGACAACCAACTCGTCATCGGGATTACAATCACGTTGGCAATGGCATAGGCTGTAATTACCCAAGCAACATCGGTTAGGGTAGCACCAAGGCTGCCTCTCATGTTGTTTAGGGCTACGTTTACAATCGTAGTATCTACAATTTCGAGTAAAGCACACATAATACAGGTTATCGTGATGATGACCCTGTTAATGCCGTATTCTACTAAATCGTCTTCTTGGTTTTGTACCATTTTAAATTTTAATATGTAATGGTTTGAATTCCTTTTTGTAAGTTTTTTCTAAAACTCATTACTTCAAATGAACATCTACGTCGGCGTTCATCCCCGGACGAAGCAATTTTATTTTTTCAGGATCGTTTGATGGATTCAAGCTTATTTTTACCGGTAATCTTTGAATGGTTTTCACAAAATTTCCTGTTGCATTATCAGGCGGAAGCAATGAAAAACGGGATCCGGTTGCCGGCGAAAACGAGGTAAGCGTTCCTTTAAAATCATAATCGGGATAGGCGTCTACTTTTACGGTTACTTTTTGACCGATAACCATTTTGTTCAATTGTGTTTCTTTGAAATTGGCCACAACCCAAGCTTCCTTGTTGTTGATGATATAAAACAACGATTGTCCTTGTTGAACCAATTGTCCCGGCTGTATGTCAATTTTTGAAACTTGTCCGTCAATGGCGGCAGTCACGACGGTATAACTCAAGTTCAATTGAGCCACTTCCAATAATGCTTTTGCTTTTTTGATATTGGCGGCGGCCACTTGAGTTTGTTTGTTGCTAACTCTCGATTTTGCCTCAATTACCGTTTTTTGGAAAGCACTTGCTTTTTGTTGTTGTTGCAAAATTCGCACTTGGCTTTCCGCTTCTTGTTTGGTGGCCAATGCTTGTTCGTATTGTTGTTTTGTAATCGAGTGATTTTTATATAGATTTTCGTAACGAACATAGTCGCTGTTGGCTCTTCCCAATCTGATTTTTGCGGTCTCGATATTTCCTCCAGCCGATTGAACATTGGCATCCGAAACGGCAATACTGGCCAATGCGCTTCCAATATCTTCTTTGGCCACTTCAAATCCGCCTTCAGCAGCTATAAAGGCAGCGTTTGCTTCTTCAATTTTCAATTGGTAATCTCTTTTGTCAATGGTAAATAAAGTATCTCCTTTTTTTACATAATCATTGTCTTTCACGTACACTTTGCTGATATATCCCGAAACTCTTGGAATTATCGGGTTCATGTTTTTCTCGATTTGGGCATCATCCGTTTCTTCGTGTCCTTGTGAATGAAGGTATTTTGTGATTCCGTAAGTTCCTCCAACCAGGATTAAAACCGATAGGATTATAATGAATTTATTGTTTGTTTTTTTCTTTTCCATGATTGGTAATGGTTATATTTTTGAAAGGTTGAAAGTTTGTGATAATTGACCGGTTGCTGAAAGTAATCCATAATATTTTTGAATAACATCCACCTTGGCAATGGTTTCGCTTATTTTGGATTTCAGTTGCTCTACGTCGGCTTCCAGTAAATCATTGGTGTCCGATAGTCCGTTTTCGTATTTGTCTTTTACAATTCGGTAGTTTTCAGTGGCTTGTTCAACGGCTTGATTGTAAACTACATTTTGTTTAATGGCCAAATCATAATTGGTAATCGCCTGTTGTACCTGAACCCTGATGTTGTCTTTTAATAATTCTTGGGTGTTTTTTACTTCAAGCGCTTTGCTTTTGGCAATTTTTACCTGGGTACCATTTTTTACAATTCCGCTGAGGTCATACGATACCCCAACACCAATAAACATGGCGTTTTCCAATGTCATGATATTGTTTACGTTCAAAGCGGCATATCCACCGGTCAAAGCCACATTGGGATAGTAATCTCCTTTGGCTATTTTGATGTTGTCTTGCGATGCTTTTTCCTGAAATTGCAAGGCTTCCAAGTCTTTACGATTTTGAAACGCCGGTTGTTCATCCGTTGGAATTGAATTCTTTGGAAAGTTGATCAAATCGCTTTCGTTTACCGTTAATCTTGTCTCTGTCGGCAATTTCAACAAAGTGACCAGGTAGTAATTGATTACTTTTTCATTGTTCAAAGCTTCATCAAGAGACAACTGGATTTTGGAAACCTGAAGTTGTGCCTTCAATAAATCATTTCGCGGAATGATTCCGTTTTTTTCCAAAGCAATGAAATCGGTAACGCGTTGTTGGGCACTTTTTTGATTTTCCTTCAATAATTCAATGGTTCTTTGTACTTTATATAGATTGGCATAATAATCTATAACTCGCATGGCTACGTCTTCTTTGGTTTTGGATGCCATTGCATTTTCGGCTTGGAACAAATTATCCTGTAATTTTATGCCGTTTTGAATTTTCATTCCTGCAAACACAGGTACTTTCAAACTGGCTTGGCCAATGGCTATTTTATCCGGTGCCGGCAATGATCCTGATCCTGCATCCAGTTCCAAATGTAGGGTTGGTTCCGTCAATTGAAGGTATTGTCCGGTAATTTTTAAATCGGGATATTGGCTGTTCTTGGCCGATTGTAATTCTTGTTTTTGCGTTTCCACTTTGGTGCCGGCCAAGGACATTTCGTTGCTTTTCGTCCAAGCCAATTGTATCGCTTCTTCCAGCTTTAAATTGGTTTTGTCTTGGGCACTAATGGATGAAATTCCAATGAAGAACCCTCCAAAGAGCATTAAATAACTAACTTTCATATATTAAGAGGGCTTTAATGGTTTGTTGAATGTGTTTTGTCAAATCGTTTTTTACGTAATTGTTGAATGACTCTTCGGTTTTCAAGTCTAATATTTCTTCAAAAAAAGGTTTGTTCATTTGAAAATGGAAATACGTTCCCAAAATGGTTGGCGTGAGCAAAGGAATAATGATGTCTTTCCTGAAAACACCTTTGGCTTGGCCTTCTTGAATGATGAGTTCCAATGATTTCAAGTTGGATTTTTTTATGTCTGAAAAAGACTGAATGTCTAGAACCCTTTTTTTGGAAGCCAATTCAAAATGCAGCACGCGGTAAATTCCCTTGTTGCAATTGAGGCGGTTGATGTAAAGTTCAATCAGCTTGTTTATTTTTTCTACTGGTTCCAGGTTTTCTTCTATCAAATTCACCAACTGTTCCTTGAGTCCGGAGGTTTTGAATAATATCAAAGATTCCAGTAATTTTTCTTTGCTGCCAAAATAATAGGAAACCATGGCGACGTTAATATTGGCTTCTTTCGAAATGTCGCGAATCGAAGTGCCGTCAAATCCCTTCTCGGCAAATAGCGTTTCGGCTACTTCCAGAATCTGGATTTGTTTGTCGTTTAAATCACTTTTCACTGTTTTAAAATTTTGGCGCAAAATTAAACAACCGTTTAAGTTAAACAGCTGTTTAATTTTGTTTAACTTTTTTTTAACAATTTAAAAAAGTGATTTTCGAGAACGAAACAGCAATGATTACAGCATTTTTCAATAATTTATTGGCAAAAAAGGTTTTTATTTTTGGTAAAAGCAAACTTGGTATATCTTTGTATGTATAAACCAAATATTTAATAGAATGAAAAGAGAATCCATATTTTTAACCGTGATGCTTGCCCTTTTGGGTTTTTCAACTGCCAATGCACAAATCAATTTTGGAGAAAAAGCCTTGGGAGCTGTTCAAAAAGGAGTGGCTGGGCTCACTTTCAGCGATGCACAAGCAGCCCAATTATCAAAAGAGGCCGTGACCAAAATGGATGCAGAACACGTTATTGCCGGTCCAACCGATCCCTACACCATTCGGTTAAACAAGATTTTTGGCAAATACACCAATGCTTACGGATTGGCTTTAAACTATAAAGTTTATGTTCTCAAGGAAGTCAATGCTTTCGCCACCGCCGATGGAAGTGTTCGTGTTTACACGGGATTGATGGATGTCATGGACGACAACGAATTGCTGGTGGTCATCGGTCACGAAATTGGTCATGTTGTCAACCACGATTCCAGGGATGCCATCAAGGCGGCTTACCAAAAAGAAGCCTTGATTGAAGGTGCCGCTTCACAATCGGGCAAGGTGGCAGCGATAACTGATAGTCAATTGGGGAAAATTGGCAGCGCCATGATTGATTGCAAACACAGCAGAAAACAAGAATCGGAAGCCGATACGTTTGCCTATGATTTCATGAAGAAAAACGGTTATGACGTCAATGCCGTGGAATCTGCCTTTTCTATTTTGGCCAAAATGAGCGAAGGAGCCCAAACCGATTTTTTGACTAAAATGATGAGTTCGCACCCAGATTCGAAAGAAAGAGCCGACAATGCAAGAAAGAGAGCCGAAAAAGAAGGATTGTACAAACCTTACGTTCACAAAATGCCGGTTGTGGCCAAGCCAAAAACAACCACCAAAACAACAACCAAGAAAACTTCCACCACTGCCAAAAAATAAATATTGGATTTCCAATGGTGATTTTTATACAACAAAAAGCAGAACTTTTCGGTTCTGCTTTTTTGTTTGCATGAATGTGAATATTTATACTAATTCTTGCTATTTGTCACGCTGGAAGCGTCTAAACAATGTTGCTCCACTGCGTTGAGAAGCTTTCAACTTGACAAATGAATAGGTATTTACAATTTATCGCATTTCCAATACGATCGGCAAGTTATAAGCGGTTCGAACCGGTTTCGAATCAATAATTCCCGGAGACCATTTGGTTCTCAAAGATTTCAAAACTCGAATGGCTTCTCTTCCCAAACCATAACCGGGATCCCTGTTGACTTTGATATCGGTCATGCTGCCGTCTTTTTCGATGACGAACGACACATAAACCCTAAGCGTGCTCATGTCATCTATTTCAGGTTTTTCGAAATTATTGCCTACATATTTGTAGAATTTTTCGATTCCGCCCGGAAACTCTGGCATTTTGTCTAGTATTGAGGTGTTTACCACAGTGGTTCCATAATCAACCGCTTTGGTGGTTTCAGTCCCGATTCCATTTCCTGAAGAAGAAGGGTTGTCGCCAATTGGCCCCGTTCCATTCGAAATGACATCAGAAGCATGTTTGTTTTCCACGTTGGTGGCAATGTCTGGATTGGCGTCTTCTGGATGCACGATAACGGGATTGATGAGCTGGTCTTTGTCGATTGTGGCTGCGGCGGCTTGACTTTGCACTTCGGGAAGCACTGGTTCCACAATTTTATCAAAGTCAACTTTGGTGACTTCTATGGGTTCAGACCATTCCGGAATTGTAATGACTGGCGCAACATCTCGATTGAAATGGTTGGCAATTGTCGTAATTGCCCCAATGGAAGCCACAAACAACAATCCCATAAACAGGGCAGTAAAGGAGCTTTTGACACTTTCACGGCGCAATTGATAGGCACCGTATTCTTGGTTTCTGTTTTCGAAGATGAGATCAATCCAACGAGTTTCGAAAATACTTAATCTAGACATAATTTGTGGTTTTTATGGTTAGGTAGTTGTCATGTCATAAGCAGTGTCTTTTAACAGATAACGTAAAAGATATTCGATATAATATGTAAAATGGTGATTATTTTTAAAATATTTTAACAAGAAGAATAGGGGTCAATGTTTTCGGGGCTTTGCGAAAAAAAACAAAAGCCCGACTCTAAACAAGTCAGGCTTTTTTGTTGCTGTCGGGATGACTGGATTCGAACCAGCGACCCCTAGCACCCCATGCTAGTACGCTACCTGGCTGCGCTACATCCCGCACTCTCAAAGCGATTGCAAATATATTTTTTTACGGTTTATTTGCCAAAATATTTTTGGGTTTAAACCGGGAAATTTTCGAAAAATTCATGAAAACCGAAATTGCCGTTTTTGCTTGCGGGAATTACTTGACATTGTGTGCAATTAGTTGTCAGTAGTGAGAAATTCAGTATAATTTGAATGAATCTATCTCTTTGGAGTTTATCCCGATTTTTCGGGAAACCACCGAGTACAGTTTGTCCCGATTTTTATCGGGATGACCCACTTGGTTTATCCTGAGGGATAGCTGAAGGGCTCGGTAGTGTGAGAGGCGCACTCCGTTCATCGGGGGTGGAGCCGTCTACTCGATTAGGCACAATAAATTAATGTAAAATTTGTCTAGGAAATCTGATTTTTAAATAATTTTGAATTGTACTGCCTTTCAATGAACCTAACATAATATCTTGAGCTATAAAGTAATCTTCTATTGTTATTTTTCCATCATCATCTATATCTAAAGAATCATTAGACATAAAATCCAAGATAGAATTTAGAATAAAAGTTAAATAATATTTCATATGTGAAATATTTACATAGATTCCGTTTTTGATTGCTGCATTATGAACAATCTCATTCCGAATTCTGTATAATCGAGTTAGATTCCACTTTAGGTTATCAGAGTGTTTTTTTAATGCGGTTCCAATATTACTTGGGTCTTCCACCCATTTTTGAAAATACAAAGCTCTAAATTTTAATAATTCATTTGTTGAATTAGCAAAAATTTCATTATAGGTATTGTGTTTTGTTAGATACTCAATTGATGGATTGAAATCAAAATCTGTGATAGTATTTGAAATCTCATGTCTTATTATAGATTTATGAAAGTCAAATAAATTTCGTTTTGCATAAACTAAAGAGTGGCAAATAGGATAATATTTTCTAATTCTATCTATCGTTTTCTCTTCACTATTAACTGAAGTAAAGATGTATTCTAATCCAATCCAATAATTGAGAAGCTTTGTCTCTAATTCTGGCGATTCACTTCCTGTTCTTAAGTATCTTATAGCTGAAAAAATCTTGTCGTAACTATCATCATCGATATTATTTCCTCTCATTTTAGTTACCTTTTTTAATAACCTATCAAATGTCTCGGTATTCTTATTAAGATATCCATCTATTTGATAGTTGACTGGAATTGTTGATGATTTTTCGGGATTGATTGTTCCAACAACTGCAGCTTGTAAATCTATTTCGAAGATATGGCTATTTAATCCTAAATGATATAAATCCAAGTCTCTTGACAACTTCTCTCGAGATATTTCCAAGGCTTTATAATGATCAAAAGCTGTAACATTCATAGAAATTAATTTTCCCATTTTATTATCATTCAGGAAAATCTTGACTCTTTCAGATACAATTTTCTCTAATTTTTTTCTCGATTTACTATTCATTCCTTCATATGTTCCATCAATTTTTTGAAGTTGAGAAATTTGAAAATCGTTACCAATAATATTAAAAACGATAGTGTAATTTTCTTTTGGTCTATCTCGCAAAGATTTCCAATCAGAGTATCTTTCTTCAAAAAGCCAATCGTGTTCATTTTTGTAAATGAAAATAACTTGAAATAACTTATATAAATATTGTTTAGTGAATCCTTTATTAATTAGTTCTACAAATAAGTAGGTTAACTGAAGTATAAGTTTTTTGTGCTCATTGTGCACAATATTTGCTTCTTGATTTTCGTCGAATGTTAGCAAAGAATTTTCAATTTCATCAAATAAATATTCTTGATAATTTTTATTGTCAGAAAGAATAAGTTTGCATGCTTGAATAATCCTATTATAGTTTTCTTTTTTTGTGTTTTTTAAAAGTTCCAGAAAATATTTACGGTTAACTTTAATGAATTTTAATCCATCATTATCTTCATTTAAAAGAGTTGTTAGCTCGCTTGCTGATGCTTGAGCGTAATCGTTATTTGTTAAAAAAGAAGATTTACAGACAGATACTAATTCTTCAATTATAGTTTTTGGATTATGCAATTTCAATCTATAAGTATCTAAACTTCCTTTATAAAGCAATTCACTTCCTTTGGCAATAAATAATTTTTGAATATTTGAAGTAGGATAATTTAAGATAATGTTTTGCATTTGATACTATTTTTTATGTACTTTTGTCCAAGATATATGAATGAATTTTATTCCAAGATATAGAAAGGGGTTTGGAATTCTATAAACTGCCACGGCAGTCGGGTTTTTCCTTCCCCTAGAAATAAGGCCAGTTTTATTACTGGTCTTTTTTTATTTTTCTAACTTGAATTTTTAGGTCTGACTGCATCCTATTTATCATCCTTAAAATGGGTTCGCTTTGTTTGACAAATGTCAGTGTTTATTTATTTTCAAATATAGGGATTTATTTTACAAATTATCAAAGTGCCTTTTTGATTATTGAAAGATTTTGGTGCTTAATTGGTTGAAAGTAAAAGTGTATTGAGAATTTTCTGCAACAAATAATGAGTTTGGTTGTTTTGTTTGCCCAAATAACTATCTATTATCCTAGATGATTTCTACCAACAATTTCTTGGCGCGAAGCAGTTTTATTTTGCCAGTCTCCAATTAAAACTAAACCCACCATATTGCCAAAGGACAGATTATTCTAATTTGAAGTCCATTAATTCATAATTGGCGTTTCGTCCGCCTTCGTTGGTTTGTTGTAAAATACCTTTGGCTACCAAGTCTTTTATGTCTCTTAAAGCGGTGTCGGTTGAGGTTTTGGTAATTTTGGCCCATTTTGAGGTTTGCAGTTTTCCTTCAAAACCATCAAAGAGTTTGTTGAGCACCAGTCGTTGTCTTTCGTTGATGGACGTTTGTTCGTGCAATTTCCAAAATGCAGCTTTATGCAGGATTTTTTGCGTGGTGTTTTCGGTGGCAAGCATGGCGTTTTTCAAGCAATGTAAAAACCATTCGAGCCATTCGGTAATATCGCCTGTGCTATGTTGCACTTTTTGCAATACTTCATAATACTGTTTTCGTTCTATTAAAATTTGGCTCGACATGCTGTAAAAACGGTCGCCGCTGTCTTCGGCACGGGCAAGCAACATATCGGTTATGGCTCTTCCAATTCTGCCGTTTCCGTCATCAAAAGGGTGAATAATGATAAACCAAAAGTGCGCTATGGCAGCTTTCAATACGAGATCAAGACTGTTGTCGTTATTGAACCAATCCAAGAATTTGTCCATTTCTGCTTTAACAAGTTCGGGTTTTACGGCTTCATAATGCACTTTTTCTTTGCCCATGGCACCTGAAACCACTTGCATTTCGCCTGTTCGATATTGTCCTGTTTCTATTTTATATGGGCCGCTAAATCCTGTAGGGAAAAGGGCTGCGTGCCAACCAAACAAACGATTTTCAGTTAATGGAAGTGTATGTCGTTGTGTGGCATCAAGCATCATTTCTACCACGCCTTCTATGTGGCGGTTGCTGGGTACAAGTCCTGCGATATTGATGCCTAATCGCCTTGCTATGGAGGAGCGCACTTGGTCGAAGTTGAGCAATTCACCTTCTATTTCCGATGATTTTACCACGTCTAAAGTTAAGGCAGTAAGTGTGGCTTCTTCTTTTGCCGAAAAGCCTAAAGTGTTCATTTGTCCTATGATTTTGCCTTGCATCAGGCGTACCTCGCCAAACACGACATTAATGCTTTTGTCTTGCCAAGTAAATTTTGTCCAGTTGCTATGCTCGTAGATGTATTTAGCCATTGCCTAAAATTATTTTGCGGTAAATATAGGTTTTATTTACCGCAAATTTGCGGTGTTTGTTGTGTTTTTTCACCGCAATGATTAAGCAGGTTATTTTTTTGTGTAAGCCTGTCTAAATAAACTATCGATTATCCTGGATGATTTCTGCCAACAATTTCTTGGCGCGAAGCAGTTTTATTTTGACGTTGCTCAGGGGTTCGTCAATTTTGTTGGCAATTTCCTGATAGCTCATTTCCTGGAAATAGCGCAGCTGGATGACTTCCTGGTAATGCGGTTTGAGTTGTTTGATGAATTGCAGTAACTGCGAAAGGTTTTGCTCGGTGATTAATTCGTCTTCCGCCGATGGAGTGGTGTCGGCAATGTTGTAGGCTTGCTGGTCTTCGTCGTCCGTGATTTCGATAAAAAGACTAGATTTCTTTTTGCGCATCAAGTCGATGTGGACGTTTTTGGCAATAGCAATCAGCCAAGTGTTGAACTGGAATTCCGGATTGTAAGTGGCTATTTTGTCGAATGCTTTCGAGAAAGTTTCGATGGTGATGTCCTCGGCATTGGTCTCGTTTTCGGTGCGTTTGAGCATAAAACCATAGACCTCGTTCCAATAAAAATCCAACAGAAAAGTGAAGGCCGTTTGATCGCCTTTTTTTGCTTTTTCGATTTGTTGATTTATTTCCAATATACCGGTTTTGAGAAAATATTCGTGATGAATACATTTAATTGCGTGAAGATAAGCACAATTTCAATAATTGGAAACCAATACATCACATCTTTTTCTTTTAATTTTCCGGCCGAGAATCCCAGGGTGATCCAAGTGAACAAATAACGGAATCCTACCAAACTCAAAACGATGATCCATTGGTATTGGAATGCCAATAAAACAGTGGCTAAAATCAAAAACAACAACTGCGAAACATAAAAAAGAGCCAGTTGGATTTTGTCAAAAGGTTTATACAAATTGGCCGTGGAGACGTGTCTTCTTTTTTGGGTAAACCAATCCTTGAATTTGGTTTTTGGCTGCGAATACGTGAAACTTTCAGGAGCGTAACAAAGTGCGGTATTCTTGCTTTTGGCCACTTGATTGATGAATAAATCGTCGTCACCGGAACGGACTTGTATGTGGCTGATAAAGCCGTTTACGTTAAAAAATTCTTCTTTTTTGTAGGCCAAATTGCGGCCGATTCCCATATAGGGACAACCTGCTTTTGCCCAAGAAAAATATTGGACTGCCGTAAGCAGGGTTTCAAAACGGATGATTTTGTTCAGGAAAGAGTTCGCCACTTTTTCATAAGCACCATACCCCAAAACGATGGTTTTGTGCATCGTGAATTGGGAACTCATCGTCGTAATCCAGTCTTTGGAAGCGGGATAACAATCGGCATCCGTGAAAAGCAGGTAGTCTTTTTTGGAAGCTTTTATTCCAAGGGTCAAGGCGTATTTTTTGTTTCCCCAAAACGCCTCGTTGTTTTTTACTTTTACCAATCTTACATTGGAATATTGTTTTTCGAATTCTTCGAAAATATCCAAGGTATTGTCGCTCGAAGCATCGTCAATCAGGATGATTTCAAAATCAGGATAATCTTGTTCGGCAAGCAATGGAACATATTTAGCCACGTTTTCGCCTTCATTTTTGGCGCAAACAATCACGGAAACCGAGATTTTTTTTGGATTTGATTTCTGCGCTTTGGCGAAAGCAAATTTCCCGAAAATAATCAGATAATACGCAAGTTGAATGGCAACTACAACAATAAATAAGTATAAAGTAAAGAGTAACATATAGGCTTGGCTTCTTTTTTTAAATCTGTGCAAAGGTAATTATCCATTGTCAATAAACCATCGATAAACGGCAATTATTATAATCTAAATTTCATCACGATATATAGTAGCTGCCTTGATAATTTTGACTTCTAATTTCTAACTTCCCACTTCTAACCTCGCACATTAAATCACGTTCACTTCAGCTTCTATATGAATGCCAAAAGTCTTGAAAATGGTGTTTTGGATAGTTTTCGAAACATCCAGAATTTCTTGTCCCGTTGCATTGCCATAATTGACCAAAACCAAAGCTTGGTTTTTGTGGATTCCCGCATCGCCAAAACGTTTTCCCTTGAAGCCGGCTTGTTCTATGAGCCAACCTGCAGGAACTTTGACTTCGGTTTCAGAAACTTCGTAATATTTCATTTCTGGAAATTTTTGGTGTATTTCCTCGAAATCGGATTTCAAAAGGATGGGATTTTTAAAGAAACTGCCGCTGTTTCCCAACTCCTTCGGGTCGGGCAATTTGCTTTGGCGAATGGCAATTACGGCATTGCTCACGTCTTTTAAGGTTGGATTCGTGATGTTGTTTTTGGCCAATTCCCCACTAATGTCACCATAGGAAATATTGATTTTATGGTTGTGTTTCGTCAATTTGAAAACCACCGAAGTGATGACGTATTGGTCTTTTGCCTCGTTTTTGAAAACACTTTCTCGGTATCCAAAATGACATTCCGCCTTGGTGAATTTTTTGATTTCCTGGTTTTTGATGGTCAACGCTTCGCAAGAAACAAAGGTGTCTTTTATTTCGGTGCCATAAGCGCCAATATTTTGCACTGGAGTCGTGCCCACATTTCCCGGAATGAGCGACATATTTTCCAATCCGCCGAAGTTTTGGTCAATGGTCCAAAGCACGAATTCGTGCCAGTTTTCGCCGGCTTGACTTTCGACCCAAACAAAATCGTCGTCTTCCTGGATGATTTTTTTGCCTTTCAAATCGACGTGGATTACCAAGGCATCCAAGTCTTTGGTCAAAAGCATGTTGCTTCCACCACCCAGAATAAATTTTTTTTCGGATTCATTTTGTTCCAGAATCGTCTTTAATTCAGTTGTGTTGTGAACGGCAACGAATTGTCTTGCCTTGGCTTCGATGCCAAAAGTATTGTAGTTTTTTAGAGAAAAATTAGTCTGTATTTCCATAAAGGGAGTGCGTTTTGAATCTTGACCAAAAGTAAGTATTAAAATTTATCTGTATTGGTTTTTGATGCGTTGATTAATTCGTGATATTTGTCGACAATGATTTTCATATTGGTTTTGTAATTTGCATTCTCTTCCACAAATTTTCTGTTTTTTATGATTGCTCCATTTCGATATTCGCTGTTTTCGAATGACCAAAGCAGTTCGTCGGCAAGCATTTCAGTGTCGTTAATGGTTATCAATTGTCCGTTTTTACGGTGCTTGATCCAGCTTTGGTTTCCCGGAATATCGGTCACAACGGGGTAACAATTGGAAGCCATCGCCTCAAACAAAGAAGCCGAAACGCCTTCGGTTATGGGCATGCTGATGTAAAAATTGGATTGTTGCAACAGCTCCGGCAATTTTGTGTTTGGAATTCGACCCGTAAAATTCACCTTGTTTGCAATATTTAATTTTGTTGCCAATTCCTTCAATATCGGCAATAGTTTTCCATCGCCAACAATGGTTAATTCGAAATCAATTCCTCTTTGGTTTAAAATCCCAAAGGCTTTCAGGATGGTTTCGTGTCGGTATTCCGGCATTAACGAACGGGTTACGATGGCTGTTATTTTTTCGGTGCTGGTTTTTTTTTTGTTTCCAAATTGCTCCAAATTGATTCCTTTTGGCAAGACCAAAACTTTGTTCATGTCGACATTGGCTTTCTTCATCGAAATGGTCATGACCGGTCCCCAGGCGTGAATCAAGTCGGCTTTTTCGAAAGCGTAATGCTGGATGATTTTTTTGAGTGGCAGCAAAATGGATTTTTCGGGCCACAAATCGGTTCTGCCTTGTTGCGCAATCGCCACTGGTTTCACGCCTGACAATGTGGCAAGAAAACCATAACTGGTCGTTCTTTCGGCAATGACCATGTCGGGTTGCTGCTTTTTGATGAGTTTCTTGATTTGCAAAAGAGCCGTGCTGAATTCGCAAATTCGTAGTAATCGACTAAAAAAAGTATTGTTCGACGTTTTTAATTCCCAGCTAATAATTTCAAAATCGCCAAATTCTTTCAAGCCGTTCATCCAGGTGATGGCGTCGGCCCTGTAGGTTTCTCCAAGAAAAAGTATCTTTCTTTTTGCCATTTTCGTGAATTAGTCTTCGGAAGTTAGCGCCCGATTGATGAAATCGTTCAAGGGCTTCAATACGATTAATTTTCGGGTCATTTTGGACACGAAATCTTCTTTTAAAACTTCCTCCATGTCGAATTTTTGGGAGGTTTCAAAGCTTTTTAATTTCAGGAATTCAATGGCGGGATGGTCTTTTTCGTAGCCTCTGGGCGGGTTTTTTAGAATATTTTTTTCATTTCGGTCAAAATCCTTAAATTCCTTTTGAAAGCTTTTATTGTTTATGATTTCTTCCAAATCCTCGTGGAAATAGGAAATTTCTTTGCGCACTTTTTTCAAGTCCTCGGCTTCGGGACAATAGAATCCGCCAGCGATGAAACTGCCAGTTCTCGCAATGTGAACATAGTATCCGGAGCGGTTTTTTCCTTTGGCACCACTCGAAAGCCAAACTCCGATATGGTCTTTATAGGGCGATTTGTCTTTTGAAAATCGAATGTCGCGATTGATTCTGAAAGTGCAATTTTTCACCTCGAGCATTTCCAACGAAGGGTCGAGCGGTTTCATCGCATCCAGAATGTCGGCCACCAAATGATGATAGTCTTTTTTGAAAACTTCATATCGTTTTTTGTTGTCTAGAAACCAATCGCGATTGTTGTTGGCTTTTAAATCATCGAGAAATTGTAGACTGTCTTTTGAAAGCATGTTTCGTTGATTATTGCAATTGTTTTTTCAAATCTTCTTCGCTGATGAAGCCGGAATGTTCCCATTTGATTTCCTTGTTTTCGTATAATATAAGCGTTGGCAATTCGTCGATTTTCATTTCTTTCATCAAGGTTTTGTTTTCGTCGGCATTCAATCGGATGATGACTACTTTGTCTGCCATTTCTTTCTGCATTTTTAAAAGATAAGGCGTCATTTTTTTGCAAGGGGCACACCATTCGGCATAAAAATCAATCAGCACTTTTTTGTCGGTGTTCAATAATTCGGCATATTCCTGGCTGCACATCCCGATGATTTTGTCATCCGGCTTTGATAATCCAGTCGAATTCCATTTCAAGATTCCGCCTTCCAGTTGGTATATTTTTTTGAATCCCAGCTCGCCCAATTTTGCTGCGGCTTTGGTACTTCTCGCCCCGCTTTTGCAATAAACAAAAACAGGTTTTGATTTGTCCAATTTCTCTGTGTTTGACACAAAATCATTGCCAAGCCAATTGATGTTTACGGCATTGTCGATATGTTCCGATGCAAATTCTTCGGGAGTTCTCACATCGAGAATTTGTGCATTTGGGGTTTCCTTTATTTTTTTGGCGAAAGCCTCGGGAGCAATGTTTTCTATGCTTTTGTTAGTTTGTCCGTTGCAGGATAACATCAAAAAAGCGATGAGCAAAACGGAAAGAGATCGAAATTTCATTGTGGTTTGGTATTAATTTTAAAGAGGCTAAAATAAGTAATTCTTTTCTCGGATTTTGATTCTAAAAGTTAAAATATTGGCAATTTACAAGTTAAATATTTTATAAGTCTGGTGTGTGGATTTCACGATGTTTTCAGTTCGTTCCGGATGGGTGTCCGAAATAAAAAGTTGGCCAAAAGTATCGCTGTTGACCATTTCCACTATTTTGGCCACGCGACTTTCGTCCAATTTGTCGAAGATGTCGTCAAAAAGCAAAATGGGTTTCAAACCGCATTGGTTTTTTATAAATTCAAATTGCGCCAGTTTCAAGGCGATCAGAAATGATTTTTGCTGGCCTTGGGAGCCAAATTTCTTTATTGGATAATTATCAATTTCAAAAGACAAATCGTCTTTGTGAATTCCAACGCTGGTATAATGCAATGCCCGGTCTTTGTTGATGTTTTCTTCTAAAAGCGTCAGCAAATTATTTTCGAACAAATGGCTTTCGTAAACCAATTGCACCGTTTCCTGCAAACCTGTTATGGCTTGATGATGCGTGTTGAAAATAGGGATAAACTGCTCGATAAATTCTTTCCGTTTTTCGAAAATGTATTTCCCAAAAGTGGCGAGTTGCTCATTATATATGGAAAGCGTGTCGTTGTCGAAAACAAAATTCAACGCAAAATATTTCAACAAGGCATTGCGCTGGCTCATCACTTTTTGATATTGAATCAGCTGTTTCAAGTATTGCGAATCCAATTGCGAGATGACGCTGTCCATAAATTTTCGGCGGGTTTCGCTGCCTTCCACAATCAAGTCCCTGTCGGCAGGGGAGATGATGACCAACGGAATGAATCCAACGTGTTCCGAAAATTTGTCATAAATTTTCCCGTTGCGTTTCAATATTTTTTTCTGTCCTTTTTTTAGGCTGCAAACGATTTGCTCGTTTCTTTCGTTGATTTCAAATTCGCCATCAATGACGAAAAATTCTTCCCCGTGCTTGATGTTTTGTACGGCCAGCGGATTGAAGTAACTTTTTCCGTAAGATAAATGGTAGATGGCATCCAGTACATTGGTCTTTCCAATTCCGTTTTTGCCCACAAAACAATTTATTTTGCCCACAAATTCGAAATCTGCTTCCGAAAAATTCTTGTAATTGAATAATGAAATCTTTTTTAAATACATTGGTAAGGCTTGCTGGTATTGAGAAACTTGCTGCTTTTGAGGCGTTTTTTTTAAGTGGGTGCAAATTATTGAAAAATATCGATAAAAGAGGTTTTAGATTTGAATAAATATTATATTTTTGCCACTCACTAAATTAAAATTTAAATGGCTACTTATAATAAAAGAGGATATAAAGCACCGAAAGAAAAAGAAGTTTCAGAAGTTACGGAAGACATAAAAGTTATTGAAAAAGACAGTACCACTGCGGGTGTTTTTTCTACATTGGACGAAACAGCTTCCAAGACAGAAGATTTTGTTGCAAAAAACCAAAATGCCATTATTGGCGTGGTTGGAGCAATTGCATTGGTTTTGGTTGGATATTTAGCCTATGAAAAATTTGTTGCCGCGCCAAAAGAGGACGAAGCAGCAACCGAAATGTTTCAAGCACAACAATATTTTCAGCAAGCCACAGACGGTGTTGCCAGTGATTCACTTTATAAATTGTCTTTAAAAGGAGCTGAAGGAAAATTTGGTTTTGTGGATATCGCCGACAAATATTCTGGAACAGATGCTGGAAATCTAGCTAATTATTATGCTGGTATTGCTTATTTGAATACTGGAAAATACACTGAAGCAATTGATTATTTAGGAAAATTCAAGTCAGACGACGTAGTTTTGAGTGCTTTGGCAAAAGGTGCCATTGGAGATGCTTATTCTCAAAGCAACCAACCCAAAGAAGCTTTGGAATACTATGTTAAAGCGGCCGAATCCAATAAAAATGATTTTACTACGCCACGTTTCTTGTTGAAAGCCGGAAAAGTAGCTTTGGATCTAAAAAACAAAGAAGAAGCACTTAAATATTTCACGGATTTAAAAGAAAATTTTGAAGCTTCTCCAGAAGCAGCATCGGTTGATGTGTTGATAGGATTGGCACAATAATAATTTTAGGATTATACATTTAGTTTCGGTAACTTTATATTTTAAATTCTAAATCTTTATTCCTAAAATAAAATGGCAACTATAAATAAAAACTTGTCCGAATACGATAAAAACTCAATCCCAGACGCGAAAAATTTTCGGTTTGGGATTGTTGTTTCAGAGTGGAATGACACCATAACCGAAGGACTTTTCAAAGGGGCAATCACGGGACTTTTAGAAAATGAAGTTCCTGCTGAACATATCATTCGATGGAATGTTCCCGGGAGTTTTGAACTCGTTTATGGAGCAAAAAAAATGTTGCAAACCCAAAATGTCGATGCGGTAATTGTAATTGGATGCGTTATCCAAGGACAAACCAAACATTTTGATTTTGTGTGCGAAGGCGTTACCCAGGGCATAAAAGACTTGAATGTACAAACCGATATTCCAGTCATTTTTTGTGTCTTGACCGATAACACGATGCAACAATCCGTAGACAGAAGTGGAGGGATTCACGGAAATAAAGGAACCGAAGCTGCGGTTGCGGCCATAAAAATGGCGTACTTAAGACACCAAGCCTCGTTTAGCCACCAACTTAAAAATCAACAATTATTGTCTACGGAACCTTTGCAAATCGAAGGCTTGAAGATGTTGGAAGAATAAGTATAAAAGATGTAAATCTAAAAGCCTATACTGTTTTTGACGGTATAGGTTTTTTGTTTTTTATGATTAATTTAGCTATTAATCCCAATAGAAATTCCTTAAATTTGCTCACAGTTGGTTTGAACTATAAACCAAAAACTAAAAACCACAAACTGAACTAATGTCGAGTATAATCCAATTACTTCCTGATCATGTTGCCAATCAAATTGCCGCTGGAGAAGTCGTTCAGCGACCGGCTTCGGTAGTCAAGGAATTGCTTGAAAATGCCGTTGATGCAGGAGCAAATGACATCAAATTAATTATAAAAGACGCCGGAAAATCGTTGGTTCAAGTCATTGATAATGGAAAGGGTATGAGTGTTACCGATGCCCGTTTGTGTTTTGAACGTCACGCCACTTCCAAAATCCGCCAGGCAGAAGATTTGTTTTCGTTGCATACCAAAGGCTTTCGTGGGGAGGCATTGGCATCGATTGCCGCAATTGCCCATGTGGAAATGAAAACCAGGCAAGACCAGGAAGAATTGGGAACGCACATCGTCATTGAAGGCAGCAAGTTTGTCTCGCAAGAGATGGCGGTTTTGCCCAAAGGAACTTCATTTGCAGTCAAAAATTTATTTTTCAATATTCCCGCCCGTCGCAATTTCCTGAAATCGGATGTGGTGGAATACCGCCACATTGTTGATGAGTTTCAACGCGTGGCTTTGGCGCATCCACAAATCTATTTTACGTTTTATCACAACGGAAGCGAAATGTTCAATTTGCAGGCTTCGAGTTTCAGGCAGCGAATCGTGAATGTTTTTTCGGGTAAAACCAACGAAAAATTGGTTCCTGTTAACGAAGAAACCGAAATCGTGAACGTTCAGGGTTTTGTGTGCAAACCCGAATTTGCCAAGAAAAATAGGGGAGAGCAGTTTTTCTTTGTCAATGATCGTTTCATCAAAAGCGGTTATTTGCACCACGCCGTGATGGCAGCTTACGACGGACTTTTGAAAGACGGGGCACAGCCAAGTTATTTCTTGTATCTTCAAGTGCCGCCCAATTCAATAGACATCAATATTCATCCGACAAAAACGGAAATCAAGTTTGATGATGAATCGGCTTTGTATGCCATTTTACGGGCTTCGATAAAACACAGTTTGGGACAATTTAATGTGGCTCCCGTTTTGGATTTTGAGCGTGATGCCAATTTGGACACACCTTATCATTACAAAGATTTGGAAGCCGCAACGCCAACGATTCAAGTGGACGGCAGTTTCAATCCGTTTTCGGAAGAAGACAAACCGAATAAACATTATGCAAATGCGGGTTCCAGTTACAGAAAACCGGAAGTTACCGCAAACTGGGAAAGTTTGTACGTGGGTTTGAAACACGACACACAAGAAGTAGACACGATTTCATTTGAAAATAATGAAGTTGCATTCGAGAATGACGAAGTGACTTCTTCTTTGTTCGATAACGAAGAAGTGGAACAAGCGGTGCATAAAACGCATCAAATACATAAAAAATACATTGTGAATCCCATAAAATCAGGAATGATAATCGTGGATCAACAACGAGCGCATCAGCGAATCTTGTACGAACAATTTTTGACCAATATCACCGTCAATTTGGCGTCAAGCCAGCAGTTGTTGTTTCCGTTGCATTTGTATTTTTCCAATGGCGAAATGCAGTTGATAACCGAATTGAAACCTTCGTTGACCAATACGGGTTTTGTTTTTGAGGAAACAAACGAGGACAGCGTCGTGATTTCGGGCTTGCCTGTCAATGTTTCCGAGAGTGAAGCTTCGATAGTTTTGGAACAACTTTTGAGCGACTTGCAGGACGGAATTCCGGAAAGCAGCTTCAGCCAGAACGACACCATTGCCAAATCCATGGCACGAAGTTTGGCGGTAAAAACCGGAACCTATTTAACACAAAAAGAACAGGAAAACTTGGTCAACGGGCTATTTGCCTGCAAAGACCCAAATGTTTCCCCATTTCAAAAACCAACTTTCATCACGATGCGTGTGGAAGATTTAGACAAAAAATTTGCCCTATGATGAATATCACGCCAGTTGTAAAACAACTTTTAATAATTAACATTCTCTTTTTTGTCGGCTCGTATTTTGTGCCGGCAGCTTACGATTTGTTTGCTCTTTATTATCCTGGAAGCGATAATTTCAAGGGTTGGCAATTTATCACCCACATGTTTATGCATGCACCTTTTCCAAATATTGCGCATATCTTGTTCAATATGTTTGCATTGTATTCATTTGGAAGTGCTTTGGAGCATTTTTGGGGCGGAAAAAAATTCTTGTTTTTCTATATTTCTTGTGGATTGGGAGCGGCTTTATTGCATACAGGAGTGAATTATTTTGAAATTCATTCGTTATTATCTGAAGTTTCTAGTTTGAATTTATCAAATTCTGAAATTCATCAATTATTGAATGCTGATTATGCTTCTCTTTTTGACGAGAAAGGACAGATGATGGCGGGAGAAATTAATACTATCCTGGAAAGAGTTCATTGTACGCAGCAACAATTTAACACCATTGTAGAAGCATCGATGGTTTCAAAAGGTACCGTTGTTGGTGCTTCGGGAGCCATTTATGGATTGCTGGCCGCTTTTGCCTTTATGTTTCCCAATGCCGAGTTGGCTTTGATGTTTATTCCAGTGCCAATAAAAGCCAAGTATTTTGTGCCGGGAATATTGGCCATTGACTTGTTTTTGGGCTTCAAGGGTCAATCTATTTTTGGTGCAGGAAGTACGGGAATTGCCCATTTTGCCCACGTTGGTGGAGCCTTGACGGGTTTCTTGATGATGTGGTTTTGGAAGAAAAACCAGTTCGACAAAAATCGCTGGAATTAAATCCAGATTACAGATTTAAAACTTCTAATTTCTAACCTCTAACTTCTAACCTCAAATGGGCAGTATTATAGACGACTTAAAAATGCAGTATAAATTCGGTGGAATGACCCAAAAGTTGATCTACTGGAATATTGCCTGCTTCCTAATTTCGTATGTGTTTTTTGGATTATTGCGATTGGTTAATATTGATGTCGATTTTCTTCAATATGTGAGTTTGTCTTCCAATCCTGTGGATTTGCTTTGGAAGCCTTGGTCCATAATCAGTTATTCTTTTTTTCATTCCGACATTTTCCACATTTTTTTTAATTTGATTATCCTTAATTTTTCCAGTCAATTGTTCTTGACTTTTTTCAATCAGAAACAGTTATTGGGATTGTATGTATTGTCGGCTATTTTTGCGGGCGTGGTTTTTGTTTCGTCCTTTTATTTAATGAATATTATCGCGCCAATTGTAGGTGCATCGGCTGCGATTATGGCAATTTTGGTTGCTGTAACTGCTTATAGCCCTTTGATGAACGTTCGTTTGTTGCTTATTGGTAACGTAAAACTTTGGCACATTACCGTTGTGATTCTAATAATTGACTTGTTGCAAATTCGAATGGAGAATTCGGGCGGTCATATTGCCCATTTGGCGGGAGCTTTTTTTGGTTTTGTTTTTGTCAAATTATTGGAAAATGGAACGGATTTGAGCAAAATTGTTTCAATCATAATTGATTTTTTTGTTAATTTGTTCAAGAAATCTCCATCAAAGCCATTAAAAACGGTACATAAAAATTATAAAAAACCTACGGAGAAGCCTATTTCAAGAATTGTGACCAAAGACAAGACGCAACAACAAATAGACGAAATACTGGATAAAATAAGTCGTTCGGGCTATGATTGCTTGACAAAAGAAGAAAAGGAATTTTTGTTCAAAGCAGGGAAATAAAATTAGTATTCAGTGTTCAGTCGCAGTAGGTAGTTTGTCAATTAACAACAAACAAGCATAAAAATGAAAAACCTTTCATGGTTTAATAAAGTGATGTTTTTTTTGAATATGGTGCTTACCGTATCGACTTTCGTTGCTTATGTTTTGCCTTTTTTGGCACCAAAGGTTTTTCCGCTTTTGTCGGTTTTGACCTTGTTTATGCCCTTGTTTTTTGTACTGAATGGACTGTTTTTCCTGTATTGGGGGATTCAATTCAAGAAGCGAATGATTTTGTCGGGTTTGGTGCTTTTGATGGGCATTACTTTTATCAACAAGTTTTATAAATTTTCAGCAAAAGAATATGCGGTTGAAGAGAAAGATTTTGTTGTAATGAGTTACAATGTGCGTCTTTTCAACGTATTCAAATGGTTGGATCGAGATGATGTGCCCGATGATATTCTGGCTTTTATCAATGATAAAAACCCCGATATATTGTGTGTTCAGGAATATTCCAATTCGGCCAATATTGATTTAAAAGTCTATCCGCACCGGTATATTTTTATGGAAGGGAACCAGATTAAAACCGGACAGGCTATTTTTTCCAAATTTCCAATTATCGATCAAGGACATATCGTGTTTCCAAAATCGAGTAATAATGTCGTTTTTGCCGACATCAAAAAAGGGAAAGATATTGTCAGGGTGTATAACATGCATTTGCAATCGATAAAAATTTCGCCCGATGTCACCGAAATAGATGAAAATATTGATGTCATCAATGAAGGCGGAAAATCACAAAAGCTTTTTACTAGAATTAGTAAAGCTTTTATGCAGCAGCAGCAACAAGCCGAAATATTCAAGGAACACAAAAAAGACTGCCCTTATCCCATCATTATTTGTGGAGACATGAATAACAGCGCCTTTTCTTATGTATACCGCAACATCAAGGGGAAATTGAAAGACAGTTTTGAAGAAGCCGGAAAAGGGTTTGGAGCCACTTACAAATTTCGGTATTATCCAGCGAGAATCGATTATATTTTTGCCGACAATACCATGAAAGTCAAGAAATTCGAGAGTTTTCCTGATTTCGAAAACTCGGATCATTACCCAATTATGGCTCGATTATCAATGGAATAAAAGAATTCAAATTTCATTCAATTTTAATTAATGGATTTTTTTTAGTACATTTCAATTAAAACCTGAAACATTTAAAATAGCCCCATCTGAATTTAAAAACAGTATACTAAATTTGAATCAAAAATAAATCAACTCACATCAACAGCCTTGTGAAACTTTACTAAAAAATAATATCGGTATGTTTGGAATATGGAAATTGGAATTATTGTGGCTTTTATCAATCACAATTGGAATAATAATTGTAGCAAGAACAAAAAATATATCATTGAAAGAAAAATGTATGTGGATAATTTCTATTATAATTTTCAACTTCTTAGCTATTCTGGCATTTTTGATTTTGAAAAAAATAAGATGAAAGCATCATTTTTTTATAAAAAAGAGAAGTTACTTCTGGTTTTTCAAATAATCCAAGGCGTATCTTCCTTCGTTAAACAACAAATCCAGAATACTTAGATTGTTCAAAAATCCATGTTTTTCGCCAAAAACTTGGGTGTAAGCTTCAAATTGTGCATTGTCCTTTTTTCCATCTGCCAAAGCTCTAAAGTCTAAAATAGTGCTGGAATCCACTTCGTGAAAGTATTCGTTTGTCGTTTCATATTCGAATTTCATTCGCAAACATTTGGAAACAATTTGCATCGCTTCGAAATTCAAATCCATCAAGAAACTGTGTTTTTTTTCAAAAATGGGACGAATGTCATCTTCAAAATATTCAAAGAAAGGAGAGGTTCTATAAGCGGCTTCCAGTGATTTGAAATGTTGTTTTTGCCAGTCAAAAGCGGTTTCAATCTTGGTGTCCTTCGTTTTTTGATGACGACCTTCTAGCGAATGTTTTACAGGAATATTCAATAACTGGATTCCGTTTGGACTGTAAATATAAGTTCGGTTGCGATTGGTTTGTTTCTGGAAATTATCTTCCATTTCAAACACAATTTTGTCAGATTGTGCCATGGCCACAAAATGACTAATTGAGGGAAAATAGGTAGGATGAATAAGAAGGTTCATTTTTAATTAGTTTTAAAATGGTTTAAGATTGTTTAAAATGGTTTAAAGGTTAATTTATTGTGCTTAAACAACATTAAACCTTTAAACCATTTTGAACTTTTAAACCTCTAAATTTTCTCTTTTCTCTTGTTCCAAAAATATTCCCCCACAAAAAAGGCGGCCAAAAGAAGCATGAATATTTTAAAATACGATTGGGGTTGACCATCACCGCCAACGGTGGTAAACAATCTATCCCAACGGATTTTTCCAAATCCTTTGCCATTCGTGTCCCAACTCATCCAAATAAATACTGGTTTTCCAACGATGTGGTCAGCGGGAACATAGCCCCAGTAGCGGCTGTCTTCCGATCTGTGGCGATTGTCACCCATCATCCAATAGTAGTTTTGCTTGAAGGTATAGGTTTTTGTTTTTACTCCATTGATGTAAATGTCGCTGCCTTTGACTTCCAGTTTGTTTTTTTCGTATTCGGTGATGATTCGGCTATAAAAAGGTAAAGTCATAAAGTTTATGGCTACCGTTTTTCCTTCTTCTGGAATGTATATTGGGCCATAGTTGTCAATTGTCCAGTTTTTTAAATTTAAAGTATTTGGAAAGATATCGTGAAATTCTTTTATGTAAATTATTGACTTCTTTTTCTTTAAAATTTCAATAAACTCTTTTGGAAGATTATATATTCTTATAACATTATCTGTTTTCTCATCTATTGCAAATTGATTAGTTTCTTTGATTCGAGCTATAATTGTTAAAAAATCATCTTGTATTTTTGGGTTATATTTGAAATCATAAGTTAGAGTATTGTTCTTGTTTGGTTGTTCAATTATTTTTTCAACATTAGTTACACCACTTGTGCTTTTCAAAATATTGACTTTTTCTTCAGTTAGAGCTGGGAAATAAAGGGTACTATCATTAGCAAATCCACCTCTGTCGTTTGGATAGTTATTTAAGTCATTAAATAATTTATTATAATCTATATTGTTTGAATGCTTGAATTTGGCAGTATAAGTATTTTGAACTTTAGCTCTTTCCGGCAATGCCAATACTTTTCCGTTGATGTAAACAATGCCGTCCTTTATGGATAAACTGTCACCTGGAATTCCAACGCAACGTTTTACATAATTCGATTTTTTGTCAATTGGTTTGATAACGGCTTTTCTGCCAGATCTATCAAAAAATTGGTAAACAGTATCCGCTGGCCAGTTGAAAACCACGATGTCGGAATGTTTTATTTTTTCGAAAGCCGGCAACCTAAAATAAGGCAATTGAGGCCAACTCAGGTAAGACTTTCTTTTGGTCAATGGAATCGAGTCGTGAACCATTGGCAAAGCCACGGACGTCATTGGAACTCTCGCACCATAATTCATCTTGCTCACAAACAAAAAGTCGCCCACCAACAATGATTTTTCCAATGAAGAGGTAGGTATCGTGAAAGGTTGAATAACATAAGTATGAACCAAAGTGGCCACGATAATGGCAAAAAGCAAGGAACTTACCGTGTCAGCCGTTTTGTTCTCGGAATTTAAACTACGGTCGGCCACATAATCTAATTTTTGGGTATAATTAACATAATAAATGTAGAAACCAAAAGTGGCGATGCCTAAAAATGTGTCCAAAGAAGATTTTTTGCCAAAACTTCTTAAGGTTTCAACCCAAATAACAGGAAACATGATCAGGTTGATAATGGGAATGAAAAGCAAAAGTGTCCACCAAGTGGGACGACCGATTATCTTCATCAAAACGATGGAGTTGTAAACAGGAATGGCTGCTTGCCAACGTCTTCTGCCGGCTGCTTCATATAATTTCCAAGTTCCTAAAAAGTGTATTACTTGTACAATCAAGAAAAATACAAACCATTGAAATGCTGTCATATTATTTTGTTTAAAGTTTAAAGTTTAAGGTTTAAAGTTGTTCAACTCGGAACTAGAAACCTTAAAGCAACAAATTTATTTTGAAGTTAAAACATCTTTCATCGTGAAAACACCGTGTTTGCCTACAATCCATTCAGCGGCAATTACGGCACCAAGGGCAAAACCTTCGCGATTGTGGGCAGTATGTTTGATTTCAATGGAATCTACCGACGAATTGTAAGTTACGGTATGCGTTCCCGGAACCGTGCCAATTCTTTTGGCTTCGATATGAATTTCTTTTGAATTAGGGGTTTCCATTGTCCAATTGGTGTAATCGCTGTTTTCAATGACTCCTTTTGCCAACGAAATGGCGGTTCCACTAGGTGCATCCAGTTTTTGGGTATGGTGAATTTCTTCCATTTCTACCTTGTAACTGTCAAATTTGGACATCATTTTGGCCAAATATTCATTGAGTTCAAAGAAAAGATTGACACCCAAACTAAAGTTGGAACTCGAAATAAATCCTCCATTTTTTTCCTTGCAAAGGACCAACATTTCGTCATAATGTTCCAACCAACCTGTTGTTCCTGAAATTACGGGAATATTGGCGTGGAAACAACTCGATATGTTGTCTACTGCAGCCGTTGGAACACTGAAATCGATGGCCACATCAGCATTCGAAAGTCCGTCATAGGTGTTGAATTCGTCTTTTTTCAAAACAATTTCATGTCCTCTTTCCAGGGCAATTCTTTCGATTACCTGTCCCATTTTTCCGTATCCTAAAAGTGCAATTTTCATTATATTTTTTTAAATTTCAATTTTTATCTTTTTTTTCAGTATAACTTTCCTGTATTTCCCCCTTCGGGGGTTAGGGGGATTCTAAAAATTATAATTAAATGTTAGTCCAACATTTGTCCTTGATGTTACATCATTCAAATAAATATTTGGTTTCAACGACAAATTTTCATTCACGTTGAATTGTATTAAAGCTGCGTCAACATTGGCGTCTATAATATTTAAAACATAAAAACCAACAACGAACAAGGCGGACAAATCTCGATTTCGTTGGTAAAATTTTTGGGCAGAAATTAAAGTGGCATCATCATATCTTGCCAGTTCTTCGCCTCTTCCAAAACCTTCCAATCTTCGCTTGTATTCATCTCGATATTGGTTGTAACTTTTATTGCTGTCGATATAATAATAAAGACTCGTTCCAATGGCGCCGTAAACAATGGGGATTTTCCAGTATTTTTTGTTGTAAGCCTGTCCCAATCCCGGTAAAATAGCCGAATAAAAAGCTGCTTTTGCGGGCGTCAAAGGGTCAATGTCGTTTGATTTCAAGGTGTCTTTTGCTATCAAGGCAGTCTCGTCGGTTTTCTTTTGCGAAAAAACGGATTGGCTTCCTAAAAAAAAGAAGAGTAAACCTATGAAAAATATTTTATTCACTACCCCTTTATTAGTTTGATAATTCGGTTGAAGTCTTCTTCGGACTGGAATGGAATAGTGATTTTTCCCTTTCCGTTTCCGGCAACTTTAACGTCGACTTTGGTGCCAAAATAAGTGTTGAAAGTGTTTTTTTGATCCTCTTCAATTTCGAAAGAAGCTGCTTTAGCTTGGGTTGCAGGCTTGGGTTTCAAACTTTCTTGATAATTTTTGACCAATGCTTCGGTATCTCGAACCGAAAGATTCTGGCTCACGATTTTTTGGTAAATATCGGCTTGAATGTCTTGGTCTTCGATGTTGATTATGGCACGACCGTGTCCCATGCTGATGAAACCATCTCGGATTCCGGTTTGGATAATCGGATCCAACTTTAAAAGGCGTAAATAGTTGGCAATTGTGGAACGTTTTTTTCCCACGCGGTCGCTCATTTGTTCCTGTGTCAATTGAATTTCGTCAATCAACCTTTGGTACGAAAGCGCAATTTCTATGGGATCCAAATCGTGGCGTTGAATGTTTTCAACCAAGGCCATAATCAAGGATTCGTTGTCGTTTGCAATTCGAATATAAGCCGGAACAGTGGTCAATCCCACTAATTTTGAAGCACGAAGACGTCGCTCTCCCGAAATTAATTGGTATTTGTTGAAGTCTAATTTTCGAACAGTGATGGGCTGAATTACGCCCAATTCTTTTATGGAAGTCGCTAATTCTCTTAAAGATTCTTCGTTGAAATTGCTTCTGGGTTGAAACGGATTTATTTCGATGGCATCAATTTCAAGCTCGATAATGTTTCCAACCACTTTGTCGGCATTTTTATCGCTCACTGATTTGATGTCGTTTTCCGGATCTTTCAACAATGCCGATAATCCTCTTCCCAAGGCTTGTTTTTTTAGTGCTTGTGCCATAAAACTATTTACTGTTTTTCTTTATAATTTCTTGTGCCAAATGTAGGTAATTTATTGCACCTTTACTCGTGGCGTCATAGTTGATGATGCTTTCGCCAAAACTGGGAGCCTCGCTCAATTTGACGTTTCTTTGAATCACGGTTTCAAAAACCATGTCGTTGAAGTGTTTTTGAACCTCTTCGACCACTTGGTTGGATAAACGCAATCTGGAGTCGAACATGGTCAAAAGCAATCCTTCGATATCTAAATCGGTATTGTGGATTTTTTGGATGCTTTTTATGGTATTCAATAATTTGCCCAAACCTTCCAATGCAAAATATTCGCATTGAATTGGAATAATCACTGAATCTGACGCCGTCAAGGCATTTAGCGTAAGCAAACCTAGCGAAGGCGCACAATCGATTATGATATAATCGTACTCCTCCTTGATGCTTTCCAATGCTTTTTTGAGCATGTATTCCCTGTTTTCTTTGTCAACCAATTCGATTTCGATGGCCACAAGGTCAATATGGGAAGGGATCACGTCCACGTTTGGAGCCGTGCTTTTTATTGTTGCCTCCCTTGGCGTGTTGCTGTGCTCGAGAATTTGATAGGTTCCGATTTCCACGGTTTCCACGTCAATTCCTAATCCTGAAGTGGCATTTGCCTGGGGATCAGCATCTATTAGTAACACTTTTTTTTCTAAAACACCTAATGAAGCAGCGAGATTTATGGACGTTGTCGTCTTTCCTACTCCTCCTTTTTGATTAGCAATCGCAATGATTTTACCCATTTATTTTTCTAAATTTTGAACGGTAAAAATACAATTAATTATGGTTTCTGAAAATCTATTTTGTTAACAAATGTTAAGGTCTGATTAGTAGCCGACTTTCGGACAATAGTTCTTGGGATTTTAATTGTTCTTGGCAGCTTTTTTTTGAAATAGGCTAAAGACAAAATTTAATTTTCCCTTTGATAATGATTAGATTTAACGATATATTTACTGCTGGAAATACAAATTCGCAACTGAAAACCTTTAAATGAATTTTGTCATCATTACCCACGTGCCACATATTGTGGAGCAGAATCAATATTTTGCTTATGCTCCTTATGTTCGGGAAATGAATATTTGGACAAAACAGCTTGGCAAAGTGGTTGTTGTTGCCCCGGAATCCAAATCCCGGAAGACTCCAATTGATATAAAATATGATCACGAAGATATTGAATTCGTGGCTGTTGCCGGTTTTGATGTTTTGCATCTGAAATCCATTTTCAACACAGTTTTTAAAACACCCGGAATTTGCTGCAGCATTTATTTGGCAATGAAAGATGCCGATCACATTCATTTGCGCTGTCCCGGAAATATGGGTTTGCTAGCGACTTTACTCCAGATTTTATTTCCAAAAAAGATTAAAACAGCCAAATATGCCGGCAATTGGGATCCGAAATCGAAACAACCGTTGAGTTATAAATTGCAAAAATGGATTTTGTCTAATACCTTCCTGACTCGAAATATGCAGGTTTTGGTTTATGGAAAATGGGAAGAAAGTTCCAAGAATATCAAACCTTTTTTTACGGCAACTTATAATGAAGCCGATAAATTACCTATTATTTCCAAAGATCTGAAACAGAAAATCCGTTTTGTTTTTGTGGGAGCTTTGGTATCGGGCAAAAATCCGTTATATGCCATTCAATTGGCGGAAGCCTTGCACAAAAATGGTCATGATGTTGCTTTGGCTTTGTTTGGGGAAGGGGCAGAACGTAACGAATTGGAGCAATATATTGGTAAAAACAATTTGGAAAACATCATTTCATTGAAAGGAAACCAAACGCAGGAAATAGTCAAAAAAGCCTACGAACAAAGTCATTTTGTTGTTTTGCCGTCCGATAGTGAAGGTTGGCCAAAAGCCGTGGCCGAAGGAATGTTTTGGGGTTGTGTTCCTGTGGCAACCTCGGTTTCTTGCGTGCCGTTTATGCTGGATTATGGCAATCGAGGTCTTTTATTGGAAATGGAATTGGAAAAAGACCTGAATCAATTGGACACTGTTTTGAAAAATGAAATCGATTATCAAATCATGAGCGAAAAGGCGACGGATTGGTCCAGAAAATACACCTTGGATGTCTTCGAGGAAGAAATTAAAAAACTGTTGACACCATGAGAATTCTCCAAATCATAGATTCTCTTGAGGCTGGCGGTGCCGAACGAATGGCGGTGAATTATGCCAATGCACTTGCCGTTACAATAGATTTTTCAGGATTGGTGGTAACTCGAAAGGAAGGGCCTCTTTTGAATCAGGTCAACAATAAGGTTTCTTATTTGTACTTGAACAAGAAAGGAACGATGGATTGGAATGCACTTTCGACCTTGCGAAAATTTGTGGCAAAAAATAAAGTGGAAATAATTCACGCACACAGCACTTCTTTTTTTCTGGTTTTTCTTTTGAAGTTAACTTATCCGAAGGTGAAATTAATTTGGCACGACCATTATGGTGACAGCGAGTTTTTGTCCAAAAGGCCTTCGTTGGCTTTAAGGGTGACACTGCCTTTTTTCAGTGGAATTATAGCCGTAAACCAAAATCTAAAACTTTGGGCGGAACAAAAAATGCATTTTAAAAATGTTGTTTATTTGCCTAATTTTCCATCCTTGGGGAATAATGTTTTGGGAAATACGATTTTGAAAGGAATTCAAGGGAAACGAATAGTATCTTTGGCGAATTTGAGAGAACAGAAAAATCATTTTTTGTTGCTGGAAGTGGCCCAAAAAGTGCAACTGTCGCATCCGGAATGGACATTTCATTTGGTGGGAAAAGATTTTGAAGATAATTATTCGAAAGAAATCAAGAACCTGATTTTGGACTTCAATTTGCAAAACAATGTTTTTATTTATGGTTCGAAACAGGATGTTGGAAATATTCTGGAGCAGTCAACCATAGCGGTTTTGACTTCAAAATCAGAAGGTTTGCCTGTGGCGCTGCTGGAATACGGTTGGTCTGCAAAACCCATTGTCGTGACGAATGTTGGAGAAATTCCTTTGTTGATTCAAGATGGTGTCAACGGATTTATGGTTGAAGCTGGAAATGTACTATTGTTTTGTGATTCATTGGTGGAATTGATGGAAAGTGAAACCTTTCAAAACGATTTTGGAAAAGCTCTTCAAGAAACTGTCAAAATTAATTATTCAGAAAAAAACGTGATAAATCAATATTTAGGTTGGTTGACAAATAAGTAAAAAATGAAAAAAGACGAAATCCTGTATCTCAATTTAATCCTCTTCCACGTCGGAATTGGATTTTTGGTGTTTGTATTGCCGTTTTTTTCCAAAATTTACGGGTATTTGATTTTTATATTGTGGGCTCTTTATATCATTAAAAAACAGAACAAAAATAATGAAGCCTTGATGGCCGCTGCTTATGTGGTGGGTAGTGAAGTTTTTTTGAGGATGACGCACGGGAATCCCCTGTATGAAATTTCCAAATATGGGGTAATGGTTTTTATTTTCTTGGGAATGTATTTTAGCGGATTTTCAAAAAATGCCACGCCGTATTGGATATTTCTATTATTGTTGGTTCCCAGCGTGGTTTTGACAACTTTTGTATTGAATTTCGATACTAATATGAGGAATACTATCGCCTTTAATATCTCGGGTCCCGTCTGTTTGGGAGTGTCCTCGCTTTATACTTTTAGGCGAAAAATATCCTTGGACCAAATCAATTCTATCCTTCTTTCGATGGGATTGCCAATTATTAGTTGCATGGTATATTTGATATTTTATACTCCAAATATTAGGGACGTCATTACCAGTACCCAATCTAATTTTGAAACCTCTGGAGGATTTGGTCCCAATCAAGTGGCCACCATTTTGGGAATGGGAATGTTTATCTTTTTTTCCAGGATAATTTTGGAATCCAAGACCAAATACTTGGTCATCATTAATTTAATTATCGCCTTGAATATTACTTATCGAGGAATGGTTACTTTTTCTCGTGGGGGAATGGTTACGGGTTTTTTGATGATTATCTTGTTGATTTTCTTTCTCTACACAAAATCTAATTTTGCCGGAAGGGTAAAACTCAATTATTTGATTGTATTGTTGTCTATTGCCATGGCGGCAACATGGGCATATACTTCTTTTCAGACAGGTGGACTAATCGACAAACGTTATGCCAACAAAGATGCGGCGGGAAGAGTAAAAGAAAGCAGGTTCACGGGTAGGGAAGAAGTGGCCAAAGGGGAAATTAACATTTTTTTGGATAATCCAATTTTTGGCGTTGGTGTTGGAAAAGGCGTCGAAGTTCGAAAAGCCGAAACTGGGGACGGTACTTTATCCCATGACGAAATTACCAGAATGCTGGCAGAACACGGTACTTTGGGAATTATTGGATTGTTGATTCTGTTTTTTACGCCCTTGTTTTTGTATTTGGAAAACAAATTCAACATGTATTTATTGTGTTTTGTAGCCTTTTGGTTTTTTACCATCAATCATGCGGCTATGCGAACCGCGGCACCGGCATTTGTTTATTCTTTGTCTTTGCTTAATGTGTATTTTAGCGAAATTCCCAAAAGGAAAATTGTGCCGAATTTATAAAGACGATTTATGTTTTGTTGGTAATAGAATGATGGAAAATAAATGCTTTTTCATTAAAACCAAGAGAAATTTAGGCTTCTTGTAATTTGACTAAATAGGATGGAGTTTACCGATTTTTCAATGATTTCGGGATTGGTTTGTGTAAATTTGTTTTTTTTTTTAATTGAATCAGTAAAAGTAGTAATGAACAAGAATAGTAAAATTCATTTTGAAGTCTCGGAACGGAAGGTTTTGTTACGGATTTTTGATGTTGTATTTGTTTTATTGGCATTGCATTTTACAGGAGATGTGTTGGATTTGAAATATCTTGCCACTTCGACTATTCATTTTCAATACGCCATGGTTCTCGCACTTTATCTCAACGGAGTTGGAACCGTGTTTGAAATGTACAACCTTCAAGTAGCCAGCAATCAATTTCAAGTAATGAAAAGCACTATTCTTACTGCTTCGACGACTGTTTTGTTTTACTTGATGACGCCTATTTTTTCTGCTGAATTGCCTACAAATAGACTTCAAATTTTGTTTTTTTATTTTACCTTGCTTATTGCATTGATTTTATGGAGGATTTTTTATGTCAAATTTCTGGCTTCCAATAGATTTGTGCAAAATGTGATATTGGTTTGTGATAGAGAACAGATGGAAGAATTGATTTTAGACCTCGAAAAATCGGATCCCCATTATAGAATTGTTGCCTATGTTAATTCTGATAACACCAATAACAATAGTCAGAAATACCATTTTATACAACATCTCGAAATTGATGATTTAGTGTCTTTTGTCAATGAAAATAATCTGTTTGAAATTGTTGTTGCCTCCCAAAAAACCGATGACATCACCGTTGAGTTGTACCAAAAATTACTTCATTTGCTGGAAAATGGAACCACAATCCGCGAATATTCCCAAGTATACGAATATAAAACACAACGTATTCCTGTGCATTATATCACCAGGGATTTTTACAAGTTTTTCCCTTTTAACAGAAGCAACAGCAACCAATTGTATTTGCTGAATTTAAAAATCATGGAAACACTGATTTCCATCGTGGGATTGTTGTTCGGAATGTTTATTATTCCTTTTGTATTACTGGGAAATGCGATTGGAAACAAGGGAAAATTATTTTATACCCAAGAACGTGTGGGTAAAAACGGCAAAATATTCCAAATACTCAAGTTTAGGACCATGATTAATAATGCCGAGAAAGCCGGTGTTGTTTTTTCGACTCCCAATGATAGCCGAGTGACGCCTTTTGGGAAATTCATGCGCAAAACCAGAATAGACGAAATTCCGCAATTTGTCAATATTTTAAAAGGGGAAATGGCCGTCATTGGACCAAGACCCGAGCGCCCTTTCTTTGTCAGGGAAATTGCCGAAATAATGCCTTTTTATGAAACCCGACACGTCATAAAACCTGGACTTACTGGCTGGGCACAGGTCAATTATTCTTACGGTGAATCAATGGAAGACAGCCTGATTAAACTGCAATATGATTTGTATTACATCAAACATAGAAGTATTTTTATGGATTTGAACATTACCATCAAGACCATAAGCACGGTTTTGTTTTATCGCGGTCAGTAATCTATACCACTACCGGAATTCGTTTGCTGTTTTGAAAGGCGATTTTTATCAACAAGACCGTACTGGCCAATACAAGAGGCAGCACAATCAATAAATGTATTTTGTTCAACATAAATACCACGTAAACAAGGAGGAAAAAGAGGTTCAGCAAGGATAAATTGATGATCCATTTTTTGTTTTTGGTATAATAAAAATAAATCAATACAAGTAATAAAGGATTAAATAACAAGATGTTGTAATTGTTGGCCAACTCCAGGTGAAAGGAATAAAATCCCATAAATCCGAAAAACAATCCCAGCAATCCCATAATGGAAAGATAAAACAAATCGATGCTTTTCTTGTTGATGACGACAATAAACCCAAGCAACAGGATGAAGGTGTAAATATTGTCCCAAGAACAACTTGGCGCTTCTTTTTTGAATTCCAGGAGGGTTTTGCTTTCCTTGCAAAGCGGGCGATTTTCAAATTGGATATGTTGCAAACTTTTATGCAATTCGAAAGGCAGGAATATTTGGGTTCCATAATTATCCACTTTACTCCCGAAAATGATGCTGGTACCCAGCTTTTGATAAAAAGAATTGTCAAAATAAGGATAAAGGATGGTTCGATAAGTTTTATCCGTGTCGGTTTTTTTGACAACCACTTTCGAACCCAGTGTTTTGTTCAGGATTTCAACAACCATCGAGGTGCAATTTCTGTCGATAAATTTATAAGTATAATAGCGTTCTTCCGAAGCAAGGGCAGTATTCAAATTGTCGAATAATTTCTGTTTGTATGCCAATGGAATAATCAATTCTTGTTCGAAAACGCTTCTTTGTTCATAAGTGTATTGATTCATGAAATCCGAAAAAGAATGGGCGATGGCAAAATATTGCAAATCTCCTTTGGCGAATTTCACGACAAAATTTGGCGTGGCAAAATCAAAAGCACCATAATTATAAACCACGTCCAGATTGTTGTTCGTGTCGGTTATTCTAAGGGCGGTGTGTCCGAAAAGAGAATAGGATTCGTTGCCGGTATCGCAAGTGATGATGCTGGCACGAGCGTTGTTTGACAAGGAGATGTTCTGTCCAAAACTGCTTATCGAATGGATTAACAATAAGGAAAAAAATATTTTTTTTAGTAATGAATTCATTTATAACGGTGTAAAAAGAATAAAATTAATTTCTGAACTGCCCCAAATCTACTTTTACTGAAAAAATATTCGAATACAAGGCGGCACTTTGATTTCCTAAATTGGTCAAGGCATAATCAATTTGTATGCCCTTGTATTTGAATCCCAAACCGATATTGGGCTGGAAACCCACTTTTTCAGTATTGTCAATTTGTTGTATGTTTTGAAAATTCCCAACACCGGCACGCAAGAAAACCAAGTCGGTATAGCCAAATTCAAGACCTAGCGCAGGATCAACACTGGCAAAATCTGTTGAAATGACGTCGTTTGTTTTGGTGAAAACCATATTGACATTGGCTGCAGCCAAAAGACTGTAATCATAATGAATAATAAACTTTTTGGACAATCCCAATTGGGCTTTTGGAGCCGTGATTTCGGTGCTTTCAGGCAATTCCTGATTTTGTCCCGGAACGGCGTTGGCGATTTTTTTGTATTCAGCTTCGTCAATGCTCCAAACATTATAGGTCGTCGTAATATCGCGAAGCATCAGGCCAAATTGCCAATCGTCATTTTCGAATTGTATTCCGGCATCAAATCCAAAACCCCAAGAACTGGCAAATTGTCCAATAATTCGGCGAATCACTTTGGCATTGACCCCATATTGAAATCCCGGAACTTGCAATCTTCGAGCGTAGGAAAAAGTGACACCATAATCGGCAGTAGAAAAAAGACTGATGCGATTGTAGTCAATATTGCCTTGATTGTCGATTAGTTCGGTGGTATTCATGATGTCGTCCACACCAAAACGAATCAGGGAAATCCCCCAAGCGCTTTCGTCGTCGATAGGTTTTGCATAAGCTATGTAGTCGTATTGGGCAATATTGGCAAAATAATTGGCGTGCATCAAGGATAGCTCGTGGTCTTCCAGATGAACCAATCCCGCGGGATTCCAATAGCCCGAATTCACGTTTTTGGTATGTGAAGTCACGGCGTTTGCCATTCCCAATGCAGCGGCGTCAACACCAATATTCATAAACTCGTTCGAATATTTTCTGACCGTTTGCGCATATGAACTGACGCAAATCAAAAGAAGGAAGATGAATGGATTTTTTTTTAGCATGGATTGTTTCGCAGACCGATGTATCGTTTAATTTTTTCCAAAAATATAATTTTTTAATGAGCTTACTCCTTTATTGGGTCAAATAATAAGCCTCAAAGAGAGTGTTGTTGAAAATCTCTACTAAAAACGCACTTCTCATTCAGATAGTATAACGCGTTGGGTGTGATTATATTTTTGAGTATGGCAAAAGTATGGCAAGTGTATGGATAAAGCATAGGTATAGTAACTTTATAGTAACTATATAGTAACTGTATAGTAACTCTGTAGTAACCTTGATATAGTACTTACCTAATAGTAAATAGAGTGGAATTGCAGATAGCAACTTAAAAAACAAGTTTACTAATATCTAATCAATATTTTTTGTTTTAAATAATAGCACCCAACGGGTTTATTGTATTAAATTTGTGGACTTCGAAACATTAAATCTACCAAACGATGCAAATAAAAAAACACATTCCCAATATAATTACGTTGCTTAATCTTTTTTGCGGTTGCATTGCCGTAGTTTTTGTGTCGGAATTAAATTTTGAAATGGCTTTCTATTTTGTCTGTTTGGGTATTTTTTTGGATTTTTTCGATGGATTTTTTGCCAGATTGTTCAAGGTGGCCGGAGAATTGGGTTTGCAATTGGATTCTTTGGCAGACATGGTTACAAGCGGTGTCGTTCCGGGTTATGTGATGTATTGGCTGTTGCAACAATGTCAAGACCCTGCAGCTCCAATTACGATTTTGCCGTATTTGGGTTTCATCATCACTTTGGGTTCTTGTTACCGTTTGGCCAATTTCAATATTGATACGCGTCAAACCGATTCTTTTATTGGCTTGCCAACTCCCGCCAATGCCTTGTTTATATTGAGTTTACCATTGGTTTTGAAATATTCCAATTCGTTGGTTGTTTTCGATATTTTGACGAATCAATGGATTTTGTTGGCCATCACTTTATTCAGTGCTTACATTCTTAATGCAGAAATCCCTTTGTTTTCCTTGAAAATAAAAGATTTTACTCTCAAGAAAAATGCTCTTCAAATCGTCTTTTTGACTTTGTGTGTTTTGTTGTTGGTTTTCTTCCAATATTTGGCCATTCCATTGGTTATTGTTACTTATGTTTTGTTGTCGGTTGTCAACAACAAGTTCCTGAAAAAGTAATTTTTCAATGAGGCGAACAACCACTCGAAGAAAACCTGTAGTCCGAAGAAAACCCAGGAAGAAAACTTTTTTTTTCTCTGGAAAGCTGCGCAGTTATTCGATAATTGGATTTTTTATCTTGCTGTTTCTTGGAGTGGGCTACCATTATCGCGATGGATTTCTGTATTATTTGGGTTTTAAATCCTATAAATTAAAATACGAACAAGCCGAAGCCAAACGCATTTCGGATGTTCGCAATTACCAGGTTTTAGAAAATCATCAAGGCAAAGCAATAGGTCTGGACGTTTCCGAGTTTCAAGGAGAAATCGATTGGACTTTGGTAGAAACCATCGAGGAAAAACATCCATTGGAGTTTGTTTTCATTCGAGCTACTGCTGGAAATGATAGGGAAGATAGTCAATTTGAGGAAAACTGGCTTGGCGCCAAAAGTCGAAAAATGATTCGTGGCGCTTATCATTATTACCGTCCCAACGAAAATTCATTGGAACAAGCGCAACTTTTTATCAAAACCGTGCATCTTCACAAAGGCGATTTGCCACCTGTTTTAGATATTGAGAAACTGCCCAAAGGTCAATCTTTGGATAGCCTAAAAATAGGATTAAGGCGTTGGTTGAAAGCCGTGGAAGCTCATTACAAGGTCAAACCCATTATTTATACAGGCGAGAAATACTACGATGATTTTTTGAAAGATGATTTCTCGGATTATCTTTTTTGGATAGCCAATTATAATTTTTATCGGGAGAAAATAGGCGAGGATTGGTTGTTTTGGCAGTTTACCGAAAAGGCTTCCGTGACGGGAATAAAAGGCAATGTGGATGTTAATATCTATAATGGCGATGTGGAGCAGCTGCGGTTTATAACGATGGAATAGTTATCTTTTTCTTATAATAACAAATACAACCAGCAAGAAAAACAACATCATAATTACAAAAAACAACACCGAATTGGGATTGGCAAAGTTGATGGTGAAACCCATCATGGGGTTTCTTTTTGGTGGTAACAAACGTCCGTCTTCTTTGTTGTAATAAAACAATCCCCAAATCCAGTTGTTGGGGTCTTTGCGCCATCTTTCCTGTGTTTCTGGACTTGGGTTGTCTGGATCTTCCATTTTAATGTTCTGACTTTTAAAACTCCAATTTCTTTTTTCTCAATTCGAAATTCTGTCCTAAATAGACGCGACGTACCATTTCGTCTTCCACCAATTCTTCGGGAATACCGGCTTTTAGAATACCTCCTTCAAACATAAGGTAGGTTTTGTCCGTGATGGCCAGTGTTTCTTGTACGTTGTGGTCGGTAATCAGGATTCCAATGTTCTTGTTCTTTAATTGAGCCACGATTCTTTGAATGTCTTCAACGGCAACAGGATCTACTCCCGCAAAAGGTTCATCCAACAAAATAAATTTGGGGTCAGTGGCTAAACAACGGGCAATTTCGGTACGACGACGTTCTCCTCCCGAAAGCAAATCTCCACGATTGGTGCGAATGTGTTGCAAACCAAATTCATCGATTAAACTTTCCATTTTGGCTTCTTGTGCTTCTTTGGAAAGCTTGGTCAATTGCAAAACGCTCAAAATATTGTCTTCGATACTCAGTTTTCTGAAAACGGAAGCTTCTTGTGCCAAATAGCCAATCCCTTGTTGGGCTCTTTTATACATTGGATAATCGGTAATGTTTAAATCATCCAGATAAATATTTCCGGAATTGGGTTTTACCAATCCCACAATCATGTAGAAAGAAGTTGTTTTTCCGGCTCCGTTTGGTCCCAAAAGCCCGACGATTTCGCCCTGGTTTACCTCTACTGAAATGCCTTTGACTACACTTCTTCCTTTATATGTTTTAACTAGATTTTCGGCTCTTAATTTCATTTTTTGAGGTTATTCGATTATTTTCGGTTGTTCGCTTATTCGACAAATTAACGAATAAACAAATCACCAGATCTACCATTTAACAATTATTTGTCTTCTTCCAATTCTTCCCAAAACTCATAGGCTCTGCGCAAATGAGGCACTACAATTGTTCCACCCACAAGCGTTGCAATTCCCATGGCTTCCATCATTTCTTCTTTTGAAAGGCCTTCTTTATGGCAGTTTTCCAAGTGGTATTTCACGCAATCATCACAGCGTAACACCGTCGAGGCTACTAAACCCAAAAGTTCCTTGGTTTTTACGTCAAGTGCTCCTGCTGCATAAGCATTGGTGTCAAGATTGAAAATTCGCTTTACAATTTTGTTGTTGTCTGCCAATAATTTTTCGTTCATCTTGGAACGGTAATCGTTGAATTCTTTAACTAAGTTGCCCATCTCTTTTTTGTTGGTTTTTATAAACAATTGACGAAATAAATATACTTGCTTCATAGATTACAAGCATCGGGATGGCAACAATTAACTGGCTCACGACATCAGGAGGTGTTACAATTGCAGCAACAATAAGGATAATTACCACGGCATATTTCCAATATTGTCTTAAAAATTGTGGTGTCACTAGTCCCAATTTCGTTAAAAAGTAGATGATTATTGGTAATTCAAAAAATAATCCACTGGCAATAACCGATGTTTTTATCATGCCAATGTAGGAATCAAAACTGAATTGATTTTGTACTACGTCACTAACTTTGAAGGTTGCAAAGAAATTAACCGACATAGGAACCACGACGAAGTATCCAAATAGAACTCCAAGAAAGAATAGGGAAGATGCAATGAATATAAAGAGTTTTGCATGTTTTCGCTCATTTTCATATAAAGCTGGGCTAATGAAATTCCATAGTTGCAGCAAAATATAAGGGAATGCCAAAATAAAACCAGCCGTTATACATGTCCAGACCAAGATGTTTACCTGGCCTTCCACATCTATATTTTGGATGATAAACGGCATTTCGGTAACGCATATGCTGTCGGCAAAACCCAATTGGTGTGATAAATCACAAAAAAAACGATAAGTAATAAAATCAGGGCTTTTTGGGCCAAAAATTATGACATCAAATATATAATCGCTGACAAAAAAAGTAAATGTGGCAAATACCAATATGGCAACGGTGCTTCTGACTAACAACCATCTTAATTCTTCGAGATGGTCTAAAAACGACATTTCTTTAAGTTCCTTCTTTTCCATTATATGATTCCTTCTTTTAAAATGTCGTGTAAATGTAACACACCTTTATACTCGCCTTCGTCCACAACAATAAGTTGGGTAATGGAGAAATCTTCCAGGATATTCAAGGCGTCTACCACCATAGTTGTGGATTGTATCATTTTAGGTTTTTTTGTCATGATGTCTTTGGCAGACAAATGGGTAAAAGTATCGTTGTCGTTCAACATTCTTCTAATATCTCCATCGGTAATGATTCCGATTACTTTTTCGTCTTCAACAACAGCGGTAACTCCAAGACGTTTTTCGGATATTTCGAAAATTACTTTTTTTATGGGTGCGTCCGGTGTGACCATTGGTTTCAAAGAATTTTCGAGCATGTCTTTCACGCGAAGCAATAGTTTTTTGCCCAAGGCACCACCAGGATGGTATTTGGCAAAATCCTCGCTGGTAAAATTGCGCAATTGCATCAAACAGATGGCAAGAGCGTCACCCATGACAAGTTGCGCCGTGGTACTGTTGGTAGGAGCTAGATTATTCGGGCAAGCTTCTGCATCCACAGTTGTGTTCAACACATATTTGGATTCTTTAGCCAAGAAAGAAGTCGTGTTTCCAGTCATGGTTATTAATTGATTTCCGAAATTTTTTATCAAAGGAACAAGTGCTTTGATCTCGGGACTATTGCCGCTTTTTGAAATGCATAGGACAATATCGTCGGGTTGTACCATCCCTAAATCACCGTGAATGGCCTCCGTGGCGTGCAAAAAGATAGATGGAGTTCCTGTAGAATTGAATGTGGCGACCATTTTTTGGGCAATAATCGCACTTTTTCCAATGCCTGTAATAATCAATCTTCCTTTTGAATTAAAGATGATTTGTGTTGCCTCGGCGAAGTTAACGTCAATGTAATCAATTAGTTTTGCGATGGACTCACTCTCGGAAAGAATGGTGTTTTTTGCTGAAATCAGAATGTTTTCCTTTGTGTCCAAAATAGAATTTTTATAAAAATTTGTATGTATAAAAGAAATTAGTATCTTTAGTGGTGCAAATTTATGTAAAATACCATTAATAAAGAATGAATTCAAACGAAATTGATATCCACAAAGAATTAAAGAAGTATTTCGGCTTTAACCAATTCAAAGGGTTGCAGGAGCAAGTTATAAAAAGTATTCTCAACAAGGAAAATACTTTCGTGATTATGCCGACAGGTGGTGGAAAATCACTTTGCTACCAATTGCCAGCCTTGATTCAGGACGGCACAGCCATTGTTGTTTCTCCATTGATTGCCTTGATGAAAAATCAAGTTGATGCCATTCGAAGTTTGTCTTCCGAAAATGGGATTGCCCATGTACTCAATTCATCACTTACCAAAACGGAGATTGCCCAAGTCAAGAAAGACATCACTTCTGGTTTAACAAAACTCTTGTATGTAGCTCCGGAATCATTGACCAAGGAGGAATATTTGAATTTCCTTCAAACGGTGCCAATTTCTTTTGTTGCCATCGATGAAGCACATTGCATCTCGGAATGGGGACACGATTTCAGGCCAGAATATCGAAATTTGAAAGGAATTATCAAGCAATTGGGAGATATTCCCATTATTGGTCTTACGGCTACCGCCACTCCAAAAGTGCAGGAAGATATCCTCAAAAATTTGGATATGTCCGATGCGACAACCTATAAAGCATCGTTCAATAGGCCTAATTTATATTATGAAGTACGTACCAAAACTAAAAATATTGAATCGGACATCATTCGGTTTATAAAGGCGCATAAAGGAAAATCAGGAATTATTTATTGCCTGAGCCGCAAAAAAGTAGAGGCGATTGCCGAAGTTTTGCAAGTAAACGGAATAAGTGCGGTACCTTATCACGCAGGATTGGATGCTAAAACGCGTGCCAAGCATCAAGATATGTTTCTTATGGAAGACGTGGATGTGGTGGTGGCGACGATTGCCTTCGGAATGGGAATTGACAAACCCGATGTTCGTTTTGTAATCCATCATGATATTCCAAAATCATTGGAAAGTTATTACCAAGAAACGGGTCGTGCCGGTCGCGATGGAGGCGAAGGACATTGTCTTGCTTATTATTCCTATAAAGATGTAGAAAAACTCGAGAAATTCTTGTCGGGAAAACCTGTTGCCGAACAAGAAATTGGCTTTGCCTTATTGCAGGAAGTTGTGGCTTATGCCGAAACATCCATGTCAAGAAGAAAATTTCTATTGCATTATTTTGGTGAAGAATTCGATAACGAGACTGGTGACGGTGGCGATATGGACGACAATGTTCGTAATCCAAAAGTTAAGGTGGAAGCCAAAGACCAAGTCGTTAAACTACTCGAAGTGGTGCGTGATACCAAACATATTTATAAATCCAAAGAAGTGGTTTTTAGCTTGATTGGTCGTGTCAATGCAGTCATAAAAGCGCATAGAACGGACAGTCAGCCATTTTTCGGTTCGGGTGCCGATCATGATGAAAAATACTGGATGGCATTATTGCGTCAGGTATTGGTGGATGGATTATTGTCTAAAGATATTGAAACCTATGGCATCGTGAAAATCACCAAGAAAGGCTTGGATTTTATCAAAAAACCACAGTCTTTCATGATGTCTGAAGATCATGAGTACAATGAATCTGAGGACGAAGCCATTGTAACCGCAGCGAAATCAGGCGGAGTTGCCGATGAGGTTTTGATGGGAATGCTGCGTGACCTGCGTAAAAAAGTGGCCAAAAAATTGGGAGTTCCGCCTTTTGTGGTTTTCCAAGATCCTTCACTTGAAGACATGGCCTTGAAATATCCAATTTCGATGGATGAGTTAATCAATACCCATGGCGTTGGAGAAGGGAAAGCAAAAAAATACGGCAAGGAGTTTATAGCCTTAATCAGCCAATATGTGGATGACAACGACATTGTTCGTCCAGATGATTTGGTGGTAAAATCTACCGGAGCCAATTCTATCAATAAATTATACATTATTCAAAATATCGACCGGAAATTGCCGCTCAGCGATATTGCTTCTGCCAAAGGTTTGACCATGGAGGCCTTGATAACGGAAATGGAACAAATCGTAAATTCTGGAACCAAGTTGAACATAAAGTATTGGATTGATGATATGTTGGACGACGATCAGCAAGAAGAAATTCACGACTATTTTATGGAATCCCAATCCGATAATATTGAAAATGCGCTCAAAGAATTTGAAGGCGATTATGATATTGATGAATTGCGCTTGATGAGAATCAAGTTTATTAGTGAAGTAGCAAATTAAAAAGTATTCAGTGTTCAGTCGCAGTATTCAGTCACAATAGAACTGAATACCGCGACTGAATACTAAAACACCTCGCCTCGATGCGGTTTCAAAGCATCACGTACCTGTATCATAGTTTCATCGGTAACGACCATAAAAGCAACCGCATACATTTCGTTGAGGACTTCAAAACCGGTAATATTCGGAGATAATTTTTCTGCAATTATATATTCCTTCAAATGAATTTCGTGGTGTTCGGCCGTTTTTGCCGAAGCTGGACCACGAAAATCCCATATTAGTTTTATTTGTCGAGACATTTTGAATGTGTTTAGATTGTAAATTTACGAAGTTTATTTTGTTATTGTATATATCGTATATATAATATATATTTGTGTAAAAATATTTCCAATGAGAAAATTAATAGATATTGACGAAACTACTTTAACCAAATTGAAAGTAATTTCAATATTTGAAAAAACTAGTGTTAAAGGATTGATTGAAAATGCTGTGCAAACTTATGTAAAAAATAAGCAAACAAGTCAATTCAATAATTTATCCGATGAAGAAAAAGAAGATATTGGCTTAATAATGTTGATGCAGGAAGCTGATAGAAAAGACAAGATTAGTGAAGAGGAAATCTTCAAAATTTTAGGTAAATGAAAGTCGAATACTTAAAACAATTTTCAAAAGATTTACTAAAAGTCAAGGATGAAAGTTTGAAAGATGATTTGTTCAATGCAATTATTATTTTAAAAAATGCAGAAACATTGAATGTGCTTTCCAATATTAAAAAACTAAAAGGATATCAAGACGCTTATAGAATCAGAATTGGAAAATATAGATTAGGATTTTATTTTGATGGAGAAGTTATAGAACTTGCCAGATTTGTCAAACGGGAAGATATTTATAAATTATTTCCATAAAATTTCACAACAAAATGCCACAAGAATTACTCTTTCAAGTATCTCCAGAAATAGCTACAAATGAACTGTTGCTCAAACAACATATTTCCAAATTAATTCGGGTCGATGCCAAAGAAATCCAGCATATTTCCATTCTAAAACGCTCAATTGATGCCCGCCAAAAAGCCGTGAAATTCAATTTGAAAGTCACTGTTTATTTGGTTGGCGAACTTGTTCAGGAAGCCAAAATAGAATTGCCAGAATACAAAAATGTTGAAAATGCACAAGAAGTCATCGTCGTGGGAGCTGGCCCTGCGGGATTGTTTGCCGCTTTGCAATTGATAGAATTGGGTTTGAAACCAATAGTAATCGAACGGGGCAAAGACGTTCGAGGAAGAAGAAGAGATTTGAAAGCCATCAACAGGGATCATATCGTGGATGAAGATTCCAATTATTGTTTTGGCGAAGGCGGTGCAGGAACTTATTCTGACGGAAAATTATACACACGTTCCAAAAAGCGTGGCGACGTAACCCGAATTTTGGAATTATTCGTTGCTTATGGCGCTTCACACGATATTTTGGTTGATGCACATCCACATATTGGAACCAATAAATTACCGCAAATCATTCAGGATATGCGGGAGAAAATCATCGAAATGGGAGGAAAAGTCCTTTTCGAAACGCGTTTGACCGATATTATTATCAAAAATAACGAAGTGCAAGGTGTCGTTACCAAAAATGGTGACACAATTTTGGCCAATAAAATAATCCTAGCCACAGGACATTCTGCCCGAGATATTTTTGAATTATTGGATAGAAAACAAATTTTTATCGAAGCCAAAGCTTTTGCCTTGGGCGTTCGAGCCGAACATCCGCAGTCGTTGATTGACAGTATCCAGTACAGTTGCGATTATCGTGGTGAACATTTGCCGCCATCACCTTATTCCATCGTGAAACAAGTGGGAGGCAGGGGAATGTATTCTTTTTGCATGTGTCCCGGTGGCGTGATTGCACCTTGTGCGACAAGTCCGGGCGAAGTTGTAACTAACGGTTGGTCGCCTTCCAAAAGAGATCAAGCTACGGCCAATTCTGGAATCGTGGTCGAATTGAAACTCGAAGATTTCAAGCCGTTTGCCAAATTTGGTGCATTGGCAGGAATGGAATTCCAAAAAAGCATTGAACAAAAAGCCTGGCATTTGGCAGGAGAAACCCAAAAAGTTCCTGCCCAAAAAATGGTCGATTTTACCCAGAACAAAGTGTCTTCCAATATCCCGAAAACGTCCTATGTTCCCGGAACGACTTCGGTAGAAATGGGAGAAGTTTTTCCTGGATTTCTTACCCAAATATTACGCGAAGGTTTCGTCGAATTCGGAAAATCAATGCGTGGTTTCTTGACCAATGAGGCCGTTCTTCACGCTCCGGAATCAAGAACTTCTTCTCCTGTGCGCATTCCCAGAGATTCAGAAACATTGGAACACCTTCAAATAAAAGGTTTGTATCCTTGTGGCGAAGGTGCTGGTTATGCTGGAGGAATTATCTCCGCGGCAATTGACGGTGAAAAATGTGCGTTGAAGATTGGGGAGATTTTAAACAAGTAAAATCATAATATTTTTTTCTAAAAACTCCATCTACTTCTTATAAAGAGATTGGTTCCCAGATTCTTGTAGTTGGATTGGTCGGCAAAAAAGGATTGCGCCAGAAAATCCAAATCAAAATTGGTTGCCACATTCCACGTAAAGGAAGGAATCAGAATTAGCGTATTTTTTTCCGGTGAATAAATAAAGGAAAAGTTGAAAGAACTGATAGGAGAGATGGTTTTCAGCGCCGTGAAATGGAAATTATACTCGAACGGAAAAAGCATTTTGGCAGAAACATTAAAGTTATAAATGCCTTCGCTAATCATAAAAGCATTTGTGGGATTGCTGTTGTAAAGCATTGTGAGTGCCAGATACCAATCGTTTTTGAAAGTTTGGTCAATCATTAATGAAAAACAAAAATTTTCGTAGGAATCCAATGAATTCTGTTTTGGAATAAAATAACTCATCTCACCTTTAAATCCTGCCTCTTTGATACTTCCTGCCCAACCTCCGCCAACCACAAAATCGGTTTGGTAAATTCCGCTTAAAAGTTGGAAGTCATACTTTTTTCTATTCCATTTGTACAATAATGCAGCAATTTGTTCCTCACTGTTTTTGCTGGCTTTGTAAGCCAATTCGAATGAAGCATTATTCTTCAAATTGTGCTGGATTCTAATTGCATCGCTTCCTGGGCGTTCTTCATAATCGAATTCCAACAGATTAAAAGCATTGAAAAGGTCATTCGGATTCCAGACGTTGTTAATTCCCCAATTGATGCGCTGTCTTCCAATGATAACTTCCCATTTGTCATCAGAATATTGAAGTAACATCCGGTCGATTGTGGATTGCGCCACAAAAGATTCCTCGTTGACCCATAAATGATAAAGATGAAAATAACCGTTGTCTTGGTTGATGAGGTCTCCAAAATTGGGTGTTTGTTCGATTTGTTCGCCATAAAAAATTCGGTTGCGGATTTCCAATCTAGCGGAAAATTTTGGAGCAATATTAAACTTGAAATTCAGCCGATTATGAATAAGGTTTGTAGTAGCATTGGAATCAATTTTTTGGACGAAAGTCGTGTTTTGGATATATTTTATATAGCCGTGAAGTTCTATCCATGATGGTTTTGCATCATCTGTTTGGGCATCGACAGCAATGTTGGCAAAGATTAGAAATAGAGCGGATATGTATATTTGAAATTTCAAAGCAACTCGTTTTTGTCAAATCTGATGGTGTTCGATTGTGGTTGGTGCCGTGTCGGCAACTATTTTTCCGTCTTCGAGCGTGATGACTCTTCGGGCGCGGTTGATGACTCTTTGGTCGTGGGTCGAAAAAACGAAAGTCATATTTTCTTCCTGATTGAGTTTTAGCATCATATCCAACAAATTTTCTGCCGATACCGAATCAAGATTTGCCGTTGGTTCGTCGGCCAAAATAAACTGTGGCATTGGCGCCAATGCTCTTGCCACGGCAACACGCTGTTGTTGTCCACCCGACAATTCACGTGGTCTTTTGTTGATTTTGTCTTCCATGCCTATTTGTTTCAACAATTCCAGCACCCTTTTTTCTCTTTCTTTGGATGACCATTTTTGCAAAAGCATAATAAATTCAATATTCTCCTTGGCCGTCAGAACGGGAATCAGATTATAGGACTGGAAAACAAATCCAATATTTTTCAATCGGAAATCAATTAATTCATTGCCTTTCAATTCGGTGATGTTGGTTCCGTTAATCTCGACAAAACCTTCAGAAGGAACGTCCAATCCACCAATCATATTCAACAAAGTCGTCTTTCCGGAACCCGATGGCCCTTTGATGGCCGTAAATTCTCCTCGAGAAATGTGGAGGTGAACCTTGTTTAAGGCATAAACCGGAATGGTTTTCTCGTCGTAAATTTTCGACAAATTGTGTGCGTCAATTACTGTTTCTTGCATCGCATTTATTTTTTTAATGATTCGGCAGGTTTCAATTTCAAGGCTCGTCTTGCTGGAAACAAAGCGGAAACAAGGGCGGTCAGGATAATCAACAAGACAATATTTCCAAATTGGTTCCAACTCAAAGTGGGATATATGATGGAACTGTATCCAAAACTGGAATACACTTCCGAGAATTGGCTAAAGTCGATTCCGGTTCGATTTGTTATTCCAATGGTTGCAAACGCAAGCAAAATTCCAATAGGACAGCCGGCAAGAATCAGGAAAAAAGTTTCGAGGAGAATCATCTGGAATATTTTGAATTTATTCATTCCCAAAGCCAACAGCATTCCTATTTCGCGGGTTCTTTCCAGAACCGACATCATCATCGTGTTGACGATGCCAAAAGCCAAAGCAAGCAAAATAATTCCCATAAAAATATAAACCATTTGGTCACCAACAGAAACCGTCAATCCTAATTCAGGTGAAATTTCCATCCAGTTCTTGATTTCTATTTTTGGGAATTGTTGTTTTAGATTTCTTTGAGTTTCTGGCACTGATTTACTCGATTCGAGCAAGATTGCAATTTCATTGATGGCTTTCGGGATTCCGGCAAGCGAATCAATATCGGTGATTTTTACAAACACATTGGCATCGTCATAAGGACTGTTGATGGTTTTGTATATGGCACTAATCCGGAAAGCCGCCGATGCGAGATTACCTTCTTTATCTTGAAAAGTCAGGATGGTTTTCTTGTTTAAGTCAAGTTTCAATTTCTTGCGAATTTTTTCGCTGATTAGTATTTCGTTCTCTTTTTTTGAATTGAAATAAAGGCCTTTTATTATTTTTCCTTTAAGATTGGTCAATACATTTTCTTGCTCTGGCATCACTCCATTTATGGTGATTCCGCTACTTCCCGCTGCAGATGCAATCATTCCTTTGATAATAACCCGGCCAGCCACCGCCTTTATTCCCTGTTTTTTGGAAATTATCTCGAGCATTTTTCTTCCTTTGGGCAAATAATATTTTATTTCGTGATCCTTTCTAAACTCGGAATGATGCAGTTGAATATGTGATAATTCACTGGCGATGGCTGAGTTGATGCGTTGCTCAATCATTCCGTTATAAAATGCCATAATAAAAATTCCTGTCCATAATCCAATGCTTACCGCTGTGATGATGATGAGGCTTCTTTTGGTGCTTCTCCAGATATTTCTGCTCGCTATTTTGACTAACACATTCATTTTTTCATTGCTTTAACTGGATTCAAACCGTTAACAAACCAAAGCGGATACAAACCAATCAAGATCGACATAAATAACACAATCAGTGATTGGGTGAAAAATATATTTAAATCCAGCTCCGCAGGGAATATGGCTTCAAAGCCGAATTGCTCGTAGGCTTTGGCAATATCGCCGCTAAAACGAATGGGTTTTTCCTGTAAATAAAGCACAGAAGGCAGGCTTAACAAGATTCCCAAAAGCACGCCAAGCAATGTAATCAGAAATGCCTCGCCCAATAAAATCATTTTCAATTTCCCTTTTTTCATTCCAATGGCGATGAGCATTCCGAATTCATACGTTCGTTCAATAGTCATCATCAAAATAGTCCCAAAAAGTCCGAAACCGATGATGAGGTACAATATTCCAGAAAATACGTAAAACGAAAAACCATCCGCTTTGATGTGGTTGGCAATTTCGGGCATCATTTCCTGCCAAGACATGACTTCGTACTTTTTGCCTATCGTTTTTTTTAGGTTCTCGACAATTGTATTTCCGTTTTCGGCATTAGCAATTCCCAAGGATAGGGAAGTGAGCCTGTTTTCTGCGCTTAAATAATATTGCGTTGCAGATAACGGCAAATACACAAAAGCATCATTCATTGCAGGTGAGGCTAAGTGCACGATGCCTTTTATCTTGAATTTTCCCGCAGCCATTGCGCCGTGATAGCCTTGACCAAATAGTACGATGGTGTCGTTAACTATTGCATTAATCCGTTTTGCCAAACCCTCGGCAAGAATTACGGATTCTTCATTGTTGTTGAAATAGCTTCCGTCAATCAGTTTATTTTTTAACTGGGTTAAGTTATTTTCTTTTACAGCGTCCGTGCCCACCAACATACAGCCTTTGGTGGTGTTTTCTTTTGAAACCAAAACAAAAGTCTCCAACCGGGGAACAACTTCATTTATTTGTGGATTTTGTTGGAGCTTTTCGATTAGGGAATTATCCAATGCAAAGCAATTGTCGAGTACTTGTTCGTTCCAATATCCTTTTTGGTGAATTTGGACATAACCCGAATAATAACCGACGACATTTTTGATTAAATTGTTGAAAACCCCATTCTGGAACGACTTCATCAAAATGGCAAACAAAACGGCAAAAGCAATCGAAGCCATCGTGATTAGCGTTCGGCGGCTGTTGCGCCAGAGGTTTCTCCAGATTAATTTCAGTATCATTTTACTTTGGTAATATTTTGTGTGCTAAAAAAAGAATCCTCCAGTGGCGTGTCAAAAACAATCGAATTGTAGATCAAAACCGTCTTGTTCCCTTTTTTGTTGGCAGGAACCATTTCCATTTTTCCGGGTAATAAACGACCGCCAATCATTTTTATATCGCTGCAATACATGGTGTTGACCAAAGCTTTGTCTTCGTCAAAATACTCGACGTGCAGCATCATAAAATCTTTTTTGTCGATGGCCATAATGATTTTTCCCCAGACGACAGCCGATTTGGGTTTTGGGATTAGCTGAATTTTATAGCAATCTCTACCGTCAATGCTGACATCTCCAATAAACGAATGGTCGTAATCTTCGAGAATGGAGGCTTCCTTGACCAAATCATCATTGGTAAAATCCGTTCCCATCCAGCTTTGGCTCATCATCGATGGCGGCATTTTGATGTTCCGTTCAATGGAAGGAATCCAGTTCCAGACTTCTTTTTTCCGTTTCAAGAAGACGACTCCTTTTTCTTTGGCTGGAGCCAAAACCAATGCCAGGCTATAATCATTGCCTTTTGACCAGCCTTTCACGCTCATTTCCCGAGACCAAGTTGGCCTGATGATTTGGATGGTAATATTGGAGATGGAGGTTTTGCCTTTTGCCTTTTCGTCGGCTTTTTTGACAATATCTTTTGCGTCTTGTCCAACCGCAGCAAGGATAAATGCGAAATGAAAAAACAAGAGGAGTAACGTCTTTTTCATGACTAACTTTTTAAGGGTAAAATGCTAGATTGTCACTCTCTCAAAGGTACTTATATATGCAATAACACGCAATCAAAAGCAGTGTTTATTTTATTAAAAGTATTGATAATAAGTTGATTACTGGCGTTTGGTGTCTTGGTAAAAGGGAACGTTGTTTTGGAACAAGACAAAAAAAGTCCCACCGAAGCAGGACTAAAGTTTTTCATCTGCGGCATATAGTCTTATTGCGACAAGATTTCGATAAAATATCAAATGCTTTTTATTTAAAATGAAAATGAAAATGAAAATGAAAATGAAAATGAATATTTGTGATAATGTAAATACCATATTATGATCAAAGAATTAATGGAAACTAAAAAGATAGTTTCTAATTTTGACAAGATAATTTTAAATTCGCCATACAAAGCGGAATATATTAGTGCAAAATCTAATATTCCTTTTCCAAAATTTTCGATAACTCCATAGTATAAGATAATTGCCGGTTCTCCCGATGCATCGGGACAAGCTGTTCAACACGGGTTTCATTGTTGGTGCTGCGCATGCAACGAAATTCTAGCTGTTACCTGCAGGTTTTTTTATTCTGTATGATTCTTTATTAAATCTCTATATGTTGTTCGTCTATGAGTAGTTCCAATTTCAAACTTTATTCTTGAAGTAATTCCTTCTAATCCTGGATAAATGAAACCTCTATGTATTCCAACATAATATAATTCATTAAGAATTTGTTTTTTTAAACTTCTATCGATATTAAGTTTTATAAATGTATCAAATACTCTGGGAGAATCATTTGCAGGCAAAAACTTTTCATTATTATTCGGAATTTGGTGAATGGTAAAACATCCTGACTGATTAGTTATGCGAGAATCTATATGTTGTGGAAAAATAATATTTTCGCAAATATTTCCACCTAGATTTATTTTTTTAGCTAGCCACGTACTTTCTTCCCAACAATTATTCGTAGACGATAATCCATATAACCAAACATTTGCATCTTCATTATTTTCAAAGTTTTCTACAGCAAAGTACAAAGCTATAAGAGGATTTGTCGACCAATCTAATAATCTTGTGGGTAGTCCATAATGTTGTGCAATAGTTAACCATTCAATTTCACTATTCGGAATTGTTTTTAAAAAAGGTATGGATTCTCTTTTAAATTGCGTCATTATATATTCTTCTATACTATCCCAATGAGCCCAAGATTCTTTTGTGTCAATTCTGAATAAACTAGGAATTAATTCATAATTAGAATTAGAATGACCACGATATAACCATTGCGAGATATGTCGGTGTTCGGTATTATTTATAAAACTTATAAATTCTGAAAGGCTAGTAATATTTGTGTTAATTTTCATTTTCGGTCTTTTAAACTTGCAGGTAACGTTCCCGCGCTACAAGCAGGCTGGGATTAAAGATGCGTAATCTTTCGGTTAAAAACAAATACATCAAATACAAAACCATTTTTCCATTAAGCCTAATCCCCAAATTGCTTGTAGCGTGTGTTGAACTAAACCTACGGTAGCTGTGTTAAAATATAATTATCTAAGAAGCCTTTGAAAACAAATTTAAATAATTGCCATAACCCAATTTAGTTTGTACTTTTGCATTGTAGTTACGGCATTTGAATTTGATTTATTATATTAAAAATCAATAGATTGTCGATAACTCCATATTAGGAATAAAAAACACTTCTTACATATTCCTTTTCCAAATTTTCGATAACTCCATAGTATAAGATAATTGCCGGTTCCGTTCAACAGAAGTTTCATTGTTCGTGCTGCGCACGCAACGAACTCTAGCTGTTAGCTGTAGCCATTTTTATTTATTTGCAATAGTTTTTTGATAGATAAAAATCCAATTTCCACTTTTATTATTGAAAAATGAATTCACTTGTTTATATCCTTTTCTTGTAAAAAGTCTAATACTATTATCATTATTTGTCCTTATCGTACATTGTAAAATTTTTGCATTTTTTTCTATCGCATTTTTTTCAGCAAGATTTAATATTAAATTTCCAAAACCCTTTCCTTCAAAGTCTTGTGCGATTGAAACGTGTAAGATTTCAAATTGATACCATTGAACTTTTTTACTTTCAGCACAGGCTACAATTTTATTTTCTTCTTTTAAGTAGACAAAATTTTCAGAATTAGATAAAATCTCTTCGTAAGAATATTTTTTTGTTAATTGATTTCGGTTATTTATTAAATCGGCTATCTCTTCAGCTTCAAATTTTGTCATAAATTAATCATTAAATAATTCTTTGGTTATTTTTATTGGGTTTCCCATTAAGTTTAGTAAATGAATAAAACCTTTTTGAATTCGTATTATTGTTTCATCAGGTGCAGGTGTACATAAAATCTCAATTTCGCTCACAAATTTTTTGCTATTGAGGTAAATATTTTCTCCTTTAGCAGAAATTATTAATCCAAGTTTACCATCATTTCTAAACTTTTTTGTTGTTATAACTGATGCTATATTTTTTGGTAAAAATGAGTACTGTTCATAATGCTCACTCATATAATCGTTTTTTATGCGTACAGATATAACTAATGTTTCTCCCCAATCTTTATCTTTTTGAATTTTGATACTATATTCACCCATATAAGAATCTGAATTTTCTTTTAATTTAAGATTCAGCCAATTAATTGTTTCTTCTTTAGTTTGTGAATAACTAAAGTTTAAAATAAATAAAAATAAAATTGTGATTTTTTTCATAATGTTTTTTTTAGTACGTTTTTTTTATGGTTACAGCTAACTCGTTTATATGTGTGACAAAATCATACAAAGCCACCCATTTTTGGGTTGATATGTATGACAAACGTCATACTTTATTTAATTTCAAATATATAAAATAATCTCAAGTAACAGGTAAACTTTCTTACATTAGTTTCATCCCGCCTAGATATGCAAAATAGTCCTTGCGCGTGGTGCATTCCATGATAAGAAACAACTGCTTTGGTAAAATTCATTTTCAAATCGGTATTAAAAAAAGAATACTGGTTTTTATAAAAGAATCATTTGCTGTCCGAAAGAGGCAAAATGGTCAAAAAAGAACGCTAGAGGTGCTCAGAAGCTCAAATAATGACTTCCCGAGAGCTTCCGTCTGCTACTTTAAGGCTTCCGTGTCAAGATTTAGAGCTTCCGTCAGCTGCTTTTAATCTTCCGTATCAAGATTTTGGTCTTCCGTCAGCTAATTTTAATCTTCCGTATCAAAATTTAGAGCTTCCGTCAGTTGATTTTAGGCTTCCGCAGGCTATTTTATATTTTTTGACGACAATTTCAGGGAATGCCAAAACGAAATCGGAAAGGAATAAACCTAAAAAAGGGGTATCGATTATTGTTATTAAAAGAAAAGCTAAATTTTTTCGAAAAAGAAAGTAAAAAAAACAAATCCTATTCGTTTAGAATTCAATATTTTACTAATTTTGTTAGGATAAACCTTAAAAACTTTTTTAGTATGAAAAAAGCAGAAGTTACGAGATTGTATAAATTTTCGGATGCGCAACTGATAGCCGTCGGAAATGAAAAAATTGCCTTTATGCGCAGAGACCTAGAGGCCTTTGCTCTTTTTGGATTGAACGAAACTCAATTTGCGGCTTTAGAAACCCAGATTGCGGCCTTTTCTAATTTGGTTACCGATATTGAATCGTCGAGCAACCAGGCGCAAATCAGCGAGAAAAAAGAAGCCAAAGCCGAAGAACTGCGCACCGCCATTAGAGCCGTAATGACCAGGGTGGCTCAGAAATATGGTGCCGATTCGGCTCGTTACAAAAATTATGGTGTAGGTGTCTTGAGCAAACAAAGCGATGCCGATTTGATCATAACGGCCAAAAGGGTGGTGAGAGTGGGCACTGATGGTTTGGGCGATTTAGCTTCGACAGGTTTAACCGCTGCTTTTTTAGATAATATTAGCTTACTCAACGAACAATTTGAGGCTTTGCTTATTGAGCAAAAACTGAAAATAGGCGAAAGAGATATTCAGCAAGAAGACCGTGTAGAGGATGGCAATGCTATTTATTCGCTACTGGTGATTTATACCCAAACGGGGCAAGATATTTGGGCCAGCAAGGATGTGGCGAAGTACAATGATTATGTGATTTACAATACCGTCTCGGGCGAAGCAGCTGTAACGGCCGAAAATCCGGTTTAGTTCCGTAAGAGCGAGATAGCCCGGGTTTTGAACCCAGCCCTGTCGGGGTTTTGAACCCTGACAGGGCTTCATGGAAATACAATGTTAAATAAAATCGTAATTCCTAATTGTTAAATCTTAAATCAATTATCTTTGCGCACTGAAAAATGTCCTTATGAAGTTTGATTTATTACAAAAAGATCCACATACCAAAGCCAGAGCAGGAAGTATAACTACTGATCACGGCCTGATTGAAACCCCAATTTTTATGCCTGTTGGTACCGTTGCCTCTGTAAAAGGAGTGCACCAACGCGAATTGAAAGAAGAAATAAACCCCGATATTATCCTTGGGAATACCTACCATTTATACTTGCGTCCGCAAACTCAAATCCTGGAAAAAGCGGGTGGTTTGCACAAATTTATGAATTGGGACAGGAATATTTTGACCGATTCAGGTGGCTACCAAGTATATTCGCTTTCGGCCAATAGAAAAATCAAGGAAGAAGGCGTAAAATTCAAATCGCATATTGACGGTTCTTATCATTTTTTCACTCCCGAAAACGTGATGGAAATTCAACGCACCATTGGCGCCGACATCATTATGGCTTTCGACGAATGTACACCCTATCCTTGCGATTATCGTTATGCACAAAAATCGATGAAAATGACGCACCGTTGGTTGGACAGATGCATCAATCATTTGGATAAAGTGCCTACAAAATATGGTTATGACCAAACTTTCTTCCCAATTGTTCAAGGAAGTACATACAAGGATTTGCGTCAACAATCAGCAGAATATATTGCGAATTCCGGCCAACAAGGAAACGCCATCGGAGGACTTTCGGTAGGAGAACCAGCCGAAGAAATGTATGCGATGACCGAGGTGGTTTGCGAAATCCTGCCAGAAGACAAGCCTCGTTATTTGATGGGCGTGGGAACTCCGATTAATATTTTGGAAAATATAGCCTTGGGAATTGACATGTTCGACTGCGTTATGCCCACAAGAAACGCCAGAAACGGAATGTTGTTTACCGCCAATGGAACCATCAACATCAAAAACAAAAAATGGGAAGACGATTTTTCGCCTGTGGATGAAATGGGTCACACATTTGTGGATACGGAATATACCAAAGCCTATTTGCGTCACTTGTTTGCCGCCAATGAATACCTTGGAAAACAAATTGCCACGATACACAATCTTGGATTCTATATGTGGTTGGTTCGTGAAGCCAGAAAACATATCTTGGCAGGAGATTTCAGGACTTGGAAAGAAATGATGGTTCGAAACATGAGCCAGAGATTATAAAGTTGTTTAATCGGTTATTCGTTTAACCGATTAATCGTTTAACCGATTAAACTTTACTATGTTAACAATAATAGACAAATACATCCTAAAAAAATACCTGGCCACTTTCGGTGTGATGTTGGCGTTGTTTGCACCTATTGGGATTATCATTGATGTTTCGGAGAAGGTAAATAAAATGATAGAAAACAAAATCCCGCTTACGGAGATTTTGATTTACTATTATCATTTTACCATCTATTTCATGAATCTGTTATTTCCCATATTTTTGTTCTTGTCGGTGATTTGGTTTACATCTAAATTGGCCAACAATACCGAAATCATTGCCATCTTAAGCTCCGGAATTTCTTTTACGAGATTTTTGCGGCCTTTTATAATTGGAGCCTGCATCATTTCGGTAATCGTGTTGTTGATGGGATTTTTTATCGTTCCAAAAGCGAGTGAAGGATTCAATAATTTTAGGTACACTTATCTTAGAGGTGACGGAAAACAAGCCATGCGGGGCGACAACACCGATGTGTACCGTCAAATTAGCGATAACGAATTTATCTATGTCAATAGCTTCAATACCGATACAAAAACGGCTTACAGTTTTAGTTACGAAAGGTTTATAAAAGATAAATTGGAGTATAAAATTTCGGCCAGCAGGATACAATGGAATCCAAAGACAAAAAATTATACCATGTATGATTACGTCAAAAGAACCGTTGGGGAATTAGGGGACAAAATCGAGAAAGCCGATAAAAAAGACGCCAAATTTAGTTTTGATTTAGAGGATTTAGCCCCCGTGGTCTATATTGCCGAAACATTGACTTTAGGCGAATTGAACCGATTTATCGAGAAAGAAAAAAATCGAGGTTCCTCCAATATCAACGTTTATAAGGTGGTTTTGTACAAAAAATACAGCATTCCAGTTTCGGCATTTATTTTGACCATTATTGCCGTTGCCGTTTCGGCAATGAAACGTAGGGGCGGAATGGGATTGAGTTTAGCCATAGGAATTGGTATTGCTTTTGCTTTCGTGTTTTTCGACAAGATATTTGGCACCTTGGCCGAAAAGTCCAGTTTCCCTCCTTTGTTGGCAGTTTGGTTTCCTAATATCGTATTCGGAATTTTGGCAATTTTTTTATTACGAAATGCAAAACGGTAAATTAGGAAGCTATTTAAGTCTCCATCTGATTGTCTTTATTTGGGGATTCACGGCGGTATTGGGAGCTTTAATATCCATAAATGCAGATGCCTTGGTATGGTATCGCATGCTTTTGGCAGCTGTTTTTTTGGTGCTGTTTATTGTCTTTAAAAAGAAATCATTTTCAGTTCCGCCAAAGGAGTTGTTCAAACTAATTTTTGTGGGTTTTTTGATAGCCATTCATTGGATATTTTTTTTCAAGGCCATTCATGTTTCCAATGTATCCATCACATTGGCCGTTTTTTCCTTGGGAGCTTTCTTCGCATCGTTGCTCGAACCCTTGTTTTACGGCAGAAAAGTACTTTGGTACGAAGTGTTTTTCGGATTGGTCATTATTGCGGGACTTGGCATCATTTTGCAGGTCGAAATGAATTATTTCGAAGGAATGATATATGCTTTGGCTTCCGTGATTGTGGGCGTTTTGTTTACCCTAATCAACGGAAAATTGACGGATAGGCACGAATCTTCGGTCATCACGTTTTATGAATTTATGGCGGGAGTTGTTTTTATTTCCATCTACTTTTTGTTCGAAAATAAATTTACTGCCGATTTCTTCATCTTGACTGCCAATGACTGGATTTTGCTGTTAATCCTGTCATCAATTTGTACTGCTTATGCTTTTACGGCTTCGGTAAAAGTGATGCGGAAATTATCGCCTTATACCATTATGCTTACCACAAGTTTAGAACCGGTTTATGGGATTGTTTTGGCCTATTTTATCCTTGGCGGAAAAGAAAAAATGAGCTTCGAGTTTTATATTGGAGCCTTGTTAATTGTCCTTACGGTTATCCTCAACGGTATTGTAAAACATTACTTTACGGATAAAGAATAATGATTTTAAGAGCCTGATTTTATGAATTTATTTGCATTTAGATGCCAAATAAACCATTTTGATAATTTTAAATTTTATATTTGCAGTTCAAATCAGAACAAAAAAAGAACAAACCTTATGGAATATTTAGATTTTGAGCTTCCAATAAAAGAACTTGAAGAGCAGTTGGACAAATGTCTGGTTATTGGGCAAGAGTCAGAAGTTGATGTAACAAATACTTGCAAACAAATCAGCAAGAAACTCGAAGAAACCAAAAGGAATATTTATAAAAACCTTACCGCTTGGCAACGTGTTCAATTGTCAAGACACCCCAATAGACCTTACACCCTTGATCATATAAAAGCGCTTTGTGGCGATACTTTTCTGGAACTTCACGGCGATAGAGGATTCAAGGACGACAAAGCCATGATTGGCGGTTTGGGAAAAATTGATGGACAATCGTTCATGATTATTGGTCAACAAAAAGGATTCAATACCAAAACACGTCAATACAGGAATTTTGGAATGCCCAATCCGGAAGGTTATAGAAAAGCGTTGCGATTAATGAAAATGGCCGAAAAATTCGGTATTCCAGTTTTGTCATTGGTGGACACACCGGGAGCCTTTCCTGGAATCGAAGCCGAAGAACGCGGACAAGGAGAAGCCATTGCCAGAAACATTATTGAAATGGTTGGCTTGAAAGTGCCTATTATTGTTGTAATTGTAGGTGAAGGTGCATCTGGTGGCGCATTGGGAATAGGAGTGGGAGATAGAGTTTACATGATGGAAAACACTTGGTATTCCGTTATTTCTCCAGAATCTTGTTCTTCTATTTTGTGGAAAAGCTGGGATTACAAAGAACAAGCTGCCGAAGCCTTGAAATTGACATCAGCCGACATGAAAAGACAAAAATTAGTGGATGATATTATTCCAGAACCACTTGGTGGAGCCCACTACGATAGAGAAGTCGCATTCAAAACCGTGGAGCAATATATCATGAAAGGATTCAACGAATTGAAAGACTTATCAACAGCAGAATTAGTTGCCCAAAGAATGGAGAAATACCTTCAAATGGGAGAGTTTAAAGACTAGAAATCTTACAATATTGTAATTAATCCGAAGCCTCGCCGTTTCGGATTTTTTTTTGGTTATGAACAAAAAATGATTCCTTATTAACAATTATTTCTAATAAGTCAATAGTAAAGTTTTTTTAATTTTAGTTACTTTCGCTCTATGGAAAATGTCAAGAATATAAACCCAATTAGAATCGATAAAACAACGATTATCAATCTTGAAAAAGGCAAATTGCAACCTCAGGTTTTAGAGCTGGAAGAGGCTGTGCTTGGCGCAATGATGATTGATAAAAAAGGTGTGGATGATGTGATAGACATATTGCAAGCCGATGCTTTCTATAAAGATTCCCATAAATATATTTTTGAGGCCATAGTGCAACTCTTTACGGACACACAGCCCATTGACTTATTAACCGTTTCGGCCCAACTCAAAAAAAACGGAAAATTAGAGCTTGCAGGAGGTGATTTCTACTTGATTCAACTAACGCAAAAAATTTCGTCCTCGGCACACATCGAATTCCATTCCAGAATCATTCTTCAGAAGTTTATTCAACGAAGCTTGATTCGAATTTCTACCGAAATTATCGAAGATTCTTATGACGAAACGACCGATGTTTTTGATTTATTGGACAGAGCCGAATCGAAACTGTACGAAGTAACCCAAGGAAACATAAAACGAAGTTCCGAAACGGCCCAAAGTTTGGTGTTACAAGCCAAAAAAAGAATTGAAGAAATCAGTAAACAAGAAGGATTAAGTGGAGTAGAAACTGGTTTTACCAATCTCGACAAACTGACTTCAGGCTGGCAACCGAGCGATTTAATTATCATTGCCGCTCGTCCTGCGATGGGAAAAACCGCTTTCGTACTTTCGATGGCCAGAAATATCGCCATCGATTTTGGACACCCAGTGGCCTTGTTTTCTTTGGAGATGGCATCAGTACAGTTGATTACAAGGTTGATTTCATCGGAAACCGGTTTGTCTTCGGAGAAATTGCGTACCGGTAAATTGGAACCACACGAATGGACGATGTTGAGTACCAAAGTAAAGAATTTGGAAAAAGCACCTTTGTTTATTGACGACACGCCATCACTTTCTATTTTTGATTTACGTGCCAAATCCAGACGTTTGGTTTCGCAACACGGCATCAAAATCATCATTGTCGATTATTTGCAATTGATGACTGCCGGCGGAAACGGTAAAGGCGGAGGAAACAGGGAGCAGGAAATATCGACCATCTCTCGAAACTTGAAGGCGTTGGCCAAGGAATTGAATGTTCCCGTAATAGCACTTTCGCAGTTATCGCGTGCGGTTGAAACCCGTGGATCCAGCAAAAGACCGTTGCTTTCCGACCTTCGTGAATCGGGTGCGATTGAGCAAGATGCCGATATTGTTTCGTTTTTATACCGTCCAGAATATTACAAAATTGACGAATGGGATGATGACGAAGCTTCGCCAACTGCTGGTCAGGCCGAAATAATGATTGCCAAACACCGTAATGGTGGTATAGAAAACGTTCGATTGAAATTTATCGGACATTTAGGTAAATTTGACAACCTTGATGATTACAACGGAAGTTATGATGATTTACCTTCGAGCATGAACCATGATGAAAATCCTTTTCAAACCAAAAATCTTCCGTCACCCAATGAAGCCTTCGGTAGTAATTTGAACGATGACGATGATGATATGCCGTTTTAGAATATGTTTCAACAGGGCATTTGTTTGAAAGATTAAATATTTAACCACTAAGCTCATTAAGAAAATTAAGGACACTTCAAAACTTAATTTTCTTAATGAGCTTAATGGTTTAGAAAAGAGAATGTTCTGTTTTTTATGGTTTTTCGTCCAATAAAACCAGTATATTTGACATTATTAAAGCGGATTAATGGTGCTTTTAAAAAAAAATAAAAATGGCTTCTAAAAAGGTGTTCTTTATAGTTTTACTCCTGATTTCCTTTTCGGTCAAAGCTTCTTTTATTTTGTTGCCAATGGACGAAACCACGCAGCAAAATCACCTGAAAGCCTACGGAATTACTTATTGGTGCATCGACAAAAAATACAAAGCCAGTTGGCTGCTCAATTACCGTGGTGGTTCTTTTTTGTTGATAGATGCTCCAGAAATCCGTAAAGAATGTCAGATCCGAGGAGTGAGTTTTGAAGTGTTGAGCGATGCCGAAACTAATCAAATTTTGGAAGAAATAGCTAGTCCTTCCCAAAATATGGAAGCGGTTGTGCTCGAAAAAGCCCCCAAAATTGCCGTTTATACTCCGAAAGGAAAACAGCCTTGGGACGATGCCGTGACTTTGGTCTTGACTTATGCCGAAATTCCTTTTACGCCCATTTATGATGAAGAAGTTTTGAGTGACCAATTGTTGCTTTATGATTGGCTGCATTTGCATCATGAAGATTTTACGGGACAATATGGAAAGTTTTTTGGTTCCAACAGAAATTCACCTTGGTACATTGACCAAAAGAAAGAAGCCGAGATTTTGGCAACCAAATTGGGCTATAAAAAAGTATCGGAAGAGAAATTGGCCGTGGCCAAAAAAATCAGGGATTTCGTCATTGGCGGCGGATTTATGTTTGCCATGTGTTCTGCAACGGACAGTTTTGACATTGCTTTGGCTGCCGATGGTGTTGATATTTGCGAATCGATGTTTGACGGCGATGCAAGCGAAGCCAATTACCAATCCAAAATAAATTATGTCAATTCCTTTGCTTTCAAGGATTTTATTTTAGACCGAAAACCCGAGCATTACGAATTCTCGGATATTGACATGACCGAAAAAAGAAGAATTCCAATGGAGAAAGACTATTTTACCTTGATGGAGTTTTCGGCCAAATGGGATCCAATTCCGAGTATGTTGTGCCAAAATCATACGCAATTGATAAAAGGATTTATGGGGCAAACTACTTCTTTTGATGCAGAACTTATAAAGTCTAATGTGTTGGTAATGGGGACTTGTGAACTCAATGGGGAAGCGCGTTACATTCACGGCGAAAGAGGCAAGGGAATGTTTACTTTTTATAGTGGTCATGATCCTGAAGATTACCAGCATAGAGTGGGAGATCCAGTAACTGTTTTAGATTTGCATCCCAATTCTCCAGGGTATCGGTTGATTTTGAACAATGTGTTGTTTCCTGCGGCAAGAAAAAAGAAACAGAAAACCTGATACTGAATACTTCTCACTCAATCAAAAATTATTCTTGTTTTTTCGGGTAATTTTATCTTTCAACCTGATTTTTATCATACTCCAAACTTTTTTTAGTGCGTTAATTTGCCGCAAATAAGGAAGAGGTTAATTTAGTTAAAAATTATTTTATGTTGAAGTTTAGAATTGTAATGTTCGTCGTTTTATTCCCATTAATAGGCATTGGACAAATACAAAACGAAAAAGTGGTTAACGAACAGGTGCAATCCATGTTTAGTTTAAACAATACCATCACATTTGACAAGCATTGGGGTGTATTGGCTGATTTTCACCTACGAAGAGATGATTTTGTGGATAACGACAGTTTTTACATGGTTCGAGGGGCATTGGCCTATATAACCGAGAACAAAAAAGTGCTGGCTTTGGGGTATGGACACATGTGGACGGCTCCATCGAATCCTGGTTGTACTACTTTTTCGAATGAAGATTTCACGTATCAAATGTTGGACCTGAACTCTAAAATAGGCAATGTGTCCATCTTGAATCGCTTTCGAAACGAACAACGTTGGCAACAAGTTATCGTGAATGATGCTTGGACTGGAGAGAAAGTGTTTTCCAACAGGGTTCGTTATTTGGCAAGTTTCAATATTCCGATTTTCAAGAAAAAAACATTGCCCTCCCTTGTTATATCCGACGAGATTTTTGTTCAATTTGGAAAGAATATTGTTTATAACACATTCGATCAAAACTGGTTTTTTGTTGGAATCAAACAGTCCATCACGCCCAAGCTCAGCTTTGATTTTGGTTACATGAATGTTTATCAGCAAAAAAAATCCGGCTATCAATATGACATGAACCACACGCTGAGATTGTTCTTTTATTACAAAAACAACGCCAATTCTATTGTTCATGTTGGGCATCATTCCTGATTCCTTTTTTAGACGGTTTATTGTTTTAGGAAAGCATTAAAATTGATAATCAAAATTCTGAGTTGACTACATCGATTAAGTTTGTGAAAATAGTTTAAACGTGATTTTTATCATATTTCAGGCTCTTTTTATAGTGTTATTTTGCAAGTGAATACAACTTCGTTTTCGTTTTAAATTTATTTCCTATGTCAAGATTCAAGCTTATAATTTTGGTTATTTTATTGCCCATAATTGCTTTGGGACAAGCCCAAACAAAAAAAGTAATCAATGAACAGACACAGACTTGGGTGTCTATAAATACGGTGACCAAATTTAGTGAACATTGGGGGATTGTTGCCGATGCCCACATCAGGAGCAACGAAGTTTTTCATGATAATAATTTTTATTTTCTAAGAGGAGGAATTAGCTATATTCCAAATCCCGCAGTTTCTATCACGGGAGGTTATGCCCATATGTGGCTTGCGCCAACAAAAGAAGGCTGGGATACCTATTCGGATGAAAACAGGATTTATCAACAAGCGCAAATGACCACCAAAATAGGGAAAGTTAGCGTTCTTCAAAGGCTTAGAAACGAACAGCGTTGGCAAGAAAAAATCGTTAACGATGAGTCAACGGGAGAAAACCGATTCACGGACAGGGTTCGCTATTTGGTTAGTTTCAATATTCCAATTTTTAAGAAAAAAACGGCACCATTACTTGTTCTTTCAGACGAGATTTTAATTCATTTTGGACAAGAAGTGGTCTACAATACTTTTGACCAAAACCGTTTGTTTATAGGAATCAAACAATCCATAAATCCTAAACTTAGCTTTGATTTTGGCTACATGAATGTCTATCAGCAAAAATACACAGGTTATCAATACGACATGAATCATACCTTGAGATTGTTCTTTTATCTCAATTCGAGTATAAAATCCAATAAACCTGCTCCTGTTCATCATACTTCCGGGGATGAATAATTTTGATGTAAAAAAGAACAATCGTTGACGAGTATCTTTTAAATATAAAGATACCAATCAATAAATTCTAAATAGATTCGAATTTTTTTATCAATTCTTGATAAGCAATGAATCGTTTTTTTCTTCCTTGACGGTTGTTTCTTTAGCCAAAGTGTCTTTTTTTCTTCTTTCTATTTCATCGTCATCAAGTTTGTAATTTGGGATGGTGTATTCAAATGTGGTTCGTTTTATTTCTTTTTTTTCTGGTTTTGATTGACAAGAAAAGAGGATAAAGCACAAGAAAAGGAATTGGGTTAAGTTAAGTTTTTTCATTTAAATTTGGGGATTTAGAAGAGGCAGCGATTTGCAATTTTTATGATTTATTTGCTCATGTTTTTTTTAATCAATAGCGTTTTATATTCGACTTTAACTAAAGTCATTTTCAGATATTGATGATTATATTTTTTTGTACCTGTTTTTTACGGCCGATGTCAGGAAAATAATTTGCAAGGCAACCATTAATGGAATAAAAGGGATTTTCCAATTGATGTCTATCCAGCTTATTTTTACTAAAAGTAAAATGATGGAAGATAGAATTCCCGTGATGATGATTATGGTGTTGGATGTTGCAATAACAGAATTAATGTCTTTTGTTAAGCTTGTTTTTGAGGCTAATGACTTTGTTTTAGTACTGGTTTTCATTGTAGGTCTTTAAAATTGCATCAAAAATAGATGCAATAAAAAAGGTATCCTTACGGGAAACCGTAAAAAGTAAAAAAAAATAAAAAAAAATTGAAGGGAGTCTATTAAATCATTCCCAAGTCTTTGGCAATGGCAATGAGATGCACGTTGTTGTTGGCTTTAAGGTATATTTTTAGCCTGTTAATACGTTTTTCCAGACTGCTGCTGCCATTCGGGGCGATGCTCATATTCTTGAATTCAGTGGAGATTTCATCCAAAATATAGCCTTTTGACAATAATTTTAGAATTTCAATATCATAGTTTTCAATTTCGATTAGTGATTTGTCTCTTAAAGCGTGTGACAATCCAGTCGAAAATATTTTTGAGTTAGTATTGAGAATTTCCGTGATGGTTTTTTTAAGTTCTGGAATACTGTTTCTTCCTTTTGAAACGTAGGCATTGATTCCTAAATTTGTAAAAAGTGACTTTACCCTGAAAGACTTATCTTCTATGGAAAAAACAATCGTTTTGATGTCTGGCTGCAATTTTTTTATGGCAGTAATTAATTCCTCTCCAGAATTTAGCTTGTTTTCGCGATGATCTGTTTTGAATGATAAATCGCTAACCAATAAATCATAAGGGGCATCGTCTTGGATTGCTTTTTTTATTTTCAAAAAAGCATCATCACAATACTTGGCGTGGTGAATTTCGGAAACCGAAAGTTCTTTGAGTGCTTGCCCGACAGCGATGCTAATACTGTCAAAATCTTCGGCTACTAAAACTTTTTTAAACATATTGAAGAAGAATTACGCAGGAATTGTAAAACTAGTTTTGAATCCCTTGTCTGATTTAGTATCAAAAGTAATGGTTCCATTTATTGATAGAATACGGTTTTCCACATTTTGCAGTCCATTTCTTGAATTTATTTTGTCGAGTGCCGCTCCAACCCCGTTATCACTGTAATCTATTTGTAATTTATTTTCACTTTTTTTGAAAGTTATTATGGCTAAACTGCATTGACTGTGTTTTTTCATGTTGACCAATAATTCTTGGATGACCCGATAAACAATAATTTTTTTATTGTTTTCCAATGCATTCCAATCGATAGAATGCATTCCGTTTACCAATATGGTGATGGTGCAGGTATTGAAACCGGACATCATTTCTTTCAAGCCTTCAACATATTTTATTCCAGTATCAACAATGCTGTTCTCCTTTGAAATATTGCGGATCCTGGAATAGATGTTGTCTAAATTGTTGAGCAATGATTCCTTGTTTTGACTGGTGGATAAATTCTGTGTTTCGGCAAAAGCCAGGGTGTGATAGACGTCGTTTGCCAATTCGTCGTGCAATTTTTTCGAAATCCGGGTTTCGGTATCGTAGGAAGTCTGGATTTTTTCTTTTTTGTTGATGGCTTTTAAAAAATAATAAAGAAAAATAGTGGAAAGAATACCCGTTATAACCAGAAAATTTAAAACCAGGTTTTGGTTTTTTTGTTTTTCCAATTCAAGAGCAGTTTCGGCTTTTTGGGTTTTCAATCTTAGGTTTTCTTCTTTGTCCAGTTTAGAATCGTATTTGATTTTGGCAAACTGGTTTTTGGCTTTTTGTCTGGCTTTTACTAGGCTATCATTGATTCGGATATAATCTAAAGAATATTTTTTTAATTGGTTTCTATGGCTGTTTTTTATTAATAGCTTTAATGATTCCAATCGGTCGTCTGCATTATTTACTTTTGTTGCTTTTTCATAGGCTGATTGTGCGTATTCATTTGCTAGTTTTGGGTTGTTTTTTTGATAGTATTCATTAAGATGAATGTAAGTTCTTACCAATCCCCAGTCATCCTTTATTTGTTTCCTAATTAGTAAAGATTGCTTCATATAGCCAATTCCTTTTGGATTTCCAACTTTGAAATAGCTATATCCTAAATTATCCAGAATTTTACAAAATTCTTCTGGTTTATTTTTGATTTCTTTTTCTGAAGTTAATGGCAGGAGAATTTGTATGGCATTAGGATAATCTTGTGTGTCCATATGGACTACTGCAATATTGTTTTTGATACAAGCTTTTCTAAATTGGTTTGTTTTAAAATGCAAAGCTAAATTGTAATAATGAAGGGCAAGTTTATAATCTAAAGTTTGTAAATAATTATGCCCCATTATATTGTATAAAGCCCAATGATGGTTGGGTTTTGGATTGTTTTTTAAATAAGGAAAAGCCTCAAGGATAGTAGTTTCGCAGCCCGAATAATTCCCTTGATTTTGTTCAATATAGGCTAATTCTAATATAGAATAGATAATTTTGGCGGTGTCTTTTTTTACGTCACAGAGTGATTTGGCTTTGCTGAAATAATAATAAGAACTATCATATTTCGTGTTTGTGAAGTGCTTTTCGCCTAGTAGAATAAGACGATTAATTTCTACTAAATTGCTCTTTTTTTCTGGTTTTTTTTTAGGCTTTTTTTCGCAGGATTGCAGAGCAAAAAATACTGCCAATAAAACAAAAATCGGAAAATGAAACTTCTTGAAAATCATAGCCCGAAATTACAGAAATTTATTAGAATATAAAGAGTGGCTAATCAAGAATTTTGTGGTTTTCTACGGATTTTTGATTCTGTTGGAAAGAAAAAAACGACTGTCTAAAAAAGAAGTCGTTTTTGGGGTAAATTTAAACTAAATAATGGTTTTGGAAGTTCCTAATAAGTGTAAGCTGTAGCTTTTAAATCATCTGTTTTATTGGATGTTATTACGATAAATGGATTTCCTTTTTGTGCGGCATTTTCTTTTAAACGCTTTTCTCCCATTGAAGCCAAAGACTGTTTGGTTTGTCCTTTTGTTTTGCCAAAAAAGAGGGTTAAATCACCTGATGTTTTTAATCCAATAGTTTCCGACTCTTTCAGTATAATGACTTTTTTGTATTCTGATTTTTGGGTTAAATTTATTTTATTGGATAAGATTTGGGATTTTTTATTGGATTTTTCATTTAATTGAGCCACGGCATATCGACTTATTTTTTGTTCTTCCATACTGTTGGGTAGGGTATAGTAAACTAAATTGCTTTCGATTTTTATAAAGTTCACATTTAATTTTTCGCCATCGTGTTTGATGATTTCGTGGGATTGTGCAAAAAGTTGAGCTGTAAGCATTACTGCCAATACGGTTAATAAGTTTTTCATTTTTGGATATATTTAGTGTCGCCACGATTGAACCGCAGCCTGTTATTTAATAATTATTGCTGTAAAAGTCTTATGCTGTTGGGAAATATTTATGCTTGTTCAGGTGGTGGAGTTGGATTTTCAAAAGAAATCTCTTTGATTTTGCACAAATAGTAGGTGTTGTTGTTTTTTGGATCTGATAAAGAGAATTGTGCCAAATTTAAAAGTTCAATTGAATCTATAAGTTGGATTTTTAATTTGTTTTCTGTTTGATTTTCGGCATCATTTTTTTCGGTTGTTTCATAATAACCATATCTTTCATTTTCCATAATTACGGATAATTTGTCACTAATCCAGATTAAGGAAAAAGTGGTAATTAATAGTGAAAAAAATAGTTGGAGTGCGCCGTTTTTCATATTCCAAATTTAATGATAAAGCTTCAATTGACAAGTGTTTTGGTGCTTTTTGTGTTGTTTTTTGCTTTTGTTTTTGCGTGTTTTGTTTTGGGTTTTTTTTGGGAGGCTGTAGGTGGTTTTTTGGCTTATTTTTATTGCGTAACCCTTGTTTTTTAGGGGTGGTTTTGATTTTTTTATAGGGAATTTTAAAGTCAAAAGGATAAGCTTTTTGGTTGAAAAGGTGAAGCATCAAATTAGGATAAAAAAATATTGTTAAAACATTGACTTGGTTTTTTTTTAATAAAAAAAAACAGCAGTAAACTTTATGTTTACTACTGTTTTAAAATCGTGTTTAAATCTAAAACGTTTTTCTGGAAAGTGTCCTAATGTCTTAAATCGGCTACCGAGAATTTTGGGTTTTTGTCGTCCCTGATGTACATGACGTCGGTATAAAAAGTTACTTTCCCAGTTTCGATGTCATGCATGGCTCCTACAACTCCAATTGCCCCGTTTTCTACCATTTGCTCCAAAATAAAACTGCGCTCGATTATGTTTTTTACGGTTCTTTTTACATTTATTGTCGATACATTTTCCACAAAACCACTATTTTTTGATGTCCTGTCGGTTTTGGTCGTTTTTTCTTGGTAAACTGCCGGTTGTATTTTTGACAATAATTCGGTAAGGTTACCCATTTCTACATGGTCGCAAGCCCCTTTAACGGCACCGCATTTGGTGTGTCCCAAAACCACGATTAGTTTTGAACCGGCCAATTTACAGGCGAATTCCATGCTTCCCAGAATGTCGGTATTGACAACATTTCCAGCAATTCTTACCGAAAAGATGTCGCCCAGGCCTTGGTCAAAAATTAGTTCGGCCGATGTTCTGCTGTCAATGCAACTTAGTATTGTGGCAAATGGCCATTGACCTTCAACAGTCTCGTTGGCCTGCTGCAATAAATTGCGGTTGGCTTTCAAATTTTTGATAAATCTATCATTTCCTTCTTGCAATATCTCCAAAGCTTTTCTTGGGTTTATTTGTGCTTGTGTTTCTTTTGTATGTGTTTTCATTTGTGTAAGGTCTAAATTAATGGTTTATGTGTGAGAAACGAATACGTGTTTCTCTTCTTCTCCTGTGTTCTCCAGTTCATATTCTTTTTTGAATCCAACGAGTTTTACTTTTATGTTTTCTTCTTTGGCCCTGATTTTTTTGAATTCTTTAATTAAATCTAGAACGTCATGAGCAATATAAACAGTATTTTTAGCATTGATAATTACTTTCGAATTTTCTGGAATTTTGCTTAATGTTAATTTAATGGCAGCTTTGTTCAAGAAAGAAACCTCCTGGGCCAAATCGATATGAATTACATCACCGTCATGATATTCTTCTTTTCTAAAGTAGTAAGCTCTTTTCATGTTTCCTCTCAAGATGGCGAAAACACTGATAATCATTCCTAAAGCAACTCCTTTTAACAAGTCCAAAAAGACTACTGCCGCAAATGTGGCTATAAAAGGTACGAACTGGTATTTGCCATTGCTCCAAAAGTGCTTGAATGTGGCGGGTTTGGCTAATTTATATCCAACCAACAATAATATGGCAGCCAGTGTTGCCAATGGTATTTTATTCAAAATTACCGGAATGGTCAATACGCTTATAAGTAAAAGAACACCATGTATTATGGTTGACATTTTAGATTTTGCTCCTGCATTGTTGTTAGCCGAAGAGCGTACCACCACCGAAGTCATTGGTAATCCTCCCAAAAGAGAACTCACGATGTTTCCAATTCCTTGGGCTTTCAATTCCACGTTGGTGTCGGTGTAGCGTTTGTGCACATCCATTCTGTCGGATGCCTCAATACACAATAATGTTTCTATTGAAGCCACGATGGCAATGGTCAGACCAACAATCCAGACTTTTGGATTGGTGATTCCCGAAAAATTGGGCGTTACTATGATTTCTTTAAATTCTTCAAAGCTCGAAGGTACTGGCAAAGAAACCAAATGCTCTTTGGAGATGGCTAAAGAACTTCCTGTGGCTATAAAAAACTCATTCAATACAACTCCAAGAATTACAGCGATAAGTGCTCCTGGAATCAATTTTAATTTTTTAAGAAAAGGAACTTTATCCCAAGATATTAGAATGATCAAAGACAAGGCTGCAATGAATACGGAGCCTAATTGCAAGTAATTCAATATGTTGAATAAAGACGAAAAAGTGTTTCCTCCGTCCAATTGCGAAAAACCGTGATTTCCTTCAAAGTCACTGTCATAACCAAAAGCGTGTGGTAGTTGCTTCAGTATGATGATAACTCCGATACCAGCCAACATTCCTTCGATTACATTGGTCGGAAAATAATTCGAAATGCTCCCGGCTTTAATGAATCCGAGTGCCAATTGTATTAAACCTGCAATGAAAACAGCTGTCAAAAAAACGTCAAACGCTCCCAAATCGGTAATTGCCGTTAACACTATTGCTGTCAATCCTGCAGCTGGACCAGAAACGCTAATATGGGATTTGCTTAAATACCCCACGACTATACCGCCAATGATGCCGGAAATTATACCTGAAAATAACGGTGCGCCTGAAGCCATTGCTATACCTAAACACAACGGGAGCGCCACCAAAAAAACCACTAAACCTGATGCAAAATCAGATTTAAGGTTGGCAAAAAGATTGATTTTTTTTGTCATGATACCTTACTAAAAATGAATACAAAGATTTTATCACATGAGTTAATGTGATTATTTTTGAGATTTTAAAAAATAAAATCAAGGATGTATTAAGCTTGTTCGGGTGGTGGGATGAAAATTTTGGAAGCAATTTTATCGTTCTTGGACAAGTTCTCGGAATGAATCAAACCGGAATTCAATTGCGATAAATAGGCTGGAGGGTTTGGATAATCAAAGTTGAAAACGGCCTTGATTTCCTTATGTGATTTTTCTTCTTCAGAAAAACTGTAAAATACGGATATGTCGGCACTTTTCTCAATTACGCTAACAACAGTTGGCGTAACTAGAAAAGTTGTAAAAACAAACAATAATATTCGTGCCATTATCTTCATAGTGGCAAAAATAGAATTTAACAAATGAAATCAAAGTACTCTGTATTAAAATTTAAAAAAAAATTAACATCTGTAATTGTTCTTTTTTGTAAGAATAAATATTGCCGTGCTCTTGTTCTTTAACCTTTGGGACGAACAAATTGCAGCCAAAAAATCGTCTTGTCATTCCAGTCGGTTTTGCTTCATGTTAAGTGTTTTTTAGTTCTAATATTGATTGTTTTTTTAGTTCTAAATTCGATTTTTTTTGAAATTTACGGGTGTGTTCGTGTTTTATTGTGTTTTGTTTAAAAAAGAACTTTACTATCGTTTGTGTTGGGTGATTTTGTATTCATATGGTTTAAAACACTATTTTAGACCTTTTTTTATTTGGTTTTTTGATTTTAAGTCAAAAAATATGGGGGTGTGTTGAAAAAATAAAATATTAATTTTATAAAATAATCTGTTATAAATACGGAATGTCTATTATTTTGCAATCATTTCTTGGTTATCGATAATTCTTTCGTCGAAGAGGCAAAAAAGTAGTTTTTTTATATTCAGGTAAAATATAAGTTAATAGATTTGCCTCAGGAAAAAGGTTCTTTCCTAAACAAATTATACTTACAAAAATGATGTTTTTCTGATGTTTTGAAAACACGTTTAGTGATTGTGATTTAAAAACAAAACAAAACCAAATTAATAATTAAACTAAATTAAACATGAAAAAAGTAGCACTTATTTTAGCATTAATGCTTACGAGCAGTATGACATTTGCACAAGACGCAGCACCGGCAACAACTTTTGCAGGATCTGCAGATGCGTTTTACAAGTATGATTTTTCTAAACAAATGAGTCAGCCAGTTTCTACCAGCTTCACTAATGCTAGTGATTCTTTTCAATTGGGAATGGCTTCTATAGAGGCTTCTCACAAATTTGGTAAAGCTTCCGTCTTTGTAGATTTAGGTTTTGGAAGTAGAGCTTCGGAATTTACATACAACGATGATGCAAACACATTTATGATTAAACAGTTGACATTTACTTACGATGTTTCTGATAAATTTAAAATTACAATGGGTAGTTTTGGAACTCATATTGGTTATGAATTATTGGATGCAGTAGACAACAAAAACTACAGTATGTCTTATGCATTTACTAACGGGCCTTTCTTTAATACAGGTGTTAAAGCACAATATACTGCTGGTAAATTCAGTATTATGGCTGGGATTACTAACCCAACCGATTTTAAATCTGCGCTTGATGCTGAGTCAAAAAACAAAACTTTTATCGGTCAATTAGGTTATGTAGGTGACACTGGAAGCGCTTATTTTAATGTAACAGCTGGTAGTAATAATCCAGGTTCTGATAAAAACATTACTCAATTTGATTTTGTTGCATCTAAAAAACTTAACGATAAATTCTCTTTAGGATTCAACGCTACTTATGCTTCTGTGGCAGATGATTTTGATAGCGATTTGGACGGAGAATGGTTTTCTTTAGTTGGATACGCTAGCTATGCCGTGAAATCTGACCTTAGCTTGGCTTACAGATTAGAGTATTTTGATGATAAAGATGGTCTTTCAGCTAGTGCCATAGACGGAAAAGTATTGGGTAATACTTTGTCTTTAAACTACAAAGTAGGTAACTTGACAATTATTCCTGAGGTTAGATATGATAAATCTTCTAATAATATTTTCTTAGATAGTGATTCAGTTGGGACAAAATCAAATACTTATGTTTTACTAGCGACTACATATACGTTCTAATTAGAAAAATATTTTTTTTTACTGCCAAGATGCTACTAGTGTCTTGGCAGTTTTTTTATGTATAGTCTAAAAAGGTTTAATTTTGTTCATTTAGATATCGGTAATGATGCCTATCTGGTATTGATTTTACTGGAATGTGTTTCCTCAAAGGTAGGTTACGGGGTGTATGCTTGAAAAATAGAAGGCAATCTATTTCCTTGCCTTCTATTTTATTTCATTTCATTTCTCTTTTTGATTAAAAGGACAAATACATGTTTTAATCAGACGAGCCAATATAATTTATAAGTCTCTTGTGTGGTAGAAAGGACTAAATATTTAAACCATATCTAAAGTATAAAGGAAAATTGTCTCCGATCCATAAATAATAATGGATAGACAAAAAAAGCGGTCTTTTGAAGTGTTCAAAAGACCGCTTTTTAATTATCTTAAAACTAATTATTGCTGTTTCTTGTAGATATTATAAATGGTATTTATTGTTTTTTCATCTAAAACAGTATCAACTTCTGATTGAATAAAATGAAGTTTAAACGCCGAAATTGCAGCCGGAAGATTCTTCGTGTTGTAACCAATAATTTGAAGTCCTTGTTCTACATTGAAGTCAGTTGGCGCGGGTTCTAAAACTTCGTCCGGCCAAATTCCAAAACCATTTGTGGCCAAAAGTTTCCATGGAAAAAAAGCACTAGGGTCTTTTTTTCTTGTTGGGGCAATGTCTGAATGGCCAATTATGTTCTGTGTCGGGATATTGTAATCCTTTTTTAATTTTGTAAGCAAGGCCAAAAGACTAATTATTTGTTTATCCGAAAAAGGTTTAATTCCGTTATTGTCCAGTTCAATTCCTATCGACGCCGAATTGATATCGCTGTTTTTTCCCCAAGTGGCATTTCCTCCATGCCAAGCTCGAAGATAATCATTCACCATTTGGACTACTCTGCCGTCCTCTGCAATTACATAATGGGCACTTACTTGAGTTTTGGTGATGGTAAACGTTTTTAATGTTTGAGCCAATGAATCTTGGGCAGTATGATGAAGAATTATGAAATTGGGTTTTCTAAGGTTAAAATTAACGGTACTGATCCATTCGGTGCTGATTCCGTTTGATAAAACGACTGGCGATTTTATGGATAAGGTATCCTTGTAAAGTGTTAGTGGGTCTATTGGAGCGGGTTCGCTAGGCAATATGGTAGTACTGCTAGTTTCCAGCTTCGCCGGTTCCATATTTGAAATCTTTTCTTTATAATTGTCTAATTGCTCTTTGTATGATTTTTCGCTTTTTTTATAAGGATTAGTTGAGCAAGAAGTTATGATAATTACTAAAATCAGCAGGAAGAAAGGCTTATATGTTAAATGTTTCACGCTATTTAAAAGTATTTAATGTTCAAATAAAATAAATTATTCCTGATTTTCTTTTTCTTTCTCCTTTTTTGGTTTGGATTTAGATTTTTCTTTTGATTTTTTCTGGTTTTTTCTGTCTTCTTTAAAAACAAGATATTTTTCTTTTTGTTCCTTGCTTAAAAATTGATTTATTTTTCGATCTGTAGATTCTGAAAGTGCCTGAAAATCTTTCATTTGTTCGTCTTGAGTCGAGTCTTGTTTTAGGATTCTCCCTTGTGTGTTGAGGCTTTCAATAAGAACATTGGTAATTGCAATTACTTGAAGTTCATCAAGATTTAGGGCAGGTTTCATCTGTTCAACTATTTTGGCAGCAGTTACATCGGCTGGGATTTCTTTTGGTTTTTCCGGTTGGCTTTGCTGATTCATTGCGCTGCCCATTTGGTTCATTCCACCGCCGTAGCCATTTCCTCCGTAACCTCCTCCTCCGTAGCCGTTCCCGCCATATTGGGCAGAAACACTTGTGATTGATAATAGCATAAATGCAAATACTAGAAATGTTTGTCTTGTTCTCATAGTTAGTATTTAAAAAAAAATATAAATTTAAATAGGTTCTGCGTATAAATCAAACTCTGTGGCATCGGTTATTTTTACCATTACAAATTCGCCGGTTTTTACATAATGTTTTGATGCGTCAATAAGCACTTCGTTGTCCACGTCAGGGCTGTCGAATTCTGTTCTTCCCACGAAATGTTCGCCTTCTTTTCTGTCGATGATGCAACGGAAGGTTTTTCCAATTTTCTCTTGGTTCAAATCCCAGGAAATTTGTGATTGCAATTCCATAATTTCATTGGCACGACTTTGTTTTACGTCATCCGGAACATCGTCAACCAAATCGTAGGCGCTTGTGTTTTCTTCATGTGAATAAGTAAAACAACCCAAGCGTTCGAACTTCATTTCCTGAACCCAATCTCTCATGATTTCGAAATCTTCCTGTGTTTCGCCAGGATAACCAACTATTAAAGTCGTTCTAATGGTCATTCCGGGAACTGCCTCGCGGAATTCTTTCAGTAATTTCGTTGTTTTTGCTTTTGTGGTGCCACGTTTCATCGATTTCAAGATAGAATCCGAGATGTGTTGCAATGGAATGTCGATGTAATTGCAAATTTTTGGCTCACGTTTCATGATTTCCAATACATCCATCGGAAAACCGGTAGGAAAGGCGTAGTGTAAACGAATCCATTCGATTCCTTCGACTTTTACCAAAGCCTCCAACAATTCGCCAAGATTACGCTTTTTATAAATATCCAAACCATAATAAGTCAAATCTTGCGCTATCAAAATCAACTCTTTTACGCCATTTTTTGCCAAACCTTCCACTTCTTTAACTAACTTTTCAATAGTTTGCGAAACGTGTTTGCCGCGCATAATTGGAATGGCGCAAAAACTGCAAGGTCTGTCGCAACCTTCAGCAATTTTTAGATAGGCATAATTTTTTGGAGTCGTTGTCAAACGTTCTCCCAATAATTCGTGTTTATAGTCGGCTCCAAGAGCTTTTAACAAAGCAGGTAATTCTGTGGTTCCAAAAAACTGGTCCACATTGGGGATTTCTTTTTCTAAATCGGGTCTGTAGCGTTCAGATAGACACCCGGTTACGAAAACTTTGTCTACCAATCCTTTTTCTTTTTTGTCGGCATATTCCAGAATCATATTTACCGATTCAGCTTTGGCATTGTCAATAAATCCGCAGGTATTGATTACCACGATGTTTCCTTCTTGTTCATGCACGACATCCTTTCCGCTGGCACGAAGTTGCCCCATGAGTACTTCGCTGTCATATACATTTTTCGAACACCCAAGAGTGATCACGTTTATTTTATTCTTTTTTAAGGATTTGGTTCTCATATGTTTATAATCCCGATAATTTGGGAATTTTGCAAAATTACAATTTTTATTTTTAGAAGTACAAACCTTTGTTTTTTTATGGAGGTTTAGTTCTTCCATTTATCTACACATACGTCAATAAATGAATTGGGAAGTCATTACTATGTTGGACTTTTTTTCAAAGAGAAAGCCATTTCGATTATTGAAATGGCTTTCCATTAATTTTTTTAAAACGTATGTCCAAAATATTATAATTCAAACAACATGGTCATGGAAACGTTGTTGTTTATGGTGTTGATTTTGGCACTGTCAGTTAATCCTTGGTTGAAAAAAGCTTGTTGCGAACTTCTTTCAGAGTAGGCATAGGCAAAATCTAGTTTGAATACGCCGAAATTATAGCCCAATCCTCCCGAGAACCCATTCAAATCGCCAACGGTTTTAGAGTTTTTGTAGGGACTTTGTTCAAAACGGTATCCACCTCTAAGACTCAATGCTTTTATTTTGTATTCGCCACCAATCCTGACTTCGCTTGTAGTAGCAAGAGTGTTGCTCATTTCGTTGTTCAAGCCTCTGAAATATGAATCGTTTTCGGGTTGAAATTTTGTGTTGCCATAATCTTTTAATGTGTAATCAATACTTATTAATCCAACTTTTCCAAAAACATAGGCAAAACTTCCGGTTAGTTTTCCTGGGGTTTGTAGTTCGTAAGGAGCATAATAGTTGATGATATTTGGATTTACGACATCTGCGGGCAATTCGCCTGAAATGTTCTTGCTTACAGCTACTAGATTTTGGGAAAATTCATCACTCAAATGGTACCAAGTGGGTGATTCAAAAGCTAATCCTAGACGGACTTCATTGGTTACTTTTGCGATGGCGCCTATTTGAAATGAAAATCCTGTTCCGTAAGTGTATAAATTATTGTCGAAACTTATTTGTCTTACAGTGTAATCCGTGGTTAAAGGATTGGTGTTGCTTTCATAAAAGCTGGTAGAGCGGTAGAAATCGGTAAAATGTGAATTTAAGTTTATTCCGAGATACAATTTGTCTTGATAAGAAGTAGCGATGTTGAAGGATAATTTTCCGTTGTATCCGTTGGAATAAATGCTGTTTTTTTGGTAGTAATTTACTCCGGGAGTGACATTTGAAACGTATAGAGAATTATTGTTGGTGTCATCCACTGCATTTATGATGTAACCTTGATAACCCATCATGGCTTGTTGTGCGGCAAATCCACTCAAGTTTGGATATTGCATATTCGGTAAATTACTGCCCAAAAATGCATATAAATCAGAAATTGATTCTCCCTTTTGTAGGGTTACAAATTCCTGTGGTACCGGAGCGCCTCCATTTCCAAAATTTGCATGACTCAAGAAATAGCCATCTACGGAATTGGTTGGATTTGTTCCTGCAGAAAAGACTGAGTTGTCAAAATTATTCGTGTTTTCATAGTTTATGGAAAAGGACAACTTTTTCCAGTCGCTATTTGGGTTTCGGTTCTTGAAAACAAAAACACCGCCAGTTTGGTTCATGTCGAAAGAATTGTCGCAAGCTGAAGTGTTGGTTCCAAAATAATTGGAATTGTTTTTTGTGCTGAAATTGCTTAAAGTCAACGTAATTTGATTATTGGAAAAAATGGCTGAGCCCGCAGGATTTACGTTGATGGAAGATAAGTCGCCTCCGAGAGCCCCAAAAGCTCCGCCCATGGCTCTAAAACGAGCCGTTCCGCTCAAATTATCTTGTGCATAACGCATGGCATCAGTGATGTCTTGCGATTGTGCAACACTAAATATGAGACCTGATAATAAAAGGAATATGTATTTTTTCATCATGAGTTCGTTTATAGTTCAGTTTTTTATTTTAAAAAAGAAAGATGTTTATTATCTTCTTCCACCACCACCTCCAGATGATCGACCTCCACCACCACTACTGCTGCTGCTGCCGCCACCATATGATCCACCGCCATATGAACCACCACTTGATGTTCTTCCGCTGCTGTAATTGGTTGAACTTGGAGTGTCATTGTATGATCTAGTAGGAGTGTAGCTTTGGCTTCTTGAGCCATTTGTGTTTGTACTGGTTCTTGTTCGCCCTGAATTGTTTTGAGATTGTGAATAATCCCTTGTCATGAAGGACGAGCTATTTCTAGTTGTGCTATTATTGGTGTCAGTAGAGTTTCTTCTGTAATTAGAGCCACTTGCATCTCTTGTTGTAGAAGAGTTTTGGGAATATCTAATATTGTTGTTCGTTCCACTAGAGTATGAAGAGCCTCTTCGTCCTGAATTATAGGAATAATTGTTGTTGTTATATCCATAGCCATAATATGGATAACCATATCCGTAGTAAGGGTATCCATATCCATAATAAGGATTACCCCAACCGTATCCATAATAAGGATAATCCCATCCATAATATGGATAGCCATAACCGTATCCATATCCGAAACCTATCGACATACTCCAAGGATTGGTATATACGTTTACCGAAGTTGTTGATGGATTGTCTCCCCAGCCAGGATAATCTTGGTTTGTAACTTGAATAGTGTCACCCAAAGTTTTGTTTTCATTTTGCAAAGAACTGAAATACTCCTGATAGTGTTTGCTTGAAGTATTTTGTGCTTTTGCAGAATTTCCATAGATGCCGTCGCTGTCATAATAGGAGCTGTTTTGATAAGAGCCACATGATGCCACAAGAAAACTTATTAATCCAATTAATGAATAAAGTGTTGCATTTCGGGAAAAAAATAGATTTGTTTTCATATCAATGGGATTTTTTATTGTTGCACATTACAAAAATAGTTAGTTTTGCTGAACTATTTAGTTAAAATAATTAAAACAAAATTTGTGCCAAACTATTCAATATGAGCAAGAACCTTACCACACGAGCAGACGACTATTCTAAATGGTATAATGAGCTGGTTGTAAAAGCCGATTTGGCTGAAAATTCAGGAGTTAGAGGATGCATGGTTATCAAGCCTTACGGCTATGCAATTTGGGAAAAAATGCAGGCGGAATTAGACAGGATGTTTAAGGAAACGGGGCATCAAAATGCTTATTTTCCTTTGTTTGTTCCTAAAAGCATGTTCGAAGCCGAAGAAAAAAATGCAGAAGGTTTTGCTAAAGAATGCGCTATCGTGACTCATTATAGGTTAAAAAACGATCC